>JACQZG010000049.1 GCA_016213935.1 Nitrospirota bacterium
ACAAGACCCCTTATGAGGCATACTGGAATCTGCCTATTGGCGGATGCATGAAATCAGAACAGCTTTTGGAGGCGGCATGATGGCCGGTGTATTCCACCTTAAATCAGCCCCTAACCTGTCCAAACGATGGGGTCCACCTCTAGCTATCAAACATTTTATGCGCTTAAAAGTGCCTTATTTCTTAAGTATGGAAGTCCTAATGAGAAAAAAGAACCATATAAATCTTCAGGTGGAACAACTGGCATAGAATCATATCGTTGGAATGGCAGAAAAACAAACATTAGTATATGGTATTCACATAAAACATTTGATGAAAAAATCGAAGAAATCAAAGAAGGACTTAAGGGAATTTTTTTTGGTGACTATGATATGAAATTGACTTTCGAGTCAGCTGAACATGTGCGTTTAATAAAGGAAGCGCGGGAGTATAATGACATGAAAAATGCTAATGATGTTTCTAAAGATTTACCATAGTCGATTTTAAATTAGAAACTTTATTTTTACGTGTGTATATAAATTAGTATTGTTAATAAAAAACACAAAGGAAGAATATTATGACTATCAATCGAGAGTGTGAATTTTATCGCCCTATGGAAATTGGGGAAAGAAAATTCCATGGCACCTTCGACACTGGCAAAGATATAATTGATCATGGATGTTGTCATCAAGAGGCGTCACAGCATACCAATATGGTTTCGGTAAATGGTCTTTGTAATACATCCCACGATTATTGCCCTTACAATCCGCAAAAATTATCCGATAATAAAGCCTAATCGTTGTGCTTGATTTTATATATAAAAAAGAACTAACCATGATAGACAAAAGATATAACCCTGAAGATGTTGAGAATAAGTGGTACTCATTCTGGCTTGAGAAGGAATACTTCAAGGCCGAGTCAAAAAGCGATAAGCCTTCTTATTGCATAGTCATCCCTCCGCCGAATGTAACAGGCTCGCTCCATATGGGGCATGCGCTTGATATAACGCTTCAGGACATAATGATAAGGTGGAAGCGCATGTCAGGCTTCAATACGCTCTGGCTTCCCGGCACTGACCACGCGGGCATCGCAACGCAGAATGTCGTTGAGAAAGACCTTGTGAAGCACGGCACTAACAGGCACGCGCTCGGGCGCGAGAAGTTCATCGAGAAGGTATGGGAGTGGAAGAAGCTTCACGGCGACAGGATAATCAGCCAGCTCAAGAGCATGGGCGCGTCATGCGACTGGAGCAGGGAGAGGTTCACTCTTGACGACGGCCTCTCGCGTGCGGTGAAAGAGGTCTTTATCAGGCTTTACGAAGAAGGGCTGATATACAGGGGCGAGTATCTAATCAACTGGTGCCCGAGGTGCAGAACCGCGCTTTCAGACCTTGAGGTCGAGCATGAGGAGAAACAGGGCAAGCTCTGGTTTCTCAAGTATGGCATTGTAGGCGGCGAAGGCTTTATTACTGTGGCGACGACAAGGCCTGAGACATTCCTCGGCGACACGGCTGTCGCGGTCAATCCTGATGACGAGAGGTATATGAATCTCATCGGCAAAAAGGTGAGGCTTCCGATAATAGGGAGGGAGATACCTGTAATAGCGGATGAGTTTGTCGACTCTTCCTTCGGAACCGGAGCGGTAAAGGTGACGCCCGCGCACGACCCTAACGACTTTGATATGGGAAAGAGGCACGGCCTTCACTTCATAAATATTCTGACAGGCGACGGGATGATGTCCGAAGAGGCAGGGCCTTACAAGGGGCAGGACAGGTTTGAGTGCAGGAAGAATGTGCTTAAGGACATTGAGAAGTCAGGCCATCTCGAGACGGTGAAGGAGCATAATCACGCAGTGGGACACTGCTACAGGTGCAGGACGGTTGTCGAGCCTTATATGTCCAAGCAATGGTTCGTGAAGATAAAGCCTCTTGCGGAAGAAGCGATAAGCGCTGTTAAAGGCGGCAGCGTGAAGATCATCCCTTCGGGCTGGGAGAACAGCTACTTTGACTGGATGGAGAATATCAAAGACTGGTGCATATCGCGCCAGATATGGTGGGGGCACCGCATTCCTGTCTGGTACTGCAAAGAAGTTAAGAGTGAAGAGTGTAAAGTGAAGAGTGGTGTAATAGTCTCAGGTGAGACTCCTGATAGTTGTCCTTATTGCGGTTCTAAAGACCTGCATCAGGATGAGGATGTGCTTGACACATGGTTCTCATCAGCGCTCTGGCCGTTCTCCACATTAGGCTGGCCTGATGATACGGAAGAACTCAAAACATTTTATCCTACCGACGTCCTCATAACAGGTTTTGACATACTCTTCTTCTGGGTTGCGCGCATGATCATGATGGGGCAGAAGTTCATGGGCAGGGAGCCTTTCAGGCACACATACATCCACGCGCTTATCAGAGACGAAGAGGGCAAGAAGATGAGCAAGTCAAAGGGCAATGTCGTTGACCCTCTTGAACTGACAGGCGAGTTCGGCACAGACGCGGTGCGCTTCACCCTCGCGGCTTACGCGGCGCAGGGCAGGGATATAAAATTCTCAAGGAAGAAGGTCGAGGGCTACAGGCACTTCATAAACAAGATATGGAATGCCGCAAGGTTCATCTCCATGAACATCAACGATGAAACCGTGATATCTCCTGTCAGAGATATTGAAAACCTCAGCCTCGGAAACAGGTGGATACTTAGCCGCCTCAATGAAGTATCCGGCGAGGTGAACGCCTCGCTTGAAGATTACAGGTTCAATGATTCCGCAAGCATTCTCTATCAATTTGTATGGCATGAGCTCTGCGACTGGTATGTCGAGATGATAAAGCCTGAACTTTATGGAGATGACATTTATTCAAAGAACGCCTCGATAAGCGTTTTAGTCCATGCGTTTGAGGCAACACTCAGGCTTCTGCATCCTTTTATGCCCTTCATCACTGAAGAGTTATGGCGGCAGCTTCCGGTCAGAGGAAAGGGTGAGAGCATTTGTATTGAGAGATATCCGCTTTATTCAGACGGCATCAGGGATGAGGCGGCTTTGAATAAGATGGCTGTTGTGATTGATGCGGTTACAGGCATCAGGAGTATACGCGGAGAGCTTAACATCTCCCCTTCACTTGAGTTGAAGGCGATGATCAGGGCATGTGCAGGGATAAAAGAGGTCATTGATGAGAATATTGCGTATATCACAAAACTTGCGAAGGCAGAGATAGAGGCAGGCAGTGAGATCGTGTCGCCCGAAGGGGCGGCAACCGCCATACGGCCTTCAATGGAGATATATGTGCCTCTTAAGGGGCTCTTTGATATAGATGCGGAAATAAGCAGGCTGAATAAGGAGCTTGCAAAGACAGAGGAGGCGTTCAATTTTGTGGATAAGAAGCTTTCCAACGCCGGATTTGTCAGCAAGGCCCCTCAGGAAGTTGTTGATGAGAACAGGGCTAACTATGCTGAATTAAAGAATAAGATAGATTTGATTAAGGATAAAATCAGCAGGATTAAAAGCTGGAAAGAGTGAGATGTTTACAAAGAGTATAAAATTCAGTTCGGCTTATATTGACGCTGTCATCAAAAACGCGCTCAATGAGGATATAGGCTCCGGAGATGTCACGACGCTCTCTCTTATTCCCGAAAGCCGCAGGTCAACGGCCGTCTTCATCGTTAAAGAGAGTTGCGTCATTGCCGGGCTTCCTTTTGCTAAAAGGGCATTTGAACTTGTAGATCCGCGCGTGAAGTTCAGTATGCTCCATAGAGACGGTGAAAGAGTGAAGAGAGGGTCGATATTCGCGCGCGTGAGCGGTAGGACGGGGAGCATACTTGCGGCTGAGAGAGTTGCGCTCAACCTTCTTCAGCGAATGAGCGGCATAGCGACGATGACTGCTGAATACGTGAAGGCAGTACGCCGGTATAAAGCGGAGATAACAGATACGAGAAAGACCGTTCCGGGCCTCAGGTTCTTTGACAAATACGCCGTGAGGGCAGGAGGGGGCAGGAATCACAGGTTCGGCCTCTTTGACGGCATTCTTATAAAGGACAATCATATCGAGGCGGCCGGAGGCGTGAAGATGGCGGTAGAGCTTATGAAAAAGAATTCCGGCAGGCGCTTCAAGACAGAGGTTGAGGCGACGAATATTTCAGAAACTAAAGAGGCGCTTAGCGCCGGGGCTGATATCATTATGCTTGATAACATGACTCCGGCGGAAATGAGGAAGGCTGTCGCTGTCATACGCTCTGAGAATCCTAAAGCCCTGATAGAGGCATCGGGCGGGATCAATTTAAAGAATGTGCAAGGAGTTGCCGCAACCGGCGTTGACCTCATATCGATAGGCGCGCTCACCCATTCCGTCAGGGCCGTTGACGTCAGCCTTGAAATCCGGTAGTGGGTCATTTTGAAATGCTCAATATCTTGTCATGCTTGACCGTTCATGCTATTATAGAAGCATGGAAAAGAAGAAAAGAAAACCAGCCGATATTAACATCCTCGCTAAATCCATCGTATCACAAGTCACGGAAGAACCCACGAGAGAAAAGAACCCTGCGGCTGTTGCGCTTGGCAGGCTTGGCGGACTCAAGGGCGGTAAGGCAAGGGCAGAGAGCCTAACTGCTAAGAAGCGCAAAGAGATTGCACAGAAAGCCGCTAAAATAAGATGGTCTGAAAAGAAGTAATATCGCTAATTACTCCATTTTCTAAGGATGTTCCAGTCAATATTATCCATACCTTTATTTATTAAATCAGCCATACTTTCATCATATTGAAAAATATCCTCTTTGGGAAATCCTATAGGTTCAATAGCATCCAACCCTTCTGTAAGTAGTTGAAATTGCTCGTTGTTGGTTATGAATACAACTTTCTCGTTTGAACTCCAAATTCGTCTAATGAGTGGTTTATCCCTGTATGCCCTTGCAATTATTATCTCTCCATTCATAATATAACCTCCTTTTTTTATTGATAATTCTGTATAATTATAAATGGATTTAAAAGCAGTGTCAAAAAAAGTCGGACTTTAGACTTTACAGTATTGACATGGACTTTTACTTTAATGTATAATTTACTATCTTTAAACAATTTACTAAAAGTAAAACAAGGAGGAATAAAAAAATGAGTGACCCAGAAAAAGAAAAGAAGGCTATACCGCCTTATGTTTCGTATAAAACATTCCATAGCTTTCTTGACAGATTAAAAATAGGGATACCATCACGTATTGATCGTAGTTTAATGGGAACAATGTCTGGTGCGGCACAATCACAATTAACAGGGGCACTAAGATTCCTTAATTTAATAAGTCCAAATGGATTGCCCACTGACATTTTAACAAAATTGATACATTCAGAAGGAGTGGAAAAACAGGAAACCCTTAAAGAGATTGTCAAAAAATCATATTCATTTTTATTTGGTGATATGCTTGATCTTAAACGTGTAACGCCAAGCCATTTACAAGAGTCCTTTATGAAAGCTGGTGCGACTGGTGCAACGAATCATAAATGTATTAGTTTTTTTATATCTATAACAAAAGAAGCTGGTATAGCTATTTCTCCACACATTAAGGCTAAAAAAGCCAGAAGCACTATGCCAAAAGTTAAAAGAAAAGTTATTAATATAAAACCATCAATAAATAATGAAGTTGAACAACCTATACAAACAGAACAGATAGGATGGCAGCAATTATTATTATCAAAGTTTCCGAGTTTTGATCCAGCTTGGTCAGCAGAAGTTCAAACAAAATGGTTTGAAGGATTTAATGAACTAATGAAACAAGTGAAAAAACAATCTGAAGAAGAATAAAAAAAGGCTGAATAGCTCGAACTATTCAGCCCCTCCCGTCTTAGACGGGAATACAAGCCTTGACAGACAGGCTAATTTCAATTTAAGTGTAACGCTTAATTGTCCTGCCTGTCAAGGCCTTCTTTAAAAGGAGGGCTCTCATTATGTTCAGATTCCGCAATGGAAAAAGACAGAGACTTATCTTCCGTGTCTGGAGAACTGACAAGAGCGGTGAACGGTTATACGCTCCTGCTTTTGGCTACAGGGCATGGCCGATATGGGTTAATGTCTAAGTAAGTTATGGGGGAGTGTTGCCACTCCCCCATTCTTTTTTTTATTTACCACTTGACAATGCTTGAGCGGTCAAGTATAATATAGTCATGAACAGATTGAAACCAGATAAACAGAAGCAAATAATATCAGCCTTAGTTGAGGGTAACTCTATCCGTGCAACCTGTAGAATGACAGGCACAGCCAAAGGCACAGTGTTGAAGCTGTTAGCCGATATAGGAACTGTCTGCGCTGAATATCAGCATGAACATTTACGCAACCTTGAATGTAAGCGTCTGCAATGCGATGAAATATGGTCATTCTGCTATGCAAAAGAAAAGAACGTGCCAGAGAACAAAAAAGGGCAGTTCGGATATGGCGATGTATGGACATGGACAGCCCTTTGCGCTGATTCAAAACTCGTTCCTTCATTCTTTATAGGCACACGTGATATTGAGTCCGCAAAGGTCTTTATGAATGATTTAGCAGGCAGGCTTAAACATAGGGTTCAGATTACTACAGACGGGCATAAAGCCTATTTGGAAGCAGTTGAAGAAGCCTTTGGCTCTGAGGTAGATTACAGCCAATTAGTAAAGCTGTATGGTGTTGAGAGAATGGAAAAGGATAGCAAATACAGCCCTGCCAAATGTATCGGCACTAAAAAGGTAAGGATTAATGGCAGTCCTGACGATAAAGCCGTATCAACAAGTTATATAGAGCGTCAAAACCTGACAATACGTATGAGCATGAGGCGGTTTACACGTCTTACAAACGCATTCTCAAAGAAGATAGATAACCTGCATTATGCTTTAGCCTTACACTTCATGCACTATAACTTTTGCAGGATACATCAGACATTAAGTATCACTCCTGCTATGGCGGCTGGCGTTACTAATAAATTATGGGAGATTGAGGATATTTTAAGTTTATTAAAAGCAAACTGACCCACTACCTGAAATCCTGCCTCATTGACATCCAATTGAAATAGCTCATATAATTAATACGCTGTTTTTTGACTCTGCGATGCGAATAATTGTGTCTGAAATCCCGCAGGAAGGGCTTGAAAAGGAGTTTGAACTTCCGGTAACGCTTGAAGAAGGCGGCGCCGGGCATACGGCTCATGTGAAGATGAGGGCCGTGAGGTTCGGCACAAGAGTTATCGTGGACGGCCGCGCGGAGATGGGTGTATCAATGTCATGCAGCCGCTGCCTGAAGGAGTTTCCGCACCGGCTTGAGACAGACTTCAGGGATGAGTACCTTCCCTTTACTGTTGCAACCGGCGGAGGCGAGCATGAGCTTAAAGCCGATGAGATGGACACAGGCTTTTACGCCGATGACGAGATAGATGTTAATGAACTTATAAAAGAGCAGTTATTGCTTGTCGTTCCGATGAAGCGGCTTTGCGTGTCTGAATGCAGGGGGCTTTGCCCCATATGCGGCACAGACCTCAATCAGGGTGAGTGCGGATGCGCGGCAGAGGAGCCTGACCCGAGATTCGCAAAGCTCAGCGGACTTAAGGAACGGTTAAAAAAATGAAAGGAGTTTAAAGATGCCAAATCCAACATCGAGGCACAGCAAATCGAGAAGAGATAAAAGGCGCGCCAACTGGAAGCTCAGCCAGCCTGTTACTGTTCTCTGCCCCGAGTGCCAGGAACCGACTCTGTCCCATAGGGTCTGCCAGAGCTGCGGCACTTATAAGGGCAAGAAAATCATCGAAGTCGTAGAAAAAGAACTTTAATGAGGATATCTCTTGACGCGATGGGCGGTGACCACGCCCCCGCCACCACTGTCGAAGGCGCGATTGAAGCGGTCAGGGCTTCAAAGAAGCTATCCGTCATTCTCGTCGGAGACAGGGATGAGCTTGAGAGAGAACTTTCAGAGAGAAAGTTCTCTTCAAGCCGGATATCAATCAGACACGCTTCACAGGTCGTGGGCATGGATGAGCCGCCCATGACAGCCGTCAGGCGAAAAAAAGATTCATCCATAAGCGTTGCGCTCGAACTTGTAAAGACAGGAGAGGCGGATGCCATGGTGAGCGCCGGCAATTCAGGCGTTGTGATGGCAACCGCGCTTTTTAAGTTAGGCAAGATCCCCGGCATCGACAGGCCTGCCATAGCCACTATCATGCCCGCTCTCAAAGGCAATTTTTTCCTCCTCATAGACGCTGGCGCGAATGTCGACTGCGACCCATTGAACCTCTTCCAGTTCGCGATGATGGGAGAGGCGTACATGAGGAAGGTCTTCAATGTAGATAATCCCAAGGTCGGCCTCCTCGGAATAGGGGAAGAGGACGCCAAGGGAAATGAACTTACAAAAGAGTCTTTCAAACTTCTGAAGAGCTCAAATCTCAATTTCATCGGCAACATCGAGGGAAAAGAGATATACAGGGGCGAGGCGGACGTTGTCGTGTGCGACGGTTTTGTCGGCAACATAGCTCTCAAGATAAGCGAAGGGCTCGCTGAAGCAATATCCAAAATGCTCCATAAAGAAATAGCCGGAAGTCTTGGCGGGAGGATAGGTTATTTCTTCATGAAAGGCGTCTTTAAGAACTTCAAAAAGAGGACGCATTACGCCGAATACGGCGGCGCTCCTCTTCTCGGCCTCAATAAACCCTGCATAATAAGCCACGGCCGTTCAAGCGGCAAGGCAATAAAGAACGCCATTCTTGTCGCGGCCGAATATTACGCCACAGGCGTATCTGATCTCATCTCGCGCGAATTCGGGTCAAGGGCCTCGAAGGAGGAGAAGGTTGCCTCTGCGGAGTAAAATCACCGGCACCGGCTCATATCTGCCGGAAAAGATTCTCGATAATTTCCAGCTTGAAAAGATGGTTGATACCTCTGACGAGTGGATTACCGAGAGGACAGGAATAAAAGAGCGGAGAATCGCGGGCACTGACGAGGCTACTTCAGACCTCTGCCTCAAGGCGTCAAAAAGGGCGCTCAGGAGCGCGGGGCTTAAACCTTCCGACCTCGACATGATCATAGTCACAACCATGAGCGGTGACATGCCTATGCCTTCTACTGCATCCATACTTCAGGGAAAGCTCGGCGCCAAGAATGCCGCGGCTTTTGATCTCAATGCCGCATGCAGCGGTTTTCTATACGGCCTCTC
Organism: Nitrospirota bacterium; assembly: GCA_016213935.1. Taxonomy (GTDB): domain Bacteria; phylum Nitrospirota; class Thermodesulfovibrionia; order UBA6902; family UBA6902; genus JACQZG01. Next base: position 9,110 of record JACQZG010000049.1, read on the forward strand.
TGTCGCCGACAGCTTCATAACGAGCAGAAAATCATCAAGACTGCTTCTCGTCAGCGGCGAGATAAATTCGAGGTTCATCAACTGGGAGGACAGGTCAACTTGCGTCATCTTTGCCGACGGCGCCGGCGCGGTAGTTCTTGAGCCTGAGAGCGGAAAGAGAGGCATCATATCTACACGCCTTTACTCGAACGGAGAATTATGGGACCTTATAACTCTTCCGGGAGGCGGTTCAAAGCATCCCATCAGAGAGGCGAACATTAACAGCAAGCTGCATTTTATTCATATGAAGGGCAATGAGACATTCAGGGTCGCTGTAAAGACCCTTGAGAGGCTTGTGACAGACACGCTTCATGCTGACGGATTGAAACCCTCTCAGCTCTCGCTGCTTATACCGCATCAGGCGAATATCAGGATTATAAACGCAACTGCAGAAAGGCTCGGCCTCCCGATGGAGAAGGTATTTGTCAACCTCCAGAAATACGGCAACACCTCAAGCGCCTCCATACCCATAGCGATCGACGAGGCTCTAAAAGCCGGCAGGATAAACGAAGGCGACTATGTATTGCTTGAGGCCTTCGGAAGCGGGCTCACCTGGGCCTCTGCCCTGATAAAGTGGTAGAGGCAATTCCTCAGATAATTGTGGAAGTATCTGGCGAAATGATTTAAAATAACTGACTTTGTTGTTCTTAAACGCATACATTCTATTGGAGGTATCCGGATGAATTACTTTTTAAATGAAGAACAGGAGATGATACGGGACTTAACCCGCAAGATCGCCGATGAAAAGATAGTCCCGGTAAGGGCAGAACTTGACGAGAAGGAGGAGTTTCCGCGCGAAATCATGAAGGTCCTCGCGCAGTCTGACCTTTTCGGCCTCTTCATCCCCGAAGAATACGGCGGCCTCGGCAAGGGCTCTCTCGAACTCGCGATAGCAATAGAGGAACTGAGCAGGGCGTGCCTCGGAGTGGCAACGTCATATTCGGCAAACGCCCTCGGTTTTCTTCCAATCCTTCTTAACGGCTCTGAGGAGCAGAAGAAGAAATATCTTCCAGATATAGCGGCCGGCAAGAAGCTTGTCGCATTCGCCCTCACTGAGGCAAGCGCGGGAAGCGATGCCGCGGGCGTGCAGACAACCGCAGTTAAAGAGGGAAACGAGTATGTGCTTAACGGCACAAAGCAGTGGATAACGAACGGCGGCGAGGCAGAGATAAATACCGTGGTCGCGATGACGAACAAGAGCAAGGGCACGCGCGGCGCGTCCATGTTTGTCGTCGAGCACGGCACAAAGGGCTTCACTTACGGAAAGAAGGAGAACAAGCTCGGCATAAGGGCGTCATCCACAAGGGAACTCGTATTTGACAACTGCCGCATCCCCGAGGAGAATCTCATAAGCAAAGAGGGCATGGGCTTCATAATCGCGATGAAGACGCTCGATATAGCGAGAAACGGCGTGGGAGCGCAGGGAGTCGGGGTCGCGCAGGGGGCGCTTGACGCATCCCTCGATTTCGCCATGGAGAGGAGGCAGTTCGGACAGGCGATAAGCAGTTTTCAGGCGATACAGCATATGCTCGCGGACATGGCCACACAGATAGAAGCGGCGAGGGCGCTCGTTTACGCGGTGGCAAGGCATATAGATGCCGGAGAAAAGGAGATAAGCAAGGTCTCGGCGATGGCAAAACTTTTTGCGAGCGATGTCGCTATGAAGGTCACTGTTGACGCGGTTCAGATAATGGGCGGTTCCGGATACATGAAGGACTACCCTGTCGAGAAGATGATGCGCGACGCAAAGATACTTCAGATATACGAAGGCACAAACCAGATACAGCGCAATGTGATAGGGCAGGCGCTCATTAAAGAAGGCGCGAAGAAGAAGTAGCGGAGGATAGTACAATTGAAGATAGTTGTCTGCATAAAACAGGTTCCCGATTCCGCTGACGTTAAGATAAATCCCGAGACGAATACGCTAATCAGGGAAGGCGTGCCGAGCATTATCAACCCGTTTGACATGCATGCCATAGAGGCCGGGCTTCAGATAAGGGATAAAACCGGCGGTGATGTAGCCGCCCTCACCATGGGCCCTCCGCAGGCAGAAGGGGCTCTCAGGGAAGCGCTCTCTCTCGGAGTGAATGAGGCTGTGCTCCTCTCAGACCGCGCCTTTGCCGGAGCTGATACATGGGCAACCGCATACGCGCTCGCGGGCGCGGTGAAGAAGCTCGGAGCTGATATCATCCTCTGCGGAAAACAGGCGATTGACGGCGACACGGCGCAGGTCGGGCCTGAGATTGCAGAGTTTCTCGATATACCTCATGTCGCTTATGTCAGAAAGATAGAAGAGGTGAAAGAGGGGTATATCAGGGTGCAGCGCCTTATGGACGAGGGATATGACATAGTCGAATCGTCACTGCCCGTGCTCCTCACCGTTGTCAAGGAACTGAATGTGCCGAGGATGCCTTCATTGAAGGGCAAGATGGCGGCGAAGAAGGCTGAGATAAAGAAGATGAACAGGGATGATATCGGCATTGGCGAGGCTGACCTCGGATTGAAAGGCTCGCCGACGCAGGTGAAGAATATCTTTGCCCCTGAGATAAAGGCTGACAGGAAAATGTTCGAGGGCTCCGCAGAGGAGCAGGTGAAAGCCCTTGTTGCCGAGATGAGGAATATCAAGTGTCTATAGTAGTTAACCGCGATAAATGCACGGGGTGCGAGGAGTGCAGAAACACATGCCCTTATGACGCCATCGTCATGGCCGACGGTAAGGCGTTCATTAACGAGTACTGCCAGCTTTGCAGCATCTGCCTATCAGCCTGCCCTGAGGGAGCGATAAGAGAGATTAAGGAGGAGAGCGAATCTTCAGCCAAAGACCTTTCAGGGTATGCAGGCGTTCTTGTCTTTGCCGAACAGCGGGGCGGCAAGCTCGCTTCTGTCGCATTTGAGTTGTTAGGCGCAGGAAGGAAACTTGCTGACAACCTCAACGAAGGGCTCTCCGCAATTTTGCTCGGCGCTGACGCGTCTGCCGCAAATGAATTAATAGAGTGGGGCGCTGACATTGTTTATCATTACGACGAGCCGTCTTTCAATAAGTTCAATGACGAACCATACGCCTCTGCGCTCTCCGCGCATATAGAAGAGAAGATGCCTGCCATAGTTCTCGCGGGAGCTACTCCTATAGGAAGGTCTTTTCTTCCGCGAGTCGCGGCACGCCTGAGGACAGGGCTTACGGCTGACTGCACATCCCTTGAGATTGATAATGAGACCAAGAATCTTCTTCAGGTGAGGCCGGCCTTCGGCGGAAATATCATGGCAACCATTTTAACGCCGAACCACAGGCCGCAGATGGCGACGGTCCGCCCGCGTGTGATGAAGAGGGGCGAGCATCAGCCCGGAAGAAAAGGCGAGATAGTCAATATCAAAAGCGGCAATATATCTTCAAGGACGAAAGTGATAGATACAGTAAATGAAGAGTCCGCGCTCTCTGTCAATATACACGAGGCGGAGATAATCGTGTCAGGCGGCAGGGGCGTGGGCAAAGAGGGATTCAAGATGCTTGAAGAGCTCGCTTCTGTTCTCGACGGAGTCGTCGGGGCGTCAAGGGCCCCGGTTGACGAAGGATGGATATCATACAGCCATCAGGTCGGACAGACAGGCAAGACAGTCTGCCCTAAAATATACATCGCGTGCGGAATATCCGGAGCGGTTCAGCACCTTGTCGGCATGCAGTCCTCTGACATAATCATCGCGGTAAACAAGAATCCGGAGGCGCCTATCTTCAACGTCGCCACTTACGGAATAGTCGGCAACCTCTTCGAAGTCGTTCCCCTGCTTATAAAGAAGTTCAAAGAAGCAAAAGGGATATAATTGCCGTTTATTCCCCCTTTATAAAAAAGAGGCAGTTACTTTGGAGAGAGTTTCACAGTTTATCAATCATTGATTTATCAATAATCAATTGACATTTCAGCCTCTCTGTTTCATAATGATTCAGCACGTAAAAAATCAATAAAAACAGGGAGAGAGGCGCGTTATGCATAAACTTTTCATGAAGTCCTTGACATCTCTATTTTCATTTCTTGCTTTCATAGCATTCACCTCTGCAAATAGCTATTCGGCTGAGCCGATAAGGATAGGCGTTGCGGGGCCGCACAGCGGCGACCTTGCGTCATACGGGCTTCCGACCGTGAAGGCCGCTGAACTGGTTGTGAAGGATATCAATTCAAAGGGCGGCATACTCGGCAGAAAGATAGAACTGATAGTCGAAGATGATGTATGCAAGCCTGAGGTCGCGGCAAACACCGCCGCAAAACTTGTTTCAACAAAAGTGGACGCGGTAATAGGCCACATATGCAGCGGCGCCACGAATGCCGCATTGACGATTTATAAGGGCGCAAAGATAATCGCGATATCGCCTTCCGCGACAAACCCTCCTCTTACTCAGAGCGGCGATTACCCGAATTTCTTCCGCACAATCGCATCTGACGACGCGCAGGCGAGGCTTGAAGTGGATTTTGCCGTCAATGTTTTGAAGGTGAAGAATATAGCCGTACTGCATGACAAAGGCGATTACGGAAAAGGGCTCGCCGAATTCGCTAAAAAGTTCATCGAAGATTCGGGCAAAGCAAAGGTTGTTCTCTATGAAGGCATAACGCCGGGCGCGGTTGATTACAGCGCTGTCGTGCAGAAGATAAAGAAGGAGAATGCCGAAGCGGTCATATACGGCGGCTACCATCCTGAGGCATCGAAGATTGTGATGTTAATGAGAAAGAAGAAGATGTCCGCATTTTTCATATCCGATGACGGAGTTAAGGATGACACATTCATCAAGGTGGCGGGGCAATATGCCGAAGGAGTCTATGCAACCGGGCCAAAAGATGTTTCAATGAACCCTCTTGCGATATCAGCAACCGAAGCACACAAAAAGGCTTATGGAAGCGAACCGGGCGCGTTCTTCCTGAACGCGTATGCCGCGATAAGCGCTCTACTCAATGCCATTGAGAAAGCGGGAAAGACCGATTACGATGCCGTAAGCGCCGCCCTGAGAAGAGAGTTTACGGATACTCCGATCGGGAAGATCCGCTTTGACGAGCGCGGGGACGCGGCAGGCGTCGGCTTTTCGATGTATCAGGTGAAGAACGGCAGGTATGAAGAAGTGAAGTAAGGCGGGGATTGTGTCTATTTCATGGTTTACCAACAAACAAGATATGTAATGGTTGGGAAGGGGGTATTGGTTATACCTAAGCCATACAAAAGTGGAAACAGAAATGTAGGGAAGGGTTGGAAAAGCAGCTCACAACATCCAGTCAACAGTTATGTTCTTTTAGCTTTGGAGCGTTTAGGATGGTACGTTACGCCGGGTTCGGCTACGCGCATCCACATTTTTTTATCTATCTTTTCGAAGTCTTCTGTATTCTTCAGAAATTCACTGTAATCCTTCTTGTCCCATGTGCCTGCGAGATGGTCAAGGTCGCTATACACAACAGTATGCCTTTTTTTTCCAATGCCGAGCTCTTTTCTGAGGATTTTCAGAAGGGCGGTATTGACACTCGAACCTTCTTGTTTTGCCTTCTTTTTGAGGACATTTATTGCCGCGTCATCAAGCCCTCTGATAGTCATTGTTCCCATATTATCCTCTCCTCTCACTCCCCTTCCCGCAGCAGAAGACCTTCAATGCTTTTAAAATGATCATCATAAGTAAAAAGCGCCAGTCCGTGCCTCATTGCCGAGGCGGCAACCCATATATCATTGCTTGGCACCGGGTTACCCTTCTTCTTTAAATCCCAATATATATTCGCGTAAAACTCGGCCGTTTCCTCATCAATTACGAGAAGTTCTACTCTCGGGGAATCGAGAAACTGCTCAAGTTCTTTCCGGTTTCTCTTTTCCCTGCTGCCTCCTTTAAACCCGCAGTAGAGTTCGCCCAGAACAATCATATTAATCCCGATATGCTCAGACGCCCTTATAACTTCAAGGGCAACAGGGTCGTTCCTCTTGAAAGAGGCATAGGCATTTGTATCTATTAAGATTCTCTTCATGTCCGGCTTTTTTACGCTTCAATAAATGATAGCATAATAATATCAATTAATGACAGCATCAGGATAGAGGAAAAGAATGAAAATGAATGGGGAAGCGAGGAAGGAATTTACATCGTGATATAATACTGAAATTCAACTTCGATTCAGTAAGGTTTATGGAATATTTCTTTGAACTTTTGCTTGGAGGGCTGACGAGAGGCAGCATATACGCCCTTATAGCTCTCGGATACACGATGGTGTACGGCATAATTGAGCTTATCAATTTTGCCCACGGCGAGATATACATGATAGGCGCCTTTACCGCGCTTATTGTCGCAAGCCTGCTGACGATTTACGGCTTCCACGGCGTTTCGATACTCATCCTTGCTTCCGTTGCGGCCGTAATCTATTCATCCGCATACGGATTCACCATCGAGAAGATAGCCTATAAGCCCCTGCGCCGTGCCCCGAGGCTCTCGCCGCTCATAAGCGCGATAGGCATGTCGATATTCCTTCAGAATTATGTCCGGCTTGCCCAGACATCCGACTTTCTCCCTTTTCCAAGCCTGATACCGGAGTTCGGCTTCATGAGAGATTACGAGCATATCTTCAGCTCGGCAGAACTTGTCATATTTATTGCCGCCGCACTGATAATGGCGATGCTTACTTTTCTGGTCAAGTTAACGAGGATGGGCATGGCTATGCGAGCCTCAGCACAGGACAGAAAGATGGCGATGCTCTCCGGTGTTGACGTTGACCGCGTCATCTCGGTGACATTCATAACCGGCTCGGCGCTTGCCGCTGTAGGGGGCGTATTGATAGCATCGCACATCGGGCAGATAAATTTTTCCATAGGCTTCATAGCGGGCATTAAGGCGTTCACAGCTGCTGTATTAGGCGGCATCGGGAGCATCCCCGGCGCGGTGCTCGGCGGATTCTTTCTCGGCTGGGCCGAGAGTTTCGCGACAGGTTATGTTTCAAGCGATTATGAGGATGTATTCGCCTTTGCGCTCCTCGTGCTTATTCTGATATTTAAACCTGAGGGATTGATCGGGAGATCAAAAGCGAATAAGGTATGATTTTGATAATCTGTCATTCCCGCGCAGGCGGGAATCCATGCGTTGTCTATATTCCCCTCTTTGCTAAAGAGGGGGAATAAAAATTGAATGATAAATTTCTCTGATATCAAAAAATCGCTTCTCATTTCCGTATGGTTTATGTTCCTCACATTTCCGATCATGGTGATACGCGTCAACCCTATTGACAAGATTGTCGAGTGGCGGTGGTTGAATATGATACTGGTCGGCGCGGCCAGCTTTATCGCATCATTTGCGTGGAAGCATTATTTCGACAAGAAAGAGAAAGGCAAGAGCGTTAAAACTTTTCTGAAATCCGGGCACACGGTTTTCATCAATAATATCGCGGACAAAAAACGGTTTCGTCTCTCTTTCGCATTCATTCTCTTTGCATCGGCCATTATCTTCCCTTTCATCTTTTCGGCATATCAGGTCAATATCATTACAACTGCCCTTGTGTATGTAGTACTCGGGCTCGGCCTCAATATCGTTGTCGGCATAGCCGGGCTTCTCGATCTTGGGTATGTCGCGTTCTATGCCGTAGGCGCTTACAGTTACGGCCTCCTTAACCACCATTTCGGTTTGGGGTTCTGGGCGGTCCTTCCGGCAGGCGCGCTCATAGCGGCTCTGTTCGGCATACTTTTGGGATTTCCGGTTTTAAGGCTGAGGGGCGATTATCTTGCAATCGTGACTCTCGGTTTCGGAGAGATAATAAGAATCACACTTGAAAACTGGAACGAGTTTTCATCCGGGCCGAGCGGGATAGCCAATATCCAGAGGCCTTCTTTATTCGGGCTTGAGCTTTCGCTTCAGTCAGCCGCAGTTTATATATATTTTCTGATGATAGCGCTTACTCTCTTTACAGTCTTTGTCGTGAAGAGGCTTCAGAATTCGAGGATAGGCAGGGCATGGCTCGCGTTGAGGGAAGACGAAACAGCGTGCGAAGCTATGGGCATTAACAAGACAAAGACCAAGCTCTCTGCATTCGCTTTAGGCGCGACATGGGCGGGCATGATGGGCGTGATGTTTGCCGCCAAGACGACGTTCATTAATCCTGCGAGTTTCACCTTTCATGAATCGGCAATGATACTTTCCATTGTTGTGTTGGGCGGAATGGGCTCTGTTTCCGGGGTAACCGCGGCCGCTTTCGTGCTTATTCTTCTGCCCGAATATCTCAGGGCATTCTCCGACTTCAGGATGCTCTTTTTCGGCGCAATACTCGTGATAATGATGATCTTCCGGCCTCAGGGGCTTGTGAGCGGCGCTCGGCGGGCATATAGATTCAATAAAGCAGACGATAAAATTTAGTTCCAATGGATAACCTGCTTTCAGTAAATGGATTGATAATGGATTTCGGCGGCCTTCGGGCGCTGGAAGATCTTGACCTTCATGTAAAAAAGGGCGAGATACTTGCCCTCATAGGCCCTAACGGCGCCGGCAAGACCACTTTTTTCAACTGTCTGACCGGAATATACAGGCCTGCCGCCGGAGATATTTGTCTCACAACGCCAGGAGGCAGTATGAGCATCGCCGGACTGCCGCCTCATGTCATCACCAAAAAGGGGATAGCAAGGACATTTCAGAATATACGCCTTTTCCCGAATATGACCGTGATTGAAAATGTAATGGCAGGCCGTCACTGCAGGACAAATACCGGGATTGCCGGAGCGATATTCAGGGGAAGGGCCGCTGTGAAAGAGGAGCTTGAGGTCGTAGAAAGAAGCTATGAGATAATCAAAAAAGCCGGGCTCGCGAGGTATGTAAATGAGCTTGCAAAGAACCTGCCTTACGGCGAGCAGAGGCGGCTTGAGATAGCACGCGCCCTGGCAACAGAGCCTCTTCTGCTTCTGCTTGACGAACCCGCGGCCGGGCTCAATTCGCGCGAGACAAAAGAGCTCGACATGCTCATAAGCGAGATACGCGATCTTTATAAAATTTCAATACTCCTTATCGAGCATGACATGAAGCTCGTGATGAGCATCTCCGACCGCGTCGCGGTCATGGATTACGGCAAAAAGATAGCCGAAGGGAGGCCGGATGAGATAAGCAGGAACAGCACCGTAATCAAGGCTTATCTCGGCGAGGAATTCGTTGCTTGAACTTATAGATGTCGAGGCGCATTATGGGAACATCAGGGCGCTCAAGGGCGTCAACATCAGCCTGTCTGAAGGCGAGATAGTTACGCTCATAGGCGCAAACGGCGCCGGCAAGACGACAACTCTCATGGCGGTTTCAGGGATAGTCCCTGCAAGCGCCGGCGAGATTCTCTTCATGGGGAAGCCGATACATGAGCTCACTCCTGACAGGATAGCATCTTTGGGGATTTCGCAGGTGCCTGAAGGGAGGCACATTTTTCAGAGAATGAGCGTGATGGAGAATCTTCACATGGGCGCATTCACGCGAAGGGACAGGAAAGAGATAAAGAGAGACCTCGAATATGTCTTTGAGCTCTTCCCCGTGCTTACCGAACGGCGGCATCAGCAGGGAGGCACGCTCAGCGGAGGGGAACAGCAGATGCTCGCGATATCAAGGGCGCTGATGGCGAGGCCGAAGCTTCTCCTTCTTGACGAACCTTCTCTCGGGCTTGCCCCAAAAATAGTGAAACAGATATTTGAGATAATCAGGAAGATAAACAGGGAGCATAATACAACTGTTTTTATTGTCGAGCAGAATGCCAACCTCGCGCTTCAGACGGCTGACAGGGGGTATGTCATGGAGAATGGGAGCGTCGTGCTGTCCGACGAATGTTCGAAGCTTATTTCAAACGATAAGGTGAGAGAAGCGTATCTTGGTATCTGATTCTCGAGTTCATCAACAGCCGAAATTTTTCGCGAGGATTACGCTGCGGATAGTTATTGTTTGTGCCGGCATGCCATTTTACCTCTCGATCACGCCCTGAAAAACGCTTTTGACATCCTGCAGTAATTCATGATGAAGGGAAGGGGAGGCGGCGATGATATTCCCTGTCGCGAGGTAATCCGCTTCTCCGCCGAAGTCCGTGACGATTCCTCCAACCTCTTTTATAAGAAGGCTCCCTGCCGCGATGTCCCACGGGCTCAGCCCTATCTCGAAAAATCCGTCTACTCTCCCTGCCGCGAGATACGCGAGATCGAGAGCCGCGGAACCGGCTCTTCTTATGTCGCTCACTTTGCTGAAGACCTTTTTGAATAGCGCGAGGTAGTTGTCGATATGCTCTCTTTTTTTGAACGGGAAACCTGTTGAGATGAGAGAGAGGCTCAGGTCAGCCGCGCCAAGGCGTTTTAGCTGTTTACAGTTAAGATAAGCGCCGTAACCTTTTAACACGGTGAAGCTCTCTTTCCTTAGAGGGTCATAAACCACGCCGGCGGTTATCTCGCCTTTATGTTCAAGCGCTATCGAGACTGAGAATACGGGAAACCCGTGGATGAAATTCGTCGTTCCGTCAAGCGGGTCGATTATCCAGCGGTACTCTGACGATGAAGCTTCATTCATTGATTCTTCGGCAAGGATCGCGTGGCCCGGATAGTTTTGCTTAATGATCTTGATGATTATATCTTCGGACTCTTTATCCGCGCGGGTGACAAAGTCGGCACGCTGTTTGGTGTCTATGTCCCATGAAGAAAGCTTGCCGAGATTGTGCAGAATGGCCTCACCCGCAATGCGTGAAGCCTTTACCGCTGTCTCAAGAAAATCGCTGTCATTATTGGAATTCAAGTGATTATTTGTTAAATCCTTCCCCAGATGATCACGTGGCGGTCTGAGACTGTCTCAACTTCAAGCATGCCCAGGCCCCTTTGCTTTATCTGGCTCCTTATCTCTTCAGGCGTGTACGCGGCAAGGAGAGAATTGTAAAAATCCTTTTTCAATACCGGTGAGGCTTCAGCCGCGTGCTTTCTGACGAGAGCTTCGGCGGTTTCAGCAGACTCGGGGCGGAACAGGTCCATGATAAACACAGGCGCATTTTTTACAGCGCATGCCTTTACTGTGTTCCACAATACATAAGGATCGTAAAGATGATGAAGTATGCTGTTGGAGATTACGGCATCAAATTTTTCCTTCAGCATTGATTCGTCCCGCAGGAGGCAATGCATCAGCTTTATCCTATCCCCATAGCCGCATCTTTCAATATCGCGGCGCGCAATTTTAAGCATCTCGTCAGCGCCGTCAATCCCGGTAATCATCACTCCAGGCAGAGCCCTCGCGAACCTTATGATGACATCCCCTGTTCCGCATCCTATGTCAAGGACTTTTCCTGACCTGAAATCCGGAAAACGCTCTCTGAAATATGATACAAAGGCTTCATGAGGCTCGGAGAAATCCGTCTCCGCGTATGCCGCTGCCTGCTCAGCGTCATCCATCAGTTCATCTTCCGGAACGCGTTCCGTGATTAACGTCATTCTTCTTTCCATTGGCTCTGAATGTCATACGTCCCGTGAGGCCTGAATTTTCTTTTAAGCAAGTCAAGGTTGTCGCCGAGAACGCCTTCCATTGAATAATCCCCCATCCCGTCCTTCCCGAGATAATAGAGATATCCTATCTCTGAAGGCTCAAAACCTATGAGCCTCGCGCCTATGCCGTCTGCTTTGAGCGCGTCGGCTGAAGCTATGGCTGTCATCATCTTAACGGCAGTTCCGTCAACCGGGCCGTCACCTTCCATGCATATAAATCCGTCGAGAATGACAAGGTCAGGCCATACTTTTTTCGCAAGCTCGGCGATATTATGATGTATCATCTTTACGCTCTTGCGGTATCCGGGATAACTTGAGAAGAGGAAATTGATGAGCCAGTTCGGCAGAGTCCTTCTCGCCTTTGAGACCGTGCCCGCGGGAAGTTTGTCGAGGAATGTCTTTGGGGCATCCACCTCTATGCCGCCTTTCATGCCGTGTATCATCGCCATGTCCTGCCTCATGACAAGGCCTGCCATGTTCTTTATCCCGAATGTCCCTATGGCAAAGTTGTGCGTCTTGGGAATTGCGAGCGAAATCTTGTAATCGTAATCATCGGCCCTTTTGGTTATCCTTAAATGGGTGTCTCCTACAATGGAATGAATGGTGCTCCTGATGAATTCTTTGTCATTGTCAAAATCCGTGAGGGTGATGCCGCTGTATTTATCCTTCAGCCTGTAATAATCAAAATCCTTAAAGACCGATGACGTGGGCAGGCCGTTGTAGAATGCCGATGCCGATGATTCCCCGACTGTAATGGGGGTGCCAGGCGCTATCTCTCTAATGAACTCAATAACCGCCTCTATAGTCTCGACATGGGTGTTGGCGAAATCGGGCTTAAGCGCCACAAGATTCGGCTTGACAAGAATGTTCCGCGCCTTCTTTACCGGCTCGATGTCATCCCGTATCATTTCAAGGCATCTCTTTATGTTCTCCTTCCTGTTGTCCCCTTTAATGACCGCGGCCTTTTTCATTGTGATATCTCCTCCAATAATATTTCTCCGTATTAAAATCTTGTTATCTTCATTAAATGCTCAAAAGAGCCGTCATTCATCCACATATCAAGCTGGGAAGGCTCCTTAAGCTGCTGGCCCCTGTATCTTGAGACTTCCACATATGAAACATTCATCTCTTTCAGCCTTGTCATATCCCCCCAGAGTTTTTCAAACTGCGCCACAGGAAAGATGTCTTCGTGCCCGCTTCCGCGAAGCTGCTTTACATTCTTGACAGTCACATACGTCGGGATTTTCTTCTCGACACCCCGTATCGCTTCCTCTATCTCATCAAGCTTCTTTCTCTCCTTAACAGACCTCAGCACCGTTTCCCTGTCAATGCCGAAGAAGCTGAGCAGAGAGTCGATTGTGAACCAGTTCGTAAGCGTGCTGTAATAGCTCAGCCTGAATTCGTCATCTTCCCTCGGAAGCGCGAGCCCCTCCAGAAGCTGTATCCTTCCGTCTACCTTAGCCAAGCCGCCACCTTTGTCCTCGATGAAACGCGGGATAACCTCAAACGTCATGCATGATTTATTTGTAATGTGCAGCCCTAATAAAGAAGGTTCAATATTAGCTCCTAACGTATCTATATTACACACTAAAATATATTTTATATCCGGGTAATCTTTGAGAATCCCGGCCAGGGTTCCGTTCTTAAGAAGATTAGGGATCTCATACCAGTGGCCGGGCGGATTGAACCTCAGTAGAGGAAGGTTTTCAGCGTAATCTCTTCCCTCGCCCCTATCTGACGCCCATTCCATCAACGCTCTGTTCTGCGCCTCTTTTATCTTAAGCGTTTCACTGTCAGGTTTTTGCTGAAGCTGCCTCTCCCATAAGAACCTGAGGTCTCTTATCATGGGATAGACCCTCCTCGCAATGCTCTTTCCTTCAGAGAGGCGGATGGTCTCTTCAGAGCCGAAATAATCGAAATTTTTAAGGTAGCGTTCTATAGCTTCATGCGTAAGGTAGCTTGTGGTGAAGACATGCGGGAATTTGTTTCCGTAAAGTTCACGGGTCATTCTGCTCTTTGCGAGGTGTATCTCAAGGAACGTCCTGTATCTTTCTCCAACCTTTAAAAAAGGATTAACGGGCTTGGCGACTTTTGCGCCGTGAGACCATCTGCTCCCCATTCCGCCTGCGAATGTGACTACGGCGGCTTCGCCTCTGCGCAGCGCATTGATGCCGGCATGAATCCCGGCTTCTCCCGCGCTTTTGTCATAATGAAATATCTCTCCTTCTCCCACGTCCTCTACGGCTGTTGTGAGGGGAAGGCTGTTCTTGTGAAGCCCGACTTCTCCTTTTATCATGAGGGTGCGGATGAGCTCGTGCGATTTGCGGTCAAACCCGTATTTTTCCATTATCGCTGACTCAGCAACACTGTCATCATCGCCGGTAATCTGCTCATCATTTTCAGCGGCTGCTCCAATGGAAGGAATAACAGCCTCTTTGCCGGTTTTGAGCGAAGCCATGATGCCTTCATGGTTGAAACTGAAATCATAGACAACAGGATCGATAATAAAAGGGTAGGATGAAGCGTATAATGCCTTGAGTTCAAGCATGACAGCTTTTATCCTGCGCTTAAACTTTTCATTTACGAAGGGATTCACAATGAAGGCCATTCCTCCGCCCGACATCCCTCCGAGCATGAGAAACCCCCAGTAATCTTCCTTAAACTCCTCCTTTACTTTTGAGATAAGGTCTTCGGTAAAGGCGTTGCTGACTCCGGGGATTATCGGCTTTATCGCCTCTTCCCAGTCCATTGTGGTCAGCCTTCCAAGCTCTTTCATATCGCCGGCCTTCAGCGCCTCTGTTATCTTGTCAAAGAGCTCAATGCCCTTCATGCGCGCAAGCCACTCGGCGCCGTGCTTAAGAAGATACTTCTCTGTCACCATCTCGAGTATCGAGCCGACATCCATCGATATGCCGCCGTGAACCAGAACCATTGAATCGAATATCTTCTGCTCGACGTCGGGGGCAATTTCGTCTCTCGTGAAGAGCGTGTGGTCAGGGAGGAGACAGCCTCTGCTTACGCCGAACTCGGGGTTTCCTGCCTGAGCGAGCCTTCCGGTTATAACCTTTATGCCTGGCCATAAGCCGCCCGAGTCCTGCCAGCCTCCGCCGGAGCCTCCGAGCCACTCGCCGAGTATGGCCCTTGACGCTACGATCCTTCTCTCTTCGTCAGTAAGGGCCCCTGTCTGATCCCTTATCTGGCCGCTGAACCTCATCAATCTGGTGATTATTGCCGAAAGAAGAGATGTGCTAACCGCGAGGCGCGAGCCTTTTGGTATATTGTTGACCATTGTAGCTATCTCTAAGCCGCCTTCTTTGCCAAGGAGTTTTGAAAGGATATTGTGAAGCGGTATTCCGCTTGTTTCGAAACACGGCGGGACTATTCCCGACGCGACTACGCCGGCTTTCAAAAGCGAGAGATAATCATTGCCGAAATTGAAAAGCTCTTTAACAGTTGATACGTCTTTCGATGACCTCAGGTCAATGGAAGAGAGGCGTATGACCGGCTCGTCTATGAACCTGCAGTAGCATTCGCACGGCGGCAGAACAGGGCCTCCGCTGCCGTGAATGCGGAGGTTAACTGATATGTTGACGACTCTCGCGCCCTCGGGGAAATCCATCCCAAGGAAGAAGATGTCCGACCAGCCGCTGTGAGAAGGGTCAAGCCTTACGGGAGATACATCAATGCCGACGGGATAGAGACCTGTGGCAGTGTCTTTCGTTGTAAGCGCTTCGGGGACCGAATGCGGGTAGTCATTTAACTCACGGATATCGAAAAGAAGAAAGTTCTCCCTGCATTGGCTGATCGAGAGTTTGACCTGGTCAAAGAGATATTTGAATGCAGATTTGTGATACGCATCGGCGGCCGCGCTTAAGAGGTTAAGATGGGTTTGCTTCTTTTTTATGAGGCCGGAATATATATCAATCGCTTTTTCAAAATCCCTGTCATAGGCGGCCATGATTCCCTCTATCGGCGTATCGCCCCGCGACGGCATCGAACCGTCATTAAGGAGGCGGAATCTGTAAATAAAGAAAAGGAAGAGCGACGCCCTCACTTTGTGGTAAAGGTTTGCGGACGATTTTCGGAATGCCTCAAGCTCCAGAGCGATATCGAGAAGTTCCCTGTTGCCGCAGCCTTCGAGCAATGACTCTATGGAGCGATTGCGTTCGGAATGTGAATCGCTTAAGATAGTATTGACAAGCGGGTTGCCCATTTTAAGAATCATATTTTACCATAGACAGTTCAGGCAGGCGGCTCATTCTCTGAGATTTGGAATACATTAAGAGAATTGCGGCATGCCGGGGCTTTTATTTTGGAGGCGGTTTGGCAAGAAATTTCATGTATCTTTACGGAAAGAACTCGGTTTTAGAGCGCCTCAGTTGCAACCCTTTGAGCATTAAAAAAATTTACATTCAGGATAACTTCAGGGATGAAGATGTGATCAAGGCTGTCACATCGGCTAAAATCCCTTTTAAACGTTTATCCGAAAAAGATCTCCTAAGAATTAAAAAGGCTGAGAGAATACAGGGGATACTTGCCGAGGCTGAAAAATTCAGATACGCGGAATTTAAGGATTTACTGAAGGTCAGTGACGGGATAAGGCGTTCAATCGTATTCCTTGATAATCTCAGCGACCCTCACAATCTCGGGAGCATAATAAGGATTGCCGCCTGTTTCGGCGGTTTCGCTGTTGTAATCCCTGAACGTAATTCCTGCGATATCAATGAAACAGTACTGCATGTCGCCTCGGGCGGAGAGAATTATGTCCCTGTATCCATATCTCCGAACCTCTCAAGGTCGCTCGAGGAGGCGAAGGAAGCCGGGTATTGGGCGGTCGGAGCCGTTGTCGAAGGCGGTGATGATATCAATAAAATCTCCCTGCCTTTTCCTTTGTGCCTTGTGTTAGGCTCTGAGGGCAAAGGCATCAGGCCCGGCCTTCAAAAACACCTTGACATGAAGGCGACTCTTCCTATGGGAGGCGCGAAGCTCTCTTTTAATGTTGCCATGTCATTTTCAATCTTTGCCCATGAGATAGCAAAACAGCTTAAGGCATGATATGTTTGTAAGTGGGAGGGCTTACTATGACAATAATAACAGTTGATCTGGGACGGTTTAGGGCGTATAAGATTGTCAAAAACGAGTTTGAAAGCGCTAAAATCACATTACTGAAAGACGTTGAAATTATTCTCGCGCACAAAAAGTACAGCGACAGGGTGAGCGACGGGCCGGGGAAATTCGGATTGATAGGCGGCAAGAAGTCGGCAAGAAAAGGTTACGGCGAAGCTCACAAAACAGTGACTGAAGAAAGAAAGAGGCTTGTGAAGCAGATAGCCAAAGACATTGAGGCTCTTATAACCGGCTCTGAAAAGTGGTATCTGGCGGCTGAAACGAGCATCAACAGGCAGATTCTGAACAATCTCTCCCCCGGGGTTGCCTCACTGCTCGAAAAGAACATCACGGCCGACCTTATCAAGGCTTCAAAATCAGAACTCCTGAGCAGGTTCGGCATTTCATAGGTTCTGTGTTTTATCCATCGAATGGTTATGAATTAAGCGGGTTATTATATAATATAATCATTTAATATGCGTTGAGGGACTCCATGGCTAAGGGCAGTATACTCATAGTCGAAGATGACACGGATATCGCCGAGATGCTTTCATACAACCTCCGGAAAGAAGGTTTTGACGTCTCCGTCGCGTCAAACGGCGAAGAATCTCTCGAATTTCTTAAAGACTGCCGGCCCCAGCTTATAATTCTTGACCTGATGCTCCCGCTCATTGACGGATATGATGTCTGCAGGGCGATAAGAAGCAATGAGGAAACATCGATAATCCCTGTTATAATGCTAACGGCAAAATCAAGGGAGTCGGATATGATAGCCGGCTTTGAACTCGGGGCTGACGACTATATCACAAAGCCTTTCAGCCCGAAAGAACTTATTGCGAGGGTAAGGGCGGTGCTGAGAAGATTTGATCTGCAATTGCCGGGCGGCACCATAAAGATTGGGGATATATCCATTGATACCGTGAGGCATAAGGCGACTGTTCTGGGCGCGCCCATCCAGTTGACTTATACCGAATTCAGGCTGCTGGCGTACATGGCTCAAAGGCCCGGGGTCGTCCTTCCGAGAAACAAAATACTATCGGATGTTTTCGATTACCAGCCTGAGAGCTATGACAGGTCTGTTGACAACCACATAAAGACTTTAAGAAAAAAACTGGGCGACGCAAGGGATTATATAGAGACCATAAGAGGCGTTGGATACAGCTTCAGGGATATCTGAGTCTTTTTGCATTGTAAGCCCTTCGCGCCGTTTCCCGTTCATGATCTTTCAGTATGAGAGCCTATAAAAAGAATTTCCTTCTGTTTGGCGTAATCTGTCTCATTGCTTTTATATGCCCGTTTATCAACGCCCGGATAATTTACCCTTCGTTTTCCAGGCTTGCCGTGCGTAACGCTGAAATTGCGGCGAGGCATATAGCCGAGCATCTGTCATCTATAATCATTTCCGGCGGCTCATCGCCTCAGAAATACGATAACATTTCAGGCTATGTCGAAAAGATCAGAAATGACTTCGGCATTGAGAATGTCAAGTTTTTTTCTGAAAGAGGCGAGGTGATATATTCATCGTTCCCTGAAGAGATCGGCACAATAAACCGTGAGAGATATTTTTCTGACTACGTCTCCAATGGGAATGCGTACACCGTGGAGGTGGAGAAGGACACTAAAACCCTTGAAGGCAGGGTAGTCTCTGCGGATCTGATCGAAGCATATATCCCCGTAATGGCCGGCGGCAGTTTTAAAGGCGCTATCGAGGTCTATTACGATATTACCGGCATAAAAAAAGATATAAACCAGCTTGTATGGAGCTTCTCCATCCTCTCATTTTTTCTGTCGCTTCTCTTTCTTGTTCCGGTATCAATGGTATTTATTTACGGCCTGAACAGGGATATCGCTGAAGAGAAGCGTTCGAGGAAAACGCTTAAAAGGGCCAATGACTCGCTTGACGCAATGGCAAAGGAGCTTGAGGCAAAAGTTGCGCACCTCAGCAAAATGGACAGGACGAAATCAGACCTCATAGCGAATATTTCGCATGAGATAAAAACGCCGCTGACATCTATTATAGGCTTTGCCGAAACTCTTCAGTCCGGAGCGATGAATGATTCTCAGGCTGCCGGCAGATTCTTGTCCATAATAATGAAAAACGCGGAAGGTCTATTGAAGCTTACCGAAGAGCTGCTTAATCTTTCTGAGCTTGAACTCGGCATCAAGGAGATTAAAAAAAGCAGGTTTAACCTCCATGAGCTTGCGGCCGAGGTAATATCCGGATTTTCACCGATCGCGGCTGAAAAACCCTGCGCAATACTGCTAAGGCATTCTGACAGAAGCATGCATCTGAACGCAAACAGGGAAAACGTAAAAGTGGTTTTTCATAACCTGATTGACAACACCATTAAATACGGCAAGCCGGGAGGCACGACGACTGTATCGCTTATCGAAAAAGAGAAAGAAGTGATAATAGATATCGCTGACGACGGGACAGGGATTCACAGAGAGCATCTCTCGAATGTCTTTGAGAGGTTTTACAGGGCAGACAAATCCCGCTCGCGCCAGACGGAAGGCTACGGCCTCGGCCTATCCATCGTCAAGCAGATCGTCATGCTTCACGGCGGCCACATCAGCATGAGCAGCGATCATGGGAAGGGGACAAATGTTATGGTCTCATTTCCCAAAGATTGACATAACGCATAGAGAGAAGAGGGTTGCTTCACAATTAATTCATGCTTTATTCATCTTCTCTTCAATGCCGTTTCTTAAAATAAGTCAACAACGATAATACAAATTAATCATATGATGCCTGAAGGTTTAATAAGGCGAATTAAGGAGGAGGAAAAATGAGAAGATTGATTTCGGCTGCAGGCCTGCTTATATTTTTGTTCGCCGGGCTTGGTTACGCCAAAGAATACGTGGTCAGCAAAAGAGCCGGTGATTATGAGGTCGAGGTAACAATCGACAAGAACCCGCCTGTTGTGGGCAAAAACAACGTGGAGATAGAGATTAAAGATGCTAACGGCAAGTATGTGACTGACGCAAAAGTTGTCGTGGAATACTTGATGCCAGCAATGCCTGGAATGCCTGCGATGGATTACAAAACAGACGCAAAGCTTGAAGGCAAATACGAGTACAAGGCAACAATGGACTTGTCTATGTCCGGCTCATGGAGTGTCACCGTAAAAATAACCCGAGGAGAAAAAACTTCAAAGGCCAAGTTCAGCATAGATGCTCAGTAGAAGCAGGATATAATTTTGCAGCCGACTTTAAATCCCCCTATTTTTTCATACAGGGGGATTTAATTTTTATATGCAAAAATATCGCATTGAAAGTATAATGTTAACTATGCGCGGAATCCGTATATATAATTTCGCTATTTGTTCCCTGCTCCAGATTTTACTGCTTTTTGCCCGGCCTGTTTTTTCAGAAGAACCGGTTCTTGAAGAGCTTATAGACGAGGCGCTGAAAAACAACCACGAGATTCTCATGCTCGAAGCAAAGGAAGCCGCCGCCGGATTCAGAATTCCGCAGGCAAAGAGCCTCCCTGACACTATGGTCATGTTCGGATATGAAAATGAAGGGGTGCGCGACCTGTATACTTTTGATGAAGAAATGTCGGCTGATTCGCAGTACATGTTCTCAGTCTCCCAGATGTTTCCTTATCCTGGCAAGCTGTCGCTGAAAAGCGAAATGGCGTCGCGTGACGCTGAAAGCCTTGAGGCGTCGCGTGATTTCACGCGTTTAAAAGTTACGGCAAGGATTAAGGAGCTTTACTATGAATTGTTTTTCACATACAAAAGCATTGATCTTGTCAAAGAGATGTCAGCGCTTTTTTCGAGGATTGAAGAAGCCGCGCTTGCGCGTTATTCAACCGGTATGGCGCCGCAGCAGGAGGTGTTGATGGCGCAGACCGAAAAATATATGTTCCTTGAAAAAGAGGAGATGCTGAAACAGAAAGTACAGTCTCTTGAAGCGATGCTCAATTCAACAATAGGCAGAGATGCCCCATCTTCGCTCGGAAGACCTGCTGAATTATCGCCGGGCGAATACGGTTACACTCTCGATGAGCTTCTCAATGCCGCATATGCAGCCGCGCCAGAGATAAGAGCTAAAGAGCGTATGCTTGCCGGAGCAGGTGCAAAGGTTGAAATGGCGAAGAAAGAATACTATCCCGACTTTACCATCAACGCTAATTACTTTGCCAAAAACAAATATTTCGAAGATATGTGGGGACTGACCGCCACTGTTAATGTTCCGATATTTTACAAGACAAAGCAGCGGCAGGCGGTTTTTGAGGCTGAGGCTTCTCTGTTGGAAGCAACTCATGAGCTTGATGATGTTAAATTCATGCTTGCCGCAAACATAAGAGACAATTATTCCATGCTTAAATCCTCTGAGAAGCTGATGGATTTATACAGGAGCGGATTGATCCCGAAGACGTATCAGAGTTTTGACTCAGCCGTTGCAGGATATGCAACCGGCAAGGTTGAGGCGATAACGGCGATAACCACACTGAAGTCCCTGATCGATTACGAGCTGTTATACTGGAGACAATTCACGGAAAGAGAGAAAGCTATAGCAAGACTGGAAGCGTTGACGACAGTTGTCAGTAGTCAATTGCTATATAAATGATGTTAGAATGCGTCATTCCCGCGAAGGCGGGAATTCAGAAAAGGACTGGATGCCCGATTAAGAACTTCGGGCATGACAGAATAAAAGACCGGGAGAATTGTATATATGAAAACAAAGGCAATCATTATTTCA
>JACQZG010000051.1 GCA_016213935.1 Nitrospirota bacterium
CTTAACGGCCCCTGAGTCCCTTTCTGAAACCCCTTGCCCATAAAGCCGCCGGAGCCGATGGTGACCTTTGACTGAATGATATGATAGCCTATGCCGCGCGGGTCAACGCCAGGGTCAAGAAAGGCTACTATCCTGTACTTCTGATATCCTTTTAAGCTTTGAAAAAGTATATTTCCGATAAACGGCACGGATCTGATCCCAATAATTACCGCCACCGCTATTATCTTCTTCCTTATACCAAAGATCATAACCATTGAAATGAATATAAAGGTAAGTATGAGGGCTGTCCCAAGGTCAGGCTGCATTATTATGAGCGCAGCAGGAAATGCCAGGAAGACAGCGGTTATCTTTGTCAGTTTGCGCAAGTCGAGTTCAGCCTCCTGCTCCATCTCAGAAAGATAGCGCGAAACAGCCAGAATGAAAAATATCTTGAAGAATTCAGAGGGCTGAAATGAGAAGAAGCCGAGGGATATCCATCTCTGCGCTCCCATTCCTATCCTTCCCGCAATAAGCACAATAATAAGAAGGACTACGCCGATGCCGAAAAAAATATAAGCTAACTGGAGAGGCAGTCTGTAATCCAGTCTTGCAACAAAAAAGAGGGCTACCAGGCTCAAGCCTATCCAGTTCAACTGCTTCAGATAAAAGGACTGCTGTTCAGCGTCAAGCACCGGCCTTGTCGCGCTGTAAATCGTCATCACTCCAATCAGGGATATGGCAAGCGCTACAAAGAGGAGCCCAAGGTCAAAATTCTTTAAAAGTCTTCGATCTATCATTTTAGGTTCCGGGGTCAGGATTTTGCGATACCGGCTCTTCGCTTCCGCACTCGTCCTTCCCCAATTTGCAATTAAAATATTCCTCTATAACATTCTTGGCTATAGGGGCTGCGGCAGAGCCTCCGTGCCCTCCGTGCTCAACAAAGACCGCCACCGCAATCTCAGGATTCTCAACAGGGGCAAAGGCAACAAACCAGGCGTGGTCTCTGTATTCTTCAGCATTGCCGCCCCCGTGTTCCGGTTGCGCTATCACCTGCGAAGTGCCTGTCTTGCCGCCTATGCTGACAAGTTTCGAATGCGCCCTCCCGCCTGTCCCCTCTGTAACAACACCGGCAAGCGCCCTTTTTAATAAGAACACATTTTCCGGCTTTAAGTTAACACTCTTCTCAGTATTATTTTCAAAAAAGAAGTCCTTTAATATATGCGGCCTGTAAAGCTTTCCTCCGTTAACCGCTGAGGAGACGAGCCTCGCCATCTGAATTGGAGTTGCGGTCATGTACCCCTGGCCTATTATTGCGTTAAGCGTCTCACCTTTATACCATTTCTCTTTCTTGGTCTTGAGTTTCCATTCGGTTGTAGGGACTGTGCCTGATCTCTCGCCTTCAAGTTCAATGCCTGAGGGTTTTCCAAGCCCGAAATCAAAGGCATAACGCGCGAGCTTGTCAATAGAGATCCTCTTGCCTATCTCATAGAAATAGACGTCGCATGAACCGACAATCCCCCTGTAGAGATCTACCCCGCCTCCATGTCCGCCGTCTTTCCAGCACCTGAATCTCCTGCCGAAATTAATAGAGCCGCTGCAATTAACACTGGTGCTGTCAGTTATTAATCCCTCTTCCAGGGCCGCAATAGCAGAGACTATCTTGAAGGTTGAGCCAGGAGGATACTGGCTCTGAATCGCCCTGTTCAGAAGAGGTTTCCGGGGGTCATTCAGCAGTGTCTGCCAGTCTCTGTAATTTATGCCTTTTGCAAAGAGGTTCGGATCAAAAGCAGGCGCGCTCGCAAGCGCAAGCACCTCGCCGGTATTCGCGTTGAGAACAACCACTGCACCCGTGCTGCCAAGCAAACTCTTCTCAGCTTCCTGCTGAACATTCTTATCAATGGTAAGCCTGATATCCCTTCCCTTAACAGGGTCATTAATACCCATATCCTTAATGACTCTGCCGACAGCGTCAACCTCGATTATCTTCTTGGCAGCCGTGCCCCTTAATAAGGTGTCATAATTCTTCTCTGTTCCCCACTGGCCTACAAACGCCTCTCTGGGGACATCGTCGTACTCAGGCGAGCTTGCCTGCGCAAGCGTGAGGCGTCCGAGATATCCTATGACATGGCCGGCAAGTTGTCCGTATATATAATCCCTGCTGACCGTCACATCAACCTGAAGGCCAGGGAAATCAATCCTTCGAGCCTCAGCCATGGCAACGTCTTTGAAAGTAGCGTTCTGCTTTAGCCTGACCGGCTCAAGCGAGCCCTTGCCTCCCTTCTTTATCCTCGCCATTACATCCTCAGGCTCAAGCCCTATGAGCCTTCCAAGGGACGCGAGGCTCTCATGGTCTTTCGGCATGTCCTCCCTGGCAAATGATATATCGAAAGACTGAATATTTCTTACA
>JACQZG010000052.1 GCA_016213935.1 Nitrospirota bacterium
CCCAGCCGATTCAAAGCATTGCCGAAGAGGTGAACACCGCGTCTGAGACGGAGAAGTTTACTATTGAAGCCCCGGCGACTTTGACTGAAGAGGCGTCGTCTGAGGAATCGGCAGATACTTTGACTGAAGAGGCGTCGTCTGAGGAATCGGCAGATACTCTGACTGACGAGGAACGCCTCTATGAGGAGAGGCCGGCTCTGCCGCCGCTTCTGCCTCCTTCAAATATGACGCCTGAGCAGGTGAGGGAATTTTTCTCAAAACCCAAAGAAGAGAAGGAAGAGGAAGAGTACATCATTCTCAATTTCGACAATGCGGACATCAAAGACATTCTCACCACAGTGAGTTCGATAACCAAGCAGAATTTTATCCTTGATCAGAAGGTCGGAGGCAGGATAACCATACATTCTTCAGAAAAGATACCGGTAAGCGAGGTCTTTTCGGTTTTTGAATCCGTGCTCGAAGTAAACAACCTTGCCATTATCAGGTCAGGGAGCTTCCTTAAAGTTGTCCCGAGCCCTGTTGCGGTTCAGAGCCCGCTTGATATCTATAAAGACGAAGATGTCGATAACCTGCCAACATCAGAACACCCCGTGACTCAGATTATATCTGTTGAACATGTCCCGGTGAAGGACATAAGCGCCGTAATTAAACCGATGCTTTCAAAAGCAGGTATTGTGACGCCTATCCCCAGGCTCAACATGCTGATAATTAATGACCTCGCGTCCAGCATAAGATATGCCCTCAGCATCCTCAAGGAGATAGATGTCGATGTCTTTGAGAGCACGAGGATGGAGTTTTTCAGGCTGAAGAATTCGGATGTCGCCGGATTGACCCGTGAGTTAACGGATATCATGGGCGCCATGAATATCGGCAGGGAAGGTGTTTCCCTCGTGCCGATCGAAAGGCTGAACAGCCTTGTCGTATTTTCTTCGAGCAAGGGCCTTCTCAAAACCGTTGCGTCATGGATTAAGAAGCTTGATGACGAATTCACATCGGGGCAGAATATATTCGTGTACAACGTTCAGAATGTAGAAGCAAAAAAGATAGCTGCCGTACTTAAGACAATATACACTTCAGGCGGTTCCGCCGCCGCGACAGCGACAGCCGCCGCGGCTGAAACAGCCGGCCAGCAGGTGAAAAAAGATACCGTAAAGACTGTAAAGAGTACCCAGTCACAATCTGTGACCGAGTCAGGCAAGGTTGAGATAGATACATTTGACGAGACGAACTCGCTTGTCATACTTGCTTCTCCCGGGCTGTATAACGAGATAAGAGAGACGATAAAAAAACTTGACCTCTATCCGAAAGAGGTTCTTATCGAGGTCGTCATAGCGGAGGTGAACCTCGACGATACCGACAAGTTCGGCATCCAGTGGTCGCTTCTTCACGGCCTGAAGGCCGACGGCTATGAATATAACGCGCTCGCGCAGGTCAGTTCTTCCGGAGCCGATGTGCCGTCTTTGATAACAGCCGCTCCCGAACTTGGCGACGGCTCCAGCGGCCTTTCTTACCTTATCTATAAACCGGGTCAGCTTGCCGCGATGATACACGCGCTGTCAAGCAGGACAAACCTGAATGTGCTTTCAAGCCCGCGGCTCCTTGTGCGTGATAAGGAAGAGGCGAGCATAGAGGTGGGAAGCGATATCCCGACAGCTTCAAGCACAACCGTAGGCACGAATACGGGGACAACCCAGAATATCGAATACAAGACCGTTGGAATAAAACTGAAGATAAAACCGAGCATCAATGATGAGAAGACGGTTGTGCTGAACATCGAGCAGGAGGTTTCCGACACTCTTCCGAACGTGGTTGTCGGGCAGGAGGGTTTCAGCTACCCTGCTTTTTCAACGAGGCTTACAAAGACGTCGGTTGTCGTGCCTGACAAGCACGGAATCTCTATAGGCGGGATAATCAAAGAGAGGAATGAGAAGAGTTATCAGGGCGTTCCGCTGCTCAGTTCAATACCTTTATTGGGTAATCTCTTCCGGTATACCGTTAAGATTAAGAATAAGACTGAGCTTATCATATTCCTGATACCGCATGTGCTTACGAACATAAGCGAGGCGGACACGGCTACGAGCGAATTTGTCGATCAGCTTAAGAACCTGAAAAAAAATATCAGCACAAATGATATGAGTACGGATATATTCAAACGATACAAAACGGAATAGCTTCCATCGCTCGACACAATGGCACTCAGAACATTTTTACCGAAAAAAAAGGGGCGCCTTGGCGAGATACTCCTTCAACGCAACCTTGTAACATCAGAGAAGCTGAATATAGCTTTAAAAGAGCAGTCTGCCCCGGGCAGGAGCCGCCGCCGGGTAGGGGAAATACTCGTCAGCCTCGGTTTCGTGTCTGAAGACGATATGCTCCGGGCCGTCGCGTATCAGTTGGGGCTTGAGTTCCTTAAATTTTTCGAATTTCCGAAAAACATTCCAGAATACAGTTATCCCACCGTCAAGTTCATGAAGGAGTACATGGTTGTCCCTATCGGTATGGAAGACGGCGTCATGAGGGTCGCGATGTCGGACCCTCTTAACCGTTACGCCGTTGACGCGATTCAGAATTTTTTTGACAGGGAACTGAGGATCTTTATCTCCAGCGAAAAAGACATCATCGAGGCTATAGAGCAGTACTTCGGCACTGATGTCCACATGACGAGCATAATGGAGGGGATGAGGGAAGACGAGGTGGAATCAGAGGCTCTCGAATTGCATGAGGATGTGCATAATCTCAGGAACCTGGCTTTTGAGGCCCCCATAGTCAAGCTTGTCAATGTGCTTATGACGCGCGCCGTGGAGGGCAGGGTCAGCGACATTCATATAGAGCCCTTTGAGAATAACGTGAAGGTCAGGTACAGGATAGACGGCGCGTTGGGCGAGGTGGAATCCCTTCCCAAGAGGATACAGGCCGCGGTCATATCAAGGATAAAAATAATGTCGAGGCTTAATATAGCGGAAGTCAGGCTTCCTCAGGACGGAAGGATAAAGCTCAGGGTATCGGGAAGGGAGATTGACCTCAGGGTATCCACGATGCCTACCGTGTACGGCGAGAGCATCGTCATGAGAATCCTCGACAGGGGAGCATCCCTTATCGGGCTTGAGCAACTTGGCTTTCCCGAAAAGACACTTGATGATTTCAAGAGGCTCATCACAACTCCTTACGGGATGCTTCTTGTAACCGGCCCTACAGGCAGCGGCAAGACGACAACCCTTTATGCCGCGCTCAGCAGGATCAATTCGAGCGACAAGAAGATAATCACGATTGAAGACCCGATCGAGTATCAGACAGAAGGCATAAACCAGATTCAGGTTAACCCGAAGATAGGGCTCAGCTTCGCAACCGGGCTGAGGCACATAGTTCGTCAGGACCCGGATATAATCATGGTGGGCGAGATAAGGGACATTGAGACAGCCGACATAGCGATTCATTCGGCTCTCACTGGGCATCTTGTATTCAGTACGCTTCATACCAATGACGCGCCCGGCGCGGTCACGAGGCTTCTTGACATGGGCATAGAGGGCTTTCTCGTCTCATCCTCCATGATAGGCGTTCTTGCCCAGAGGCTTGTCCGCATGATATGCCCCGCATGCAAGGAGAAAGATGATATTCCGGCACAGGTCATGGAGAGGATCGGGCCGAATATCGGCGGCGTTCCCGTCTATCACGGCACAGGCTGCGCTAATTGCAGGAATACGGGGTACAAGGGGAGGACAGGGATATTTGAGCTTATGACGGTTGACGAAGAGACGAGGCGTATGATCCTTGATAAGGTCAGCTCGGATATTATCAGGAAAAAGGCTGTTTCCGCGGGCATGCAGACTCTTGCCGAGTGCGGCTGGCAGAAGGTGAGGGAAGGAGTTACCACGGTGGAAGAGGTCATGAGGGTGACTCAGGAGGGCGGTTAAGTGGAAAAGTTTTCGTATATAGCCACCACAAAAGAAGGCAGGGACATAAAAGGGATTATCGAGGCGTCTGATGAACGCATGGCTGTTCAGCGCATACAGGAGATGGGATATTTCCCGTTCAGGGTCGACAAAAAAGTGGAAGAGAACTCCGTCGGCATCGCCTCCAAACTCCTGTCGCCCGTAAAACCCGGCGTCGGCGGCAAGGACCTCATGAACTTTACTTATCAGTTAGGTGTCCTTCTTGATGCCGGCTTTCCGCTTGAGAAGTCGCTTTCCATTCAGTCTGAGCTTACTGAGAAAAAGGCTCTCAAGGATGTGGTAGACGAGATTTTGAAGCACGTCAGGAACGGGAAATCTTTTTCAGACTCGCTCTCGAAGTTCCCGTCTGTTTTTCCCTCTTTCTATGTCAACATGGTGAGGGCGGGCGAGGCGGGCGGGTTTCTCGAGGATACCGTATCCAAGATGACCGCCTATCTCGAGAGCACTCAAACCATGAAAGAGGATGTCCAGTCGGCTCTTATTTATCCTGTGATACTTACGGTCGTCGGCGGCGGCACGGTCATAATACTGCTTACCTTTGTTGTTCCGATGTTTTCACAGATCTTCGCTGATATGGAGGCCGCGCTTCCCCTGCCCACAAAGATACTTCTTGTCGTGAGCGAATGGTTCAGGTTTTACTGGTGGGCGCTTATCTCTCTTGCCGCAGGGTCTCTTTTTCTGGCAAGGCATTTTTTGAAGAGCGAAAGCGGAAAGCGCTGGTGGGACAGCTTCAGGTTCAGGATACCTGTAATAGGAAAACTATTCAGAGAGATCGTGGTCTCGCGTTTCGCAAGGACCCTCGGTACCCTCATGGCAAGCGGCGTTCCGATACTCAACTCTCTTCAGATAGTTAAGGGAGCGCTCGGAAGCGAAAAGATGTCATTGATAATTTCTTCGGTCAGAGAGTCGGTTAGAAAGGGCAAAGGCATTTCAGAGCCGTTGAGAAGCAGCGGTATTTTCCCTCCGCTTGCGGTCCACATGGTGACGATCGGCGAGGACACGGGCAGGCTTGACGAGATGCTCGTAAAGATTGCCGAGCGTTTTGATATTGAGGTGAGGCTGACAACCAAGAGGCTTCTGACGCTCTTCGGGCCCATCCTTATACTTGTTATGGGGGTTCTTGTTACATTCATTCTGATATCAATACTGCTTGCCATGCTGACAATGAACGAATTGCCGTTTTGATAAATAAAGGTTTAGGGATTTATTTACGGAACAATGAATATGCCTGCTTAACGACTAATAGTCCCTTTTAAAGGATTGGAGGTGTTATGAAGAAGATTCAGGATAAAAATAAGGGGTTCACTTTGCTTGAACTTATGGTGGTCATGGTGATACTCGGCCTTTTGGGGGCGCTTGTGGTGCCGAGGTTCATGGGCAAGATAGGGCAGGCAAAGACAAAGGCAGCCTCCACACAGATCGGCTATCTTGAGATGGCTCTTGACGCTTTTTATCTTGACGCCGGGCGTTATCCCACCACCTCTGAGGGGCTTTCCGCGCTTATCACGCAGCCTGGAGGAGTTTCCGAATGGAACGGCCCGTACCTCAAAAAAAAGGAGATCCCGCTTGATCCGTGGAAAAAGGAGTACCGCTATGTCTCGCCAGGGCTTCATGGGGATTACGATCTCTATTCTTACGGCGCTGATGGCGTTGAGGGCGGCGACGGGGATAATTCGGACATTGTAAGCTGGAAAGGCACCGAGTAATTCCGGGCATGTTTAACGCTTATTCTCCCAGGCGGTTATCGCCCATGAAAAGGCTCAAGTTCTCTTCCGAACCGGGTTTCACCCTTTTTGAGCTTATTATTGTAATGACGATAATAGGCATATTTGCCGGACTTTCAGGAATAGCCATCAGCAGAAAATCAAGCGGCTTTGAGGTGAAGAGGGTGACGAGGGAGATAGCCTCTACATTAAGATTCGCGAGGAGCCGCGCGATATCGGAGAAGAGGTCGTATTTTTTCACTGTGAACAATGTTACCGGGACTTACGGGCTCAACAACTACAGGATTGATGAAGACGCGGACCTGACGAAGGTGAGCCTGGCGAAGGCTTTCCGCAGCGAGGTGGGGAAGCTGCTTTATGATAACAATGCTGCGGACATGTTTCAGATTGAGTTTACCATGCAGGGCGGTTCATCAGGGGGATCGATAGGCATAGGGGATGACAATATCAGGTATTCCATATCGGTGAACAAACTTACCGGGAGGATCAGGGTTGAAAAGCTCCAATCATAGGCGGTCCGGATTCACCCTTATCGAGGTTATTGTCTCTATCGCGATACTATCGATATGTCTCGTAATGATCATGAGGCTTTTTTCCGCAGGCCTGAGGGCAAGCAGGTCTTCATGCGATTATACGAGGGCGGTTGTGCACGCGAAAGAGAAGATGGAGGAGCTCTCCATCAAACCTGTTGCCGGGAGCGGCCTTTTTGACGACGGCTTCAGTTGGGAGTCTGAACTCACTCCTCATATTATCATCCCGGAGAGCCGTTATAATCTGTGGATTGTTAAGGTGAGGGTTTCGTGGCCGTCCGGAGTTTCAAAAGAGAGCACAATAGAACTTCTCAGTTTAAAGGCCATGACCGAGGAAGATGAGACATAAGGCTTACGTATCCGGAAGATGCTGCCGGGGGTTTACAATTCTTGAGATCGTCGTGGCAATGACGATAATGAGCATAATAACGGTTATAGTAGGGAGTGTATTCAGGCTTGCGGTAAACGCGTGGGAAAAAGGCGATTCCGAGACAGGAGAGACCCAGAAACTGAGGATACTTTCGGGTTTTATCTCCCAGCAGATAAAATCCGCGTACCCTTATCAATTGACTGTTGATGACGAGAGGATAGTGCTTTTTAAAGGGGAGAGAGACTCAGTGATGTTCGTGACGACAATCGCCGATTCATCTTTCCACGGATTCAAATGGGTCAGGTATGAATACAGGAACGGCGTGCTTTACTATAAGGAAGGCAGCCTCCCTGACAAGGAGTTTCACGACAAGATATCCGGGGAAGACGAGGTGTTGGACCCGAATATAGGCAAGGTCACATTCTCTTATTTTTTGTCTGACGAGGAGAAGTGGGTTGATTCATGGGAGCTTGGCGAGGCGTTTCCTGATGCCGTCAGGGTGCAGATAGAGCCTTTTCAGGCGTTTACTGTCTCATTGCCGGCCTCACTGAGGATAGCGGAGTGAGAATTGTCAGGGAGCCGCGCAACATGAAAAGAGGCGATTCGAACCGCGAGAAGGGCGGAGTTGCCTTCAATCTTGTCCTGTGGATAATAGTCATGCTTCTTGTGATAGTCGGCGAGTTCTCGAATACGATGAGGAGCGAGATAAATATCACGAGGAATTTCAAGGAAGAGGAGGAGGCTTACCAGTTTGCCGTGGCCGGAGTCGAACAGGCAAAGGTTGAGATACTCTCTCTAAAAGAGAATCCATATGTGTATTATAATAATGAAGGCGTGTTAACCTTCAGCCGGGGCATAAATGAAAGCAGCGGCGGCACTGAAGAAGGGGAGATGATCTTTAAAAGGGATATCGAGATAGGAAAAGGCAGTTTTAAATACACGATTATCGACGAGACGGGACGGCTGAACCTGAATACCGCCTCCCTCAGCCAGTTGAAGCATGTCATCGGCAGCACAGGCGTCAAAGACGAGGAACTCGATATCATCGTTGATTCGATAATCGACTGGCGCGACCCAAATGACCTTCACATGGCTAACGGCGCCGAGGAAGATTATTACCGGTCTCTGCCCGAGCCTTACAGCTGCAAAGACGCCGCGTTTGAATCTCTTGAAGAACTCCTTCTCGTAAGGGGTGTCACTCCCGAGATATTTTACGGCTCGGCGGCTGATAGCGGAGATAAGAATTACGAAGGCATAAAAGATTACTTCACGGTCTGGGGCTCCAATTACATAAATATCGGAACGTCGCCGCGGATAGTGCTTGAGGCCGTCTTCGGGGTGCAGACCGCGGGCGATATACTTGCCGGAAGGGCCTCAGGCCTTATGCCCTCCGCCATTCCCGGAGGCAGTATGTCGTCCGGTCTTTTTACTGTCATAGCGACGGGTTTTAACAGCGGCAAAACGATCAAGAGAAGCGTAAAGGCAACGGTGCAGAAGATAGGAACCGGGATCGAGACGATCTACTGGAACGATAACTATGCTGAATAGAATGTTCGGCTTCTTTATAGGGTTTGAACTAAGGGATGAATCCGTAATGGTCAGCATTCTCAAGAACGGCCTGCCCGGAATCAGGCTCCTTTCCTCCGCTTCTTTTCCGTTTAATGACGATGAGGCGACGCTCGCTTTGATACGGGCCCATATCGGCAGGCATGTTCCGGGCGCCGCAAAGGTTTTTGTCACGATACCCGACAAATGGGCGTTCATAAAGTTTACCGAGGTCCCGTCGACAAAAGGGAGGGGCAGGGATGCCTTTGTCAACCTGATGAAGTTTGAGATAGAGCGCCATATCCCGTATGACATGGAGAAGGTGTTATATGATTTTCAGATCATCAGGGAGACAGCCTCTACTTATACGGTAGCATTCATCACCATTCAGAAGAGCAGGGCTGAGAGGGTAACCGAATACCTCGATAAATTATCTCTTCAGCCTCACGGCATAACCGTGTCATCCTTCGCGCTCCTTAACGCGGTTGAGATGAGCGGGGCCTCGGTCGGCGGATGGAGGAATATTATCGGGATAATGCCGGGTGAGTCCGTGCTTTCGGCAAAGAACGAAACGAACGTCTCTCTCTATCTCGACAAGTCAGGCGTCTCTGCCGCAGTTTTAAGCAATGGGTCGCTTGAGAGGATAAGGTTCTTCCCTCATATTGAACATGAGGATGAAGAAGTTAT
Source organism: Nitrospirota bacterium (assembly GCA_016213935.1). Taxonomy (GTDB): domain Bacteria; phylum Nitrospirota; class Thermodesulfovibrionia; order UBA6902; family UBA6902; genus JACQZG01. The sequence continues at coordinate 8,807 of JACQZG010000052.1, forward strand.
TTGCAATGAGATATATGATTATCTTTCCGGCATAAAGACGGAGATCAATATCGAGGGATATAAAAAACAGGTGGTCTCCGGCGACATTTCCGCGCTTCCCGGGTTTGCGGCTTCGCTTTCAGCCAAAACTGGCATGGAGCCGCTCACTATTCAGGGGTTTCCAAAATTTTCAGGGGCTTCTTCAGAAGATATAAAGGGGGCTTCTCCCTCTGCAGGCGCCTGCCTGGGCGGGCTTGGCATAGGGAGGTACAAAATAAACCTTCTTCCCCATAAGGCAGATTATGAGGCAAAGAGGCCGCCTTCTTTGATGACAAAGGTTCTGTTCGCCATCCTTGTGGCATTAATCGCGGGGCTCGGTTTCATGACTTCGTTGAAGAATAAAAAAGCGATTGACAGGATTGACGAGGAACTCAGCAGGAATGCGCCTATGATCCTGGAATACAGGCAGCTATCGCAGGAGGCCGAGTCATATAAACAGCAGGGCGCCTTCCTTGAGTCTATCGCAGGCAATGAGATGACTCTCGAGGTTCTTGCTGAGCTTTCAAATCTTCTTCCCGGCGATACCTGGATAGCAAATATGAGTTATAAAATAGTGGCTGACAAGGAGAGCGGCCGGGTTTCGGGCGAGCTTATTTTAAACGGTTATTCGGATTCTTCTTCAAGCCTCATCTCTCTCCTTGAAGGGTCGCCGTTTTTCGAGAATGTCGAGTTTGTCGGAAGCGTAAAAAAGACTAAAGACAAGGAAGGCTTCAGGATAAAGGCATCCGTAATCAGGCCCGTGAAGGCGGATTGATCATGAAACTCCCGTTTAATACAAGCCGAAGAGAGAAGAAGGTTCTTGCGATAGGGGCGGCCATTGCCTTTCTCATAATCGCGTACAGGCTTGCCGTCTGGTACGGTGATGTCAATTCCCAGTTAAAGGAACTGACAGACGCCAAGCTCATGATGCTTGAAAAACAGATGAATAACCTCTCAGGCATGGAAGACTTGAAGGCAGGCGTTGAGAGATTGAGGGAGGGGTCGCTGAAGCACGAAAATGCCCTTCTCAAGGGCGATAAACCGCCGGTTGCCGCCGCTGAACTGCAGAGCATTCTGAAGGATATGGCATCCTCGCTTCAGATCGAGGTGAGGTCTGAACGTGCCTTTGCATCTTTTGAATCGGGTTATTATTTAGGCATTCCGGTTGAGATCGGTTTTTTGGCAGAGACAGGCAAGCTCAAAGATTTTCTCTACAGGCTCAGGCGGTCTGAATATGCCTTCAACATCACCGAACTCAAGGTGAGGGTCACAAATCCGAACAAACCGGTGGCAAACGATGTCTCAATTGTTGTAACAGGCTATATCAGAAAGCCTGCGGATGAAAGCCAGGCTGATGAAGGCCGGAAGGCGGCGGAAGCCGGGACAGGGCAATGATATTACGAAACTATTTTATTGTTAATCTTCTGTTTATTGTTTTAATAATACTCACCGGGATAAAGGCGTATGATGTATTCCTGTATTCATATGAACTCCCGGTAAAACCTGACGCGAAGGAATCAACGCAGGAGACGGTTCCGATCGCCCCAAGCGCCGGTTTCCCCGATGAGTCGGTTTACAATGTTGTTTACGAAAAGAACATATTCAGCCCGTCGAGAGGGCCTGAGAGCGCGCCTGCACAGGCCGCGGAAACGGCCGTTTCGCAAGAGGTGCCGAAGCTCTTCGGCACTATAATCACGGGCAAGATAAAATCAGCGTTTCTGTCAGACCCGGCGACAAAGGCTACAAGGAATTATTACGTTAATGACATGATAGGGGTTTTTCAGATAAAAGAGATACATGAGGATATGGTGGTGCTCTCATGGGGGGATGAAACTGTAGAGATCAGGCTTAGAGACGACAAGAACTTGCCCGTTGTCCGCCAGAACATTAGTGAGCGGAAGGCGGCTACCGTGAACAAGATTCAGAAGGAGTTTCCGATCCGCAAAGAGAAGCAGAGCCAGAATGAGAAGGCCGTGAAAGAAGACGCGGCACAGGAAGAAGCGGTTCCGCCGGATGATCCGGGAGGAGACGAAGCCAAATAGCAATTCATCGAAGATTGCAACCTTAAGGAATTTCGATACCCAGCGACTTTATCTTTCTGTGCAGGTTGCTTCGTTCCACCTCAAGCATCTCGGCGGTCTTTGAGATGTTCCAGTTGTTCTCCTGGAGTTTTCTGAGGATAAACTCTTTCTCAAATACTTCCCTTGCGTCTTTAAGGGTCATCTCTTCCGAGGCGTCAAAACCCGTGCTCTTTGCGGAAGGAATGGCGGCAATATCAATCAGGTCTGTCGGGTTCATTATCACAAACCTCTCGATAGTGTTCTTCAGTTCCCTTACGTTGCCCGGCCAGTCATAAGCAGAAAGGGCGTTGAGCGCGGCCTTGCTGATGCTTTTCTTCTTCTGCCCGTACTGCCTGGCAAGGCTGACGAGGAAGTGCTCAACAAGCAGAGGGATGTCCTCTCTCCTTTCCCTCAGAGGCGGCAGATGTATTGGAATCACGTTCAGCCTGAAGTAGAGGTCTTCCCTGAAGTTTGAACTGCCTATCTCTTTTACGAGGTCTTTGTTCGTTGCGGCTATTATCCTCACGTCAACCTTTATGGTTTTGTTTCCCCCGACGGTCTGAAACTCCTGAGTCTCGATCACCCTGAGAACCTTCGCCTGCGTGGTCAGGGACATGTCGCCTATCTCGTCAAGGAAGAGAGTCCCTCCGTCCGCAAGCTCGAATTTCCCCTTTTTACGCTCAGAAGCTCCGGTGAACGCCCCTTTCTCATGGCCGAAGAGTTCGCTCTCGATCAATTCCTGCGGTATCGCGGCGCAATTCACCTCGACGAAATCTTTATTGCTTCTTTCGCTTGCCCGGTGAAGCGCCCTTGCCGCAAGCTCCTTCCCGGTCCCGCTCTCCCCGTAGATTATTACTCTGCTCTGTGACGCCCCCGCCATGGCGATGTCGCGCTTGACCGCCTTCATGGCATGGCTTTCTCCGATTATCTCCGATTGCTGAGTTATTGAGTTTTTCAGTTCGAGGTTCTCTCTTTCGAGCCTCTGCTTTTCAAGGGCGTTTTTGACCGGGATTATGACCTTTTCTATTGAAAGAGGTTTTTCAAGAAAATCATACGCGCCGAGTTTTATCGCTTCGACCGCTTTTTCAATATTGCTGTGGCCGGATATCATTATCACGGAAGGCGCATTCGGGTCTTCTTTTATGATTCTCAGCACCTCTGTCCCCTCTATGTCCGGAAGCCATACGTCAAGAAGGATGACATCAGGAGATTTTTCTTTAAATAGGCTTATGCCTTTTTTGCCCGAAGAGGCGGTGATGACTTGATAGCCGTCATCTTCGAGTATTCCCGAGACGGTATCAAGTATGCCTTCCTCATCGTCGATTACGAGTATATTGGCTTTGGGGTTTTTCGCCATGACAGGATTATTATATAGTTAAAAGCATTAATTATTCATTACCATGCCGCGGGTTATCCCACCGGAAGCTCTATGATGAACTTGGTCCCTTTTGGTTCATTGTCCTGAACCCTGATGTAACCCCTGTGTTTTGATATGATGCTGTTGACTATGGCAAGGCCGAGCCCCGTGCCCTCTTTCTTTGTCGAGAAATACGGGAAGAAGAGCCTCTCCTTGTCTGATTCCTTTATTCCGGTCCCTTCGTCTATCACCTCGATCTTAATCAGGTCAAGGGACTGGTCGTAATGCGCGTTGAGCCGGATAACCTGGGTTTCCGCCTGGATGGCGTTGTCTATAAGGTTTATCAATGCCCGCTTTATCTGCTCCCTGTCCATCTCCGCTTCCGGCACATCTTCAACAGACGTGATTATCTTCACATCCTTGAGGTTGCTGTAAAGCTCAACGACTTCTTCGATTATCCCTTTTATCTTCGAGGGCTCGAGGTTTATCTTCGGCATCTTCCCGAACCTTGAGAACTCGTCAACCAGCGACCTAAGGCTGTTCACTTCATTTACTATAGTCTTTGTCGACCTCCTCAGCACCTCGTCAAAATCATCAGACCTGCTCTCCCATTGTTTTAGCAATCGCTCGGCGGCAAGCCGGATAGGGGTCAGGGGGTTCTTTATCTCATGTGCTATCCTCTTCGCGACTTCCTGCCACGCGAGCGCGCGCTGCGCCATTATAGTTTCTGTCAGGTTGTCAAAGACCACGAGGGTTCCGAGAAAGTTGCCTGAAGAGTCTTTAAGCGCCGCTATGTACACACGGAGATCCACCGGCCTTCCGTTGATGTAAAGATGTATCTCCTTCTCGACAGAGCCGAAGCCTTTCTCTCCCAACCGCCTGACCATGCCTTCTATCTCGGGCGAATTGAGCCTGTCGAGAAGTTCCCTGTATCCCTTGTCCGAAAACTCTTCTTTGTCGATTCCGAGCATCAGAGATGCCGCGTTGTTCAGGGTTATTATCCTGCCGGGGCGGTTGAAGACTATGACCCCGGTGTTTATCGTCTCGAGTATGGCCTCCATGCTGAGCCTTCTGCGGTCGGATTCCTTGTACGCGTTCTCAAGGGATATTTTCCCGTCCTTTATCTCATCGAGCATCTTGTTGAAAGAGTTTATGAGAAGCCCTATCTCATCGTCTCTTTTGATGGGTATCCTGAAGTCAAGGTTGCCGTGCGCGGCAATGCTTGTTGCCTCCGCGAGCGAGCGGATGGGGACGGTTATGCTCTTTGCGATGCGGAGGGATATCCAGAGCGCCAGAAAAATAATAATGAGAGTGGCTATCGTGAGCATGAGGAAGTAAATGAGCCTCACGGGGTTCTGCTGGAGCTTGATCTGAACATATTCATTGAAGGCCTTATTCACGGACTCCATCCTGCTGACATCTTCCTTTTTGATGACAGACTCGACTACGAGCACGGAAGCAACCGCGTTATTTTCGTATACAGGCACAGCCGCCCTTACAATATCGCCTTCGCCGGTTGATTCGATCTCTGTATCGGCAACACCGTTAAATGCGCCGGCGATCAGCGGCGAGGATGAATCCTCTCCGCTCTTTACCAGACGGGCGCTGTATTTGTCGTTGTAGGGGTTCTTGCCAGAGGAGGAGACGCCCTCTTTGCCTGACGCGATGAGCCCCGCGTAAATGAGCGCGTTATTCCTCTCCTCGCGGTAAAATGATTTGGCTATGTCCATTGTGTCATAGATGGGTTTCTGCACCTCTATTGAGAACCAAGTGTCAATGGAGCTTTTTATAAGTTCGTGAGAGAGGATAAATAAGAGTACGGAGGGGATCAGCGTAAGCCCCATGAAGGCGCTCACGAGCTTTATCCTGAATCTTGAGCCGACCGCCTTCTGCTTCTTTTCGGTGTAGAGGTGACGGAGGTTGCGTATGACGAGGATAATAAGGAGAATGAGGAAGATGATTATATTGACTGAGATAAAGACGAGCCCTATCTTGATAAGGAGCGGGCCGTGCTCTATGCCAAGATAGTTCAGCACTATGCCCGTAACGGCTATGCCGAGGATGCTCAGCCCGAGAAGGACGAGAATGATCTTGAGGTTCTTCATCTTCCGTCCCCTATGATGAAAGGAGGCGATTCTTTCGCGAGGCTCATCTCCCTCTCAGGTATCAGGTGCATCAGCATGCCTATAAAGAGAGGGTAATCCATGCTCTTTGACTCAACGACCACTCTCACATAATATTTGCCCTTATCGAGCCCTTTAACATTTCCCAATGAGACGGGTATTGCGGATGAGAGCCACTCCTCGATTTGACTGAAATTTCTGAATCTGTTTCCGGAAATCGCTGAAGCGTCTGAGGATGAGGCACGGAACTCTTCACGAAGATTGTCGTATTTGATCGTCTTCCTGACCTTTTTTGACGATACGAATTCGTCAGGCCAGAACGGCCATACGCGGAAGAGCTCCACCGTGAAGATGACCTCCTTTTCCACCCCTGACATGATGCTGCTTCGGAGTTCTTTGACATTAACTATCCCAGTGTTTACAATGATATCATTGTTTCTGATGGAGGCGTACGGGCCTGTTATCTTAAGCGATGACGCGCCGGCATTAAGGGGCGCCGCAATCAGAAAAATGGCCGAGGTAAAAAGGAGCAGGTATTTTTTCATCTTTATTATATTGCCGGGATGATTTTAGAGATTATAACATACGTAAAAAAGTGAAAAGTTAAAGGTTGCTATAGTTAATCACAAGGAGTTCAAATGTTACCGGAACTGAAATACAAGGATAATGATTTGATACCTACCATAATTCAGGATGTAAAAAACAATGATGTCCTCATGCTTGCGTATATGAACGAATTGTCGCTTCGGAAGACGCTCGAAACAGGCAGGACGCATTTCTGGAGCCGTTCGCGCGGAAAGTTATGGATGAAGGGCGAGACGTCGGGGAACGTTCAGATTGTGAAAGAGATTCTTTATGACTGTGATGAGGACACCCTTCTCATCAGGGTTGAACAGGTCGGAGGATGCGCCTGCCACACCGGAAGCAGGACATGTTTTTACAGAAGTATCGATCTCGCGGAGGCGGATATAAAAGAATGAAACTCGGCGAGAAGGGCGAGGGCATTGCCGTTAAGTTCCTGAGGGAAAAGGGCTACAAGGTCATGGAGCAGAACTTCAAGACCCCTGCCGGCGAGATAGACATTATAGCGAAAGACGGCGAAACGCTCGTCTTTGTCGAGGTGAAGACGAGGGAGAGCCTGATTTACGGTATGCCTTTTGAAGCCGTGAACAGGAGCAAGAAGCATAAAATAGCGAATACCGCCCTGCTGTATTTGAAAAGATTCAAGCAACTGCCGCCCTGCAGATTCGATGTCGTGAGCATCTTTTATGAGAATAACAGGCCGGAGTTTGAGCTTATCAGAGACGCCTTCGAGGTTTAACTTTTCCTCTTAGAATTTCTGCCCGCGTATGTGGTATTATGTCTGTCACGGGGCGTAGCGCAGTTTGGTAGCGCGCACGGTTCGGGACCGTGAGGTCGGAAGTTCAAATCTTCTCGCCCCGACCATATTTACAGAACATATAGGGTAGATAATGTATGGGATTCAATATCCTTTAAACCTTACACCCTATACCCTCTTTACGCCCCCTTAGCTCAGTCGGATAGAGCACAGGTTTCCTAAACCTGGTGCCGCAGGTTCGATTCCTGCAGGGGGCACCATATTTTTCAGGTACTTACAGATTTTCTTAAACTGGTTTTTTATCGAGGTGTCTGTATAGGTGACCATCATTCCCTCTATCTTCCTGATAGGGGTACTCCATTGACATATCACATCAATATGTGATACACATAATTACGTGATATTTAAAAGGAGGTTTGTATGGAACGGCAGAATGTAACATTATCCCTTCCCAAGAGCCTTCTGAAGCAGGCCAAGATAGTGGCGGCTCAGGAGGACAAGTCACTCAGCGAATTAATAAGGGAGGCGCTCTCAAAGAAGGTGAAAGAGGAGTCTGAGTATGAAGAGGCAAAGAAACGCCAGGTAGCCCTTATGGAAAAAGGATTTAATCTGGGTACAAAGGGAAAGATAAAATTTACACGGGACGAACTGTATGAAAGACGATAAGATTTTTCTGGATAATAACATACTTGTCTATGCCTATGACAAGTCAGCAGGGGCAAAACATGACAAGGCACTGGCTATCGTGCGGAATCTTTGGGATTTTAACCTTGGGGTTGTAAGCACCCAGGTTCTGCAGGAATTTTTTGTGAATGTCACCCGGAAGCTTTCTCTCCCTTTGAATCCCGATATAGCCAAAAACACGATCAAAGACCTGTTGACATGGAAGCCGGTTATTATTAATGGGGCATTGATTCTCAAAGCAATAGATTTACACTCCCGTCATAAATATTCCTTCTGGGATTCTCTTATTATAGCGGCGGCTGTCACTGGCGGGGCAAAAATTATTCTTTCAGAAGACCTTGCTGATAGCCAGACAATACAGGGCATTACAATCAAGAATCCCTTTAAATAAATATTTTCAATCTTAGAGGCTGCATAATTAAGGATTATCAGCAGTACACCGTTACCAGATATGTTCTCTGATTCGTTATATTTCCGGCAAACATAAGAACAATAGAATACCGCTTTGTCTTCAGAATAGCCGTATAATTATTTAACTTGACGAAATATTATCCTTTTACTAAAATTTAAGCAGGTGACAGGCATGAAGTATGAGGTTAGTAAAAAGGCGATTCAGGAAGCAAAGAAGTGCACCAATAATTTTGAGTGCTTAGAGGGAAGGTTTGAGAATTGCCCCTGCGTGCTTGAGCGTTATCTTGAAGGCAACGGCGTCTTTCTTCATGAAAACAGCAAACTGAAACGCCACTGCGAATACATCCTCTCTTATGGTTATTCCTTCAGCTGCCATTGCCCTGTCAGAATTGAAATCTTCAAGAAGTATAAAGTGTAGTTCTCTTAAGAGGCCTTCTTAATCTCTTTAAAGACCCGCCATCCCTTAAGCAGGTCCAATGCGCGCTGGAGCTGAACATCTTCGGATTTGTCATCTTTAGGCTCCAGTTCAGCATCATCATAATCCTGCTTTTCATTGTCAGGCGCATCTTCCTTCTTCTCGACAGCCTTTTCAGTGTCATTGTCAAGATGTCTCGCAAGGTCTTTCTCTCTGACGACAGGATGATTGGATTTCTTCTTCGGCTCTACAACAATGTCAGGCTCTATGCCCGTTGTCTGGATAGACCTGTCTTTAGGGGTATAGTAACGCGCAGTCGTGAGCCTCAGCCCGGAGCCGTCGTTGAGCCCCATGACTGTCTGGACCGAGCCTTTACCGAAAGTCTTTGTTCCGAGTATGACTGCGCGCCCCCAATCCTGAAGCGCGCCTGCTACTATTTCTGAAGCGCTCGCGCTCCCTTCATTGACAAGCACCACCATCGGGTAATCGTATGGTTTGTTGCCGTTTGACGTCTTGTATTCAGTCCTGTCGCCGCTTCTGCCTTTTATGTAAACGACAAGTTTGCCTGCGGGAAGGAACTTGCTTGATACATCGACTGCGCCGTTTAAAAGCCCGCCCGGGTTGTTCCTTAAATCAAGCACAAGGCCGTTTATGCCTTTGTTCTTTGATATCTCTTTGAGGGCGTTATCCATCTCTTCGGCAGACTTTTCCTGGAACTGCATGAGGCGTATATACCCTATTGTTTTATCGAGTGTCTCAAACTTGACGCTCTTTGTCTTTATGATGTCCCTTACGATGGTAAAATCCATCGGGGATTTAACATCTTCCCTGACTATAGTTATGGTTACGGAAGTGCCTTTGGCACCCCGCAGTTTCTTTACGGCTTCATAAAGCGTAAGGTCTTTAGTCGGTTCTCCGTCAACTTTAGTTATTATATCGCCGGCTTTGACTCCTGCAATAAATGCGGGCGTATCTTCAATGGGCGCAATGACGGTCAGCAGGTTGTTCTTTATCCCGATCTGTATCCCGAGTCCCCCGAATTCTCCTTTTGTCTCAACCTGCATCTCATTGTATGAATCAGGGTCCATGAAGGAAGAGTGCGGGTCAAGGGAATTGAGCATCCCCCTGATGGCTCCGTAGATAAGCTGCTTGTCATCCACCTCTTCAACGTAATGCTGTTTTACAAGTGAGATGACCTCAACGAATGTCTTTATCCGTTTATAGGCTTCTCCCTCAAATGCACTGACATTCTCAACCGTACCCAGCCTGCTGAACATTAATGGGGTAAAGAGAATTATCAGTAAGAGCGCCCACCAGAAGATTTTATTCAGTTTTTTCATGTTATATAGAGGAATTTAAGCGCATTTAGTTATTTTTTTGCAGCCATTGTATCGGGTCTACAGGCTTTCCATTATGCCGTATCTCAAAATAAAGAAGAGAACTCCCTGATGTATCCAGCTCTCCTGTTCTGCCAATTGCCGCGTACTTTTTTATTATAGCACCGGCAGGAAAAAAAATGTCGGAGAGCTGTCCGTAAAGGCTGTGATATCCTCCGCCGTGGTCTATTATTACCAAAAGCCCGTAACCCTTAAAACTGTCGGCAAATACAACCTTGCCGTCAAGGATCGCGTGAACCTGGCTCTCAGGGGAGGTGCTTATCTCCACACCGCTCCTGTAAACAGGTATATTCGTGGCAGGGTCAATATATTTTCCAAACCGCTGTCTAATCTCGCCGTTAACAGGCCACGCAAACATGCCTTTAAGCGGCTCAAATCCTTTGTCCGGAACGGCGCCTTCTTTGCTGAGCCTCGAAAGCCTCTTTATCATTGCGCGAAGCCTTTTCGATGCCTTTGTCAGCTCCGCGATATCTTTTTCATACCGGCCTCGCTTCTTTTTTGCTGAAGCGAGAAGGGTATCTTTTTTCTTTTTTAGTGTCTCAAGTTCTGCCGTTTTATCTGAGAGCTTTTTTCTGTCAGACTCAAGAGCGGTTTTCAGGGCCTCTGTCTCTCCTTTTTTCTGATTCAGTTCATCAATGGCTTTTCCGAAATCTTCAATCAGCTTTCTGTCATATTCGGCAAGATACCCTAAATATCTGCTCCTTCTCGCGAGATCTTTAAAGTCACGGGATGAGATCATGACAAATGCCGTCTCGTTACGGCTGAATTTATATAATCTCTCAAGGCGGCCGGTCAAAAGTTTTTTCCTTTCGCGTATGCCCGCCTCAAGCGAAGTTGTCTGCTCCGCGAGCGCGTCCAATCCGGCCTTCTTTTCAGATATAAGAATGCCGTATTTTCGTATTTCATCAGTGTTGGTCTTTATATAGCCTGCTATTCTTTCCAGTTCAGAGGATAATGAAACCTCTTCTTGTTTTGTTTCTTTAACCTTAATGTTTGTCTCGTCAATCTTTTTATTTATTTCAGAAAGGGCCTTTTGCGGCTCATCGGCATTGAGGGAGAAATGGCCGGCGGAGAGCAAAACGGATATTATAAAAATAAGAAATAGAATACAGATTGAGGGTTCACCCTTCTTCTCAGTTCCCATATTTCAGTATTTGATTTTTCCGACGGCAAAGTAACTTCCAATAAAGCTCAAGACGGCTCCGGCGGCAGGCCCATAAAAGAATATCCCTTCAGGCATAGTGACCAGAAATGCCTTTAGCGACGGCATAAGCTCCATCAGCCTCAGGGAAACGAGACGGTATGAGGCGAAGAGGGAGAGAGAGCATAAGGCGCCCCCGGCCGTACCGATTATCATGCCTTCCATAAGAAAAGGCATTCTTATAAACCTTCGCGTTGCCCCAAGCAGTTTTAGAGTTTCTATCTCATCCATTCTCCGGTAAAAGAGTATTCTGATAGTGCCATAAGAGATAAATATTACGGTTGAGGCGAGCGCCGTCCCCGTTATTAGCAGAAGAGACTTTAAGATCATTGATGTCCTTATGAGAGACTCAAGCCATTCTTCTCCGAATTGAATCTCGTTCACACCTGGCACTTTGCTGAAAAGAGCGGTCTTCTGCCTGAGAAGGGCAGGGATCAATATCTCCCGTTTCATCTTTATTTCAAATGATGAGGGCAACGGGTTCTCTTCAACTGATTCAAGTACCCTGCTCCCTGCTCCCAGCATGTCCTTCAGTTCAAGAAGCGCTTCTTCTTTGGAAATATATCTGAGGCTGAGCACGTCGCTGTCCTGGATGAAAAAGTTCTTGAGCGCCTCTTCTTCGTCAGAGCTGATTCCCTTATTGAGATATATGACAATGCTGAAGTCATTGAACCATTTTCTGACCGCTGACTCCATATTGAAGGACAATATGAGGAACGAGCCGAAAATCGCGAGGCCTGAGCATATGAGAAATGCGGAAAGCAGATTCATCCATTTGTCGCGCCATGTATTGCTGCAGGCTGTTTCTAATGAATACATGACGTTTCTCACCCTGTTGTCTCCTTCTCTATTTTCCCGTCTTTGAGATAGATGACCTTCCTGCCGGTATCTGTGAATAGGGCGCTGTTATGCGTGGCTATCAGTATGGTTGTGCCCCTTGCGTTAAATTCTTTAAAAAGGGATAGAATCGTCTTTGCCGATGCATGATCGAGGTTGCCTGTAGGTTCGTCCGCAAGCAGAATTAAAGGTTTTGATACCATCGCCCTTGCGATTGCGATTTTCTGCTGTTCGCCTCCGGAGAGGTGTTCAGGGAACGAGCCGGATTTGTGGGCAAGCCCGACATCTGTCAATATCCGGTCTACATTTTCTCTGAGAGAATCCGGTTTCACGCCTCTTATTTTTTGCGCAAGGGCGATGTTTTCAAATACCGTCTTATTGAATAACAGCTTGAAGTCCTGAAAGACTATGCCTATATCTCTTCTAAGGTAGGGGATACGGCGCTGACGTATCTTGCGAAGGTCCCATTTTGATACGCTGATCTCGCCTTTTTCCGGCCGTTCTGCCATGTAAATGAGCTTTAGCAGGGTTGTCTTTCCCGCTCCGCTTGGGCCGGTGATGTATGCGAGTTCGCCTTTATCTATATGCAGATCTATATCGGTGACTACAGGCTCTTTGCCAAAATATTTTGATACCTTGGTGAACCGAATCATAAACCGGCGAATTTTTTTATTGTCTCAACGATATGTTCAGCAGTAAGGCCGTGGTGCCTCAGCAGTTGTTCGGGCGTACCCGAACAGCCGAAAGAATCCAGCACCCCAATGCGCTTTACGGGAATCGGACGGTTTTCAGATATAAACTCCGCGACTGCTCCGCCTAATCCTCCTATAACCGAGTGTTCTTCCGCAGTGACTATCAATTTAGAGGTCTTAGCCGCATCGAGCAGCGCTTTTTCATCAAGAGGCTTGACCGTAGACATGTTTATGACGCCTGCGTCAATGCCGTCTTTTTTCAAAATATTCGCGGCTCTTAACGCTGCATCAACCATGATCCCGCAGGCGACAATGGTTGCGTCTTTCCCAATATGGAATATGTGCGCCTTGCCTAAAATAAAACTATGATTTTCAGGCATGACATGAGGCACCTTTGCCCTGCCGAGCCTCACATATACAGGCCCCTTGTGGTCTGCGACGGCATTGATCACAGAAACGGTTTCGTTCGCGTCTGAAGGAACTATTACGCTCATATTGGGCAATGCCCGCATGATTGCTATGTCCTCAAGCGCCTGATGAGACGCGCCGTCTTCTCCCACGGTTATGCCGCCGTGGCTTGCGACGAGTTTTACGTTTGTCCTTGAGTAGCAGACAGTAAGCCTTATCTGGTCCCATGCCCTTCCTGTTTCAAATACCGCGAATGTCGATGCAAAAGGTACCTTGCCCGAGAGGGCCAGACCCGCAGCGGTCCCTATCATATCCTGCTCAGCTATTCCCATATTAAAAAAGCGTTCGGGGAATTCCTTTGCGAACTTGTTTGTCTTGGTCGAACCGGACAGGTCGGCATCGAGAACAACTATGTCTTTCCGCTTTCTTCCCAGTTCGAGAAGTGCCTCGCCGTAAGCGTCCCTTGTTGCTTTCGGCTTCTTCACGGTATCAACCATTATTAATCTCCTTTATCGCTTTTTCTAATTCTTCGTTCGATGGGGTGACGCCGTGGTACTCAACCTTCCCTTCAAAAAAAGATACTCCCTTGCTTTTGACCGTATCGGCAATTATGACCGAGGGTTTTCCCCTAGTTTTATCAGCTTCGGCAAGGGCGCCGAGTATCGATTCCATGTCGTGGCCGTCGATTCGCTGAGTATGCCATCTAAAGGCAGCCCACTTGTCGGTCAATGGCTCTATGCCCATCACTTTTTCAACCGGGCCGTCAATCTGAAGCCCGTTTCTGTCAATGACGGCGCAGATGTTGTCAAGGCCGTAATGTGATGCTGTCATTGCAGCTTCCCATACCTGCCCTTCCTGAATCTCGCCGTCGCCCATTATGCAATAGACTCTGGCCGGGTTGTTGTCAAGTTTAAGCCCAAGCGCCATTCCGTTTGCTACTGAAAGCCCCTGTCCCAACGATCCTGTGGATACTTCAACGCCGGGGATGCTTTTACAGCATGGGTGCCCCTGAAGGGGGGACTCCATTTTCCTAAGGTCGCAAAGAATATCTGAAGAGAAGTACCCGGCTTTTGCAAGTATTGCGTAAAGAAGCGGTGCGGCATGCCCTTTTGAGAGTATGAACCTGTCCCTGTCAGGCCAGAAAGGGTCGTCAGGATTAAACCTCATTTTCGAAAAGTATATCGCAACAGCTATGTCAACAGCGGAGAGTGAGCCGCCGGTATGCCCGGAGCCGGCAGAGGTGAGCATTTTTAATATTTCTATTCGAATCTCCTTGGCTGTCTCTTTGAGTTTCTCAATGTCTGTAATCATCCAGGCCTGACTCATTAACCCTCCGGAATATTATTTAGATTATGAAAATTCTGACGAGAAAGACGTAAAATTATAAACATTCATAATAGTTATAAGCAAATTTTTATTAGGTATGACAGTTGAGTTGTAAATGATGCCGTTATTTTTCTATCATAATAAACAGGGCTGAACCTTTTAGGTTTTATATCAACATTTAATACTGGGAAGAGAATTATTGAAGAGGGGAACCGTGAAGAATAAACTATTATTATTTTTTGTTATCGCCTTTCTTTTTTACGGGTGTGCGGGAGCGCCTGTCAGGAAGGACACGGAATCTAAAGAGGAGCCCGCGCAAAAACCTTCTGTTTCGCAGCAAGAGCAGGAGATGATGTCAAGAGAAGCTTTTAATGAAATACTCCAGATCTCTTCATCGGCTGAGAGGGAGGAGATTCTTCCTGAAATGGAGCGGAAATATTTGGAGATAATCGGCAATTATCCGGATGCACCGCTTGCTCAGGAAAGCTATTACAGGCTGATTTCCATTTTTCTGCTTGATTATTATCCGCCCGAATTTCAAAAAGCAGAGGCTCATTATGCTGATTTTTTGAGAAAATATCCTGGCTCAAAGTTCAGATATCTTGTTGATTTAACTTTGGGGACAAGCTATTATAAGTCAAAGCAGTGGGATAAACTGTTAGCTCTTGTCAGGCCCGCATACGACAATTATCTGAAAAAAGGGTCAGCCGGAAGTCCTTCTCTTTTGTTTATGTTCGCAGAAGCTAACTTCAATTTAGGCTTTCTTGATGATGCAGAGGCAGGCTATCACGCTGTAGTCAGGCTTTTTCCTAATTTTGGCGACGGGGTACAGTCAAGGGCTCGTTTAAATGAAATCAGTTCAAAAAGAAAGACGGTTCAGTGAATAGCTTAGCAGCTTGTGATTATTGCGTGAAAACACTCAAAAGGAGGGGCAATTTGAAACCGTTTTTAGCATTTCCAAAAAGATAACTTCTTGTTTTATTTTATTTTTTATTTTTGGTATCGTTTTTGCTTAATTTTAATTACATGAAGACCTATAATAAACATAAATTACAAATAAAACTTTCATTCTCAGCATTAATCCTGTTTTTTATCCTCTCCGTTTCAATAAAAACTCAGGCGGCGGTCATGCCGGAGTACACCAGACTGCAGTCGATAAACTCCCATCTGCAGACTCCTTCAGGCTTGGCTTTAGACGCATATGAGAATCTCTACGTTACGGACTCCACAAATAACAAGCTTGTTATATATAAAAATGACGGCTCGTATCTTGATTCCATTAACGGCCTTGATGAGCCTGTCAGCGTTGCAGTCGGCAACGGCAAAATATATATTGGGAATAACGGCAACGGCAAGGTTAATATTTATGACCTGAACCGCAATTTTTTGAGTGATATCAGCGGGTTTTCTAAACCAGGTTCCATAACGCTTGATGCTTCCGGAAAAGTGTATATTGTTGATTCTGAAAAAGATGTTGTCAAAGTGTATAACGATGACGGAACATTGGCTTTTTCATTCGGCGGTTCCGGCAATGCCAACGGCAAGTTTCATTTCCCTACCGCCATAGCTATCAATAAATCAGCCGGTGAAATTATAGTTTCAGATCTGCAGGTTGTATCAACCTGGCAGGGCACTTACGAAGGCGCCAGGGTGCAGGTTTTTGATATGAATGGAACCTATAAACGGAGCTTCGGAAATTACGGCATAGGTACAGATAAAATATTCAGGCCTTCGGGAGTGGCTGTCGATGAGGAGGGAAGGGCATATGTTACTGACGTATTCCAAAATGTTGTACAGGTTTATGATGTAAACGGAGCACATCTCGGTGCAATCTTTGATCAGGCTCATCCTATGAGAACCCCGGTCGATATTATAATAAGCGACACAAATAAATTATTTATAGCATCGTTCTACACATATACTGTTGAGGTTTACAGGATTACTGATAATAAATCCGCTTATTCGACTGTTATTCCTAAAGCTCATAGCTATGGAAATGTATATGTAGGAAGCGCGTCAGCAGTCCAGGAATTCACCGTATATAATATAGGTAACGGCGGGCTCGATTTAGGTCAGGCAGTAATATCCGGGGAAAGCGCTTCCGAGTTCTCTATCGTGGCGGATTCATGCAGCGGCGGAAGCCTTGCGCCTGCTGATACATGTCAAATACTTGTAGTCATGAACCCTTCTTCGGAAACCTCCAAAGTTGCTGAC
This sequence comes from Nitrospirota bacterium, assembly GCA_016213935.1. Lineage (GTDB taxonomy): Bacteria > Nitrospirota > Thermodesulfovibrionia > UBA6902 > UBA6902 > JACQZG01. Next base: position 25,289 of record JACQZG010000052.1, read on the forward strand.
CTGCTTATACCTTCTAATGATCCTGCAAGCCCACTTACGGTAACGCTCAGCGGAACCGGCGTTGCTGCTCCTAACAGGGCGCCGGTAGCAAATGCCGGCGGGCCTTATAATGTGGGCGAGGGTATGACATCGCTTCTTGACGCGTCAGGGTCTTATGATATTGACGGTTTCATAGTCACATATTCATGGGACCTCGATAATGACGGCATATATGAAACTATAGGCAATCCTCTCGGGTTCAATGCATCAGCGATAGACGGTCCGCAAGGCCCATTTCTAATAGGGTTAAAAGTAACAGATAACCTTGGCGCGACCGGCACCGCAACAACTTCAATCAGTGTCACCAACACCCCGCCGGCTGCAGATGCAGGAGGCCCTTATACAGGCGTAACTGAAACGGCAATATCCCTGTCGGGCTCTGCCACAGACCCCGGAGCTTCCGATGTATTGACTTATCAATGGGATATTGACGGCAACGGCTCATATGAAACATCAGGCAAAGATGTCCAGGTGACATTCAGCACTGAAGGCAATTATACAGTAGGGATCAGGGTTACTGATGATGACGGCGGCATCGGTATTGACACTGCAACAATATCCGTAACCAAGCTTGTAGTTGAAATTCCTGGTGTGGATATATCTCTGAAAGCCGGCTGGAACCTGATAGGCTGGATTAGTGATACCGGATATTATAAAGGCGCAACGGTTCCGGCTTCTTCTGAATATGCATCAGGCGCTCAAATGACTCAGGTGGCCAGCCTTGATGCGGCTATGGCAGAAATCGGATTATCATCTGCGGAATACATGCTTGTGGTCGGGCCTAACGGTTCAGTGCATATCCCGGGATCTCCATTCAACACCCTCAAAAAACTCCTTCCTGACAAGGTGAACGGTAAAGGTAAAATCTATTACCCCGGATTCCCATATAACAATCTCACATCAATGATTCAGGGACAGGGGTACTTTGTGCATATGACAAATAATGGCGTACTGACTTACGATTGTCCATAATTATAAATTGCTAGGAGATATAACCATTATGAAAAAGGGCATAAAAATAACCTTACTGACGGCGTCGATTCTGCTCTTTATGACAACGTATGGTTTTGCCGGCAATTTTAGCGAGGCGGCATCATCGGTAATAAGCATGCACCTTGCCGGATCCCTGACAATAGACGGAGAGCCTGCAGAAGCCGGTGATGAGGTTGCGGTTTTTGACAACAAAGGTAATCTTCTGGGTTCTTTTGTTGTTGAGAACAAAGGCATGTATGGCGATATGAGTATTGCCGGGAACTACCCTGCAAGCAGTGAAGATGAGGGAGCTGAAGAAGGGGAGGTGCTGTTCATTAATGTATACAAGGCATCAACCGGCATCACATATTCCGGCGGCAAGGTAAAGACACTATCACCAACAGAGGGCAATGCCATATACAGCCCATATTCCAAGCCTGTTCTCAAGTTTGAAGGAGGCAGTTTTGTCCTCCTTGATATTCAGGCCAGATAATCCTTATTAATTTAGGAGTCCGGGACTGTAATTTAGAATAGGTAGTTTAGCCTCAGGTATTTGGAGGCATAAATTAGGCAATAAAAAACCAGTTAATTAAGTTGTCTTAACGGCGAGGCGAGTGTGTCTATGAACGAATACAGGCCAAATAAACTTCGTTATTATAAGGATATAATATGATGAAAAATAATCGGAACATAGTGAGATTATTACTTGCAATTTGTTTGGCTTTTATCACATCACATGCCTATGCCCTTGACTATCCGCATTCACCTGCAAAATCCATTGACTGTGGGGTTTGCCATGATCTGTCCAGTTCCAATCCTTATCTCGTAACAGAATGGACAGGTGAATATACAATGATTGACGATGATGACACGCCATTGAACCATTTATGCAGAAGCTGTCATTACGGCAGCGGGCCTGCTCCTGCCCATGACGCTCACTCATATCTTGGCGTTGGATATACATCAGGCACGAGCCCATATGGCGCATGGCAAGTCAGGTGTTCAACCTGTCACAATCCGCATTATCAGGATCAGTTCCAGAAATATAAGGCATCAAGCAGCACTTATTGGAAATATAAAGGAACTATCGGTACAATCAGCGTTGTTTCCGCAACAGCTACTTTAACGGCGACAGGGACCCCCAATTGGGGCTCCAATGTATTTGCCGGGATGACAGTCGTTCCTAATATAGCCGCAAGATACCCGGTGGCATATGAAATTACAGGCAATACTGAAAACAGGCTTGATATAAATGGCGCAGTAACAGGAGCGGCCGCAGGCAATACTTTTGCAATTATATACGGCAAACTTATACGTAATGAAATTAAGCTTGATGACATTGTTAGCCCGAATGCAGTGAAAAGCGGAAGGAAGACGGTCAGGTTCTTCAACGCTTCCGGCTCTAAATCATTTGCAGATGGTGATACTGTTTATGACGGTGTATGCGAAGTCTGTCACACATTGACGACTCATTTCAGAAATGACGGCACAGGTTCTGACCAGACTCACTCAAACCAGGGTGGAGGAATTCCAGGATCCAACTGCGCAGGTTCTTGTCATGTTCCAAGTGACGGCTTCCAGCCGAGCGGATGTACGTCCTGCCACGGCTTCGGCCCCGGCGTAAGCGGCGGCACGCTCATCACTCATGATAAGAACGGCACGGTGGTGGTATCTGATTCGGTTGTCGGCTCCGGGACACACGCAGTTCATAATACAAAATATTCAGGTTGTAATAACTGTCACACCGGCGGAATGGTTGGCGCCGGCACAGGCGATGACCTTGTGAATATAGGATTTTACCTTAATGGAAATTTAGGCGGCAATTATGACGGGTCATCAGGAAGGTCGGTATTTAATTACGGGACTGCCGCATCATCAACCGTATCTTATGGCGGGACATTTGTCTGTTCTAATGTTTATTGCCACAGCACGGGCCAGTCAGCAAATGGAAATTCAGCGACTCCGTCAGCATACAGCACTCCTTCCTGGAGCGGTACTGGCGGGGCGTGCGGAAGTTGCCATGCGAAGGCAGAGGGCGAAGGCCTTACGAATGGATCGCACGGGGAGCATTTAGGAACAGACGGAGTTAACGGCTGCGGCGATTGCCACGTTGGAGCGGCGAATGACGCTTCTTCATATAACTCGACAAACCATGTTAACAAGCTCATTGATGTAGCAAACACTTATAGCAGTGGTGGTGCACCAGGCAATGGGTACGGCACCTGTTCAACAGCCAGCTGTCATGCCAACGTGTACGCATCCGGCACAGTGGCGACACCGACATGGGGCTCAACAGGAAACGGCTGCTCGGCATGCCATACAACAACAATAGATACGACCGGCCCGGCAACAGGCGGCCACGCGCTGCATGCGCAGACAGACTGCACGCTCTGCCATAACGC
>JACQZG010000050.1 GCA_016213935.1 Nitrospirota bacterium
AAAGCTTCTGAAAAGGGCGAGACAGTTAAGTGGCGAAAAAAGAAAACTGGGAAATAGTCCTTACAAAACCTGCTGAAAAAGTCTACGATAAGGCCCCGAAGGATATCAGGCAAAGATTCGACAGATGTTTTGAAGAATTAGAAGAAAATCCCTTCTACGGCAGCAGTATAAAGCAATTGACTGGACAGTTAAAGGGTCTTTACCGGTACAGAGTTGGAGACTGGCGAATAATCTACCGTCTTTTCAAAGACAATATGACGCTTGAAATCATTGCGATACTGCCAAGAGGGGATGCTTATAAATAGGCAGTTATATCTATCCCGACCACTTTCTTTTTCCAGCGCACGAGTAATTTGTCGGCAGCTTAGTGTATTGCCTCTCTCAGCTTGCCCCTGACAAATTTATGAATGCTCTTGTCTCGGATTCGTTCATAAATTATTTTTCTTATGCAGTACGCCAATCTTCCAGACGCCTTTTTCAAGAAAAGCTTCTACGGTTTGGCGGTTTGCCTTATTTATCAAATTAGAGTGTGATATGTTATGCTCTTTTGCATATTCGGCAAGCGTCATGATGTGCGCGCCTTCCAGATACGCAAGCCGCTTGTGATAACTGTTCGTAAGCGCCTTTCCGACTATTTCCTCCATAATTTTTGCCGTGCCTTTTTCGTCAAATTCCTTAAACGCCTCGTAATACATTTTTCTGTCAATGAATTTAATATTCACCGGCACAAAGCCTTCCCGTATAAGCAAATAATTATTCAGCACTCTTCCGATACGGCCATTACCATCAACAAACGGGTGGGTGTGTTCAAAAGTAAGATGCAGCAGCGCGATACGTTTTATGATATTTTCATGGCTGTCAGCGTTATACCTCTCAAGCATCTTTTCCAATCTCCCAACCACTTCTTTCGGCTCCGGCGCAATGTGGCTGGCAACCCGGACCCACTCGCCGTCCTGTCGAAATCTTCCGGCGATATCATCCCGGATATTCGCTATAAGCATTTTGTGAAGCGACAGCATAACCTCAAGAGTCAGCTCCTGTTCTTTGGCTTTTGTATCGATATAAGAAACTACCCGCGCGAGGTTTTTTGCTTCAAAGATCTCTCTTTCGGTTATGTATCTGTCCAGGTTTATTTGCAAAAGAATTTTTTCTGTTTCTTCAAGGGTAAGGGTGCTGTTCTCGATGGCATTGGAGTTATACACCTGCTCGGCGGCCTCTGCTTCGCTCAATAATTTTATGAGCGATTGTTTCCCGGCAGACGCGGCATAATACCGCTCCCTGAGACGGCTGATTGTATTAAATACGTGTAATACTTTTGCCATAGTCTAAAGTATATGCTTTTTCACTCTTTTGTCAACATAACCGTGAAAAAACTGTAACAAACCAGCATTTTTCACGGTTTTGAACGATATTATCCCGCTGAATGCCTGATGCAACAGGGATTTCTTCAGAACATCAAGTGTGGCGAGCTTCTACTGAAAACTATTCTTTGCCCCAGACACGGGCGAGCGTAGCCTGAATCTTCTTCTTAAAGCGAGTGATCGGTTCGCGGTTGGCGGCGACGGAGCTTGCTCGGCGCAGATCCATTGGAATGAGTTATTAGGTGCTATTCCCCAAACAACGCATCAACAAACTCCTGAGGGTTGAAATCCTGAAGATCTTCAACAGCCTCTCCCACGCCTATGAGTTTGACTGGAATACCGAGCTCTTCATTAATGGCAAAGACTATCCCGCCCTTTGCGGTTCCGTCAAGTTTTGTCAGGGCTATTCCGGTGACGCCAACGGTCTCATTGAACATCTTTGCCTGATTTATCGCGTTCTGCCCCGATGTGGCGTCAAGAACGAGGAGCACCTCGTGAGGGGCTGAAGGCACCTCTTTCGCAATCACCCTCTTTATCTTTTTGAGCTCTTCCATCAGGTTTGTCTTTGTGTGAAGCCTTCCCGCCGTGTCTATTATCACTGTGTCTATGCCTTTTGACTTCGCGGAGACAACAGCGTCAAAAGCGACTGCCGCGGGATCCGCCCCGCTTCTGTGCTTCACTATCTGGGCGCCGGCCCTGTGAGCCCAGATCTCAAGCTGTTCTATGGCCGCGGCCCTGAAGGTATCGCCGGCCGCAAGGGTGACGGAGAAGCCGTTATCCGTAAAACGCCTCGCGAGCTTTCCGATCGTTGTGGTTTTGCCGACACCGTTAACCCCGACGGTCAATATTACGTAAGGCTTCTCGCCCGCGCAGATGATGCTCTGCCCTTCCTTTAGTATCTTCCTCATCTCAGACTTCAGGGCATCCTTGAGCTTGGAGGAATCTTTTATCTTATTGTCAATTACTGCGCTCCTGATCCCGTTCATGATAGAAGATGACGCCTTGGGGCCGACGTCAGCCATTATGAGATGCTCTTCCATCTCCTCTATAAAACTTTCGTCAAGAACCCTGCCCGTGACAAGGGATGCCGCATTGCCCAGAAGCATGTCCCTTGTTTTAGACAAGCCGCTCTTTAATCTTTCAAAAAATCCCATTTAATTCTCCTGAAAGGAATGAGAAACAAGGCTTAGCATTACTCAAAAGACGGTAAAAAATTTTAACAGTTTCAGGATAAAATTGATACGCAGGCCGGGCAAAAAAAGAAAGGCAGGATTGCTCCTGCCTTTCCGCGAGGTCTACTTATTGATCCCTCTCTATACTCCGAAAGGGTTTGCAAAAAGAACTATGAGGACAACGACAAGCGCATAGATACAGAGCGACTCTATCATGGCGAGACCTATGATAAGAGTCGTCGTGACCTTGCCTGAAGCCCCCGGGTTCCTGGCAACGCCTTCAGCAGCCTTGCTGAGGCCGATACCCTGTCCGATGCCGGTGCCGAATGCCGCAAGCCCGATAGCCAAACCGCAACCGAGAACAGCCATTCCGAAATAGCCGTAAGCCTCCGCGCTCTTGGCGCCCTCTTCAGCAAAAGCAACCGGGGCAAGAACGCATGTAACTGCAAAAGCAAGTAAAAACACTGTCAGAATCTTCTTCATTTTTTCCTCCTTTCCATATTTGAAAATTTTAGTAACAAATTATCTTAATGCGCCTCTTCCACCGCACCAGCGAGATAAAGCGCCGTCAGAAGAACAAAGACGTAAGCCTGTATGACAGATACAAGAACCCCCAGTCCGAGTATTGCCGACGGCACAATTATGGGGGAGAGAAAACTCAATATCATTATGATCTTATGCTTTGCTATCATGTTGCCGAAAAGCCTTACAGATAATGTCAGCGGCCTGGCAAGATGCCCGATAACCTCGATAAAGAACATGAGTATCATGAGCGGCAGGGCGACGAGCGACCTCATCGGCCCCACAAAATGCTTAATGTACCCAAGCTTATGCGCCCTGATGCCGTAAAAGTGTGTGGCAAAGAAGACAGGCAAGGCAAGCGATGCCGTCATGTTCAGGTCACTTGTCGAGGCCTCAAAGCCGGGGATAAGCCCCAGAAAATTACATGTGAGAATATAAAGAAATAAAGTCGCAATCAGAGGAAAGAAATAGCGCCCCATATGGCCGATTGAGGTTTCCGACAGGTCAAGAATGAATTCCATTATGGTTTCCGCAAAGTTCTGAAGGCCTCTCGGTACAACTTTTAGCGACTGCCTTACGACCAGCGCAAACACAAGAAGGATTATCATGGCGACCCATGCGTATACAACTGAGCCGGGTATCCCGGTGGCCGCAGTAATGAAATGAAAAAACAAAGGAAGCTCTTTCACGCGATTCCTCCAAAAAATTGCATTAATGATAATCCAGCGTATTCCGGCATGTCAAGTTGTATATTTAGAAATTTAAAAAATTTATAGAGTGGGTAACATACTGAAAAAACAAAGAAGGCCAAGTCATAAAACCTGGCCTTCTTCAATATAAATTTTAATCCGGCGACGACCTACTTTCCCAGGGCCTCACAGCCCAAGTATCATCGGCCCTGGAGGACTTAACTTCCGTGTTCGGAATGGGAACGGGTGTTGCCCCTCCGGTATTGCCGCCGGAAACTTTTCAAACTGAGGGATAAATCATAACATCAAATTATTCCAAATTGCAACCGGAACTGAAAGCCTGCGCTTCTGAAGTCAGAAGCGGGTGAGAAACCACAATAGCCCTTCACCATTTTCTCTATACCGGTATTAAATGGTGGAGGTGAAGAGCCTGTCCGTCACGGAGGATCGAACTTGATGCGAGTCTTCGCATGAGTCGCTCCGACCGATGACCTGTCGTTACGACCGCTCTCATCAGTAAACCTCTAAATGATACCGCTTTCTTTAAGCTCCATTCTGCCTTTTACAGTTTTGAAATACTTCTCTCTAAAAATCGCTTCGGAACGGGTCTGGAATGCTTCCTTATAAACCAGTTCCCATGGCCCTCTGTTACGCGTCGAAAGACTTCTACCGCTATTATGCTCAGCAACTCTTCTTGTAAGATCAGAGGAATGCCCAATATATGAGGTGCCAGCCTTTCCGCTTTTCAAAACATACACAAAATAGACCATTGAATCTATTTGCAAGATAAATGGTGGAGGTGAACGGGATCGAACCGATGACCTCCTGCTTGCAAAGCAGGCGCTCTCCCAGCTGAGCTACACCCCCGATGTTTCGTATTTTAGATTTTAGATTTTAAATTTGCAATTTCAAATTTTAACTGGTGGGCCTAGATAGACTCGAACTATCGACCTCACGCTTATCAGGCGTGCGCTCTAACCACCTGAGCTATAGGCCCTCACAGAACTATTAAAATACATTAAAGGATGTTGATTGTCAATTTAAAGACCCCATAGTTTTACGGACATATTTGACTGGAATTTTCCCGCAGCGAAGACGATAAAACTTGCCGTTATCAGCTTGCTTTCGTATCATATCTTCAGGAAAAAGACGGGCAGAATATGGTGAAAATATTTTTGATAGCCTCGATTATCAGCGGCATAAGGTCTTTGCTGGTATCCCTTAAGGCATTAAGGATTGCGCAAGGGCCGGCCTCCCCTGAGATTGAAGCGCTTAAATCCGCTTCCCGTTTGCCGGAAATAAGAAACCTGCCTTCATCGCAATTAAAAATCTACCGCCTCAGCGCGATTATCTGGTTTATGCTCTCAATGCTATTCGCGTTGCCGCTGCTTATTAAATACTTGAGAGAAGGCCAAAGCACCGGAATCTCGGCACCGGCATTCTCCTTTCTCACCCTCGCCGGCGCGCTTATTTTTATATGGGGAAAAATCAGCCGAAAATCATAAGGAGCATGAATATGGATATTCTTGATGGGATATATTCAAGTAGAAGCGTAAGAAAATACACCGGCATTCCCGTAACACAGGATGAACTTTACGAAATCATAAAGGCAGGCACATGGGCGCCTTCAGGCCTTAATAATCAGCCCTGGCGTTTTGTAATTGTCACAGATAAGGAAATCCGCTTAAAACTGGCACAGCTTACGAAATATAAAAAGATTATTGAGAATGCGCCTGCATGTATCGCGGTCTTTATAGATAAAGATGCGATGTATAACGATCTCAAAGACCATCAGGCCATGGGCGCGTGTATACAGAACATGCTTCTCGCGGCTCATGCCCTCGGGCTTGGCGCGGTATGGCTCGGCGAGATATTGAAGAGTGCAAATGAAGTAAGAACTCTGTTTGAACTTCCAGAGGCAATGGAACTTATGGCGGTTGTCGCGGTTGGACATCCTGCCTCAGGCGCGAAAGCAAAGTCAAACAGAAAAGATATCTTAGAAGTACTGCTGAAGGAGATTTAGGTTTTATTCAGGTCTAACAATTTTGCCTCTGCCAGATGAAGCAACGGGCCGGTATCACATACAACGAGCATTATTTTTTACCCTTTTTTATTTTCAATGCCCATTTAATGTCTTCCATCATAAAACGTTCCGACAGCTTAAGTTTGTTATGACGGATAAATTCCAGGAGCGCCGTCTTAACTACTTCGGTCTCATCGGAGAACCAGCCGCTCTTAACATAATTTTCAATCTCAATCCCCAGTTTATCCGGAAGCGAAACATTAATTGTTTTCATCTTTAACCACCTCCTTGAATAAATTCAATCTCATATCATTATATCAAAGCCTGTTTGCATTCCGCCTTCCTTTGTAAAAAAATAAATCAAGCCAGAAAGATTTTTCAGAGATTTTGCTTGCCACCTCAATTAATAATTACTATAATGGGTCATATGCTAATCTGCATATATTAATTATTAAAATGGAGGTGTTTTGAGAACGTGGCATCACAAGCTCCTTGCAATCTTTATGGGCATAATTATTTTTTTTATTGCAGGAGAGGGGGGGTATCGGACTTATCTTTATATATCCAAGCCTCTTTATAGACCGAGCAATGTGCCAGGCTTGCTTTGGGAACCGACACCTGGGGCAGATGTTATTGATAACGGGGTAAGATACAAGATTAATTCTAACGGACTAAGGGATAATGAGTATTCGCTGGAAAAGCCTAAGAATGTAATTAGAATTGCCGTAATTGGAGACTCTGTTACGTGGGGATATACAGAACTACAGAATACGTATCCAAAAGTTATAGAGAGAGAACTTAAAAGGCTATATCCAAAGATGGGTTTTGAGGTTTTGAATTTTGGAATTGAGGGGACTGGTTCAAAACATCAGTTGGCAATTGTGACTGAGAGAGTATTGAAGTACAGTCCTAATCTGGTTGTTCAAGGACACTGCCTGAATGACCTCTTGGATGATATGAGGTTTGCATATATAGGACCGACCACCCTGTGGGTACTCCAGCATTCCTTTTTTGCGGATTTTATCACAATCAAGACCATAACTCTCGCGAGGATATTGCGTGCCAAGACCGGTATAATAAACAAGGATACATATTACATGGATTCAATTAAATTATATGAAGAGCCTGAAAGGCTTTTGGCATTTAAGGTCATTTTGAAAGAAATGAATAAGATATTGCGAGACAAGGGGGTGAACTTTGCTTTAACGGTATTCCCTTTTAGACAGCAGTTAGATAATGCAACTTATCCAACGCCCCAAAAGAGAATTTCAGATATATGCCGGGCAGAAGGTGTTCCATTCCTTGATCCTATAGATGCACTCAAAGAATACAATGCTGATGGACTGTACCTCAAGGGCGACCCTGTCCACTTTTCTTCCACTGGGAATAAGGTTGTGGCAAGATCAATTCTGAACTTCCTTCAGTCGCAAGGCTTATTGGATTATAGAGAATTAGGGCAAGGAAAATAAATGCCCTTTCCCTTTATCCAAATCCGACAAAACAAAATATTTGCCCCTCTACCCCGGCCACAACTTCACTTCAACCACTCCCAACAGATCATTAAGAGTCTCAGGCCTCAGGGCGGAGATTGAGACCGCGTCATGCCGCCGGCATACCGCGTCGATTATCTCCCTGTCCCCAACAAGGTCCTCTTTGTTAAATACCATCTGAACCGGCTTTTCTGAAAGCCCCAGTTCATCTAATATATTCTCGACCGATTTGATATGCTGTTCATGCCTCGGGTTCGATATATCCACGATATGCAAAAGGAGGTCTGCGTCCTCAAGCTCCTCAAGCGTCGCCCTGAATGCGGCAAAGAGGTCTTTCGGAAGGTTGCGGATGAAGCCGACAGTATCAGTTATTATCACGTCCCGCTCTTTCGGGAACCTGAGCCTGCGGCTTGCCGTGTCGAGAGTGGCGAACATCTTGTCCTCTACAAATGTGCCACTCTTCGTGAGGTTATTGAGAAGCGTTGATTTACCGGCATTGGTATAGCCGATGATAGAGATTATGGGAATACCCTGCGCAACCCTGCGGGACTTCCTCTGCTGCCTTGCAAGGCTTAAAGACTCCAGTTGCTTTTCAAGCAACGTTATCCTCTCTCTTACCCGTCTTCTGTCAACCTCAAGCTTCATCTCTCCCGGCCCTCTCCCGCCGATCCCGCCCATCAGCTTCGACATGGCGGTTCCCTTGCCCGAAAGCCTTGGGAGCCTGTATTTGAGCTGTGCAAGCTCGACCTGCACCTTGCCGTCTCTGCTGTGCGCGCGCCTTGCAAAGATATCAAGTATCAACTGTGAGCGGTCTATGACCTTTAATTCAACGATCTCACTGATAGAATTTGTCTGCGAGGGGTTCAAATCCTGGTCAAATACGAGAAGCGTTGCCCCCTTATTGAGGGCGTTTATCACAAGCTCCTTCAGCTTTCCCTCTCCCATGAGGTACTTGGGGTTGACCTGTTTCGCCCTCTGAAGAAGCGTGTCAAGGACAATGATATCGCTCGAAGCGGCAAGCTCCTTAAGCTCTTCCATCGAGTCTTCCTGCTCATGCCTCGGCAATGCCGAAACGCTGACGAGTATAGCCCTCTCCCTCTTGTCGCCGACGCTGAAGCCTGACCTTGCCGACTGAATGCTCTCTTCGACGGAGGAAACGAGTTCCTCAAAATTGCGCGCGTCAGAGTCTATCCTCTGAAACGAAAGCGGTTCTTCAATTGTGTATGCCTCTTCACCCGAAGGCGTGAGATGAGCAAGATAAAGCTTGTCAGGTTCGCCGTCATCCTTCATGCCTATAGCCGCAAGCGCGTCAAGGCGGAGGAGCGAGAGGTCTGTTATGTCGTCCCTGCTGATATGCTCGTTCCTGAGATGAGTGTGTATGAGCCTGAGCCCGCGAAGCGCCCTTCTGCCGAGCGGATAGTCTGACAATTCGGGAATGAGTATGCCTTTTGAATCGCCGACGATGACGAAATCTATATTGCCCTTTCTGTCGGCAAGGATGCCTATCTGCCTGCCGGTCGAGAATGAACATTCGGCCATGTACCGTCCAAGCTCGATGGTGATGAGCTTCTCCCTTGGAATGCGCCTTTTATAGATCCTCTCGACAGCGTTGATGTCGCTCTTCTTTAGCCCAGATGTGTTTCCGTAAATTGTGGAAATATAACCTCCTATAAAAAAGTTGAGAGTTGAAAATTGAAAGTTGAAAGTTGCGGTATAAAATAGAGTTAAAATTTCCTTAACTCTCAACTCTACACTCTTAACTCTTAATTTTATTTGTCAGTGTGCAGTCGCCCAGTTCTTCCCCGTTCCCATCTCAACCTTAAGAGGCACATTGAGTTTTATGGCATTCTCCATCTCTTCCCTGACAAGCGCCTCAACAGCCTTCTTCTCGCCTTCGGGGAACTCCAGCAGAAGTTCGTCATGCACCTGAAGGAGAAGCTTTGCCTTAAGCCTCTCCTTCGATATCCTTCTATGAATGTTTATCATCGCTATCTTTATTATGTCAGCCGCAGAGCCCTGTATCGGTGTATTTATCGCAAGCCTCTCGCCTAACTGTTTTGTATTTTTATTCATGCTTCTAAGCTCCGGAATAGCCCTCTTTCTGCCGTACAGCGTCAATGCATACCCTGATTCTGTGACCTCTTTTATCAGTGCCGCGATATATTTATTTACTCCGGAATGCCGGGCAAAGTATCTCTCGATGTAATCCTTTGCCTCGCCCGGAGGGATGCCGAGTTCCTTGCTCAACCCGTAAGGGCTCATTCCGTAGATGACCCCGAAGTTAACCACCTTTGCCCTGCGCCTCATCTCGCCCGTTACCTTTTCCTCCGGAATATTAAACAGGGCTGAGGCAGTCCTCGCGTGAATATCGCCGTCATTGGTGAACGCCTCTATAAGCCCCTCGTCCCCGCTCAGATGGGCAAGTATCCGCAGCTCTATCTGTGAATAGTCTGACGAGAGAAAGAGATTCCCTCTGTCAGCGACAAACGCCTCCCTTATCCTCATGCCCCATTCCCCTCTTGCGGGAATGTTCTGAAGGTTCGGGTCCGAACTGCTGAGCCGGCCGGTTGCTGTTATAGTCTGATTGAATGATGTATGTATCCTGCCGGTCTTTGGGTTGACTATCTTCGGCAGGGCGTCGAGATATGTGCTCTTTATCTTTGAAAGCCCCCTGTATTCCAATATCTCGCGCGGAAGTTCATGCTCGATCGAAAGCTCTTCCAGAACATCGACATCCGTCGAATATCCTGTCTTGGTCTTTTTTATCTTTCTTAACCCCAACTTTTCATACAGGACTTCCTGAAGCTGTTTAGGCGAGTTGATGTTGAACTCCTCTCCCGCTATAAAATATATCCTCTTCTCAATGGTCTGAAGCTCCCTCTCAAGCATCACGGAGAGCGACTCCATAAGCCCGCTGTCTATCTTTATCCCTGCCATCTCCATATCCGCAAGCACCTCAATGAGCGGCATCTCAATGTCATCAAAAATTTCCCTTAATTCCTCATTCACCAAATCGGGTTCCAGTTTTCTCCGGAGACGCAGAGTCACGGCGGCATCCCCTCCGGAATACCTTGCCGCATCCTCCACGGCAACCTCGCTGAAGTCCTTCTTCTTCCCGGCCACTTCCTTATAAGTCTCTTTCTTGAGTGAGAGATGGCTCATTGCAGTATCTTCGAGGCTGTGGTTTGCCCTGTTGGGATTGAGAAGATAAGAGGCTATCATCGTGTCAAAAGATATACCCCTGAGTTCAATTCCTTCATTCTTAAGGACTATGAGGTCATACTTTATGTTATGGCCTGTCTTCTTAATGCCGGAATCTCCCATAACATCTCTCAGCCCGTCAAGCACATTCTTTTTTGGAAGTTGACGAGGAACACCGGCGTATGAGTGGCAAACGGGAATGTAATATGCTTTTTCAGGAGAAAGGGATATGGATATTCCGACAAGCTCCGCAGATACCGGCGATGGCGACGTCGTCTCGGTATCAATGACAAACTCGCCTTTCATCAGGGAGACAAGCTCATAAAAAAGCTTCTCGTCGTTGACAATGGCGCATTCGCTCTCCTGCCGAGGCGCGGTTCTCTCCTTTTCCGGAATCAGGTTCAAAAGGTTCTTCATCTCATACTTCGTGAATATCACCGAGAGCCTCTGCCAGTCCGGCTCTTCCTCTTCCAATTCTTCAATCCTTATCTCGACAGGCGCGTCAAAATCTATCTTCGCGAGCTGAAGGCTCAGGTCTATCTTGTCAAGGTTCCCGGCAATGGAGTCCCTCAGTTTCGGCTGTTTTATCTTTTCATAATCTCTCTTGAGATTTTCGAGGCTGCCAAACTCCTTCATGAGCTTCACAGCAGTCTTTTCGCCTATACCCGGAACACCGGGGATGTTGTCTGAAGAGTCGCCCATGAGCGCCATTATCTCCGGAATACGGGACGGCTCAACACCGAAACGCTCGATGACATCCTTTTCTCCCGTCACCTTCTCCTTCATGCTGTCGTATATCTTTATCTTTGGAGTTATGACCTGGCAGAGGTCTTTGTCGCCCGTGACGATGTAAACATCAACGCCCTCTTTCTCAGCCTTCTTCGCAATTACCGCAAGAAGGTCATCAGCCTCAAAACCCGGCTTCTCAATGGTGCGGATATTGAAAGCGTTTATTATCTCTTTTATGACAGGCACCTGCAATTTAAGATCATCCGGCATACCCGGCCTGTGCGCCTTGTATTCCGCGTATGCCTGATGCCTCTGAGTCGGCTCCGGAGAATCGAAAACTATGGCAAAGTAATCAGGCTTTTTATCCTCAAATATCCTGAGCATCATATTGGTGAAGCCGAAGATTGCGTTCGTCGGGAAACCTGAGGATGTTGAGAGCCTCTTAACGGCGTAAAAAGCCCTGTAGAAATACGCGTTGCCGTCTATGAGATACAGGGTGGGCATATGAGACAGAATATCAAATATAGTGGTTATAAGCAATTACACAGAGAACAAATCTCTCTCCTATATTTTGTGCTTGTATTTATATTTACGCAGTACTTATAATTGACTTAGTCGGGGAAATAAGGCTGGTTATATACAAGATAAATGAAAGCATATATATTCGCATGTAACAACAAGACTATGAGCGAGTGTTTTACTCGCAGCTTATTTGGCGTTAATAAACCATATGTCACTGACATTTCTCCCGGCGATTTCTGTTATTTGTATAATTACAGTGATCAAATATTGTATGGCGTATGGAAGGCCACTACAACCTGCGCTTGTCATGAACCAAAGGCATGGGGTGGACATTTTAAACTTCAAGTAAGAGTTCAACTAATATCTAAAACTATGTTGTCAATCCCATTTCATCAAATCAGACCTCTCATTAATTTGGGAGATGACGTTACTTGGAAACTTTTTAATGTCAGGGCACATGATTTATATGAACATTTTGCATCCGAATACGCATCAGAAATAGAAGTAGGTCGCAAATTACAAAAATATGATGAAGACTACAGAAATAAGTATCCTGCAAATTTCAGATGTGAAGATGGCCATAAAGTTCGTTCTTTGTCGGAGCAAACAATTGATAACTGGCTGTTTCATCACAAAGTTATTCATACTGTAGAGCCGATAGTCCCAATCCCAGAAAAATTAATCCCCGATTTTATGGTTGAAACAATAAATGGTGAAAATATATTTATTGAATTTTGGGGCATGTTGGATGATCCACTATACAAAGAAAGAATGTATAAGAAATTTAAGATTTATGCTGATCGACGACTACCTCTAATTGAAATCCGGCCTGAACATTTGCAAAATTTAGACTTTGAACTATCAAATAAATTAAAGCAGAAAAATGTTAACTTTCGATAAATAGAACAAGAACAGACTTGACTATTGCCATTCGCACAATCCCCACCACCTCTTCACCATTATGATCTGTTTGTGATACAGCGGCACTCGTCAGTCATCAGTGAGTTATGGCATAATATAAATAAAATCAGGGAGGCGCTAAAATGTCGGCAAATACAGAGCAAATATTAAAAGACGCATTGACTCTTCCTTTTCGGGAAAGGGCAACTCTTGTTGATGACCTTCTGGCAAGCCTTGACCGGCCTGACGAACATATAGACAGTCTATGGCGTAAAGAGGTTGAAGACAGGCTTGCCGCATATCAGGCAGGTAAGATAAAGGCCATTCCCCTCGATGAAGTTTTTGCCAAGTACCGGAAATAATGCGTGTAAGCGTCCTTGAAACCACACAAGTATCAATATTCTTGACTATTACCTCCCATAACGGTATATTTTTTGTGTGAAAAAGAGATATCCGCCTTTATCATTCGGCAAAGTTAAGACACGCCCCCTGAGCGGCAGGAAGAGCAAAGCTTCCCTTGAAAAGTTCGGTTCCCCTTTTGAAAAAGGAAGTTTCAGCGCCTTTCTCAAGAGCATGCCTGACATGCTCGCGGCTTCGGACCTGAGGCGTGTTGCGGATGCCGTCGTCTCCGCGAAGAAGAACCGTAAGCCTGTCGTCCTCGGCATGGGCGCGCACCCGATAAAGGTCGGCCTCTCGCCTCTGATAATCAGCCTGATGAAAAAGGGCGTTATAACCGCTGTTGCAATGAACGGAGCGTGCATTGTCCATGATTTCGAAGTGAGCCTGGCGGGGTGCACCTCAGAGGACGTTGACGCCGAGCTCTGCAAGGGGACTTTCGGCATGGCGCGGGAGACAGGCAGGGAGATAAACCTTGCTATAAAACAAGGGGTAAAAAAGGGCAAGGGCATAGGAAGGGCGGTCGGCGACCACATATTAGCGAGAAAATTTCCGCATAAAGATTTCAGCATTCTCGCGTCCGCGTCAAAACTCGATATCCCTGCAACAGTACATGTCGCCATAGGAGCAGATATCATACACATGCACCCTTCCGCTGACGGCGCAGCTATCGGCGAAGGAAGCATGAGAGACTTCAGGCTCTTCTCTTCCGTGATAGCGGGGCTCAGGGGCGGAGTGTATATCAATCTCGGCTCCGCTGTGATAATGCCCGAGGTCTTTTTAAAAGCGATAGCGGTCACGAGAAACCTCAACCATCCTGTCAAAGACTTCACTACGGTCAACATGGATTTTATCCAGCATTACAGGACGCGGGAGAATGTCGTCAGGAGGCCCGTGCTTTCAGGCGGGAGTTCATACGCCCTTACCGGCCATCATGAGATAATGTTCCCCCTCCTCGCCGCCGCCGTCATGGAGAAGCTGGGTTGAAGCCTGTCGTTGATGAAGAGCTATGCATAGGCTGCGGCAACTGCATGGAGATATGCCCCGCCGTCTTTCAGGTTGTTGACGGAAAATCAAAAGTGATAGACCCTGACGCCTGCGATTATGCCATGTGCTGTGAGGCCGCGGAAGAGAACTGCCCGGTTAAAGCTATTTCCATAGCCAAATGAAGCCCCTGAATAACTTAACTGCAACCGCCGTGATTCTCATCTCTCTCTTATTATCACTCTCCGCATGCGTAAAGGACGAGAAGCCGAAAAAGGTGAGCCTCTATCAGAAAGAGGCCGAAGCCAAACCTCGGAACGAGGCGGCGATGAAAGATATGTCATTCGGGTTTGAGCTTGCCATCGGCCCCAAAGAGGAGATAGAGATCTACACTCCCTTTATCAGCTATCTTGAGGAAAAGACGGGGAGGCGCTTTCAGATAAAATTCTCAGAAAATAATGAAGAGATCGTGAGAAACCTCGGCCTCGGCAAAATGGATTTCGCCTTAATCGGGTCCCTCAGCTATGTTATCGGCAGGCAGGAATACGGCATAAACTACCTCGCGAGCGGCGTGAATAAAGAGGGCGACCCGCAATATCATACCGCAATAATCACCAGGCCTGAGAGCGGGATCAATACTATAAAGGAACTGATGGGTAAGACATTCGCCTTCGGCGAACAGATGTCAACTCAGGGTTATCTCATGCCGCGAAAAATGCTCGAAGAGGCCGGCATAAAGATTGAAGACATCAGTTATGTCTTTACGGGTTCATCTCTCGAAACCGTGAAAATGGTTTTAAACGGAGAGAAAGACGCGGGCTCGATTCAGGGCACGCTCGCCTTAAGCCTCCAGTCCGGCGGAAAGGTGAAGATAATAGGGATCTCGGGGGCGTATCCGAGCAGCATTGTCGCGTATAACAGCAGTGTGGACAAAGAAACTGTCGAAAAGGTGAGGAGCGCCCTGCTTGAATTTGAGCCTGCCGGAAAACACAGGCGCATTCTGTACAACTGGGAGGCGACCGAGATGCCGCTCGGGTTTACGACGGTTGACGAAGCGGAGATAGAGAGCATAGCTCTCCTCGCTGAAAGATACGGGTTCTTGAAAAGATGAGATTCAGGACCAAAATAAGCCTTCTCACGACCTCGGTCGTAATCATTGTGGGCATTCTCATGATGCTCTCCATCCGGGGCACAATAATCAACGCGTTCAGGGAAGAGCTGGGAAAGAAAGGCATATCCATCGCGGGCAACCTCTCCGACAGGATAGCAAACTTCATCCCGCTCGGAGACCGCTTTCAGACGTCAAAAGCCTTCAATGAAGTCATGGCAAAGGAGAAAGACCTTGAATATATTTTTGTCACGGACAGCGGCGGCGGAATATTCGCGCATACCTTTGAATCCTCCCCTCCCCCCGATATCCTTTCATGGAACCCCTTAGGCACAGCGGTGATGAACACGCAGCTTCTCGATACGGAAAAAGGCTACATAAGAGACGTAGGGGTTAATGCCATAAAAGGGACCGGGGCTGAACTTCATATCGGATTAAGGGAGGACAGCCTCAGGGACACGCTCAAGAGCATGCGGAACATCACTGTCCCGATAATAGGGCTTGTGATTTTCATAGGTATAATCGCGTCTGTCTTCATGAGCCGGCTCATCTCCGAACCGCTCAACAAGTTCGCGGAATTTACAAAGGTCTTGGGCAAAGGTGAGTTTGGAAAAAAAGTTGATGTAAGTTCGGGAGATGAAATCGGTGAACTTGCCGGGAGCTTCAACAGGCTCTCTCTTGAGCTTAAGGAAGTCAAAGACAAGATGGAAGAGGCATACGCTTACACGCACCTTCTGCAGGCTGAGAAACTCTCATCCATCGGCCAGATATCCGCAGGCCTCGCGCATGAGCTCAAAAATCCGATAACAGCCTTGAAGATGCTCTTTCAGTCTTATAAAGAAGAGCCCGACATGACAAAGGAGGACGCCGCTGTCATCACGGGAGAGATAGAGAAGATAGACAATATACTCACGAGATTTCTCGGTTTTGTAAAACAGAAGGGCACGAATTTCTCCGAGACCGACCTCAACGGCCTCATAGACCGCGTCCTCTCGCTCGCCACATTCGATCTCCGGAGCCGCGGGATAACGATCCAGAAAGATATGCTGGAGGCGCTTCCGAGAGTATACGCGGACAGGTCCCTGCTCGAGCAGGTATTTCTCAATCTTATCCTGAATGCGATCGAGGCGATGCCTCAGGGAGGAGAAATAAGAATATCAGGCAAGGCCGACGAGAACTTCGTGGAGGTGATGGTCTGGGACAGGGGCGGCGGAATCCCTCCGGATCTCAAGACAAGGATATTCGACCCCTTCTTCACGACAAAAGAGAAAGGGACGGGCCTCGGCCTTTCGATAGCTTATAATATTGTTAAAACGCATGGAGGCAGGCTCTACTTCAGCAGCAGCGAAAAGCTCGGGACGGTATTCACTGTGAGGCTGCCCAAAGGAATTGCGCATGGATAAGATACTCGTTGTCGACGACGAACAGGGCGTCCGCTACTCATTCAAAAAGATACTCGGAAGAGAGGGCTATGAAGTTGTCGCCGCCGGGAACGGAATAGAGGCCATCCAGATGGCTGGGACAGAGAAGCCTGACCTCATTATAATGGATGTCTCAATGCCGAATATGGACGGCCTCGAAACCCTCCAGAAGCTCAAATCGCTTTATCCGTCACTTGCCATTATCATGATGACGGCATACAGCACCTCCGAACGCGCCATAACAGCGATGAAGTACGGCGCCTACGATTACCTCACGAAACCCTTTGACAATAATGACATGATCTCGCTTGTGAAGAGGGCGATTGAAGACAGCAGGATATCGGCGCCCGTGACATTCGAAGAAACAGGCATTGAAGAAGGGGAGCGCATAGTCGGAAAGAGCCCCGCCATACTTGAGATATACAAAAAGATAGGCCAGGTCGCGGGAAGCGATATCACGGTGCTTTTAAGGGGGGAGACCGGAACGGGCAAAGAGCTTATCGCAAGGGCGATATACCACTACAGCGGAAGGACTAACAGGCCTTTCCTTCCGGTTAACTGCGCTTCAATACCCGAAACTCTCCTTGAGAGCGAGCTCTTCGGGCATGAGAAAGGCGCGTTCACCGGCGCTGATTCGAGAAAGATAGGCAAGTTCGAGCAGTGCGACAAAGGCACCATGTTCCTCGATGAGATAGGAGATATGCCTGTGGCGCTTCAGGCAAAGCTTCTGAGAGTGCTTCAGGACGGGGCTTTCCAGCGCCTCGGCGGCAAAGAGATGATTAATACGGATGTGCGGATAATCGCCGCGACAAATAAAAACCTCGAAGTGATGCTTAAAAGAGGCGAATTCAGGGACGACCTCTACTGGAGGCTCAATGTCGTAAGCATCAACATCCCCCCTTTGAGGGAGAGAAAGGAAGATATCGAACACATAATCAATTATCTCATACCGCGCTTCAACAGGGAGCTTGGAAAAGAGATAAAAGGCGTCTCTCCTGACCTTCTGAAGGAATTCAACGCTTATAACTGGCCGGGAAACGTCAGGGAACTGAAGAGCGTCATCCAGAGAGGAATGATACTCTGCAGAACAGACCTCCTATTGTTCAAAGACTGCGAATGGCTTTCGCAGTCTGGGCCCGCAGGCGGAGAGATTACGGATTTCGAAAAAGTTCTTTCTGATACGGCATACGAAATACTAAGAAAAGGCGGCATGAACATATACAAAGACGCTGTCTCTTCTTTTGAACGCCTTTTAGTGAAGAAGGCGCTTGAACTGACAAACAGCAATCAGGTGCTCGCGGCAAAGCTCTTGGGCATATCAAGAAACACCCTCAGGGAAAAGATGAGCCATGATAAAGAGAACGGCCTGCCCCGATAGTGAGCATGATGTTCATTTTCTGCACACGCATTCATTTCCCTCCTCTTTTTTTTATTGAAAAATCAAAAGGATTCTTCTGGCATTAATATTGCTTTTTAAACTGAAAGATATTTCAGCCTTTATGCAGAACCGGCTTATTTTAAGCCTTGACCAAACAAATCTGAAAGAAAAGGAGAATCGGGCATGAAAAAGAACAGCTTGTATGTATTGCTTGCGGCGCTGTTGTTCGCATCATTCGCATCCGCCGCGTCAGCAGAGTCTTTGCTTGACGAAGTTACAAAGAGGGGAACGGTGAGGATCGGGCACGGCAACGCGACGCCGCCGATGAATTACATCGACGAGAAAGGGCAGTGGACGGGTTTTGACGTGGACCTCGGCAGCGCAATCGCTGAAAAATTAGGGGTAAAAGTTGAGAGGGTATTGGTTGACAACAAGACAAGGATAGCTTTTTTGGCAAATAGGTCGATCGATATCTCCCTCGCGAATATAAGCTCGACCAGAAGCCGCGAAGAGCAGATGGATTACGCAGAGCCGCCCTATTTCTGGACGGGCAAAATCTTTTACGCGAAGAAGGGAAAAATTAAATCAATAAAAGAGCTCGGCGGAATGAAGATAGGGGTTGACCAGGGGTCAAACGCCTTCATCGCCGCGCCGCAGGAGATAGCAAAGTATACTGACAAGAAGCCTGAGATGCTCTCTTTCCAGAACAGCGCGGAAGGTTTCCTTGCGCTAAAACAGGGAAAGATAGACGCGTATTCGCAGGACGCTCAGATAATGGCATCGGTAGCAGGCAGCCTCGGCGAAGAGTATGAGGCAGTCGGCGGTTCCATCTGGAGCCCCGGCCTTTATGGCATAGGCGTTCCTGAGAATGAGAGCGACTTTAGAGACAAGATAAGTTTCATCCTTCAGGACATGATGAAAGACGGTTCATATGAGAAGATTTATCAGAAGTGGTTCGGCGCAAAAGGTGTTGCCCCGCTTCCGATAAACGCAAGGCCGAGACTGCCGCAGGATACTTTCGGCAATATGCTCTACATTTGGCCTGATTAAGATCGGGATGCAGCCTTATTGAAGGCAAATCTGACAAAGAAGGCGCAGGCAATGTCTGCGCCTTCTTTTTTTATTTGTAATTACAGCCTCGTTAGGGGTAATATTTATAACTGATGAAATTCCTGAACCTCAGATATGACTTTGACTGGGGCATCCCCTTCAGAGAGCCGTTCCTCGGCTGGCTCGTCACAGGGGTCAAACTTACACTCCTTATAGCAGTGGTAACCGCAGTACTGTCGCTCGTAATCGGCACAGTCCTCGCGATAATGAGGGTCTCGAGGTTCAAGATCCTTAACATCCCGGCAAAGATATATGTCGAGACCGTAAGAAATATACCCGGTTTATTCTGGCTCCTCTTCTTCTATTTCGTATTCCCCCAGCTTCTGCCTTCCCCATTGACAGACGCCCTGAACGGCTATGTCTATTATTCGGTGATAGCGGGCATCCTCGGGCTTACAGTCGATAATTCCGCGTATGTATCCGATATAGTGAGGACGGGCATCTTGGGCATGCCGAGGGGATATATGGAAGTTGCAGTATCAACGGGCCTCAACAGGCTCCAGCAATTAAGGTATATCATCCTGCCCGGGGCATTCAGGACAATCCTTCCGCCTCTTGGCACGAGGATGATACATAACTTCAAGAACAGCTCTCTCTGCATGGCTATTGCGGCCCCTGAACTCACTTGGGCAACCCAGCAGATAGAATCCATAACATTCAGGGGGCTTGAGGTCACCTTTCTCGCCACCGTCTTCTACATAGGGCTCTCTCTTGCGATGGCGGCAATCGTAATCCGCCTCGAGAAGAAATGGAAGATAAACATGACAAGCATAACGAGCATGAGGACCTGAAATGGAATTCTTTTTTGAGCAGCTTGCGAACTGGAAATATTATCTTATAGGCGGTTATCCTGAGGCGCCTTTAACCGGGCTGTCGCTGAATATTGTCCTGGCCCTCCTTTCCATAAGTATCGGCCTCTTCTTTGCCGTGATACTCGGCCTCGGAAGGATATCCTGCAGAAGATATATAAGGTATCCGTGCAGCGCGTGCATAGATATCGTCAGGTCCACGCCGCTTCTCATGATCATATTCTGGTTCTATTTCTTCCTCCCTGTTATAGGGGCCAAACTCCATCTTTTCTGGTCAGCGGTCATCGCGCTCTCGGTATACGCGGCCGCTTACCAGGCTGAGATCGTAAGGGCAGGCGTTCTGGCCGTGCCGATGGGGCAGATGGAGGCATCCCTCTCTTCGGGCATGAGCAGGTTTCAGGCTATGGCATTCATCATACTGCCTCAGGCATTCAAGATGATGCTCCCTTCATTCGTCAGTTTCTTCAACTCAATGTTCAAAAGCACATCAACGGTCTATATCATAGGGATCGTGGAGCTTACCCGTACAGGCATCATAATAAGCCAGCTAAAACCGAACAGAATATTTGCGGCATATGCCTGCATGGCATTAGGCTTCTGGATAGTCTGTTATTCGCTCTCTTTTGCGGCGCAGAAGCTTGAGAGGAAGCTCGGCATACTCGATTACGAATCCTACAAACCCGAGATATGCAGGGACGACTTGATCTTGATCCCGCTTCCAAAGGCCGTAAAAAAATATCTGACAACTCAAAAATAACTCCCTTCACTTTGCCCTTCCAGCATCATGTAACTGGCAGATTATCTTTTACACGGAGCGCGCAGCTTTCTTGAAATAATGAGAAAAGATTAAAGAGAGTTTCTACCCGCCTATTTTCGACATGGTGTCAATCAGGCCTGCCGCGCGCAGGTCCTCGTTAAGCAGGTGCCGCTCCGGTTTTATCCTCACGGCGTGTAAATAGAGAGCCTCGATCTCCTCATCGGACGCGCCCCTTCTCATCGGGGTTTTAACATCGATCCTGATGCCTGAAAAAAGGCACGGCCTTATATTGCCGTCGGCAGTGAGGCGGAGCCTGTTGCAATAACCGCAGAAATGTTCGCTTATGGGGCTTATTATCCCTATGACTCCGAGAGCACCTTTTATCCTGTAATTCCGCGAAGGCCCCTTCCCTCTGAAACTGAATATCTCCACCTCTCCTATTTTCGATATTATCTCCATTATCTCATTTGAGGTTACGCACTTCTCTCTTCTCCATATGCCGTTGCGCGCCGCTGGCATCAGCTCAATGAACCTCACGTGATAATTGTTGTCAATGGTCAGCGACGCGAAAGAAGCTATCTCGTCGTCATTGATGCCGCGAATAGGCACCATATTTATCTTCACGGGGACAAGCCCGGTACGTTCAGCCTCTTTTATCGAGTCCCAGACACTCTCGATATCCCCTCCGTTTGTGATATTTCCGTATCGCTCAGCATTCAGGGAATCGAGGCTTATGTTCACCCTGTCAAGGCCGGCATCTTTTAATTCCTCCGCGCGCTTTGAAAGCATGATGCCGTTGGTGGTTATGCTTAAATCATCTATCCCTGCCTTCTTAATCGATGAGACGAGCTTCAGTATATCCTTTCTGACAAGAGGCTCCCCGCCGGTTATCCTCACCTTTCTCAGGCCGTGCCGCCTGGCAATACGGACAAACCTTACAATCTCCTCGTCGGTCAGTATCTCGGAATCCTTAAAAGGCTTCAGGCCTTTTGAAGGCATGCAATACAGGCATTTAAGGTTGCATTTATCCGTTATGGATATCCGGAGATAATCTATACGGCGCTCGTAGGAGTCTTTGAGCGGCTCTGTTTCATCATCTTCCCGCTTCGACGGCTTGCTCATGTTTATATGATAACCTAAAGAGATTATAGATAGTGAGTGTTATAGACTCGGTTTTTGCTTCTCTGACAAATTGACACTCTTTCAGCGTCAAGACTATAATTCCCTGTAATGAAACGTTTCTTCTTCAGGGCAACCATCATTCTCGTTCTTCTCGCCGCGGGCCTCGGGATAGGCGCAGTCCTCGCTGTGATCGAAGGGATTCCGGACATAGAAGAGATCAAGGGATACACGCCCGCGGAAGGGACAAAGGTTTACGCAGACGACGATACGCTTATCGGAGAGCTTAAGATAGAAAAAGGCATTCACGCATCACTCAAGGAGATCCCCGAGTATTTGATCAGGGCCGTAGTCTCTGTTGAAGACTCTAATTTCTGGGCGCACAAAGGAATAGACTATCTCGCGATAATGAGGGCGCTGGCAAAAGATGTCATCGCGGGCAGGATAAAAGAAGGCGCCAGCACTATCACGCAGCAGTTAGCCAAGGTTATATTCCTCACGCCTGAAAAGACCGTCATAAGAAAGATCAAGGAGGTCGCCCTCGCCTTCAGGCTCGAGAAGAACCTTACAAAGGAAGAGATCCTTGAGCTCTACCTTAACAAGATATATTTCGGCCACGGCGCTTACGGCGTAAAAATGGCGTCGCGGGCGTATTTCGGAAAATCAGCGTCAGACCTCACCCTCGCAGAGGCCGCCATGATCTGCGGGGTAATAAAGGCCCCCGGCGATTATTCCCCTTACAATAATATCGACAGGGCAAAAAAGAGGCAGTACATCGTTCTCAAGAGGATGAACGAGGAAGGTTATATCACAAAGGAAGAGATGGACGAAGCATTTAACCAGCCTCTTCACCTCTCAAGCGTCAGGCAGGACGGATACGGCCCGAGCTATTTCCTTGAGTTCATAAGAAAGTATCTCGAAGAAAAGTACGGGACAGACGCGGTGTACAAGGGCGGCATGAAGGTTTACACGACATTAAATAAGGATATGCAGGCAGCCGCCGAGGCGGCCCTCAAAAAAGGGCTCGAAGAGCTTGACAAGAGGCAGGGCTTCAGAGGGCCGATAGGGCATAAAGATATAATCCCTGAAAAAGCTTCAGGTGAAGAAAAAAAATTTGACAGCGTCGTAATGGAGCCAGGCGATGTAATGTCCGCAATGGTCATCAAGGTTTCTGAATCCGAAGCTGTCGTAAAGGCAAAAGGAATGGCCGGCAGAATCATGCTTGACGATGCGGCATGGGCGGCAAAGCTTGTCACGGCCGAAGGCAAAACCATCAGGAACTTTAATATCCTCAAGCTTAATAAAATACTCAGCCCGGGGGACATCATAACCGTAAGGGTAAAAAGGGTTAATGAAAGAGAAGTCTTTTTTGCGCTCGATCAGGAGCCCCGTGTGCAGGGGGCTTTGTTTGCGATGGAGCCCTCCACCGGATATGTCAGGGCCCTAGCCGGGGGATACGACTTCACGAAGAGCGAATTCAACAGGGCTGTATTCGCGAGAAGGCAGGCCGGCTCTGCCCTGAAACCGTTCATCTATGCCGCGGCCATGGACAGCGGCTTCACGCCGGCAAGCGTAATAATCGACGAACCGATTATTTATGAGAACAAGGAGTTCGGCGACTGGACCCCAATGAACTATGACAAAAAATATCGCGGGGCAACCCGCCTCAGGGAAGCCCTCACCCACTCCATGAATATTGTAACAATCAAGCTCCTTCAGGCGATTGGCGTGAAGAAGGCGGTCAGTTTCATGCAGGCGATGGGGCTGAACGGGCCTTTTCCGCACAACCTCACACTTGCGCTCGGAAGCATCAGCCTTAGCCCGTTAGAGATAACCTCAGCATTCGCAACCTTTGCCAATGAAGGTGTAAGGATGGAGCCTATAACCGTAAAATACATCACGGACAATCGTGGAAGCACAATTGAAAACAACAGGCCGAGAGGAGAACGGGTCATAAGCCCGCAGACTGCCTTCTTGGCCACATCCATGCTTGAAGATGTGGTGAATCAGGGAACAGGCAGGCGCGCGAAGGCCCTTAACAGGCCCGTGGCAGGAAAGACCGGCACGACAAACGATTACAAAGACGCATGGTTTGTGGGCTACACAACAGAGCTTGCCGCAGGAGTGTGGGTCGGGTTTGACGACCAGCATACCCTCGGAAGAGACGAGACCGGCTCAAAGGCCGCCTCGCCTGTCTGGGTTGATTTTATGAAAGAGGCATTGAATATCATGTATCCTTCAGGGGATGAAGGGAGGCCTTTTCCGGTCCCCGACGGGATAGTGACGGCGGTGATAGACCCGCTTACCGGCCTTCTGGCTACAAGTGAAAGCGAAAAAGTGGTAGAATTCTTTAAAGAAGGGACTGTGCCGAAAGAGTACTCGACCGATTATTACAGAAAGAAAGCGCTGTCACAAAAAGAAGGGCTGAAAAAAATCACACCTGAACCCGTTCAGGAAGAACCGGAGGATTAGCAATGAGAAAAATTATGTTTGCCGCAATACTAATGTCTCTTTTTTCCGCTTCAGTCTGCTTTGCCGCAGACGATATGACCAAGAAAGCCTATTCCTATTATTACCGGGGAAAGATGCGTGAAGCCGTCGAGACAATGAAGGAGGCCTCGGGAAACAACCCTGACGCCGGCCAGCTTTATTTCATCGGCTACGCGTATTACAAGATGGGTGACTATAAAAACGCTAAAGAATATTTTAACGAGGCTTACAAGCTTAACAAAGAATATAATCCGAAGAATAAAGAGAAGATGGTTGACGCTCCCATTACAGAACCTTTTTAATTATATCCAATAGATGCCCCCGTCCCTGCTGCAGACGGTATGCCTCTTCCATTCCGACCCTCTCTCTTTGAAATCGGAGCGGTAGTGAGCGCCTATGCTCCCTTCCCTCAGGAACGCTGAACCAACTATAAGGCGGGCTGAAGTAATCATGTTCCTGAGTTCAAGGTTTCTCCTGTCAATGGAATAAGCATCCTGAAGATAAGACCATTCATCGAGCTTCTCCTTCGCGGTCTTTAACGACTCGCCGCACCTTATTATGCCGACCTTCTCGGACATGACCTTTCTGAGCGAATACCTTATCTTCTCGGCATCAATGGAGCTCACCGGGGCCTGCCTCTGCACACCTTCCGAGACGCAGGCGCCCCGCTCTTCAGCCTCTGAGATATCCCCTGCGTAGTTAAATGCCGCACTCCCCGCCCTTGCGCCGAAGACAATGCCTTCGAGAAGGCTGTTTGAAGCGAGCCTGTTCGCCCCCTGAACTCCGGTGCAAGCGACCTCACCAGCGGCAAAAAGCCCCTTTATGCTCGTCCGGCCGTCAAGGCCTGTCCTGACTCCGCCCATTATGTAATGAGCGGCCGGGATAACCGGGATCATCTCCTTTGTTATGTCTATGTTGTAATTGAGGCATGTCTTGTAGATCTGAGGGAAGCGTTTCCTGATAAAACTGCCGTCAAGATGAGAGATATCGAGATAAACATGCCTCGAACCTTTCTTCACCATCTCTGACACTATCGCCCTGCTGACGATATCCCTCGGCGCGAGGTCTGCCATCTCGTGGTAGTTATGCATGAACCTCTCCCTGTCTATGTTTTTTAACAGAGCGCCCTCGCCTCTCATCGCCTCGCTCAGCAAAAAAGGAGGGGCTGTCGGGTAGAAGAGGGTCGTTGGATGAAACTGCATGAACTCCATGTCAGTAAGCAGCGCGCCTGCCCTGTACGCTATCGCCATTCCGTCAGCGGTCGCTATAGACGGGTTCGTCGTTCCCGCAAAAAGCTCTCCGGCTCCGCCGGTCGCAAGGACAACAGCCTTCGCGTATATGTCGACAAGCTCCCTCTTTCTGAGTATCCTCGCGCCGGCGCACCTCCCGACGTCCATGATAAGGTCAAGCGTAAAAGAAAAGTCATATCTTGTTATGGACGGAGACGTCCGCGCCTTGTTGATAAGAGTCCGCTCTATCTCCCGGCCTGTTGAGTCGCCGTGAGAATGAAGCACCCTGTTTCTTGAGTGCGCCGCCTCTCTCGTGAAATCGAGCTTGCTGCCGTCCTTGTCGAATTCAGCGCCCCATGATATCAATTCAAGAATCCGTTGAGGCCCCTCCTCCACCATCGCCTTCACAGCCTTTTCGTTGCAGAGGCCGTCGCCCGCCTTTATCGTATCTTCATAGTGTATGCCTATCTCATCCTCATCGCTCAAAGCCACTGCGATCCCGCCCTGCGCATACTCGGTGCTGCTCTCGGTCGGTTTGTCTTTTGTCAGGACGATTATGCTTCCTTTTGAGCCTGCCGATGAGGCAAGTTCTATAGCCGCCCGAAGGCCTGCTACACCTCCGCCTATAACAAGAAAATCAGCTTTTTTAACAGGGGGATTCATTTAAAAAAGACTATATAGCATTTGGAAGGTTAAGTCAATTTGCCGTTGCATATTAAAACGATGCGTGAACCCTCCGGTTTTATCATGTTTTAGAGAGCTGTTTTTTTGTATAATAACTATTCCGCAAGGGTTGTCCGGGGCGTAGCGCAGTCTGGTAGCGCGCCTGCTTTGGGAGCAGGATGCCGGGGGTTCGAATCCCTCCGCCCCGACCATATTTTTAGCATTAACATAACATCGGGTTAAGAGTTAAAAGTTAAGAGTGTAAAGTTAAGACGAAAATTTGGAATCCTTAATTTTTCACTTTTAACTTTAAACTGAAGTTATTGCGCCTGTAGCTCAGTTGGACAGAGCAACTGCCTTCTAAGCAGTAGGCCAGAGGTTCGAATCCTCTCAGGCGCACCATAATAACAGAGTATAGAGAATAAGGTTTAAGGGATAGGGTAAAATAACTGTGTTATAATAATTCAGTTTCCTGAACCTCTAATCTTTGTTTTCAATTAAGGAAACGGCAGGAGAAGGCTTATTGGGTTAGAGATTTTAGACGCTGTTTCAGCCCGGTTCTCTATCCCCTTTTCCCTTGACTCTGTTTTAATAATGGTGAGTGTAGCTCAGCGGCAGAGCATCTGACTGTGGCTCAGAGGGTCGCGGGTTCAAGCCCCGTCACTCACCCCAAATTTTGCGGAGCAAAATTTTGAGCGTTCAGCATTCAGCCATCGGCAATCGGTGGTATAAGCTGACCGCTGAAAACTGAATGCTGAAAGCTTGTTTAAAAAGCGCCTGTAGCTCAGTGGATTAGAGCATCGGCCTCCGGAGCCGAGGGTCGGAGGTTCGAATCCTCTCAGGCGCGCCATAAAATTTTGCAAGCAAAATTTTCAGCATTTGGCAGTCAAACTTAGGGGTTATTGCTGAGAGCTTATTTCTGTATTTTTTTCAGCTACTGTTTTTTCTGTTTTTAACTGATAGCTGATTACTGACAACTGTTTTTGCAGGGCCTGTAGCTCAGTTGGTAGAGCAGCTGACTCTTAATCAGCGGGTCGGAGGTTCGAATCCTCCCAGGCTCACCAGTATTTTACGAAAATACTCTCATGCGTTTCCCTGCCCAAAAGACGCATGAGAAGTGCCCATATATGAAGGAAGTCGGCAATTACGGCTTCATCTGCACCTGCCCGGTAAGAATCGAGATTTACAAGGTTTATAAAAGATGAGGGCTAACTGCTCACCTCGACCCTGTTCCTGCCGTTCTGTTTAGCGAGATAGAGGGCTGTGTCAGCCTTGTCTATGAGTACGTCTTCAGACTCAAGCGATTTGCTCAGTGAAGCGACGCCGAGGCTTATCGTCGTGTCCGTTCTTGTCTCAACCGCGTGCCTTAGCCTCTCTGCAACCTCTATCGCCCTTCCGAGATCCGTATCAGGAAGAAGGATGATGAACTCCTCGCCGCCGTACCTTACGACAAGGTCAACCTCCCTCGATTCCTTGAGCAGGATGTTTGATATGGCCATGAGGAGATTGTCTCCTTCTCTGTGCCCTTTTTCGTCATTGTATTTCTTGAAGAAGTCTATATCGAGCATTATGACGGAAAAAGGCTCACCGGCCCTTCTCGCCTTCGCGAGCCCTTTGCTGAATATGAGATGCATGTGGCGCCTGTTCGCGAGGCCCGTCAGCGGGTCGTGAAGCGCAAACCTCTTTGTCTCTTCGAAAAGCTTGCCGTTGTGAATCGAGACGCCTATCTGGTTCGCTATGGAGTAGAGGAGATGCATCTTTCCTTCTTCGAGATTGAAGTCGCTTCTCAGATAAAGGAAGAGCACGCCCACAACCTTTCCCATCGCCTTGAGCGGCATTATCACATGGCCGTGGTCTTCCATGTGCGGATACATGATCGAATGCCTCTTGTCCTTATGGCAGTTCTTTGATACGATCACCTCGCCGGTCTTTGCCGCGAGCCCGCATAGGCATTCTCCCACTCTCAGCCCCTTGTGCATATTTATGAAGGATTCAGACTGCCCCTTATGCGGGATTAGCGTCATCCTGTCTTCGTCAACGAGAAATATTCCGCCCCTCTTCTCGAAATCCGGGATGTCAAGCTCGATCAAGGTATTAAGAATAAGGTCAAAGAATTTTCTAAAGTCCAGAGTCTGGCTCAAAGATGAAGAGACCTTGTAGATGAGGGAGAGTTCGGTCTGCCTCGCGAGGGACTCTTTCTGCGCCTCGAGCACCCTCTCTTCCTGCTCTATCTCGTGGATAACCCGCTTGAGCACATAAGGGAGCATGCCGGAAAAACCCGCCTCTTTCACTATGTAATCTTTCGCGCCGAGCTTCATCATGACCACCGCGAGGTTTTCGTCTCCCCTGCCGGTGATGATTATGAAGGGTACCTTCACCCCTTTTTTGCCGAGGGTTATGATGACGTCTTTGCCTGTCATGTCCGAGAGCCTGAAGTCGAGGATGAGGATCACGCGGGGGTCGCTCATAACTCTATTAATGGCGTCTTCGCCGTTGAGCACGCTTTCGGTGAGAAAACCCTCCCTCTGGAGTATCTTCTCCATAAGGTGGTTTATCCCTTCTTCATCATCAACGATGAGGATAACGGGCGGCTTTTTTGCTTCCTGTTCAGTTCGTTTTGTCCGTACCAATTATCCTGGGGACCTCCATCGCCGTAATAAGAATCCCTAACTGCTTTATCGTCTCGATGAACTTGTCGTAGTCAGTGGGCTTTACAAGATATTTCGAGCATCCGAGCTCCTGGCACAGCTTCACAGTGTCAGGGTCAAAGGTGGTTGTGAAGATGATCACGGGCATGGGGCGGATTTTTTTATCCTTCTTCACCTGGCGCAGAACCTCTATGCCGTCAACCTTCGGCATTCTGATGTCGAGGATAAGCACGTATGCTTCGCCATCCTTAACATGCTGGCTCCGGCTCTCGCCGAAGAGAAACTCGAGTATCTCCTCTCCGTCGCTGAAGAGCATGGTTTTGTTCCTGAGGCCGGCGCGCCTGAAGTTTTTCGTGAGAAGGCCCGCGTGCCCGTCGTCGTCTTCCGCTATTAATATGGTGGCATCGTTCTTCATTTCAGTATCACCCGCCCGCTCCCTTCATTTTAATATTTTTCGCCTTTCCAGTCATCTTTCGGGCTCCCGCAGTTTTTTTCAGGCGTTTTTCGCGCAGGGAAGAGCCACAAAGAACCTGCTCCCATTTCCGTATTCGGACTCGGCCCATATCCTGCCGTTATGCTTTTCAACTATCTTCTTCGCGATATTGAGGCCGAGCCCTTCGCCTTCATTGCCTTTATGAATCTGGCTGAACAATTCAAATATTTTGTTCATGTCTCCTTCTTTTATGCCTATGCCGTTATCCTCAACGCAGTAAACCGATTCCCCTCCTTCTTCATGCCCGGATATTTTTATGAAGCAAGGCCGTTCGGCCGAGCGGTATTTGAGCGCGTTCTGGATGAGGTTGCTAAATACCTGATTTATCCCTTTCACGTCGCCGGCGCAGGCCGGAAGCTCGGATATCTCGTAGTTTGCCCCGGCTTTCATGAACTGGTATTCGAGCGTCAGTATCACATTTGATATGAGGCTCTTCATGTCGAGGTTTTCTATCGCAAGCGCGGCATGCCCCATGCGGGAGACCTTAAGGAGCCCCGCAAGAAGAGAATCCATCTTCCTGATGCTCGCCTTGATATACCTGTCTGATTCGGGGATATCCTTATCCATAATCTCTGTCACCCGCTCTTTCATCTCCCGCGGCGCTCCGGATTTGAGCACAGCATCCTTCAGGTCTTCAAGCGAAAACTCCACCTCTTTGTAGTAGCCTTCGATATTTACGAGGGGAGACCTCAGGTCATGAGATACGACATATACAACCTGCTCAAGCTCTTTTGTCTTATCCTTGAGTTTGCGTATCAACCGTTCTCTTTCCGCGTCGATCTCTTTCCGTTTTGTGATGTCCTGCGCGGTTCCGAGAAAACGGAGGGGCTTTCCCTTTTCATCTCTTTCAACCACGCCGTAAGCCTCCATTACCCATTCTCTGCCGCTCTCATTTATTATCCTTGACTGTACATGGTACGGGGCGTCGCGTTCGATCGCATCCCTGATGGCATCCGCGACAGAGGCCCTGTCATCGGGATGGACAAGCTGA
This sequence comes from Nitrospirota bacterium, assembly GCA_016213935.1. Classification (GTDB taxonomy): domain Bacteria; phylum Nitrospirota; class Thermodesulfovibrionia; order UBA6902; family UBA6902; genus JACQZG01. Next base: position 30,206 of record JACQZG010000050.1, read on the forward strand.
ACAAAATATTCTTCCGAGGGTATAACTGACCCGGGCTCCTTGTCGAAACGCCTGAATGTTTCATCAGACCAGTCAAGGGCCTTGTTCAATATGTCAAGATTCCAACTCCCTATCATGGCGGCTTTCTGTGATTCCGTGAGCTGCCTCTCTCTCTTTCTGAGCATCTCCTCAACCCTGACGCGCTCTTTTATGTCGTCCTCGAGCGCGGAAATAGTTGCTTCCAACTTTTCCGCCATCGCGTTAAAGGAAGATGCGAGAAGCCCTACCTCATCTTTTGATTCGACATGAACCCTGATGTCATACCTCCCTTCGCCTATCTTCCTGGCGCCCCGGGTCAGCATATCAAGAGGTTTAAGAAGAGTGCCTGCGATAAAATTGAAAGATAATATACCAATCACCAGCAGCAATGCCGTTAAGAGGCTTATAGTCCACATTGTATGAGAGAGCGCATCTCTGATGCGGTTCGTGGAAATTCCTACATAGGCTGTCCCGATGCCGTTGAATATCGGCGCGGCAAAATCCTTCATGTATCCTTTTTCCGTTTTAAGCAGCATTGATGAATATGCCTTGCCCGGCATAAGCGTGTGAATCCCCTTAAGGCCATCGGGAAAGCCGTTGTCAAAGCTGTGCGCCACGATCTTTCCTTTTGAATTTATGATATAAGCGTATGCTATCCCTTCCTCTTCTCTTACGGTCTCTGAAAGAAGGCGCTTCAGTTTTACTATGTCCTGAGTAAGGATAGGGTCAACCGCGCTGTCGGCAAGATGCCTGACGATGCTTGAACCGTAAATCTCAAGCTCATGGTGGAGGCTCCTGCTTCTTAGGAAATATTCGATTATCCCGATTGACAACCCTAAAAAGATTATGACCATGCTCGCGGTAATGAAAAACTTCTTCTTAAGGCCCGCCGCGTGAATATAGCTGCTGAACATGTCAGTCCTTCTTCTGTTTTTCGCCGATGAATTTTTCCATCTCGCGTATCGAATCATACGCGCTGTCCTCTATCTCTATGAAGCGGTCTATCTTCACATTTGAAAGGATCGCGCGCCCTTTGGCGTCAAGATCCATTTTGAGCATTATGTCGAGGAGTTTCTTCTTCATTTCAGGCGAAAGCCCTGCCGAAACCACGACAGGCGGGATGCCGAACGGCTCTGACTTCACAATAACCTTTGTCTTTGACGTGAATCGCGGGGCTGTGTCATCGTCGTATTGCCATATGAGAGAATCGACCGCGGCTCCATCCACAAGATGAAGCGCGACAGCCTC
>JACQZG010000048.1 GCA_016213935.1 Nitrospirota bacterium
ATGCCCTGAATTGGGAGTTGCAAGCTGCGGGGACAGCATATCCGATGCAACATCAAACCTGAAAGAGGCTGTTGAGTTATATATTGAAAACGCAGGGGCGCTTGGAATGATGGACGACATTGAAGAGAGCCTCACAACTAAAGAAAAGTTCACATCTCACCTTGAAGTAACCCATGCCTAAACTGCCTGTTGTCTCGTCAAAACAGATAATCAGGATATTGCAACAGAAGGGTTTTCAAAATGCACCCAAAAGAGGAAAGGGCAGCCATCTTGCCTTTGTAAAAAAAGATGCCGACAGAACCCGCCTTGTTATAGTCCCTGACAGAAAAGAAATTCCTAAAGGTGATGCTTGCAATATTGGAACAGGCTGGCCTGACCAAAGATGAATTTATAAGAAAGCTGAATGATTAATGAATTTATCCTGAACCGAAGAAGCGGGTGATACTATTTATCAGGAGGAGGATGCGTTAAGTTCGCAACCTGAGACGATATTGAACGGTCACAGAGGCATTAAGGATGCCGTTACAAAATGTTAAGAGCACCTGAACGATATTTAGAAACTATCATATCAGATGCCAAAATTGAAAAGGACTTATCTGCTGTAATTTCACATTTCATTTCAAGAAGTAGCAACAATCTGCATTTAATCATAGATGAAAATGAAATAGAATCAGCAGATATTATTTGCCATCTAAGTCGAAAGATAAAAAAACAATTAAATACTGATTTCAATTTTCGTGAAGGACAAAAGATAATAAATCTCAAATCCCTTCAACACGGCGTTTTTTCGATATTAAGTTTAAATCCGCATAAATTGAGTAATTGTGAAAATTTGAATACTACGTGGCAGCCATCAACGCTTAATGATTTTATTCCGTTAACCAATGCAGATATACAACAAGTTGGCACTATTAAAAAGAGATTTTTAGAATTTAAAGAGCTCTTTGGTTCATCAAGTCAAAGCGACTTTTATAGCAATGAAAAACTTTTGGTGATTGGCAATCTGAACCTTTTCAATCAGATTCCTCATAGTTATCCTGCATGCTTTAGTTTTACAAATGAAGATGGGGAGATTGAAATAAAATATAATTCCCCGTTGCTTCCCAAAATCTCCGTGCTGAAAAACATTAATATACTTGAACGATATATAGACAAAGAGATAAATGGTGAGCATATCACCTTCAATGTTTGCCTTTTTGTTGGCAGTTCAAAATTTAAACATTCAATCAATATCATTCGTAATCATTACAATCAGAAAAGATTTGAAAGGATAATTTTCATAGGGGAAAAAGACGTTAAGATTAATTTAGGAAATAATCAAATACCCTTACGGTGGAAATGGACAGTCCCTGAAATTAATTATTTTAACAACAGACAATTTATTGAACATAAATTTTTAACCATTCCAAATTCAGAACTCTATAATACAACTACTCAACTTTACAAGCTAATCAATGATATTGAAGCAAGACATACTGTTTTTTTAAAACCCCTATTCCGGTTTGTAAGGAGATTATATTACGACTGGACTCTTAAACCAGAATCCAACAAAGAGAGAGTTGTTCAAATAAAGGAAGACTATAATCTTGCCCTAAATGAGTTACTTGAAGAAACCTTTTTCAATATTGACCCTGCTTTTAATTTTCAGAAATATTATCAAATCCTTTCTTCAAAGTTTACCGAGATTATTGATTCGGTTAGAACGAACAATAACAAGACCGAGATAATTAAGAGTTATCAGCATAAAATCCATCAACTCGTTGTCCCCTCTTTTTTATGCAATAGCTATAAAAGTCAACTTAATCAAATTTATAACGAATCAAAAAAACATGCTCCTACGGTCAAGAGCCTAAATTCACTCGGCAATTTGAAAGAAATGAAACAATATTGGGATGATACAAACCGCAACTATTTTTCTTTAACAGCCGCGCGAACTAAAACCGAAATAGTTTCATTTGCTAAAAGTGATAATGCAAACAAACAATACTACAGAATAGTAGCTTCCATATATGGGAGCGGGAAGATAGAAAAAATTATAGAACGATTACTAAGGGCTAAAACAGAATACAATTTATTACTGTACAGTATTGAGGAAGAGGCGTTCAAGTTTCATATTGATAGATATGTGGAGGAATTAAATCGTGAATATGCCTCAAATGATCGTTATGAGATTTGTGGAATTGAATTTAACGACAACTATTATCAGTTTTCAACATTTGACACTCTTATAGAGGCACTTGCATCAACACAACAAGACGATAAGGATACAGAATATTACAAAATTACTTTCTCTGATAACTCTACCGTAAAACTGCCATCATCAAAATCTGTCCTTAAAGTCAGCAATACTGAGAAAATAGTTGTAAGGGTTGAAGAATTATGCAATGGCGATGAAGTTCAGATTTATGAAAATCCTGACAAAGAGGCTCTACGAACAATTTTCAAGTTGGAGCATCCTGATTTAATTAGCAAGGCGGACGAATATTCTGCATTATGGCAACAATGTTTGATTGATTATTCAAATGAAATAATTTTCGAACAGCAACTATACAACCAATTAGTCAGTAATGGTTTTTCAGTAAGTATAAACACGATGAGAAGATATTTACAAAATGAAGCGACCTTCCCAAGAAGAAGAATTGATTTAATTGCCATTGCAAAAACGGTTAATGATAGTCGTCTTAGTTTTAATTTTGTCCGAAACACAATTCTTCCATTTATTCACGACTATAATGGTAAAATGATTGAATATGGTTTCAGATTAAGTGAAAGTATTAATCATTTTCTAACAACGGAAGAAATTGACGCCTTTATTAGTGACTGGTATAACAGGAGTGAAGTTGAAAAAATTGCATCTCAAATTCCAATAAAAAAAGTTAAAGACTTTGAACTGTTAACTACAAGAAGCAATGTTGATGACTAAATACAGAGATATTTTTTTTGATGAAATTAAAAATGGTTTAATTGGACCAGGTTCCGACGTTTTCGGAGGAAATGATAAGGAAGAATTGATTTCTGATTATCCTCTGAATCGCTATTACTCAGGAGTTCTTTTCCCCGAAAAGATTTTCTTATCAGGTGCAACCATACCAAAGTCAGAAGAGGAAATTGAAAGCAACAATAATCTTTCTGATACGGATGAAGGAAATTATGAAAATGTGAAGGAAAAAGGGGAGATAGGAGATACAGAAGTAAAGCAAGAGCGAAACGAAGAAGACATTTCTCAAACTTCAGATGCGCAAGATTTTCTTTTAAAACAGAATGCTTTTTTTCCAACACATATCGGCTTTACTTTATGCATTGAACCGAGAGAATTTATTCCAGTCAACTTTTCGTTTGGAATATACAACCAAATAGAACTTCCTTCACCAGAAATAAAAGTAGCTATTTCAAAGGAAGGGTTTGAATCATTCTTTGATACTACTATAAATACACAGCTTTCTTTTAAAGATGCGCTTTCATTTAATAATGGTTTCATGTTTCTAATAAGAAAACTTAAAGGCAGCCCAACATCTCCAAGGAGTGAGGACTATAAAAACTTTGACGAGTTTAGAAAGGTAGACAATGTAGGAAAAAAAGATGCCTATAAGTATATTCACTTGCTGGAAAAGCTCTTAGGTAGAGTTTGGAAAAGAGAAGAAAAAAACATTCAAGTAGATATACCTATTAAGAATACAAAAAAGCCAATTGAAATTTTCCATAAAGAATATGGCAATCAGATACTTTCCGTAGGTTATATGGTTAAAGCATACAAATACAAGGGCAATAACTATGTGAAAATATTAATACTGAATGCTTCTCAACATCCCTCTACAAAATACAGTAATACAAATGAGAATATGAATCTAAAATGTTTGTTTCAAACAAACATTTATATTGAAAATATTCCTCTCATGCCATATAAATCACAATCCGAACTACATCCATTGGATGATGAGCAAAATGAAATTAACTTTATTCATAGAGACATTAAAAACTATGGCGTAGGCCATAATTGTTCTGCGCAATGGTACAACTCTCAGGAAGAACACTCTACTATCCCAAACTCCATTAAAACTACTTTTATTCCAGAAAAAATTGTTTCTGGAATGAAGAACGATTTTTCAAAAGAAGATTTCCCAGATGACTTTGATACCTTGAACAAATGCTTGGAAATAAAACAGCTTTCACATTTTAATGATAACAAAGCAGAAATCATCAAGAATCTTAAACTTTTTATTTCGCTTTATCAAAAATGGATTGAAACGCAACAAACAACTGCAAATTCTTTAACCCAAGAAGATAAGAAGATTGCCGAAAAACTCATAAAACGGCAAGACGACAATTATAAACGATTAATCAAAGGAGTAGGAATTTTAGAAAATGAAAATGATGAGGTCTTTCGCTGTTTTCAATTAGCAAATACTGCAATGTTTATCCAAATGATTATTAGTCGCGACAATCGCTTCGGTAATAAAGAACGGCACCTTATTGACAATGTAAAAAAGGTTGACTATAACTCCTTACAATTTTTCGAAGATTACAATGACTGGAACTTTTTAAATTCTGATAATCCAGAACCGCTACGATACCGACCGTTTCAATTGGCATTTTTGCTGTTAAGCATTGAAGGAATAATTGATGATAATTCGGATGCCAGAAATAAGATAGTTGATCTAATTTGGTTTCCGACAGGCGGGGGGAAAACTGAAGCATATTTAGCAGTTGCAGCATTCACCATTCTTTGGAGACGATTAAGCAATAATGCAGAAGCTTCAAAAGGCACAAGCATCATAATGCGCTACACCTTGCGACTTCTTACTTCACAGCAATTTGAACGAGCATCCAGATTGATTTTAGCCTTGGAACTTTTACAAAGAAATTTTAATGATGAACTGCACAATGAAAAAATTTCAATCGGGCTTTGGGTTGGAGAAGGAGCATCGCCTAATACAATCGCAGATGCAAATGATATTGTCGAAAAAGCAACGAGTGAGTATGAAAAAGCTGACCAATACACAAGCAGATTGCAGATTACCGCTTGCCCATGGTGCGGAACTAAACTTATAGCTAAAATGCCTAATGGTGGTTGGGCGCACGGTTACGAAGTTCAGGAAGGCAATAATGGTTATTTTTATTTTAAGTGTCTTAATAAAGAATGTGCTTTTCATTTTGACAAACTTCCGATACAAGTTGTTGACGAAATGCTTTATGAAGAACCTCCGACGCTTCTTTTCGCAACAGTCGATAAGTTTGCAATTCTTGCCTCACAAAAAGAGGGAGAGACGCACAACTTTTTTAATTCACTTACGGATGCACTGCCTCCAGACCTCATAATACAAGATGAGTTGCATTTAATAAGCGGGCCATTGGGGTCAATTGTTGGTATCTTTGAAAGTGTAGTTGAATATTTATGCACAAAAGACAATCACAAACCGAAGATAATCGCTTCAACAGCAACGACACGAAATACTTTTCACCAGATTAAAGAACTCTATGCGGGCAGAGTCGTAAATATTTTCCCACCTTCTGGCATATCATATAAAGACAGTTTTTTCGCCAAAGAGACAATCAGCAAACGGAAGTATGTTGGCTTCATGCCTACAGGCAAAACCGGGATAAACACGCAACTATGGATTTTGCCTTATCTGCTTTATGCGCGACTAAGACTTTATTATGAAAAAGACCTGAATATGTTGAATTTATACTGGACAGTTATTTCTTATTATAATTCATTGAAAGATGTAGGAAGAATTTACAATAAGACTAATGATGAGATCCAAATCAACACAGAAGCTTTATATTATCGCAATTTCGGAAACAGTTCTGCTCTTCGCTATATGGTAAGAGATATTGATAGCCGTTCACTTGAATTAACAAGCCGTATCGAAAGTAATAATATCAAAGCAACATTAAAGAAACTGGAAGATGATTTTAAAATTGAAATCTCTGAAAGAGGGAATGAGTTTATTAAAGACGGGCTTGATTTGGTGCTTGCCTCAAATATGATTTCAGTGGGGATTGACGTCGGCAGATTAAACCTAATGCTGATTAACGGAATGCCTAGGAATATCGCAGAATACATTCAGGCAAGCAGCCGTATCGGAAGAAAACACGATGGGATTGTTATCACTTTATTTAATCCTAATCAGGCAAGGGACAAATCCTATTTTGAGAATTTCAATTCATTTCATCAGGCATATTATAGATTTGTAGAACCGTTAAGCATAACGCCATTTACGGAAAATACAATCCGCAAGATGCTCACAACAATGTTCGTTGCGTTCATGAGAAACAGCGTTTCAGATTTAACAAAAAATAATGAGGCAAAATATTTTATTCCTGAACACGCAGCACCATTTAAAGAATATATTGGACAGCGTTTTGGCAGGAATCAATATTTTAATGCGTTACTTGATGAATTGATAGAAAGTTGGAGTACAAAAAAACAGAAAGTAAATAATCTTACTTATGCAACTCTCTTAAAAAAGACAGCTACTAACATCAATTCTTTTGATGATATATGGCTTACTATGAACTCTTTAAGGGATATTGATACAGAAACTTATTACAGAATAAACGATTTTACTACAACCTAACTTCAATATTATTTATGGCGAAATATTTTAAGAAAAGCAGACCACAACAGGCAATGAAACGATATATACACACGCAAACCCATAAATCTGTCACAGCAACTGCAGGAGTACAGGCGATTATTGAAAGCCCAGTTGGTGCTTACAAAGTGGATTCTTTAGACAAATGGTGGTTTTTTCATCCTAACAATCAAAACAATTATTTATTGACTGATGATTATGGTAACCATATTTTTGAAATCAAAGAACCTCGTTTGCTGAATCGCATTCGTGCAACAGGCATTTTTAAAAATCTTCAGAGGTTAATTCAGGTGCCGCCAAATGCACAGGATGATAGCAATAGACTGATGCCTGCAAGAGAGAATCAAGTAGGAAGGGTTGAATATTTCCCGACTTGGTGTTTCTGCGAAACTTGTGAACGATTTAAGCCGATACAGGACTGGTGGAATGGGTGGGTTGATGTTATGAGAAATGATGAAGGGTTAAATGATAGCAATAGGATAAGAGAACGATTTCTTTATGATACAAAACTCTCCGGCAGACCCAATTGCTACTATTGCTATAGAGACGCACTAAAAGGAAAATTTAAACGCAAATATCATAAGTTAGAGCAGGTTCGTTTTGTATTCATTTCACCTGATGGTGATATTAAAGATATTGACTGGCCCAAATGGATAACGGCGCGGCGTTTAGGCAATGATAATACAGAAGAAGCAGTAGCGGGTTTGGAAAGTGGAAGATATGCAATAGGGCGGGATTTATGCTGCGATAATCCTTCACTCAAATATATTCGATCAAAAAAACTATCCGATTTGACAGGTATCACTATTGAATGTGAAAATTGCAAGAAGAAAAAAACTTTGGCAGGTTTTTTTAACTTACGAAAAAATAAAGGCATTCTTACTGATAGCAGACAAAATACTTATCACATATTTTATAAACCTTTGATTCGTACAAGTAATAGCATTTACTATCCAATTGTATTGAGCAGTTTATACATCCCACAGCCAGAAATAAAATTATCCAATACTGATAAACTCACTATCCGTAATGCCCAATCAAGGGGATTATCACCGCAAGAAATAGCAGTCGCTTTAAAATATGATATTAAAGAAGTATTGCAAGTTTTGGGGGAAGGAACTTATTTAACTGAAACTGAATATCGTAAGAATGAATACCAGTATTTGCTTACTTCAGACAATTATAATTTAGGCGAGAAGGACTTAGTTCTTGAAGAAATAGTGCTGAATCATGAATTGATAAAAATGGGCTTTGATAAAATTATTAAGATAAAACGTCTCAAGTTAACATCGGTTCAAACGGCATTTACACGACTTAGTCCGATGGACAGAGATGCCTTTTCAACAAGCGAAGACAAAACTATTAAGTTCGATAATAAGGATGTTCCGTTGAAGCCAAGGTTTACAGTTTCAAACCCCAACGAAACAGAATTTCTGACCGGGGTAGAAAATTATGGTGAAGGGATTTTTATCAAATGGAATGATGTAAAGGTGCAATCCTTCTTTTCTGAATACTTGCAAAATAAGAAAGACGAGATAACAACACTCTTTTCAAGGGTTCAGCAAAACGAAATGCTTAGCAAAGATAAGTTTACCGATGAAATACACTTGGCCAAATTATTATTGATACATAGTGTTTCTCACCTTATCATAAAAGAACTGGAATTTCTGTGTGGTTATCCATCATCCTCTATAGCAGAAAGAATTTATTGTGATGAAAAATCAATGAACGGACTTTTGATTTACACTATTGCTGGAAGCGAAGGGAGTTTTGGCGGACTGATTAAACAAGTGGACAGCAATAATTTTACTAAAATTCTTTCATCCGCCTTATTGAGAGCCAGAGATTGCACCAGTGATCCGATTTGCTACGAGAGCGATGGTCAAGGCATAGGCGGACTGAATTATGCCGCGTGCTATTCTTGTTTGTTGATTAGCGAAACATCTTGCGAGGAATTTAATTCTTTTCTTGACAGACGAATATTAATTGATAGTCAATATGGTTTTTTTAGAAATAAAACGTTAGAGATATAAATCTGTGCGGGCAAACACCGAAAGTGACATTTAGAAACTGTACGGCTCTTGAAGCTGAAGGCGTAAAAAATCATAATTGTGGAAAGAAGAGACCAAGTTGAAAAAATCAGGGACGGGACATAAAAAAAGTATGGAAGCAACGTCTGGAAGTAAGAGAGCGTTAATAGAAATAAATGATAAGAATATCAGGGGCAAGAGCGCATTATAATATAAGTGCTTAGCAGACTGCTGAAAAAATATTTTCACTGTTCCTCGTAATGACAATAAACAAGGAGAATAAAACATGCCGCTGCCGGTTTTGGTAAAAGCGCTTATTGAGAAAAAGGTCGGAGAATTTTGCACGAAAAAAGTGCCGGCCCGCGTTTTAAATGAATTGAACGTCTCGTATGATATACGCGGCAATAGTGTTACCATATTCGAAAACAGGGCGCCATGGCGTCCTGATATGAAAGAGTGGACTTCAATGCCGGTTGCACAAATTAGATATGATAACAAGACAGGCGAATGGACTCTTTATTGCGCGGACAGAAACGATAAATGGCATAAATATTTGGGTATTGAGGCGACAAAGAATATAGGCGCACTCCTGAATGAAATTGACAAGGACCCCACTGGAATTTTTTGGGGTTAATGGATAAAATTACCTTATGCAGATCATACATTCGGCAAAAGACATGCACTCATTGAGCAAGCTCCTCCGGGTGAGCGACAAGAGTATAGGCTTTGTCCCGACAATGGGCGCACTCCATGAAGGGCACCTCAGCCTCGTGAGGCGCTCAAAAGAGGAGAACGAGATTACCGTCGTAAGCATTTTCGTAAACCCGGCGCAGTTCGGCCCGAACGAGGATTTTGAGAAATACCCCCGTCATAGAGAGAAGGACCTCGCCATGCTCTCATCTGTTGAAGTCGATACTGTCTTCATGCCGGAAAGAGAAGAGATGTGCGGAAAAGATGAAACAACGTCTGTTGATATCGGCGCGTTGGGAAATATACTCTGCGGAGTTGCGCGCCCCGGCCACTTCAACGGCGTAGCCACCATAGTGGCAAAGCTATTTAATATAGTCTCGCCTGACAACGCTTACTTCGGGCAAAAGGACTTTCAGCAGTGTGTGATCATTAAAAAGATGGTAACAGACCTTAAGTGCGGCGTAAATGTGATCATGTGCCCGACGGTCAGGGAGGCTGACGGGCTTGCCATGAGTTCGCGCAATGTATACCTGACAGAACCTGAAAGGAAGGCGTCTGCCGCGCTGTACAAGGCTCTCTGCCACGGCAGAGAATTCATATTGTCAAAAAGGCCCTCCGCGCCCTCTGCCGTTCAGGATGAAATAGAAAAAATCCTCAAGTCCGAGCCCCTGCTCAATCCCGAATATATTGAGATGCTCAAGCCTGAAAACCTTGAGCCAACGGGCAAAATCGAGCTTCCTGTGGTAATATGTCTTGCCGCGCGGATCGGCAAGGCAAGGCTCATCGACAATATTCTTGTTAAAGAAGAGCCCTCCCTTCCGGACGATTGCGCGTTATGAAGGAGACAAATACGTTAATGGATGCACCCGGTGCTGCGCCCCTGCCGTTAAAAGAACGTAAAGGGGAGATAATATCCCTTGCAAGGCAATACATAAAGGCCGCGTCCGCTGAGATAGGCACAGGAAACAAGAGCTTATCAAAGGACGCCGAGAAATACCTTCTCGAATACGACTGGCCCGACGGTGAGAAAGAGCTTGAGATAAGCATCAAGCGCGCCTGCATATTGTCTGACGGCCCTGAACTGAATTTAAAAGACTTCGATGCCCGCCAAAGGCAGATTAAATCCATAGGCAAATTCATGGAAGAACGGCTGAGCGGCTTTATGCAGAGCATAAAACGCTTTGACAACTTCAACCTTTACAATATGGTGATTCCGGAGGTTGAAAAATCCCTCATAACGCTGGTGCTTAAAGAGACAAACGGGAATCAGTGCAAGTCAGCCAAGCTCCTCGGCATAAACCGCAATACATTAAGAAGCAAGATAACGAAGCTCGGCATAAAGACAAAGTAACGCAACCCTTCCGGGACTATCAGGAATTCAATATTATTCAAGGCAGTTCAATCAAACCTCCTCGATTGCGTCTTGAATGCTCACTCTCGGAGGCGCGGAAGGCGACTCAGCGGGATAACCAACCGGAACGATGGCGACCGGGGTGAGGTTATGCGGCAGGTTGAGCGCATCAGACACCTTCGCTTCATCAAATGCCCCGATCCAAACAGAGCCGAGGCCTGCTTCATGGGCAACTAGCATCATCCCCATTATGCTTGCCGAGACATCCTGGATAGTATAGAGATTTACGCCCCTCTCGCCATATTTCTCTTTTATCCTGCTGTCAGTGCAAGCGACAATAGTCAGCGGGGCATCGGCGATGAAACTCTGGCGCAATGCGTGCGCCACCAGCCTGCTCTTAACATCATGGCTGAAGACAAAAATGAATTTCCTTGCCTGCAGGTTGCCCGCGCTCGGGGCCCAAATGAGGGCATTCTTAAGGTCTCTGATAATATCTTCAGGAATGCTTTTCCTTTGAAATTTCCTGATACTGCGTCTATTCTTTACCGCGTCAATAATCTTCATTGCTCACTCCTTTATCGTTTCTACAGTTTTAAAAGCACGAGCCCTGTCTCAGGGTCAAACTCCCTCTTCGCTTCTATCCCTTCTATCTCCGTGATAACAGCCTCAAGCACAAGGAATGTCCCTGAATTCTTCCTGAGACAGCCGACCTTTACCGCCTCTTTTTTGCCAAAGGCTCCATGGAGATGCACCTTCGGCTCATCACCTTCCCAGAATAATGTGCCGAAGCCCAAGACTTCGTGGCTTTCGCCGAGGCTCTTCCAGACCGGGGTAGGCGGTATCTCTTCCTTCTCGGGCCCGACAACTATATCGCCTTCCCTCATGCCGCCCAGGATATGTACCATTGCCGCCCTGACACCTTCTTTCCTCGCGATATCGGCAAGCCCGCCGATTACATCATCCCTGTCCTCAAACCTTACGACAATAACTCTTCCCTGCCTGCCTGTCTTGTATTTCATGGTTCCTCCTAAAGTTTCTCAGGAAATTATACTATATGGCCTGCATAGAATATAAACGCTGGAATTCCGGCAACCAAATTTTGTAAAATACAAATCCCTTAAGCTTACGAAAGGCAGGATATCCTTCAATGAACGAAAAGAAATGCCTTGCGATACTCGACAGCTACCGCGAACACGGCGGCAATATCATATCCCTTCTTCAGGAGATACAGGAATCTTTCGGTTACATACCTGAGGACGTCGTCTTCTGGTTCTCAAAGAGACTGAACATTCCGGCGAGCAACTTCTTCGGAGTGGCGACATTCTACGCGCAGTTCTATCTTAAGCCACGGGGTAAAAATATCATAACAGCCTGCTGCGGTACGGCATGCCATGTTAAGGGGTCAGCCCCAATCATTAACAAGATACGGGAAGAACTTAAGCTTCCTCAGGGAGAGACAACGACAAAAGACGGCAAGTACACGGTTGAGAGCGTCGCGTGCGTGGGGGCATGCAGCATCGCTCCGGTATTCATAGGGAATAAAAAAGTCTTCGGCAAGATGTCTATGGAGAAGGCGGCTGAGATGCTGAAAGAGATTGATAAGGGCAAGGGTAAATAAGATGCCGGCAAAGAAACCGACTAAAACATCAGGCATAAAAGATCTTGTGATACGCGTTTGTGTAGGCACGGGCGGGCTTGCGGCAGGAAGCCAGGAAGTCATTGACGAGTTCGGCAGGCAGCTCAAGTCTTATGGCATAAAGGCGGATATCCTGAAGAAATGCGTCAACAAGACAGGATGCCGGGGCTTCTGCGCAAAGGACGTGCTTGTGGATGTTATCCTCAACGGCAAGTCCGAAACATATCAGCTCATAACCCCTGAGAATGTTGCCAGAATAGTGGAAGAGCACATTCTCAAAGGCGAGCCTGTAAAAGAGTGGCTTGTCGGTCCCGAGTATCACGCATTCCATGACAAACAGACAAAGATACTCCTTAAGGAGTGCGGCCATATCGACCCTGAAGATATCAACGCGTACATTAATATAGGCGGATACGAAGCGGTCAGGAAGATATTCCCGCTTGAAACATTTGAAGTGATCGAAGAAGTGAGAGCGTCCGGGCTTCGGGGCAGGGGCGGAGCCGGTTTCTTGACCGGGCTCAAATGGGATCTCTGCAGCAAGGCGGAAGGGAAGCCGAAATACATCATCTGCAACGCTGACGAGGGCGACCCGGGAGCATTCATGGATCGTTCGGTTATTGAAGGCAACCCGCACTCGGTCATAGAAGGCATGATTATCGGCGGCTACGCGATCGGCGCGAATTACGGCTATGTGTATATACGCGCCGAATATCCGCTCGCGATACACCGGCTGAAGATAGCGATAGCCGACGCAAGGAAAAAAGGTTTTATCGGGAAGAATATTTTAAAGAGCGGGTTTGATTTTGACATAAAGATAAAAGAGGGCGCGGGCGCATTTATCTGCGGCGAAGAGACGGCGCTCATAGCCTCGATAGAGGGGAAGCGCGGAATGCCGAAGGCAAAGCCGCCATTCCCGGCGTATAAAGGTTTGTGGGGCAAGCCCACCGTGATAAATAATGTCGAGACGCTTGCAAACCTCCCTTCGATAATCACGAAAGGCGCAAAGTGGTTTGCCTCCATCGGAACCGAAAAGAGCAAAGGCACAAAGGTCTTTGCGCTGACCGGGAAGATAAAGAACACGGGCCTCATTGAAGTGCCGATGGGCATCTCTCTCAAAGAGATAATTTACGATATCGGCGGCGGATGCGAGAGAAACCGCAAATTCAAGGCCGTGCAGACAGGCGGCCCTTCGGGCGGCTGCATACCTGCTTCGCACATCGACATGCCTGTTGATTACGAATCCCTCATGGGGGCCGGCTCGATGATGGGTTCGGGCGGAATGGTCGTTATGGATGACACGACATGCATGGTCGACATGGCAAAGTTTTTCCTCACTTTCACACAGAACGAATCGTGCGGCAAATGCACTCCCTGCAGGATAGGCACAAAGAGGATGCTCGAGATACTGACGAGAATTACCGAAGGCAAAGGGAAGGAAGGGGACATCGAACTTCTCCTTGAACTTGGGAATGACATAAAGCTCTCGTCATTGTGCGGGCTCGGCATGTCTGCTCCAAACCCCGTGCTTTCGACTATAAAGTTCTTCAGGGATGAGTATGAGGCGCATATTAAGGAAGGCGTATGCCCGGCAACTGTCTGCAAGGCTCTGCGCAGATACACGGTGAGCGCTGAGCTCTGCAAGATGTGCGGCAAGTGCTTCAAGGCGTGCCCTTCAGCCGCCGTCACATGGGAAAAGAAACAGCCGGCTGTTATTGATAAAACAAAATGCATAAAATGCGGGGCATGTTATGAGGCGTGCCCGTTTAGTGCGATATTGTAAAAGGAGCTTCAAAGGGAGGAGAAATGGTAGCCAAAGAACGCTTGAAAAAATTCACTTTGTTTAAAGATTTTTCCGATGCCGAGCTCAGGAAAATCTCCGCGATCATGAAAGAGGCGTCATATCCGAAAGGCGCGGTTCTTTATGAAGAAGGAAGCCCGGCGCAGGGCCTTCATATTATCGATAAAGGGAGAGTGAGGGTTACCAGAAAGACGAAAGCCGGCGGCAAGCAGGTTTTGGCCGTTTTAAGGGCCAACAGCTTCTTCGGCGAACTCTCGCTTCTTGACGGCCGGTCGCATTCGGCTTCGATAGAGACTCTGGAAAAAACAAAACTGCTTGTCATCAGAAAAGAGGACATGGATAAATTTCTGAAGCAGAATCCTCTTATCGCTTACAAGATGGTGCGAGACATTACCATCACCATATGTGAAATCCTGAGAAGCATGAACGATAAGTTCATGAATATGGTTGAATATTTGTGGATGTAATCAGCTGTTAGTTTATAGTTGTCAGTTGTTAGACTAAAAACTGACAACCGATAACTAACAACTTTCTTTTGGAGGTTAATTTGTCTGACAGAAAATTGAAGGTGATCATAAACGGGATTGAAACCCTGTGCGACAGGGATGATACTATTCTGAAGGTTGCCAAGAAGATAGGCGTCAAAATCCCGCACCTCTGCAATGATAAAAGGCTTGAGCCGTACGGCGGCTGCCGTTTATGCATCGTAAAAGTGAAAGGGGTTCCGAGGCCTCTCTCCGCATGCACAACGCCTGTTGCGGAAAATATGGAGGTTACGACAGACACTGACGAGATCATCCGTATAAGAAAGACCCTCGTAGAGCTTCTCCTCTCAAACCATCCGAACGACTGCATGAGATGCGAAAGGACGGGTGACTGCAAGCTCCAGAATTTATCCTATGAATACGGGGTTGACGGGAGCCGTTTTGAAGGCGAAAGATGGAACCTCCCGATCCGCGAAGACAATCCCTTTATCACATACGAGCCCAACAAATGCATCCTCTGCGGAAGGTGTGTGAGGATATGCAACGAGGTTGTCATGGCAGGCACGATAGACCTTGTCGGGAGAGGCTTCAACTCAATGCCCGACACGGCATTCAGGAAACCGCGCACCCTCGACAACTGCGAGTTCTGCGGCCAGTGCGTATCCACATGCCCGACAGGCGCGCTCACGGACAGAAAGGCGCGCGGCAAAGGGCGCATTTATGATTTAAAGAAAGTTAAGACCACATGCTCATACTGCGGGACCGGATGCAATTTCTTCCTTAATGTAAGAAACGGCAGGGTTGTTAAGGTCACATCAGACACCAGCGCGCCCGTTAATCAGGGCAATCTATGCGTAAAGGGGCGCTACGGATATGACTTCATTGACCATCCCGACAGGATAAAGACGCCGCTTATCAAAAAGAACGGAAAGTTCGTCGAAGCTACATGGGATGAAGCGCTCGGCCTCATAGCGGATAAGTTTTCATCCCTCATGAAGAAGCACGGCAATGAATCAGTCGGCGCTTTTTCATCATCAAGATGCACTAATGAGGAGAACTTCCTCCTCTCGAAATTCGTGCGCACGGTCTTCCGCAGCAACAACGTGGATAACTGTGCGCGTGTCTGACACGCCCCAACTGTTGCCGGTCTGGCAACAAGCCTCGGGGCGGGAGCAGCGACGAATTCTCTTGCGCAGATGCCGGACATAGAGACGCTCTTTCTCTTCGGCTCAAACCCGACAGAGGCTCACCCCATCGTCTCCCTCTGGCTTAAGAAGGCATTGCGCAAAGGCGCGAAGCTCATAGTCGGTGACCCGCGCAAGACATGGATGGCAGAACGCGCTGATGTGTGGCTGAATCTCAAACCCGGAAGCAATATCGCCATGATGAACGGCCTTGTGAATGTGATACTTGAAAACGGCTGGGAGAATAAGGAGTTCATCGCAAAGAGGACAGAAGGTTTTGACGCGCTTAAGGCAAAGGTGAAGGAGTATGACCTTGGCCGCGTTGAGAAGCTTACGGGCGTTTCAAAAGAGAGTATAATCGAGGCGGCGCGCCTCTATTCGCACGCTGGAAAAGCGATGATAGTCTACGGCCTCGGCGTGACTGAGCACCAGACAGGCACAGAGAACGCTATGGCGATCGCCAACCTCGCGCTTGTCTGCGGACATTTAGGCAGGCCTTCAACAGGCATCATGGCCCTGAGGGGGCAGAACAATGTTCAGGGAGCTTCAGACCTCGGGCCTCTGCCCGCGACTCTTCCCGGATACCAGTCAGTAAAAGACCCGAAGGCGCGCGAGAAGTTTGAGAAGGCATGGGGCGTTCCGATTTCGGACAAGATAGGGCTCAAGTCAGTTGAGATGCTTGATGAATGCAAGGCAGGAAAATTCAAAGGCCTCTTTATTCTTGGCGAAGACCCGGCGCAGACAGACCCTGACCTCAATCACGTAAACAAAGCGCTTGAGTCGGTAGAGTTTCTCGTTGTGCAGGATATCTTTCATACGGAGACGACAAAACATGCCGACGTGATACTCCCCGGCGCGAGCTTTGCCGAGAAGGACGGCACATTCACAAACGGCGAGCGCAGGGTTCAGCGCGTGAGAAAGGCGATCGAGCCTCTTGCGGGCAAGGCAGAGTGGCAGGTTATATCAGAGCTTGCGACGAGAATGGGATATAACCAGCGCTACAATCATCCTTCAGAGATAATGGATGAGATAGCGAGCCTTGTAACTCAATACGGCGGGATCAGCTATGAACGGCTTGAGAAGCAGAGCCTCCAGTGGCCGTGTCCGACAAAAGACCATCCCGGAACAACCACTATGTACACTGATCTCTTCGCAAGGGCGAACGGGCTTGCGCTCTTCATGACACTTGACCACAAAGGCTCAGGCGAGGTGCCTGATAAAGAATATCCTTACCTCCTTATCACCGGAAGGGTGCGCGAGCACTACAATAACGGCTCTATGACAAGAAGGGTTCCCGGCATCATGGAACTTGTGCCTGAAGAGCTTGTTGAGATAAGCCCTGAGGATGCGAAGAAGCTCGATATAAAGAGCGGAGATATGGTAAAGGTCTCTTCAAAGCGGGGCACTGTAAAAGCTAAGGCAAAGGTTACAAACCGCTCGCAGAAGGGCAATGTCTTCATGACATTTCACTTTGATAAAGCGCTTACGAACATTGTGACATCAGAGCACAGAGACCCGATAACAGGGACTCCCGAATACAAATCCTGCGCGGTGAATATAAGTAAGTAAACCTCCCTATGCCCCTCCTTGGTTCTGTACTGCGGAACTGTTGTACTTATTTTTTGTTCTTTATATAAGAATCAATCGCCCTTGCGGCCCTCTTGCCCGCGCCCATCGCGCTTATGACCGTTGCCGCGCCGGTGGCAATGTCTCCGCCCGCGAATATGCCCGGTATGTTTGTGGCGCCTTCTTCGTCAACCTCTATGTAGCCCGCGCCCCAGAGCCTGAGCTTCTTCACAGACCTTGTGAGGAGAGGGTTTGCCGTCTGCCCTATCGCCATTATCACCTGATCAACTTCGAGAATGAATTCATTTCCCGAACACTCCGGCCTTCTCCTGCCTGACTCGTCAGGCTCGCACATCCTCATCGCGTCGCATCTGACCGCACTCACATGCCCGTGTTTGTCCCCGATTATCTCTTTTGGGCTTGAGAGGAACAGGATCTCCACCCCCTCTTCTTTAGCATGCTCGACCTCTTCAAGCCTTGCCGGCATCTCTGCAGAGGTCCTTCTGTAAACAATGTACACCTTTTCCGCGCCGAGCCTCACTGCCGTCCTTGCGGCATCCATCGCGACATTGCCCGCGCCGACCACGGCCACCCTTTTGCCCCTCTTAACAGGAGTATCATATTTCGGAAAGCTGCCGGCCTTCATCAGGTTCACCCTCGTAAGATACTCTGAGGCGAAATACACATTGTTGAGGTTCTCTCCGGGTATCTCCATAAATCGTGGCGAGCCTGCGCCAACTCCGATGAATACCGCGTCATAACCTTCCTTTAAGAGGTCGTCAATCGTCTGTATCTTGCCCACGACCCAGTTGAGCTTTATCTCAACGCCGAGGCTCGTTACGAAATCTATCTCTCTCTCGATTATCTTTCTTGGAAGCCTGAACTCGGGTATGCCGTATGTAAGAACGCCGCCAGCCTCGTGAAGCGCCTCAAATACGGTTACTTTATATCCAGTCTTCGCAAGGACCGCTGCGGCGGTGAGCCCGGCCGGGCCTGAACCGATGACGGCAACACTGCGCCTGTTGAGTTTCGGTTTTTCAGGCTTTTTGGGAACGCCTTTTTTTGCCTCGAAGTCTGCGGCGAAACGCTCAAGCGCTCCTATCGCCACAGGCGCGTTCTTCTTTCCCAATACGCACTTTCCCTGGCACTGGTTCTCCTGGGGGCAGACCCTTCCGCAGACAGCCGGAAGCATATTGTAGCGCCTGATGACCTCAATGCCTCTTTTGAAATCTTTCTCGCGGATTGCGGATATGAAAGCCGGGATGTCTATCTCGACAGGGCATCCGGTGACGCACATCGGCTTTTTGCACTGAAGGCAGCGCTTCGCCTCCCTTACCGCCTCCTTCTCCGTGAGGCCGAGAGCGACCTCTTTGAAGTCCTTCTTTCTCTTTTCAGCGTTTCTTGCTCTCATGATATTTCAATCTCCCCTTTTTCAAAGGGAGACTATTTCCCCCGGCATCTCCCTTTACATGAAGTTCTGTATTTATGAAGCGATTCCATTTCTTCTCTTTTGTAGAAAGCGAGCCTCCTTGCAATCTCCTCAAAATCCACCTCATGCGCGTCAAACTCAGGCCCGTCAACGCAGGCGAATTTTGTCTTTCCGCCCACGCTAACCCTGCATGCTCCGCACATGCCTGTTCCCTCTACCATTATCGGGTTCAGGCTGACGATTGCGGGGATATCATGAAACCTTGTAAGTTCAGCGACCGCCTGCATCATCCTTATGGGGCCGACCGCTATTACGATATCAACCTTCTCATTCTCGACAACCTCGTTTAGCGCGTCCGTTACAAAACCTTTCTTGCCGGATGTGCCGTCATCGGTTACGAGCCACATCTTATCCGCTATTTCTCCGAATTTGTGCTCCCATACGAGGAGGTCGCTGGTGCGGGCGCCCAAAATAACTGTAACCCTGTTCCTCTTCTTCTTTAACGCCTTGAGTATAGGGAAGAGCGTGGCAGAGCCTATTCCGCCTCCGACAAGCACCGCGCGGCCGCATCTTTTTAGAGGCGTAGGATGGCCGAGAGGGCCTGCGATATCTCTTATTGAATCCCCTTCTTTGAGAGAAGCCAATTCCTCTGTAGTCTTTCCGGCCTTCTGAAAAAGGATAGTTATCGTGCCTGCGTCACAGTCAGAGTCAGCTATGGTGAGCGGTATTCTCTCGCCCGTGTCATGTATTCTGAGGATGATAAAGTTGCCTGCCTGCGCGCTCCCGGCAATATGAGGGGCATGGATGACCATCTCCTCGACATGCATGGCGACAGACTCTTTTTTTATGATCCTGAACATTTTTAAAGATGTATTTGCCTGACGGCAGGCGATTCAATATGAAAAGATTACACGCAATAAAATGCCGTTAAAAACAGCTTTCAAGCCGGGATATTTTAGCAGATATACGGGCTTAAAATCTTATGATTTACAACAAAATGATTGAAGACTGAGGAAGGTTTGGTGCATAATTTGATATATCGCCTAAGGTTAAATGCGATAAACAACAAGTATGCGGATATTTTCAGAATACGCGAAGGCTGAACGATTCGCCGTAACATTTTTTTTAACGGCACTGATTTTTTTAGCGGGCTCACTTGCCTATGCGACGCCGGAATATTCAGAAAGGTCGGAGCAGGGATGCATGACATGCCATATCAATGAGGAGGGAGGGGGAAAGCTCACTATCTCCGGGCTTGAATTTGCCGCCTCGGGCTATGCCTGGCCTCCTGAAAAAGGTTATAGGGTTTTGGGCCCGGCGCGAAAGGCGATAAGGTTAGGCATCGGGTCTCTGCATATCATCGCTTCGTTCATCTGGTTCGGCGCGATTCTTTATGTCCATCTCCTGCTGAGGCCGGGATACGCTGAGCGCGGCCTTCCAAAAGCCGAAGTGATGCTTGGGCTTTTCTCCATGGCGGCTGTCGGCATGACAGGCATCCTTCTGCTGATAGCCCGCATAAAGAGCCTCAACGTTCTATATATGAGCGCGTGGGGAAGAGTTCTCTCGATAAAGATTCTCCTCTATATCGTCATGGTCTCATCAGCCGCATTCACAATTTCATATATAGGCCCGAGGCTGAGGAAAAAGGCAAAGCCTGCGGCAACAATTCCCGAAAACGGGGTGTTTGACCATCGCACGCTTGAAGCATTTGACGGAAAAAACGCGCCTGCCTACATAGCGTTCCGCGGAAAAGTTTACGACGTCAGCAATCTGAAATTATGGAGGGGAGGAACGCACATGAAGCATAATGCCGGCCACGACCTCTCTGACGCGATATCAAAGGCGCCGCACGGCGATGAGAAGCTGAGCGATTTAAAGATTGTCGGTGCATATGACAAAGACTTAAAGCCCCGCAAAAGCTTTGCGCAGAAGGCATTTTATTTTATCGCGTACATGAACCTTCTTATCGTATTCGCGGTCTTGTTCGTCATCGCGTACTGGCGCTGGGGCCTGTAGCGCCTGTCATTTACCCTGTTTTGATGTTAGAATATAGGTCATCTTGGCCGGGCAAAGATTTATATCATAAAAAACAAAGGAAAACACTGATGAAAAGATTTGAAGATTTGGGCTTGTCGGAAGAGACTATCGAAGCCTTGAGGCAGAAAGGTTTTGAGGAACCGACGCCGATACAGATAAGCACCATCCCTGCCATACTCCGCGGGAAAAAAGATATCGTGGGACAGGCGCAGACAGGCACGGGAAAGACGGCGGCATTCGGCCTGCCTATGATAGAACTCCTTCAGGAGAGGGTAAAGAATGTGCAGGCGCTTATCCTCACTCCGACAAGGGAGCTTGCGATTCAGGTTTCCGAAGAGATAAATTCGCTTAAAGGGAATAAGAGATTGAGCATAATCCCTGTCTACGGCGGGCAGTCCATGGAGCTTCAGCTAAAGAGCCTTAAAAAGGGCGTTGACATCGTAGCGGGCACGCCCGGCAGAATAATGGACCACCTGCGCCGCCGCACTTTAAAGATAGACGAGATAACCTTTCTCGTCCTTGACGAAGCGGATGAGATGCTCAATATGGGGTTCATCGATGACGTTGTCGAGATAATGGGATACACGCCGAAAGATAAACGGACAATGCTCTTCTCCGCGACCATGCCTGACGAAATAATGGAGATAGCCAGAAAGCACATGAGGGAGTATGAACTCTTCAGGGTGACGAAGGGACAGCTCACCGTGAGCCAGACGGACCAGATATATTTCGAGGTCTCTGAGGCTGACAAGTTCGAAGCGCTCTGCAGGATAATAGACATTGAAGACGATTTTTACGGCCTCGTCTTCTGCAGGACAAAGGTTGATGTCGACAAGGTGACAGGGCATCTCATTGAGCGCGGCTATGACGCCGACGGGCTTCACGGCGACATGTCGCAGGCGCACAGGGAGAAGATACTCGGCAGGTTCAAGAAAAGGCTGTCAAATATACTCGTCGCAACCGATGTCGCGGCAAGGGGAATAGATGTTCATGACCTGACTCATGTCATTAATTACTCGCTTCCTCAGGACCCTGAGTCATATGTTCACAGGATAGGGCGGACGGGACGGGCGGGCAAGGAAGGAAACGCGATTACCTTTATCACCCCGTCTGAGTACAAGAAGCTCCAGTTCATACAGCAGAAGTCCAAGGCGCCGATACGGAAGGCGAAACTTCCAAAGGTAAAAGATGTCATAGAATCCAAAAAGCAGAGGATAATATCCGATCTCGAAGATATTATCGAGGCGTCTCCCGCCCCTGAATACCTAAGGATGTCGGGAGAGCTCCTCGAAGAGAATGAACCTCACGAAATCCTCGCAGCACTTTTGCAGTACTCGTTTCAGGACGAGCTTGACGAGAAGAGCTATACCGAGATAGAGGATGCCGTCGTTGACACCAAGGGCAAGACACGCCTCTTTGTGACTCAGGGTAGGCAGGACGGGCTGACTCGTGAGAAGCTGATAGATTTCGTAAAGGATAAATGCGGCTGCGGCATAGTGAGCGGAAAGATAAGAGACATCCAGATACTTGAGAAGTTCTCTTTCGTGACGCTCCCGTTCAATGAAGCGGAGATAATCCTCGCGCACTTCAAAAAGAAGAAGCGGGGGACAGGCCCTTTCATCACAAAGGCAAAAGAGAAGAAAGGCGGGAGATAAGGCTCTACTGAATGTCCGTCCAGAAGCTCTCGTTCTCGATCGAGAGGAGGAGAAGCTCGGCAAGTTCTTCTTCGGACCTGGCGTCGCCGTTCTTCAGGGAATCTATGAGAGGCTTGTGCAGTTCGACATTGCACATCTTGTCTTTCTTGATAAGCTGAAACCTGTAGACGGATTCGACGGGGATAAAAAAGGCGCGGAAGACCATGATCGCCTCGTCAATCTCTTTTACCCTCTTTTCTATGACGTGGTAGTAAGGGACCTGGTATTTATACAGTTCCGGGCTCATGCTATCTCTTTTAAAGAATTATATTCTTATTATGCCATACTGGCAATAGACAAAAAAATAATAAACCGCCTTATTGCGCAGTATTGCCTTTTGACAAATAATCATAAATATTGACCTGTATCCAATGGCTGTCCCACCAGAAGACGGGCGAAACTTCGTATCCCTGTATCAGTATGCCGAAATGGAGGTGGTCGCCGCCCGCGAATCCCGTAGAGCCTGACCTGCCGATAACCGCACCTTTGCTCACCTCTTCACCTTCCTTTACCGAGATGGCTGAAAGATGCGAATAAAGGCTCATGAGCCCCATGCCGTGGTCTATAACAATCGTGTTGCCGTATATGCCGATGTCTCCGGTGAACCTTACGACTCCGCTGTTGGCGGCCTCGACAGGCGCGTTCGCCGTTGCGGCAAGGTCATAACCGAGATGAACGCTCTCGCTTATCTTTCTGCCGTTGTAAACATAATCCCTTTTGTCGCCGTACATTGCCATTACCTGGCTGTTCTTCATCTGAAGGAAGTTCCCTTCCCATAGCATCTTGGGCTCGGTTATCTTTGATATCTCTCTGAGCTTCGCGATCCCCTCGCCCCTCATCTTCTCATTCACCTCTTTGAATGAGCCGACAGGGTCAGAGGTCTCTGTCTTGTTGAGAAGCGATACCACCGCGGTATTTATAAACGCGTCCGTGATATTGAGAGTGGAAGACCTGTACTCTTTTCCCCGTATCTTCGTATCCACGGGCCTTATTCTCTGATTGCCCGCGCTGTCTTCCGCAACCGCGTAGAGCGTGCTTCCTTCTTTCACATCAATGGGAACCGGAAAGAAGATGTAGTAATCAGAAGCCCCGCCCGCCTTAAATCCCCTGAACCTGTAATCATTGAGCTTGAGAAATACCGAGTCCGCATCCTGCGACTTGACCGCGATAAAGCCTCCGCCTCCGACAGGCACAAAATACGGCGACATGCCTGCCTCAAGAGAAGGAGGCACTGTGTCGATTATTGATTCGATCTGATACGGCGTCTCCTTAAAGCCTGCCGTTGCGATAACGCTCACCGTTGCCGGCCCTTCCTTAAGCTGAAGTTCCTTCGGCTTCACCTGAATCGTGTATGACTTTTCATTGCCCTGCACGGCGTCTCTGAGAAGCTCGGTTTCTTTGCCGTTCTGTTTAATCGTTATGACCAGCGACTTGGCGTTCTTTGCGTTAATCACGATCTTCTTCTCCGAAGATATCGCTTTAAAGGCGTCAAGCCCTTCGATAACGGGAGCAGGGACAAAAAAGAGCTTGAAGGCGAAATAGCCGCCCGCTCCGAGTACGGATACGATTATAACCGTCAGGAATATTTTTTTAAGCATGCCCTTAAATCCCTTCTCTTTTCCAAAACCGTTCAACACGCCCTCCGGAGGATTTAATCAATTTCGTTATTTTGTGTAATGCTTCAATCCATACAGCGGCTATTTAATATAATATCTTGCGCGAACTAAATCAAAGGGAAGGTTTATAATATAAATAAGGAGGCGATGAAAGCGTCTCTGAAATGCTTTCATGAAAAAGGAGGGCATCAGCAATGAAAAAGGGCGATGTTTATATAGCAAAAACCGATGACCCGTACAAAGGCGCTTCCGAGGCTCTCGATGCTCTCGGCTTCAGCGTAACCGGGAAAAGCGTTTACATAAAACCTAACCTGACGGGAGGAAGGCCGTGTTATGAAGGGATGACGGTTAATACCGGCCTCGTCAGGGCTGTTGTAGAGCGGCTTAAGGACTGCCCGAGGATAACGATTGGAGAATCATGCAGCGACACGCTCAAGGCATTTGACGAACTCGGCTACCGCGAACTTGCTGAGGAGTTTCCGAATGTTTATCTTGAAGACATACGCGAGGCAGAGATGGTATGGAAGGACATACCCAAGCCCTATCACACAAAAGAGATGCCATTTAATGCGACAGTATTTGAACATGACTATGTCGTCAATATCGCGAAGATGAAGACGCATTCCCTCGCCGGGGTAACCTTATGCATGAAGAACATCTTCGGTTTTGTGCCGACGAGGAAACAGAAACTTATGTACCATCCGTTCATCAAGAGGGCGATCCTCGACATGAACCAGATAGTGCCGAGCCACTTCTGCCTTGTTGACGGCGTATGGGGAAACGAGTTTGACGAGGTGCAGAGCACGCCGAAATACACAGGTGCGATAATCGCGGGCGCGGACATACTTGCTGTCGACATGACGGCAGGCAGGCTGATGGGGATAGACCTTAATAAAAACGAAACCTACAAGCTTGCCATGGAGTTTTGGGGAAGGCCTGAGATTACCCTGCGGGGCTCTCCTCCCGAACATATTGAGGTCAAGTACAGGCAGGGCTGCCTCTTCTCGACAAGGCTCCGCTATTTCAAAGAGACGACCGCGAGCCTGCTTTACAGAATGGTCTCACGGCATTGATTTTGTATGTCATTCAGAGAGCAGCGCCGGGGGTCCGCCGAAGTGGAAAGAATTTTTCTTCTTGAGGCCATTCCGGTCTATTTGTTTACCCTATTTTTTCGTTGTATAAATGTGTTTGAATGTATATAATTTTGGTAACTGCTGATGTTCGATGTTTTAAGATTCTTTTATGAAGCAGAAGGAAGCGGGGAAGGAAAAGATTTTAAAGGTTGCATAATTTTTAACTCATAACTTAAAACCGGAGGGGGTTTTCTGTCATTCATTATTGATGATATAATCCGGTTGGATACTATAGTAGAAAAACTTGCGTGGAAACATGCGGTTCTGCCGCTGGAAGTTGAGGAAGTTTTATCTGGAAAATGCAGGATATTTAAAAAAGAAAGCGGTAATGTTGAGGGTGAAGATTTATATAATGCCCTCGGGACGACAAGGAGTGGACGGTATCTTTCGGTATTCTTTATTAAAAAGCTTAAGAGAAAAGCCTTAATCGTAACCGCAAGGGATATGAATCAAAGGGAGAAAAAAAGATATGAAAAAAAGTAAATTAAAATCCATGAGCATATCCGAAGCAAGCGACTTTTTTGACGGGCGCGATATTTTTGAATTTGAAGATGTTAAAGAAGTAACAGACATTGAATTCAAGCTGCAAAGAAAGAAATATGTGGGGCTGGATATGGGGCTGTTTAAAAAGATTCAGAACAAGGCAAAAAAGCTCCATAAAAACGAAGATGCATTAATTCAGGAATGGCTGCTTGAAAAAGTTGGATAGCTCATTACCTTTTGACTATAAAACAAGGCTGAAAGATAGATGCATGAATGCAAGCCTGACCCCACAGCATCACAGCATTTAATAGATATTCCACAAATTGAGAAATTAAGCATCCCTGAAAAGATTCTTCTTGTCGAAGATATGTGGGACAGCATATCTTCCGAAGAATCTGCAGCCCCTATACCTGAGAGCCACATGATGGAGTTGGACAGAAGGCTTGCAAGGCATAAGTCCAATCCTGGAGGACTTTTATCCCTGGATGAGCTTTGCGAAAAAATAGAGACTGTTTCGTAACTTTCACTGCTCCTTTCCGCAGCACTTCTTGAACTTCTTCCCGCTTCCGCACGGGCACGGGTCGTTCCTTCCGACCCTTTGGTCTTTCACCACGGTCTGGGGCTTGCCTTCGCCGCTGCCTTCTCCCCTTCCGTACTGCAGCCTCGAAGGGCGGAAGGGGAGCTTCCTCTCAACCTGATTATCCTTAACAAGCTGTATCTTGAAGAGCCTGCCTGCAACCTCTGCGGATATCCTGTCGCCCATGCCCGAGAAGATTTCAAAAGCCTCTTTCTTATATTCGGTGAGGGGGTCTCTCTGCCCGTAGCCGCGGAGCCCGACGCCCTCCTTGAGATGATCCATGCTGAGAAGGTGGTCTTTCCACTGCGTGTCAACCACCTGTATCATTATCATCTTTTCGAGGTATTTGATGTTCTCGGCGCCTATGCCTGCCTCTCTCTCGTCATAGAGGCGCTTGATATCATCAAGGGCCTTCTGCCTGATTGCGGCAACGCCGCCCTCCGCGTTTATGTCAAGGGTAATATTGAACTGGTTGTGAAGGGCGTCCTTCAGCTCCTTCATGTCCCAATCTTCTGGATGTTTTTCATCTGAACAATGAGAGGAGATAAGATCGTCAAGGATATTCTCCGTCATCTCGAATATCTTCTCCCTGAGCCCCTCGCCTGAAAGTATCTCGCGCCTGTAGGAGTATATCTCCGTCCTCTGCTTGTTCATTACATCGTCATACTCGAGGAGATGCTTTCTTATGTCGAAGTTATGCGCCTCCACCTTCTTCTGCGAACTTTCTATGCCTTTTGAGACCCACTTATGCTCTATCGGCTGGTCTTCCTCCATGCCGAGCTTGTCCATCAGCCCGGATATCCTGTCAGAGCCGAATATCCTCATGAGGTCGTCTTCGAGCGAGAGATAAAACCTTGACGAGCCCGGGTCTCCCTGACGGCCGGAACGCCCCCTCAATTGATTATCTATTCTTCTTGACTCGTGCCTCTCCGTGCCTACGATATGGAGCCCTCCTGCTCCGAGAACCGTCTTCCTGTCTTCCTCGCATAAATTTTTCGCCTTCTCAAGCGCTTTCTTATAATCATCATCGGTTGCGGATTCCTTCTCCCTCAGCATCTCTTTCGCGATGACCTCGGGATTTCCTCCGAGCACGATGTCAGTGCCTCTGCCCGCCATGTTTGTGGCTATCGTGACCGCTCCGCTTCTGCCCGCGTGCACGACTATCTCCGCCTCTCTCTCATGGTACTTGGCGTTTAATACCTGATGGGGAACCTTTTTCTTCTTGAGCATTGAGCTTATAAGCTCAGACTTTTCGATTGATATCGTGCCGACAAGGACGGGCTGGCCTCTTTTGTGGCAGTCTGCTATCTCGTTGACAACGGCATTAAGCTTGCCCTTCACATTCTTGTACACGACATCTGGATGGTCAATCCTTATCATCTCTTTGTGAGTGGGAATTACGAGCACGTCGAGGTTGTATATCTTTGCGAACTCCTCAGCCTCTGTGTCAGCGGTGCCGGTCATGCCCGAAAGCTTTTCGTACATCCTGAAATAATTCTGAAAGGTTACGGAGGCGAGCGTCTGGTTTTCGCTCGCTATTTTTACTCCCTCCTTGGCCTCTATCGCCTGGTGAAGGCCGTCAGACCAGCGCCTTCCCGGCATAAGCCTTCCCGTGAACTCGTCAACGATTATCACCTCGTTGTCCTTCACTATGTAGTCAACCTCGTTCTTAAAGAGGACATGCGCCCTCAGCGCCTGGTTTACATGATGGAGCGTATCCATGTTGCTAAGGTCATAGAGGTTCTCAATGCCGAGGAGTTTCTCAGCCTTCGCGTTTCCTTCGTCGGTGAGCATGACATTCTTTGCCTTTTCGTCAACCGTGTAATCAGTATTGAGCACGAACCTGGGGATTATCTGGTCCACCTTATAGTATTTATCGGTCGATTCTTCGGAAGGGCCTGAAATTATCAACGGCGTCCTTGCCTCATCAATGAGGATGCTGTCCACCTCGTCAACGATCGCGAAATTGAGTTCCCTCTGAACATATTCGCTTATGTCATACCTCATATTGTCCCTGAGATAGTCAAAGCCGAACTCGTTATTCGTGCCGTAAGTTATATCGGCGTGGTAAGCATCCCTCCTCCCGACAGGCCTCAGGTGCCTGAGCCTGCTGTCTTCCGAATGGTAAGAGGTGTCGAAGAGGAAAGAGCTGTCATGCTGTATCGTGCCAACGGATAAACCGAGGAAGCTGTATATCGGCCCCATCCACTGCGTGTCCCTCTTGGCGAGATAATCATTGACAGTGACGACATGAACGCCCTTTCCGTCTATCGCGTTCAGATACACCGGGAGCGTAGCGGCAAGCGTCTTTCCCTCTCCTGTCTTCATCTCGGCTATCTTTCCCTGATGAAGTACCATGCCGCCTATGAGCTGAGAGTCAAAGTGGCGCATGCCGAGGACTCTGCGGGATGTCTCTCTAACGACGGCAAAAGCCTCAGGCAGAATATCGTCAAGAGCCTCGCCCTTGCCGAGCCCCTCGCGGAACTCCTCCGTCTTTGCCTTCAGCTGCCTGTCATCAAGCGAAGATATAGAGGCTTCAAAAGAGTTTATCTGCTCGACAATGCTGTTGAGATTCTTGAGTTCCCTCTCATTTTTTGTCCCGAATATCTTTGTTATTATCCCCAACATGACGAAATATTATAGCAGAACGAGTAGTTACTTTCTTTCGTCAGAAAATCAAAACCGGAGAATAATACCTTGCATTACGCAAGACTCTCAATATAAAATACCTGCATTAATGCGGGCGTAACTCAGTGGTAGAGTGCTAGCTTCCCAAGCTGGAAGTCGCGGGTTCAAATCCCGTCGCCCGCTCCAAAAAAGCTGTCAGCTATCAGTATTCAGCTTTCAGCAAAAGAATAAACATACAAATAAAGCTGATCGCTGACGGCTGAATGCTGAAAGCTAATTTATGTCAAAAGGCCTTATTCACGTTTACACAGGCGAGGGCAAGGGAAAAACAACCGCCGCTGTCGGCCTTGCTGTAAGGGCCGCAGGGCATGGCCGAAAAGTTTTGATTCACCAATTCCTCAAAGGCGGCTCCCTCGATTCAGGCGAGATAATAACCCTGAAAAAATCCGGGATAAATATAGTCACCTTCAGAGAGCAGGTCTCCCCGCTTTTCAGCCCGAAAGCGGACATCAATGAACTTAAGGCATCGGTTGCCGCGTCGATAGAACTTACCGTAAAAGAGATGAAGAGCGGGGAGTTTGACCTGATAATCCTTGATGAGTTCAACAACCTCCTCAGCGGCGGACTGGCTGACCTGGGCGATATGAAGAGGATTATAGACGCAAAGCCGGAAAACCTTGAACTCGTCTTTACCGGCAGGAACGCCCCTGAAGAGCTTCTCGTGATTGCGGATTACGTGACAGAGACGAGAATGATAAAGCACCCTTTTGAGAAGGGGACAAAGGCGAGAAAGGGAATAGAGTTTTAAGAACTATTTGCTTCCTTCATCTCTTTCCACACATGATAAACCCCCTTGCCATCTATGCGCCAATGACGTATAATCAATCATGGTCATTATAGAGACCCCGATATTCACCCGTCGCATACAATCCATTCTTGCCGATGATGAATACCGGCTCTTGCAGGCCCAACTGGTTCAGAAGCCGGATGCAGGCAAAATCATTCCCGGCAGCGGGGGACTGCGCAAACTCCGCTGGTCTGCGGGCGGCCATGGAAAGCGTGGCGGTGTCAGGGTTATTTATTATTGGTTTGTATCGCCGGAGGTTGTCCTGATGCTGTTTGCTTATCCCAAGAATGAACAGGATGATTTGACGCCGGACCAGTTGAAACAACTAAAAGAAATTGTCAAAGGAGAATACCGATGAAAAAAGAACTTTTTGATGAACTTCTCAAAAGCGTGAAACAGGGCGGGGCAATAATGAAGCGCACAATGAAGCCGGCGCGGACCTTTACCTTTGCGGAATCCGAAGTGAAGAAGATTCGCGACCAATACGGCCTCTCACAGGACAAGTTCGCAATCCTCATGGGAATAAGCACTGCAACACTTCGTAACTGGGAACAAGGCCGGCGCAAGCCGGAAGGTCCGGCGCGCATATTACTGCAAGTTGCGGAAAAACATCCTGTTGCCTTGCTCGACCTTGCGAGTAACAGGAAAGCAAGAAAGAAATAAAATAATCAC
>JACQZG010000001.1 GCA_016213935.1 Nitrospirota bacterium
CCGAGAGAGGCTTCAGGCTTGTCATGAACTGCAACCGTGAATCGGGGCAGACTGTTTTTCATATCCATCTCCATCTTTTAGGCGGAAGAATTATGCATTGGCCGCCGGGGTAAGGAAAAGTTGTCAGTGATTAGTTATCAGTTGTCAGTCTAAAAACTGAAAACTGACAACAGATCTGAAATTTTTCAGCATGCGCAAAAAAATACTGTTTGACATCTATGACACCCTTTACAAATCCTTCGGCGCGCAAAACTGGTGGCCGGGTGACACGCCTTTTGAGATAGCCGTTGGCGCGATACTGACGCAGAACACAAACTGGGAAAATGTTGAAAAAGCTATAAGCAATATAAAAAGGCAAAAGGCGCTAAGCGCGAAAAAACTTCACGAGATGCCGCACAAAGAACTTGCTTCTTTGATTAAACCCGCCGGGTATTTCAATATCAAGGCGAAAAGGCTGAAGAACTTTTTAACCTTCCTCTGCAACCATCACAAAGGCAGTATGGCTCAAATGAAGAAGCAGGATGCGCATGCTCTCAGGCATGAACTTCTCAATGTAAACGGCATCGGCCCTGAAACCGCGGACTCTATTCTCCTCTACGCTCTTGAGAAGCCTGTATTTGTAATTGACGCCTACACAAAGAGGGTTCTTACGCGGCATAAGATAGTTCCGGAAGACGCGACATATCACGATATGCAGGAGCTTTTTCACGCTAATCTGCCGCATGATGTAAAACTATTCAATGAATATCATGCCCTGTTAGTAATGGTCGGCAAGCACTACTGCAAACCGAAGCCGAAGTGCGAAGGATGTCTATTAAAGGGGATTTTATTTGCTGAAACCAATAATAGAAATGACAAAAGAGAAAAACAATAATAGTTATCCCAACACCTCTTTCTTTTTAAATATCTCTATAGTCTCAAGCCATGAGCCTGTCTGCACCGCTTCTACCGGGCATGGAGACTCTGAAGGCCATGTGTCTATAAGTTCAATGACCGCGGCGTCATTGCCGCCTTTGAATAAGGCATCGCCGATAAAGATCACCTTTTCAAAACCTTTTTCCAGCAATTTCCGCACAGGCTTGGTTTTGTCTTCGCCCCATATCCCGATATCGAACGAGGTCTGCCCGCCGAGAGTGATATGCAGATGCTTCTCTTTTATCAGCGGCGACAATGAGAGATTAAGATATTCCATTATCTTTTTCCTGTAGTCTGATGACAGGTCGAATTTTACGAACTTTTCCCTGTTGAGCATTGCATCCGGGCCTTCTTTTTCAAGCCTGCCTATAGGGCATAGGTTGATCATGGAGACCCTGTCAACTATCCTGTTATCAACTATAGTGAAGTCATCAGGCAGGCGGAACTCTTCCATTTGCAAAGTCCCGGCAAGCACATTCATCAAACGGCGGTAGTCATTCTCCCCGAGATAATTTCCGATATTGAACTCCGAGACGAGTTTAATGGACATCTCTTTTGAATAATCACAATGGTAGTGAACCGCGCCATTGCTGACAAAGGCGTCAAACCGCCCGCGGAACCCGTGTTCATACATAGGCTTGAAGAATTGGTTCTGAAGCAGTTGAAAGTGGCTGCCTGCCGCGACATAAAAGGGAACGTTAAGGCGCGTCAGCGCTTCTACCATTACTTTCGTTATGGGCTGTCTCGGCGGGGTCAGGGTGCTGTCTATGTCAAGGGCAAGTGCGGTTTTCATTTTTTGACAACTATAGCGTTATATCCGTTTCTTTGTCAATTCAAGTTCAGGCTGAAAGCGCCAAAGCAGAAAGGCCGGATGATAAAGATGAAGAAAAATGATAAAATGACTGATAATTTTACAGGAGGCTCAATCTTGCGTATTGAAACAGGCCTGCTTCTTCTTGAGTCAATTCTCCTCATCGCGACCGTCATACTTCTCGTATACAGCATAAAGGAAGGAAGGCAGAGAGACAAGCTGCTTATAGAAATGAGCAAGGCTACAAAGGTGCTTACCCGCCAGGAGTATTTTCTTACGGTCATTGACACGATGCTTGACGCGGAAATGGAGATAATCGGCTGCATAACCGGAAGGATACCGAGCGGCGATGACGAGAAGATGACTCGTGATATCGTGAACCAGCTTGAGAAGCTTACTGGAAGGGGAATAAAGGTCAGATATCTTTTGCCGAAATTTCCCGACAGGCTTCATATCGGATATCTCTACACAAAGGCCGGCGCTGAAGTCATATACAGCAACTGCCTCCTTGTGCACAATCTCAGGTTCATAACGGTTGACAGCAAGATATCCGTTATAGGAGTACCCGAAAGCACAGGCGAGAAGGAGGCGACGAAGAAGGGGTACAGGATACCTTCGGAAGGGCTCGCCTCAGTGCTTGAACATCACTTCAGAAGCTGTGAAAAGCAGGTATCATTTAAAGATTACCTGAAAGAGGTTATGAGCCACAGCGGAGCTTCTCCCGAGCATCTTGCAAAAGAGATACGCGTGAATGCCGAAGAGCTTAGAAAGCTTATATCCTGACGCCCTGTTATATTTTTCTTCCGGATTTTATTATTTGCAGCAGTAAAGCAGCGCGCCGCATTCGCACTTGTCCATAAGGCTTCCGCCGCCTTCTTCAGTGGCCAGCCCCAGCCATGTAGCGTAGCCTTTATCAAAGAGCATCTCCGGTAAAAGATTGTCCATATCAATGGCAGGAAGTTTCCTTCTGAACCTGCTCGCCACAAACATGTTGTAATGGATTATCCAGCCGTTAGTTTCAATCATGCTTATGGGGTCAAAAGCAATCTTTTTAGAGCATGAAGGGCAGAATATGCCCTGAATCACTTCATGGGGCATTATATTGTCCTTAAACTGAAAAGCCACGGCGTACTTGCCGCACCTGCATTTAACTATATGTTCTTTATTCATAATCTGTATCCTCCGGTTATTGTTTTATGATATTTTTTAATAGCATCTTAGAAATAATACAAGATAAGAATGATTCTTGTCAAGAAAAAAATTACACTGAGATAACGTATTGAATTTAAATATATTTTTTACTGTCAGTAATTATAGAATAGGGAATTAGGGCCCCAATGCGCTTTGTACAAGTATCGCCAAGTGCCGTTTGTCTTCCCAAAAAAATAGCTACGAATATCATGTATATGAAGCATCCGAGGAAGAGGCATTTCATATATTAATATCATAATTTTTAAGTTGACATTATTGTCTGTTTTAAATTTAATATCACGGCCATCATTGATGGCCGGATGCGCGGCTTTGATTTTTGGGAAGTTATAATAATTGTCAGGAGAGAAATAATGAAAAACATTTTAAGATTGACTTTGCTCGCGGCATTGGTTTTATCATTCGCGCATGTAAATGCTGCGGAGACACTCAACGGTGCGGGAGCGACATTCCCTTATCCCGTATATTCAGCATGGGCGTATGATTACAATAAGATAACCGGCGTTCAGATCAATTATCAGTCCATCGGCTCGGGAGGCGGGGTGAGGCAGATCACCGAGAGAACCATTGATTTTGGGGCCTCGGACGACCCTTCCAAGCCGGAGCAGGTTCAGAAGGATAAGTTGCTCCAGTTTCCGGCAGTCATCGGCGGAGTTGTGCCTGTGGTGAATCTTGAAAATACTCACCCCGGCCAACTGAAACTTGATCCGGAA
Organism: Nitrospirota bacterium; assembly: GCA_016213935.1. Classification (GTDB taxonomy): domain Bacteria; phylum Nitrospirota; class Thermodesulfovibrionia; order UBA6902; family UBA6902; genus JACQZG01. The sequence continues at coordinate 3,649 of JACQZG010000001.1, forward strand.
TCACTGTGCAGCATATTCCTTGGAGAGATTAAATACTGGGATGATGAGAAGATTAAGAAGATGAATCCTCAGTCAAAGCTGACGCACAGCGAGGTGACGGTTGTTTACCGCTCCGACGGTTCGGGAACAACAGCAATATTTACGAATTATCTGAGCGCGGTCTGTCCTGCGTGGAAGGAGAAGATCGGCGCAGGCAAAGCTGTGAAGTTCCCCACGGGCATAGGCGGAAAGGGTAATGAAGGGGTCGCCAACTATGTAAAGAGGACTGCCAACTCAATCGGATATGTCGAGTTCGCTTACGCAAAGCAGAACAAGCTCACCTTTACACAGCTTAAGAACTCCGCAGGGAATTTCGTTGTGCCGGGATTCGAAAGCTTTGAGGATGCGGCAGAATCAGGGGATTTTGATCCTAAAAAAGATTTTTATCTCTGGCTCACCAACGCGCCGGGCAAGGAATCATGGCCGATTGCAGGAGCAACCTTCATACTTCTTGCAAAGGAAAAGACAGATGCAAACAAGAGTGTCGTCAAGTTCTTTGACTGGGCTTTCAAGAACGGGGATAATAAGGCAAAAGAGCTTGTGTACGTTCCCCTGCCGAAATCCCTCAAAGATAAGGTCAGGGCTTATTGGAAAGAAAAGGGGATATTTTGAGGAAAAATCCTGCTGACATTATATTTTCTGCAACCACTGCCATTGCTTCTCTTTCAGTCGCAGTCTTCGTCATCGGGATACTCTATGTGCTCATCATGGAATCCTCTCCGGCAATAGGGAGATTTGGCATAAAATTTCTCATATCAACAGACTGGGACCCTGTCAAAGAATCCTTTGGCGCGCTTACTAATATTTACGGAACAATCATAACGACTTTTCTTTCCCTGCTTATAGCGATACCCGTCTCCATCGGCATCGCCATATTTGTCACGGAAATATCGCCAAATTTTCTTAAAGCTCCGATAGGCGCGGCGATTGAGCTCCTTGCCGCAATCCCGAGCATCATCTACGGAATGTGGGGGCTCTTCACGCTTTCGCCGATAATGAGCAGGCATGTTGAACCTTTCCTGAAAAAGATCACTGCTGGTATTCCTATTGTCAGTATTTTATTTCAAGGCACTCCTATGGGGATTGATATCTTGACCGCAAGCGTAATTTTGAGCATCATGATAATCCCTTTTACCGCGAGCATCTCCAGAGACTCCTTTAACCTCACCCCTCCCATAATAAAGGAGTCCGCTTACGCAATCGGCGCGACAAAGTGGGAGGTCGTCAAGAATATTGTTATCCCCTACTCAAAGATAGGCGTTTTCGGCGGAATTGTCCTTTCACTTGGCAGGGCGATCGGAGAGACTATGGCTGTCGCCTTTGTTCTCGGGAACAATCACAGGATCGCGACATCGCTCTTTGACGCGGCGGCGACTATCACCGTCACTCTTGCGAATGAGTTTGCAGAGGCGGATAATGACATTTACCTTTCATCCCTCTTTTATCTCGCGCTTGTGCTTTTTGTCATGAGTTTTATCACTCTCGCCGTTGCAAAATATTTTCTCATCAGGGCAGAGAGGAAGTATTCACGATGACGAGGGTGCGGAAGAGGAAAATAGAGGGCGTTATCGCCATGGTGCTCTGCACTGTCGCTGCGCTTACGGGGCTCTTCTGGCTCGTCTTTATTCTTGGCGATGTGCTTGCGCATGGGATAAAGGCGTTGAACCTGAATTTATTTATCAACGACCCTGCCCCGGCAGGCGTTGAAGGGGGAGGGTTGAGGAATGCCTTTATCGGACAATTGCTGATAACCCTCTGCGCGACATTGATAGGGGTTCCGATAGGCGTGCTTGGCGGGACATTTCTCGCAGAGTACGCGCGCGGAAGAAGGATAGCGAGGCTGATAAGCATCCTCTCGGACATCATGGTCAGCGTTCCTTCTATAGTAATCGGAACTTTTATATATGCCGTGCTTGTGAAGCCGATAGGCCATTTCAGCGGCTGGGCAGGAGCAATCGCGCTTTCGATTATAATGATACCCGTTGTCCTGAGAACTACTGAAGATATGTTGAGGCTCGTGCCGTGGACTTTAAGAGAGGCGGCATTCGCTCTCGGCGCGCCATACTACAAGGTGATTATTCAGATAGTCTACAGAGGCGCGTCAACAGGCATTCTCACGGGAATACTCCTTTCTATAGCCCGCGTTTCAGGCGAGACCGCTCCGCTCTTATTCACTTCCTTTAATAATTCATTCTTCTCCGCTGACATGAACAAGCCAATCGCCTCTCTTACAGTAACTATCTTTCAATACGCGATGGGGCCTTATGAGAGCTGGCATTCGCAGGCATGGGCCGCTTCTTTAGTGATAACATTATCCATATTGACGCTTACGGTCATCGGAAGGCTCTTAATCAAAGGGAGGCATGGGAAGCGATGAATGCCGCGGCGGAGTTTGACGTTAAAGGGCTTAATTTTTATTACGCGGGAAATGTCCATGCGATAAAAAACATCACTCTGCCGGTCCACAAAAAAAACGTCACAGCCCTCATCGGGCCGTCTGGCTGCGGCAAGACTACGCTCCTCAGGTGCTTTAACCGCATGCACGACCTTTATCCAGGGAACAGATACGAGGGCGAGATACTCTTTAAAGGGGAGAATATCTTTTCTGATGAGATAGATCTGATTGACCTCAGGAGCCGCATCGGCATGGTCTTTCAGAAGCCGACCCCTTTTCCCATGAGCATCTTTGACAATATAGCCTATGGATTGAGGCTTAAAGGCGTCAAAAAAATATCAGGCCTTTCCGAAAGGGTGGAGAAGGCGCTTAACAACGCCGCGCTTTGGGATGAGGTGAAGGACAAGCTTCATGCAAGCGCGTATGAACTCTCAGGCGGGCAGCAGCAGAGGCTCGTAATCGCCCGCGCTCTCGCAGTTGAGCCGGAAGTCATCCTTTTTGACGAGCCTACGTCAGCGCTTGACCCGATATCAACATCAAAGATCGAAGACCTTATCGTTGAGCTCAAGAAAAATCTTACGATCATCATAGTCACTCACAATATGCAGCAGGCCGCGAGGATATCAGACATGACCGGATTCATGATGTTAGGGGACTTGATAGAATATGACAGTACGGATAAGATATTCACGAACCCGTCTGAGAAACTGACGGGCGATTATATTACTGGGAGGTTCGGGTAATGGCCGTTAAAAGCAACGAATTAGCGCATCTCCATGAGATGCTCCTTAAAATGGCCTCCCTTGTTGAGACAGCGATAAAGAATTCCGTCAAGTCGCTCGTTGACAGGGATTCAGGCCTTGCCATTCATGTCATAGAAAACGACAAAGAGATAAACTCCTATGACGTGAAGATAGATGAAGAGTGCATAAGGCTTCTTGCCCTGAAACAGCCGATGGGCAAAGACCTCCGTTTCATAACAACCGCAATGAAGATAACCACTGACCTCGAAAGGATAGCGGATAACGCGGTCAATATTGCCGAGCGCGCGGTAGAACTTAACAGAGAGCCTGTGCTTAAGCCATATATTGACATCCCGCACATGTCGAGGATAGCGCAGGGCATGGTGCTTGATACGATAAATGCGTTTGTGAACGAGGATACATCTCTTGCAAAGGAAGTCATCATACGCGACGATGAGGTGGATGACTTAAACAGGGCTGTATGCGAAGAGCTTATGGAGATGATGATACGCGACCCCTCCACTATAACGCGCGTAGTCAAAGTGACTTATGTGTCAAAATACCTTGAGCGTATAGCTGACCACGCCACAAACATTGCCGAAGATGTCATCTATATGGTTAAAGGCAAGATAATCCGGCATATGGAGCCGGGCAGCCTTTAGTTTTTCTTTTCGCCATCAGGCTTTCTTGCTCTAAAATCAGATTATGAATTACAAAGCAATGGCAGACGCGACAGCGCTCGCGCATTTTCTGTTTGTGCTTTTTGTCATCTTCGGCGGGCTTATTGTCTTCAAGTGGAGAGGTGCCGCATGGCTTCATCTGCCGGCGGCACTATGGGGCGCGCTGATAGAGTTTTTCGGATGGATTTGTCCGCTTACACACCTTGAAAATTTTTTCAGGGAAAAGGCAGGCGCCGTGACTATGGAACGCGGGTTTGTCGCGCATTACATACTTCCTCTTCTCTACCCCGCGGAGCTGACAAAAGGGCTGCAAATCAAACTGGGGCTTTTCGTGATTTTTCTTAATATCATTATCTACGGGTTTGTGATCTGTCGGCATAGGACTAAAAAATGAAGAAAAACAAAAAAGAAGTTCCCAAAATAAAGAGACTCTCTTTTCCTGAAGAGAAATACCTTCCCTAGCTCTCAATGCTGCTTGACGCCTATCACGCAGTTGATAAGGGGATTGCAAAGGCTGTCGAGGCAGAGGAGAGGAAAGGGAGAAGGACAGCATGTGCAAAAGGCTGCTCAAACTGCTGCAGAACCCTGAGGGACATCCCAGTATATCCGCTTGAACTGATGGGCATATCATGGTATACCGCTGAAAAGGTCACGGGAGATATCAGAGATGCTTTAAAAATGCAACTAAGAGAATATAAAAAAAATCCCAGTGCCCTTTTCTCGCGGGAGATGCCTGCCCGATACATTCAATGAGGCCCATGGCATGCAGGCAGTTCAATGTCTTCGGAAGGCGGTGTGAGGAAGGAGAAGACCCTTACTACACAAGGATTGAAGACGTGCTGCCTCCGGCAAAAAAAAATGTTGACCAGGCATTCTTTATCATTCTCCCCTTTCATGGAATCTCAAGGAATTCTGACAGGGCTGACGCTGTTGAAAATGGTTTGATGCACAAAACGGTCAAGGTCATGCAGAAATGCAACTGGAAGCTGCTTGGAGAGAGGATGGAGAAGGCGGACAAGGAAAATTGTTAAAGGCTTAATATGATGAATCAGGGCAATGGGCTGATTCTTATTCTGCCGGGGCTTATAACAGCGACCTTATTTTTAAGGCTCTCAAGTTTTATCTTTTTGACAGACTCTTTGAAAACATTTGTAATCAATGACGCTTTAAAATTTGAAGGAACGCGGATTAATATTACTCCATAGGGTGCGGGTCTTAATTTAGGTATTGGGTAGTCGAGGTCTCTTGTAACGATAATTCTTTTTTCATCAGCCGCCTTAGACCAAAGAAATGTGTCTTTGTGCCCCCTGAGATTTGACGCTGCCACATCAAAGACATCGTAATTCAATGCAAGAAGGTATTCAACAATCCCGAATGGGAGGTTTTCGTCAACGAGAAACCGCAATGAGATGTTCCTCAGAAAGGGTTTCTGCCGCATATGCGAGAGCCGCTTTTATATCTTCAAGCTTGATCCTGTATTCTTTGCATACTTCTTCAAACTTCATGCCGCCTGCTAATCCACCAACAATAACTTCAACAGGGACACGAGTGCCTTTAACTACTGGCTTGCCGCCCATGATATCAGGATTAATTTCTATTCTCTTTTTCCAGCCGGTTTTCATGCCTTAAATTTAACAGAAAAGGGTTTTCTTTTCAAATTGCAGCGGCGGATGAAGAATAGTTTATGAAAAAGAAGATCGGTTTCGGAAGGGAGAAGGAAGTTGGTTGATTCTTCTTAATATAGTACGAGCATAGATATTAGCCCAAATATCAATTGTGAGGTCTGACCCTGTTTGCGGTTAGTATTATCTATTTTAAATTTTCTTCTATTTACATACTACCGTGCATCTACAACCTATATGTAATGGCACAAGTGGATATTTATTACTAGGATAAGATTTTAACGCAGCATCTTTACAATATTTACATGTTATATCATCATCCATTGTCAATATCTCCCAAGCACAGTCAATCTCTTTATCAAATGCAGCACTACTTATGGCACTAATACTTGAGGCATATGTATTGCTGATTAAATTAGCAATTGAATTTTCATACATCCAAGTTTTATGAATTTCACCCAAGTCTATGCCTACAAATTCATTAGGCAGTTTAGATAATTGAAAAAGCTTATGAAGTGCTATTATTTTGCTTAATCTAGTTTTAATATCAGGTACCGTTATAAGAAATTCGACTGCCTTATTTTTACGACTAAAAGGCTTTTCTATTATGTCAGACACTAATGCATTCATTTCCTTTAGCGATAATGTTTTCAAATATGACCAAATATCAGACAGTTCTATATCTAACCCTCTTATAGCAAGACCTACTTCAACTAATTGCTCAAATCCATCTTGTTGATAATGATTAGTTGAAATAACTATGACGTTATCAAATCGGTTTGCATATCTGAAATAAAGACGAAGATTTTCACTTCCATACTGATCAATTAAATCATCATTAATGGTGAAATCTTCATATTCAAACAAAACATCTAAATCCGCAGATGGTATTATTTCAAGAGTTTTTATAGCTTGATCCCTAAACTTGATTAATAAATCCTCTCTGTATTTTCCATAAGCACCCGCCCACTCCTTTGAGGAATCTTTCAATTTTTCAATTTTCTTTAAATAGTGAGGTTTAAATTTTTCAACATAATCATCTATTTCTTTACATCTAAGATTTGTGCCTGAAACTATATAAGTAATTGATTCATTATTATCTAACTTATTGATTAATTCTTTTATAGTCGCTTCATCAACACCATAAATTGTTAAGGGGAATGAACTTTCAGGATTTATAATATATCCACCATCCGTTGTGGTAGAAAATAAACCTGAACTTGAATAACTATCGTTTTCTGACATTGTTATCAGTGAAGTTGTATCAGATGTGGAATAGGAAGAAGCCTTATCGTAAGATGACATAATTTCTTCATATTCTTTTTTATCTAGGTCTTGTTTTATGAAATAACCTACCACAATGATTATTGAAATTATTATTATTATAAAACCCATAACTCAACCTGATATTTCATCTTGACCAATTATCATAAAATTTTATCAGGTATCATCCATTTTATTCAATAATATTTTACAGATTCCGTGACAGTGCCTAACTTAAAACATTGACAGGGAGGGGAAGTTGGTTGAGTAGTATGCTTATATGTCGTATGCGCTTAAAATGACTGATTTGTGAGAGATACATCGCTGATGTTCCTCGATTTTAAGAGTATGCCTTTAACTTAGGATTCTTAAATGAAAAAAATGAAAATTAAAGAGTTAATCCTAATCCTACTTATCTATCATAAAATATTGGCCAAAACTTCTCGCGATAAACGATCAACAGAAAGATAAGAGTGTAATTTAGGCAGTTTTTTTAATCGTGCTTTCGCCAAGTCAACTGTAGCATTTACAATTTCTCTGGCTTTTGCAGGTATATGCCTCCTACTCTTGAATTCTCCTATCATTGCTTCGGCGTAACTTTTTTTATCAAAATGAACGCTCTTCTTTTTCCATAAAACCGCATTAATTTTCTTTTCTATCCGTTTACTGCCTCTCAAGTCTAAACTTCCTATGCTACCTCCATGGGGATAAAGGGAATTTAAAACCTTAATATGCCGCTTCACAGAAAATAAATCCTCCAGCGTACCTTGTGGATATATGAAATGCTTAACAAGAAGGTTGCCTATGTTGATTCTTTTTAGGTTGTCATATTGTTTACCTGCATCGGCATCAAGAACAGTAACGATACTTCCCACGTAAGATTCCTTCTTGACGAGGTCACGAAACCGACGGTCAACGCCTTCTTTGCTACCACATTCTTCAACTCTAATGGCAATTCCATATTCGGCGTATAACTTCAAGAAATGTGAGAACACAATCTTATCGCTGATTCCTTCGACCAGCAAATAACAGTCTGGGATATTTAGGAATTGGCTAGCTTCTTTAAACTCTCTTGCACTTTTCTCGATTTCTTTTCGTTGATGAGCAACGTATTCCTGCCAATAGGCAAAGCAACTTCCGAATTTTAACCTTTTGTCCTTATTAATTAGCAAAGCAAATTGATTGAGCAATTCTAAGGCGATATCTTCTTTTTTTGATTCTTCTTGCTTTTGCCTAATTATCATTACAGTTGCATTTCTTGCCTGATCTACCATGGTTTTTATTTTCTTTTGTTCGATCTTAGGAAATCTACTTAAATCTTTTCTGATGCCATCCTCCAAAAGTGCCAGACAAACCTCGAACGGGATTGACTTCGGAGTAACTATGTGTCCAAAGATAGCTGGCATACCTGTAATAATATTTGTGTCACTTAATGTTGTATCAAGACCGCCCAGTTGATTTGAGTTGTATGTTAACTCTTCAAGGAGCAAATTATAGACAAAAACAATTCTGTAATACTGGTGCCAGTCAAGCGTCGAGGCAAGCTGAATAGCCACATAAAATCTTTCCTCTTCTGTTGGAAACAGAGTCATTGGAATTCTTGAGAGTATGTTCTTTTCTATATTATGAAAATCGAGATACCATTCGAGTATCCCTTTTTTTTCTTTATTTATAAAGGCTTTCCTCTCTCGCCTTGTTAATAACTTACCTTTGATCTTTATTTCTGGGATAGAAGATTCTAAGAGCGCCTGCACATAAACATGGACATTAATATTGTTCATATCGCGTTTGATATAATAAAGCAAGCCTGGAGTTGCCAAATCAGAAAACCTGTATTTTCTGACAGCATCAATTCTGCTGAATCTCTTGCTCAAGGGGAGCAAAAGACAGAGTTTTTTTCGAATAGATCGAAGCGTTGCAGTCCATATTTCACGCGCAACTCTGCACTCCCTAAAAATATCTTCCTTAATCGAAGAACGAATATCTTGCTCATGGGATAAGCCACAATTTACTATGTACTCCATCAGTTCCATGTTTCCATACCAACCTGAAGTTCTGGCATTTATCAGGAGCTTTTGAATTTCATCCGTTGACAGTGATCGGGCTCGAACTGCACGAGGTTTCAGTGAATTTTCAATTTTAATTATCGAATAACTTTGTAGAGCAACATTCAACTTGTTCATTTCCATCCTTTTGTATTGAGTATGCTGAAAAACATCGCAATCACTTGTTCGGTGAACGCATAAGGCAAAGAGACTCCAAAAGGCTTCATGTGTGGTATCAAATTTTGTGATACCAGTTGTTTAGCTTTAAACTTCCAATTAAGTGATCTTCATTATGCCCCTGTCACGAAAAATTTCTTAATCATAATACCTTACACCTGTTAAAGCAAGAACTTTATTCGGGGAACTTTGGAGACGTTGCTTCTGGTAGCGTTGGGGATACAGTGAACACTCAACCAAGGCGTAAGGAAATCCTAATGCGTCGTCTTAATACTTTTTATATACTCTTCCAAACAACTGGAGACGTTTTTAACTATTGAAGTCGGACTTCCACAATCATAGCTCAGCCCATCACTTCTTTTATAGCCTCAGCAGTCTTATCGGTTATCTGCATCAGCTCTTCTTTTGAAACACTAAGGTGCGGCATAAGGATAATGACATTTCCAAGCGGCCTTATGATAAGCCCTTTCTCCTTTGCTTTTTCGCATACCTTCCAGCCTATTTTTTCTTCAAACCTGAAAGGCGTCTTCCTTTTCTTATCCTTTACGAGTTCGATGCCTGCCATAAAACCCTTCTGCCTGACTTCACCAACATGCGGAAGTTCAGCGATCTTGGCGAGTTCCTTTTTTAACAATGCTATCTTGCCCTGCATCTTCTGAAGCGTCTTCTCTTTTTTGAAAAGATCTATATTTGCAATTGCGGCGGCAGAGGCTAACTGGTTTCCGGTATATGTATGGCCGTGGAAGAATGTCTTTAACTCCTTGTACTCGCCGAGAAAGGCATTGAATACATTTTCAGTCATTACCGTTGCGGCAAGCGGCAGATATCCGCCTGTTATCCCTTTTGCGAGGCACATTATATCAGGGCTTACTTCCTCATGCTCGCAGGCAAACATCCTGCCTGTCCTGCCGAAGCCTGTCGCGACCTCATCTGCTATTAAAAGCACCTTATACTTATCACAGAGTTTCCTTACGCCTTTGAGGTATCCCGGAGGCGAGACTATCATCCCGCCGGCGCCCTGCACAAGCGGTTCGATGATGACTCCTGCTATCTTATGGCGATTGTTTCCGAGCATATCATCCATTGCCTTCAGGCATTGGAGTTTGCAGGAAGGATAACTTTTCCCGAGGCCGCACCTGTAGCAGTATGGGGAAGGGGCTTTAAATCCTTTGAAAAGAAGCGGGGAGAATATCTTGTGGAAGATATCAATCCCGCCGACGCTTACCGCCCCGAGCGTATCGCCGTGATATGAATTTTCGAGATAGAGAAAAGCCCTCTTCTTCTTCTCTCCCTTAAGCTGCCAGAACTGATAAGCCATCTTGAGCGCTATCTCAACGGCAGTTGAGCCGTTGTCAGAGTAGAATACGCGCGTCAGGTTTTTAGGGGTTATGGCAATAATCTTTTCTGCAAGCTCTATGGCCGGCTTATGAGTGAGCCCCAAAAGAGTCGAGTGGCTTATCATGTCAGCCTGCCCCTTTATCGCGTCAGTTATCTCTCTCTTTCCGTGGCCGTGCAGGGTCACCCAAAGTGATGATACGCCGTCCAAATACCACCTGCCGAAGATGTCTTTGAGGAATGAGCCTCTCCCTTCCGTAATTATGAGCGGGCCCTCATCGAGCCACTCCTTCATCTGGGTAAAAGGGTGCCAGAGATGCCTCTTGTCCGCATCCTCAAGCCTATTTTTCTCTGCCCTGATATTCATGCGCCTCTGCTTAAAAAACAGAATTCAAAGAGCCTGTTAATAATATATTCAGATTGTAATTATGCTCTTATTTTGCTGTGCTATAATAATAAGTCAAGATTTCAAGAGAACAGGAGTTTAAGAAGAAAAAATGAACAAAAAGATTGTATTGACGTTTATTATAGCATTGATCATCGGGTATTTTGCCGGCAGCAATCTCGGCATCTTTAACCGTGACAAGACAGAGCCTCCATATACCTATAACTTTCAGGTTTCGCCGGAATTGAAAGGCGGGGGTTCAGCTTTTTCAAATGTGGCAAAGGTAGTAAGCCCGGCCGTTGTCAACATATCGACAACAAAGATCGTCAACAGGGGTGTGTCGCCTTTTTCGGGTTTATTCGACAGCCCGCTGGATGAATTTTTCGGAATGCCGCACTTCCAGAGAAAATTTAAGGAGAACAGCCTCGGCTCCGGCGTGGTCGTCTCTCCTGACGGTTATATCGTCACCAATTACCATGTTGTTGAAAAGGCTGAAGAGATAAAGGTTACGCTCTTTGACAAGCAGGAGTTCACCGGGAAGGTTGTCGGCTCTGACCCGAAGAGCGATATAGCCATAATCAAGATTAACGCCGCAAAGCTTCCTGCCATCAAATGGGGGAATTCGGATGAGCTTGAGGTGGGGGAGTTTGTCCTTGCCTTCGGCAACCCGTTCGGCCTCAGCCATACGGTGACCATGGGCATAATAAGCGCGCTCGGCAGGGCAAAGGTCGGCATAGCTGATTACGAAGATTTTATTCAGACTGACGCGGCGATAAACCCGGGCAATTCAGGAGGCCCGCTCGTCAACATCAAGGGGGAGTTGATAGGAATCAATACGGCCATCTTTTCAAAATCAGGGGGTTATGAGGGGATAGGGTTCGCAGTTCCGAGCAACATGGCCAACTCCATCATGAGCCAGCTTTTAAAGGACGGGAAGGTTACGAGAGGATGGATAGGGGTCGGGATACAGCAGGTGACTCCTGACCTCGCGGACAAGTTCGGCCTCAAGAAGCCTGACGGGGTTTTGGTTACAGAGGTGCTGGATATGAGCCCGGCTGAGAAGGCCGGCCTAAAGAGGGGAGACATAATACTTGAGGTCGGCAAAAGGAGGGTCAGCGATGTTGAAACCCTGAAAAACATAATAGCTCAGAGCAAGGTCGGAAGCAGAATATCATTAAAAGTCTTAAGGGACAACAAAGAGCTTGAGATAACAGTCACGGTAACTGAGCGTTCTCAGGAGAAGGCAGAAGCGGAAAAGGGAAGCGGTGAATACAGAAGCGGCTATGACGGCAGTTTCAGCGGGCTTACTGTGATGGACCTGAATGCCGATATTACGAAACAGCTCGGCCTGCCGCGTGACGCATATGGTGTCGTGATAGAATCTGTTGAACCCGGCAGCGTCGCGGAAGAGGCGGGGCTGAGAAAGGGCGACCTTATCCAGGAACTGAACAGGAACAGGATAGCGGATTTGAAGGATTTTAAAAAGGCAGTATCTCATATACGCGAAGGAGACACCGTTCTTTTATTTATAATCAGGGGCGAAAACAAATTTTACGTTACGTTTAAAGTGCGTCCCTGAAAAGGAGGACCGCATGTTATACCGCATTATTTATTTTAGTATCTTTGTTGCCGGGGGATATCTTTTCGGCCTCAGGCAGGGTTTTCCATTCGAAGGCGTTTACTGGGGCGCGGCCATAGGACTCACAGCCCTTGTCATTGACTATGTCAATACAAAGCTCGGCATAGGCATGCTCATAGGCGGAGTCATAGGCCTCTCCCTCGGCCTTCTCTTTGCGAAGCTGCTCTACTTTCCCGTTAAGTCTGCCCTTACAGGAGTCGAGGGGGATTACATCTCATTGGCATTGAATTCCCTTTTCGGATACAGCGGCCTTTTTTTCGGCATAAGACAGGGGAAGAATTTTGACCTCTCCTCGATTGTAAATATCTTCAGGGGAAAGGTTGACGGGGAGAGCCCGAAGATCATTGATACGAGCGTGATAATAGACGGCAGGCTGGCGGATGTCTGCGAGGCAGGTTTTGCAGAAGGGATATTCATAATCCCGCAGTTCGTCCTTCAGGAGCTTCAGAATATCGCTGATTCATCTGACCCCGTAAGAAAGGCCCGCGGCAGAAGGGGGCTTGACGTTGTTGACAGGATACAGAAGATGTCAAACGTTACAATTAAAATAGTAAATGAGGACTTCCCCAAGATCAGGGAGGTGGATTCAAAGCTCGTTGCCCTCGCGAGGCAGCTTGGCGCAAAGATAATAACCAATGACATAAACCTCTGCAAGATAGCCCAGCTTCAGGGCGTGAACGCGCTTAACCTCAATGAACTCGCGAATGCGCTGAGGCCCGTAGTCCTTCCCGGAGAGAATATGAATATCTTCATCGTTAAAGAGGGGAAGGAGCATAATCAGGGAGTGGGATACCTCGATGACGGAACAATGGTCGTTGTAGACAACGCGAGGAGGATAATAAACAATTCTGTCAATGTGGTTGTGACAAGCGTCTTGCAGACAGCGACCGGCAGGATGATATTCGCCCGCCTCAAAGAGGAGATGGAGAAGGAAGAGCTGAAGGCGGTCCGCTCCTGATGAAAAAGCGGGTGATTGCCGTTGTCCCCGCGGCAGGCATAGGGAGGAGATTCGGCGGCAGGGTTTCAAAGACCTTCGTGAGCCTCAAGGGTGTGCCTCTTATAATTCATACGCTCAAAAGGCTTAATGAGATTGAAGAGATATCAGAGATAATCCCGGTTCTCAGAAGTGATGATATGGAGATGGGGAAGGAGCTTTTCCTCAGGCATAAGATCGATAAGGCGAGGCGGATAGCTCCGGGCGGGGCAGAGAGGCAGGATTCGGTAAACAATGCTCTCCAGATGATTGATGACGAGGTTCTTGTAATGGTTCATGACGGCGCGAGGCCGTTATTCTCGAAAGCGCTTGCCATGAATCTTCTGCTGAAGATCAAAGGGGTTGACGGCGTTATCCCCGGACTTATGGTGAAAGAGACACTTAAGGAGGTTGACGGCAAAGGAATTGTAATCTCTACCATTGACCGTGAGAGATTCCGTTCAATTCAAACACCGCAGCTTTTCCCATCGGGCCTTCTTAAGAAGGCATATAAAAAGGCATATTCAGAGAATTTTTACGCCACAGACGACGCGGCGCTTGTGGAGAACGCCGGAGGAAAGGTGAGGGTGATTCCCGGCGAACCTTTTAACATCAAGATAACGACACCGGAAGACCTCGATATGGTTGAGATGCTGATGAAAAAAGAGGGGAAAATATAAGGAATCTTTTTTTATGCGTATAGGCATAGGCTATGACTCGCACAGGCTTGTTGAAGGAAGGCCACTTATAATAGGCGGCGTTGAGATTCCCTTTGGAAAGGGACTGCACGGCCATTCTGACGCAGATGTTCTCTGCCACGCAATAATTGATGCGCTCATAGGCGCGCTCGGCAAGGGTGATATCGGAAAGCATTTTCCGGATACTGATGAGAAGTGGAAGGGTGCATCGGGCATCGAGCTTTTGTCACAAACAGTCAGGATGCTTCAGGATGAGGGGTTTGAGATATCATGGATAGACTCAACCGTCATTCTGCAGGAGCCGAAGATAGGCGGGTTCATTGAAGCGATGAAGAATGAGATGTCAAAGGCAGGCATTCCCGTGGGCTCCGTTAACATAAAGGCAAAAACTGATGAGGGCATGGGTTTTATTGGAAGAGGCGAAGGCGCTGCGGCGCAGGCGGTCTGCTTGTTGAAGCGCGCGTAGTTCATATAAAATATCGGACAAACATTCTGCTGACTAAGGGGGAGATATGAAATATAAAGGTTTTATTCTGCTTGCCGTAATGATAGTGGCGGCGGCGGCTCTTTACATGAGCCCTGAGAATAAGAAGTTCGAGGAGATAGCCGCGGTAGGCTCGCCCGCGCCGCATTTCGAGCTTAGGGATTCAAACGGGAAGGCATGGAACCTTTCGGAGCTCAAGGGCAAGGCCGTCCTGATAAGCTTCTGGGCCACATGGTGTGTGACCTGCAAGGCTGAGATGCCGTACAAGGCTCAGCTTTCAGAGACTCTGAAGGGAAGCCCGATTGTTATGTTCGGCATTCTTTACAGGGATGATCCCGCAAACCTTCCCTCATACTATTCAAAAAACCGGGTCACCTTTACTACGCTCATTGACGAGGGCAATTCCCTCGCAAAGCTTTACGGCATCACCGGCGTTCCCGAGAGTTTCCTTATAGACAAGGAAGGCATCCTCAGGGAGAGGTTTGTCGGGCCCAAGGAGTGGGGCGATGAAGAAACGATGAAGGCGATACAGAAGTGGCTGTAAGAAAATTCGCTGAGGAGAGGGGCTGAACATGTATCAAAAACTGAAAGACCTTGCCCTCTCTTCAGGCGCCTCTGCCTTTGGCGTTGGGACAATAGATGATCTGAGGCATCATTTCGATGCGCTTCCCCTTGAACAGACCGAAGGGCTTAAGTTCGGCATCTCCATAGCTGTCAGGGTTTCTGACCCTGTTTTGAAAGGAATCATAGACCGCCCGACCCGCCATTATCTTCATCACTACAAGATGCTCAACCAGCTTCTTGATCAGGCCGCTCTCAGGATAAGCATTGCGGTATCCGAAGAGGGCTATAACGCGATGCCGATTCCCGCAAGCCAGATAGTTGACTGGCAGGCGCAGACAGCGCATCTCTCACATAAGATGATCGCCTTAAGGGCAGGCACGGGCTGGATAGGAAGGAACAACCTTCTCGTTCATCCGAAGTTCGGTTCAAGGATAAGGATAACTTCCGTGCTTACGGATATGCCCCTTGAGACGGACAAGCCGCTGGAGTCTGGATGCGGAGAGTGCCGAAGATGCATATCCGCCTGCCCTGTGTCAGCCATAAGAGAATCCTCCAAAGACTGGGACAGGGCGGCATGCCTCGAGAAGCTCAAATTCTTTGCCAAAGAATACAATATCGGGCAGTACATATGCGGCCTCTGCGTAAAGGCCTGCGCGCCGGTTTGATAGTCTCCTTTGCTGTCATCCTGAGGGATTCTTCGCTTAACTCAGAATGACATAAGGTAAGGTAAAATGTATGCGTAAACCCGACCCTCATCCCGCCCCTGTCAAACTCTTCATTGGAATGCTCTCCAACGAGATACTCCTTTTTGATGAAGTTAAGCCTCTGCTTGAAGAGATATACGGCCCCATTGATCTTGAGAGCCCGGTGTGGCCTTGGGAGCATACTGATTATTATGAGAAGGAGATGGGAGGAGGGCTTAAGAGGAAGTTCATCTTTTTTGAGAAGCCCGCGGATCCTGCCTCTGCCGCGGATATAAAATTAAAGACGATAGAGATAGAAGGTGAATATCTTAACAAAGACGGCGGAAGGCGGATAAATCTCGACCCGGGCTTTCTTGACCTTGCGAGGGTCTCTCTCTTTTCCACCAAAGACTTCTCGCACAAAATCTACATAGGCAAAGGCATCTATGCCGAGGTCACTCTCATATATTCAGCTTTGGATAAAGGTTATCACACATTCCCCTTCACCTTTCCGGATTTTAAGACAAAGGAATATCACGGGATATTTCTTAAGGCAAGAGAGAGCTATAAGGCGCTGATGAAAAAGGGTTAAGCAGGCAGGCTTGTCCGGAATCTATTTAAGATAAAAAGCTGTAAGTTTTGCAAATGTTATATTTCATCATCAAATATATCGCCGCCGACTGTGTCGATTAATACAGAATGGCACTCAACCTCAAACCATTCATCAAACATTTTCTTTGTTCTATTTTTTGGCCAGAGCGTTTCATCTATATACCAGGCGTACAGCTCATCTTCGAATAATGACTCGTAATTTGATTTAATCCATTTTTCATATGTTTCCGCATCAGTGTCGGAGATTAAATATACTGTCCTTTCTTCATTTGCTGACTCCATTGTTATATCAGGAGAAGGATTATCTGGATCAGATTCATTGATCCAGCGTATGAAGGGTTCCTTATATCGAAGTATAATCGCCGCTCGGTTTACCATGTTAAATTTCCTTCCTTGCTTTTTCCCAGTCCTTAAGAGTCTCTTTCTTTTTTGATATGGAGGAAAAGGATGGCATTATTAATCATTCGAACCTTATTAATGTGCTCATTAAATAAATTCGAAACCTGCATTAGGGCTTCTTCCAAGTTGTATAAATCATGATTCATTTTTTCTATCCCCATGGATACTGCCGTTTCTTTGATAGCATCTTCATATTCACTTGTAAGCACCGCGATTTCGACTAATCGAGGCAAGGCATCAAACATATTGTCGGATGCCGAGGTAAATCCATAGTAATATGCGGGGATTTTTTTATCTTCGAGTGCTTTTCTAAGTGTTGGAAAATGTCCCCATTTGCGCTCACGGTATCCTTCAGCAGTTAAACTCATTATATAACGTTAGGTTTAAACTGGTTTGTGCAGTTCATCTAATGTTTCAGCTTGTGTATGGGCGCCCGGGATGCCCGGTACAATCCCTACGTATAATCCTGTTTCCGGGTCCTGCTCAATATATCCCACTATTTTATGCATATATCCTCCTCATTGACTGGTATATACAAATTATAACAAATCAACTCCTTGAATAGCGGTGATGAGGCTAAAGGGGAAAAAGGAGTATAATATATTTCAAATCAGGCAGCCGGAGGAGAGGATGCTCAATAAGCAAGACCCGCGGAAGACCAAGGCATGGAAGAAGCTTGAGAAGCACTACGCGCTGATGAAGAACGCGCGCATGAAGGATATGTTTGCCGAAGACCCCCGCAGGTTTGACTCATTCTCTTTGCGCTTTGAGGATATACTCGTTGATTACTCCAAGAACATAATCAATAAGGAGACCGTGAATCTCCTTATGAAACTCGCTGAAGAGGCAGGGCTTAAGGGCGCGATTAAGGATATGTTCTCAGGCGAAAAGATAAATGAGACAGAAGGCCGCGCTGTGCTTCATCCCGCTCTAAGAAACCGTTCCAACCTGCCTGTTTATGTTGACGGAAAAGATGTGATGCCTGAAGTTAATGCCGTGTTTAAACAGATAGAGGATTTTTCCGGCAAGGTCATAACAGGAGAGTGGAAAGGTTATACAGGCAGAGCGATAACCGATATCGTAAACATCGGTATAGGCGGCTCTGACCTCGGGCCGGCGATGGTAGCAGAGGCTCTTAAGCCTTACCGCAAATCAAATATCTCTCCCCATTTTGTCTCCAATATCGACGCTACGCATATAACAGAGACTCTAAACAAACTCTCCCCTGAAACAACGCTCTTTATCATCGCTTCAAAAACATTCACGACGCAGGAGACGATGACAAACGCGCTGACGGCAAAGAGATGGTTTCTGACATCGGCCCGTGACGAGTCTCATGTCAAAAAACACTTTGCCGCTGTCTCGACTAATGAAGCTGAAGTGATGAAGTTCGGGATAGACCCTGTGAATATGTTTGTCTTCTGGGACTGGGTGGGGGGCAGATATTCTCTATGGTCAGCGATAGGCCTCTCGATAGCATGCTCAACAGGTTTTGAAAATTTTGCCAAACTTCTTGACGGCGCTCACGCAATGGACAGACATTTCAGGGAAACGCCTTTTGATGAGAATATCCCCGTCATTTTAGGGCTCTTGGGCATCTGGTATATAAACTTCTTCAGCGCGGAGACCGAGGCCGTGCTTCCTTATGACCAGCACATGAAGAGGTTCCCGGCATATCTTCAGCAGGCATACATGGAGAGCAACGGCAAGGGCACAGGCAGGGACGGCAGAGAGGTGAATTATCAGACAGGGCAGATTATCTGGGGGGAACCGGGCACAAACGGACAACACTCTTTTTATCAGATGATACATCAGGGCACAAGGTTTATCCCGTGCGACTTTCTTGCTCCGGCAGTAAGCCATAATCCATCAGGGGAGCATCATGATATCCTTCTCTCAAACTTCTTTGCGCAGGCAGAGGCGCTTATGAAGGGAAAGACAAAAGAGGAAGTTATCTCAGAACTTAAGGCATCGGGAAAGAGCGATGAAGAGATTGAAAGGCTCGCGCCGTTTAAAGTTTTTAAGGGGAATATTCCGACAAACTCCATCCTCTTTAAGAAGCTGACTCCAAGAACGCTCGGAAGCCTCATTGCGATGTATGAGCACAGGATATTCACGCAGGGTGTCATATGGAATATCTTCAGCTTTGACCAGTGGGGCGTGGAGCTTGGCAAACAGCTTGCAACAAAAATACTTCCTGAACTTCAGGATGACAGGAAAATCACTTCGCATGATTCATCCACCAACGGCCTCATCAATGCTTTTAAGGAATTAAGAAAAGGTTGCTGAATCTCAGAATACGACGAGGTTGTCCCTGTGAAGGACTTCGTCGGAATATTTGAACCCGAGGATTTTTTCTATCTCAGAGGTCTTTCTCCCCTTAATTTTGTTTAGGTCTTTTGAGGAATAGTTCGTAAGCCCCTTTGCCACCTCATGCCCCCTCCTGTCAAGGCAGCTTACCGCGTCGCCGACTTCAAAATGGCCGTCTATATTCACGATGCCCGAAGGGAGGAGGCTCTTGCCCATCTCCCTGAGCGCCTTCACCGCGCCGTCGTCAAGTATCATCTTCCCTTTTGCCCGCACGCCGTAAGCGATCCACCCTTTTCTCGATGAGAGCTTCTCTTCTTTCGCGGCAAAATATGTCCCGGCCCCTTTTCCGTCGAGGAGCCTTCTCAGCAGCCCCTTCTTCTTTCCGCTCATTATCACAACCGGGATGCCGTGGCCCGTTGCCTGTTTTGCGGCCATAAGCTTTGAATACATCCCTCCCGTGCCCACAGAGCTTCCTTCGCCCGCCGCCATGCTCTCAATGCCTGAGGTTATGTTTTCAACCTCGGTTATAAGCCTCGCGCCCTTCTCCTTCGGGTCTTTTGAATAGAGCCCGTCAACATCGGAGAGTATGATGAGCATGTCAGCCTCCACAAGGCCCGCCGTAAGCGCGGCAAGCAGGTCATTGTCCCCGAACTTTATCTCATCAACGGCAACCGGATCGTTCTCATTGATTATGGGGATGACATCATGGTGTATGAGCGTAAGAAGAGTGTTTTTGGCGTTTATGTATCTTTCGCGGTCAGTGATGACATCCCTCGTCAAAAGAACCTGCGCGACCTTCTTCCCGTATGACGCAAAGCTCTTCTCATATGCCCACATGAGGCTTGACTGGCCTATTGCCGCGGCCGCCTGCTTAAGCTTTATGTCTTTCGGCTTCACCTTGAGGCCAAGCTTCTTCAGCCCCGCAGCGACAGCCCCCGAAGAGACGATGACAGCCTCGGCGCCTGTATCCGTTATTTCGGATATCTCTTTGGCGATAACCCGCATCCTCCTCGTGTTAAGCCCTTCCTCGGCAGAGGCGAGTATGTTGCTGCCTATCTTGATGACGATGCGTTTCATGAGAAAAATATATATTCCAAATGAAGCAGTCGTTCTTTAAATATCATTTTGTTGCGCGGCAACATAGTTTGTAACAAAATTATCAATTTGCGCTGCAAAATCGTTGAGTCATCTATATTTTCCCTGCAGGCAGAAAAAAGTTCGTCGTCATTTATTATCCAGTACCGGTGGATGAGGCTGTTTCGCAAATCAGCAAGCCTTCTTAATTTGTTGGCCAAGACAGGCTTGATTATACCGTTGTCGCCGGCCTTGATAATGCAATCAATGTATCCGTCACATGCTAATCCTTTTGTCTTTGCAAGGATGTGCTGACAAAGATCAGCTATTGCCTCAACCCCTTCGATCAAGAGATATTTCAGCGAAAGAGAATTTCTTTTGTCTGAAAGAAAACTCTCTTTATCGCAGGCAATAAGCTCATCTATCTGCGATTTAATATTCAGAATGTCGGTTTTGTTTTTTGCGATTCTATCTTTGTCTAACACCGTCATGCCCCATGAAGATATTTCTGAAATGCGCGTATTCAATATATCGTTTTCCGGTTATTTCTATAAAATCCGTCCTGAGGGTTTCATCTTTACTGAACAATAAAATCCCGTCACGAAGCACAGCCATTTGAAAGGGGGCAGGCGCTTCATTTATTATTCTGACCTCTGATTCAAATCTCGTGAGGGATGTCAATTCAGAAGAAAGGTCTGATTCGAGATAGAAGCCCTTTTTATCGGATATAAAGACGGCTATATCGATATCTCTGAATTTATCGGATTTGATGAATGAGCCATGTACATACGCAAAGACGATGTTCTCCAGAGACAATAGATGTTTCTTTATCTTCGCGATCAGGTTATCCCTTGCTTCCGAAGTGATTGTATGCGTCTGTAAAAATCTTTTCTCGGTAAATGCCATGGCTAAATTATAACAAAAGATTGGAATACGACTATTTTTTATGCTTCTTCACTTTCTTTCCGAGGTAAGCGGTCAGTTTATTGAGCCCCGCGCCCGTAACCGCGCATACCGGGAAGAAATCGTAGTTATTATCTTTGCAGTATTGAGCGAGCTTGTCAAGATTCTTTCCGTCGCCCTTGATATCGAGCTTTGTGCCCGCGACGGCCAAAGGCTTCTTTATCAATTCAGGGCTGTAAAGTTCGAGCTCCCTCTGTATTTTTTTGAAATTCTCCACTGGATCGCCGATCGCCATTTCAGATATATCAACGAGGTGAAGCAGTATCGAGGTCCTCTCCACATGGCGGAGGAACTGAAAGCCGAGCCCTGTGCCTTCATGCGCCCCTTCGATCAGCCCCGGAATGTCTGCTATAACAAAGCTTCCGTATTCGCCGAACTTCACGACGCCGAGAGCGGGCTTGAGCGTGGTAAAAGGGTAATCCGCTATCTTGGGCCTTGCCGCCGAAAGAGCTGAAATGAGAGTTGACTTTCCCGCGTTCGGAAGCCCTATTAATCCGACATCCGCAATGAGCTTAAGCTCAAGCACAAGTTCTCTCTCTTCGCCATCTTCTCCGGGCTGGGCATATCTCGGCGCCTGCCTTGTCGGCCCCTTATAATGGATATTGCCGAGGCCGCCCCTTCCGCCTTTTGCGGCGATAAACTCTTGGCCGTCTTTGGTCAGGTCGGCAATCGTCTCGTCAGTAACGGCGTCTTTGATTATCGTTCCCACCGGAACAGGGAGGATAAGGTCTTCGGCATTTTTGCCGTGCATCTGCTGTCCCTTGCCGCCCTCGCCTTTCTTTGCCGCGTACTGCCGCTTGTACCTGAAATCGAGAAGGGTGCTGAGCCCGGACGAAGCTTTAAAGATGATATGTCCGCCCCTTCCGCCGTCGCCGCCGTTCGGCCCGCCTTTTTCAACATACTTCTCCCTGCGGAAGCTTACACACCCCTTTCCGCCGTGCCCTGCCTTTACGCGTATCTCTGCCCTGTCAACGAATTTCATTGCCTTAACAATACATGAAAAGAGGCGGGTGATACAAGGGAAGTTAGAGGCTGTTTGCAATCTTTCAGTAAGAGGTTTCTTCTTCAGAGCTTGAAAAATATTTCCTAACGTCCGACTCCAGCATAACCGTGCCTTCCTTAAGTTTAAAATATTCTACCGAAGTAGTCCCGGCTGCTTTAATGATCTCCACTTTATGGCCGGCGCAATAGGCCTTATAGTATTTTCCACACACTGCGCCTTTCATCTTTGAAAAATCATATTCAGGTCTCATGTCTTCTTTTTCTGGTATCTCTTTAAAAACTGCCTTCTTCATAATGTTTTTTTAAATTGGCTTTTGTTTTAACTTCATCTAACCTTTTGAAGACTTGCTCTAACGCCAGCTTGGGGTAGCAAGAGCAAAGACCTGACGTTCTAATACAACCTCACGGCCATTGTGGTAAATATGTATACTCATTTGGCGCGAAGATGGTCTCATAGATAGCTTCACCATCATCTTTATTATTAGTTCTCAAAGAGACCGATACCTTTATCTTAAATGTGATTGGATTGTTGCCAATAACATTAAGTATTTTTTCTTCTACATCCATTATATATATCTTTATTGGGGAAGACGTGTAGCCTTGTTCGATTACTTTGAAATCATTCATTAGATTACGACCATATTCACTGATAATCCTCTTATTGTCAATATCTGTAAATGAAACATCACAGTCCAACTCGGACGACGTTACAGGCCGGTTTAGATTATTCTTGATAGTTAATACAAGAACTGGAAGTTTGTATTTGTAGTTGTAATCTCTTTCAGAGTACTTACTAACATTTGAGAACAATAGAGTGCCAGCAACCGCTTCAGATGCCGAGGAAAACATTACAATGAAAATGGTTACTGATAGTATTAGTAATTTCATAGTTCCCCCTTCTTGAATGTTCAAAATTAATATGGAATATTATTACCAAAAAGTTTTTTATATGTTGCTGTAGGTTCAATTCCAGAATCTCGGAGTCCTATGCAACCAAATTCTACGTCTGGTACTGCAAAATAATAATGAGCCAAAACTTTGTTCGCAAATTGCTGAGCAAATTCAACATCTGAAGGATTCTTATCACTACCATAAATATATTTTCTTAAAGCTTCACCTGCTGCCATATAGGGATCAGAGAAAACATATACCCCAACTATTGCATAATCACCCATTTTGCCGTTCGGAGTAGTCGGTGAAAAATATTTATTCAAATTGTTTTCTATCCTTGCTTCTCTGATCTCTTGGATCAGGTTTATTAATTGTTTTTCAGTTGAATCAACAGGGACTATGACGCTATAAAATTCTTGATATCGGCCTGATATTGTAAATTTTGGTATATCCTTCTGAATATCTTTTACATCATTGGAACAAGATAACAGAATAACCACTAATGTAATGGTACAAATAAATCGAATTGCCTTCCCCATTTAAATCCCCTAGTAAGGCGCTCGCAATTAATTGTTTATATAACAATTATGAATATTAGCATTTCCTCAATCATTATAGAGATTAATAATTAATCAATCAAGTGAAACTCCCACGCGTGTCAAGCCAATTTAGAAATGTCCGGTTTTAAGCTACTGCCTCCAAAGGAGGATTATTTTTTTGGCGAGCGTGACAGATTAGCTATAACTATTCTCTGCTTCGTATTCCAGCAAATGCGTTTAATGTCCATATTTCTTCTCCGGCCTTGTCAATCACAACTTTATTAAATGAGGTGAGATCTTTTATCAATGCATACCTTTTCTTATACTCTGGCGATTGTTTCCACTCAAGAAGAGTCCGCTCATCATGAAAAACAATTTCCTTAAAAGAATGCCAGATTACTTTCCTTCGAAACTCATTCATTTTAAATTGGGGGATATAATTCTTTTCCTTCCATACCTCGGGGTTGGCGTTTATTCGGATATCGATTTCAACAAGAAGCTTCGGTGAGAGGACAAAAAGAATTTTGCCGTTATCTGACATAATAGGAGAATCGTTCAGTGGAAATGAAAAAGTGTCAGTCTTGTATACAATCCATTGACATGCAACAATTGGCATTACGAGTGAATGGAGAATCTCACAGTTGCCCCATTCATTCTTAAGCCATATGAAGTGCTCAAATCGGTGTTTTCCTATTCTATATCCCATCTCCAAATGAGCATTGATTATTGCGTGGTTTCGCATTTTGTGCATCACGATGAACATTGCAAGATTCACTTTGTCCTCCCGCGTACGGAGACCCTCATTTGCCACCACTTCAATCAGTGACTTATAGGCCGTCGAGTTTTCAATTGCAGTAAACACATTTTCAAAGTCCAGATATAGATCACCTGGATTGCTCTCGTACCATTGAGTAAGTTCAGCACATTTCTCCGGAAAAATTCTTTTGCAGTAGTCTAAGGACTCTTCCGCCGTAATTGTAGATAGTCCAAGTCCATTTTCCCAAAACACTTTTTCTGCTGTACAAGGCAGTATCTTGTCAGCCTTAACATTAAGCACAAAGAGAGGAGTCTCCCTGACTTTCTTAATGGGTTTGACATTGTGTTTCAGGTATTCGTAGTAGTCTGGATTCCAGCAGGCAGTCCAAAAGCACGGATTATAATGTGTTCGTTTTGTTAGTTTCATATATTTGGCTAACAATTACCATCCATATTTCAGGAATAAAACAATTATAGAAGTCGCAAATAACAACTCTCCCTACGGCTATCTATTGGCCATTTTTTTGTTAAGTTTAGATGATAAGTTGCGCTTCAGCGGGCGTGGAGCCGGAACGCCGTACAGCATTCCTTCAGCGCTGATATCTTCATCTACATCAGGCCAATGCACGCCTTGCCCGTCTCCTATGATCCTGTAATGAGCCCGCTGTTTAGGTGTTGCATCGGATAAGCGCCATGACCATGCAAGCGGAACGCTGATAATACGGCCATCAACCAATTGCGCTGTAATGGTGTCTTTGGAAATGGTTACATCTTTAATTCTTACTTCTTGCAATTTCACCGCAGTGTTCATACCATGCCTCCATTATTTTATCTCTGTTGTTTTTAATTATTTCTCGTATCTTATTGAGTTCTTTTGGCGCAAAACCTTGATTCCTCGTCAATACGACAGGTTCAAGCCAGAATTTGCAAATCATATTCTCTCTCTGGACATGCACATGCATCTGCTCATTACAGTCGAAGCTGTAAAAGAAAAAGCGATAAGGCCCAGGAATGTTTTTTACTGACGGCATATCAGATTATATGACAACAATCAGGAAGTTGTCTATTTAATTAATGGGAGAGGCATAGCCTGTGGGCGTTATTCATATCAGGGGATTTGTTAATCTGTTATCTGGATAATTTTATCCTCTGCTCTGTAATATGATGATGTATGAAAATTCCATGCTTGACATGGGTTAACGTGTAGGTTAACATAACTATGAACAGGCCGGTCACATTTTACAAAACGGCTGACGGCAAATGCCCTTTAGAGGTTTTTCTTGATTCGTTATCAGGGAGGACAGCACAAAAGGTAACGTGGGTATTAAGTTTATTGGAAGAACTGGAAGTTGTGCCGTCATCTTACTTAAAGAAACTTGTTAATACAGAAGAGATATGGGAGTGCCGGGTGCAGCATGGCTCGAATTCAATTAGAATGCTGTGTTTCTTTGCCGACAATTCATCGGTCGTACTTACACATGGATTTTTTAAAAAGAGCAGAAAGACGCCGATGAAAGAGATTGAACGGGCTGAAGCTTACAGAAGAGACTTTATCAGGCGGAGGATTAGATTATGAGTGACCTTAAGAAATATATAGCTAAAAGAAAGAAAAGCGATACTGGTTTTGCCAAAGGCTATGAGGAAGGGTATAAAGAGTTCAAGGTCGGTGTTATGCTTCGTGAGGCGCGTGAATCATCCGGGCTTACACAGGAAGAGCTTGCAAAGAGACTGAAGACGAAGAAGACCGCAATATCCAGAATTGAGAATCATGCCGAGGATATCAAGCTCTCAACATTGATACGTGTTGCAGATGCGCTTGGCAAACAGTTGATGGTTAATATTACTTGAGTATTTTTTCATAGATAATCTGGATTCCCGATCGGGGTCGGGAATGACGGAAAATTGCCGCACTTCGACAGGCTCAGTCCTTCTCAGCGGCATAGCTTCCACCGCAGTGTTCATGCCATGCCTCCATTATTTTATCTCTCAGGAAGTTGTCTATTTAATTAATGGGAGAGGCGTAGCCTGTGGGCGGTATTCAATAGAGATTAAAAAACTATATGAACCGGTTTTATGTTCCAGATGTACTTGCAGTACTCGTGAACAGATCTGTCTGAAGCGAAGAACCCCATGCGGGCAGTCGTGAGGATTGATTTTTCTGTCCACTCATTCTGGTTCAGGAAGAGCCTGCCTGCCCTCTCCTGGCATTTTATATATGATTCATAATCAGCAAGAAGCATGTATTCATCGCGGTAAAGCAAAGACTCGACCAATGGCCTGAAGAGGCCGGGCTCTCCTGGTGAAAAGTATCCCGAGGCTATAAGATCAACCGCCTCTTTCAGTTCCTGATTCGAATCATAATGCTTCTTCGGGTCATAACCTTTTATTCTTAATTCATTCACCTCATCCGCGTTCATGCCGAAGAGGAAGAAATTATCTTCTCCGGTCTCTTCGCGTATCTCGATATTTGCTCCGTCGAGCGTCCCGACCGTGAGTGCGCCGTTCATCGCGAATTTCATGTTTCCTGTCCCCGAGGCCTCTTTTCCGGCGGTGGATATCTGCTCTGATATATCAGCGGCGGGATAGAGATGCTGGCCGTTTTTGACATTGAAATTCGGAAAGAAGACGACCTTTATCAGCCCTCTTATGTCAGGGTCGTTATTGACAACTTCGGCAATGGAGTTAATCAGCTTGATGATGAGCTTTGCCGCGTAGTAGCCGGGGGCGGCCTTGCCGCCGAAGATGAATGTCCTCGGAGGGATATCTTCCTGAATGCCCCGCTTGATCCTGTTGTATAGGGTTATTACATGGAGGAGATTGAGGTGCTGGCGCTTGTATTCGTGTATCCTCTTTACCTGTATGTCATAGATGGAGCCCGGGTCGATGTGAAGCCCTGTCTTGCTTAATATGACTGATGCAAGCTCCTTCTTCACCTCTCTCTTTACGGCGCGCCATCTTTTTTGAAAGGAGGCGTCTTTTGCAAACTCCTCAAGTCTCCTTAACTCTCTTAAATCCTTTATCCACTCGTCCCCGATCTTTTCGGAGATAAGTTTGCTCAGCCTCGGGTTTGAGAGAAGCAGAAACCTGCGCGGCGTGATGCCGTTTGTCACATTGAGGAATTTTTCCGGCCAGAGTTCATGGAAGTCCCGAAGCACATCCCGCTTAAGCAGGTCGGTATGGAGCTTTGCGACCCCGTTTACCGCGGAGCTTCCGATGCATGAGAGGTTTGCCATCCTCACATACCGCCCTCCGCTTTCGTCAATAATGGACATCCTCCGCACCCTGTCTTCATCTTCAGGGAATCTCCTCCGCACCTGTTTTAAGAACTTCGCGTTTATCTCGTAAATTATCTCAAGATGCCTCGGCAATATACTTTTAAAGAGAGAAAGGGGCCACTTCTCAAGGGCTTCGGGGAGAAGCGTATGGTTTGTGTAGGCAAATGCCTTGCTGGTTATCTCCCATGCCTTGTCCCACTCCATGTTATAGACATCAACAAAGAGGCGCATCAGTTCGGCGATTCCCACAGCGGGGTGCGTGTCATTAAGCTGGATGATAAATTTTCTGCAGAATCCGTCAAGCTCCTTCTCTCTCTGGAGATACAGCCGGATCATATCCTGAAGCGAACACGAGACGAAGAAATACTGCTGTTCAAGCCTTAATTTCTTTCCCACGCTCGGCTCGTCATTGGGGTAAAGGACTTTTGTGATATTCTCTGAAGAGACATTCTCCTCAACAGCTCCGTAATAATCGCCGACATTGAATGCCTGAAAATCGAATGATTCGTACGCCTCCGCCTTCCATAACCTGAGAAGGTTCACCGTATTTACTTTGCAGCCGAGAATTGGCGTGTCAAATGCCGTTCCCTTGACCACCCTGTCGGATACCCATCTGACGCGGTAATTGCCTTTTTCGTCATAATATGGTTCTGTCCTTCCGCCGAGCTTCACCTGATAGGATATTTCTGGCCTCGCGATCTCCCACGGGTTCCCGAATCTCAGCCATTTGTCTGTCACCTCTGCCTGCCACCCGTCCCTTATCTCCTGGCTGAAGATGCCGAACTCATACCTGATGCCGTAATTGATTGCGGGTATCTCGAGCGTTGCCATTGACTCCATGTAGCATGCCGCGAGCCTGCCGAGCCCGCCGTTTCCGAGCCCCGGCTCCTCTTCCTGCTCAAGAAGTTCTTTGAGGTCAAGCCCGAGTTCCTTTAACGCCTGTTTCGCCTTGTCATATATCCCGAGATTTATAAGATTGTTCTCAAGATGAGGGCCTAAAAGATATTCTGCCGAAAGATAGCAGACTGTGCGGGAGCGCTGCTCAAAATATGTCCCGGCGGTGTGGATCCATTTATGTAGCATCCTGTCGCGGACAGTGTATGCGAGCGCGAGGTAATGGTCGTTTTTTGTCGCGACCTTTGAAAACTTTCCCTGAAGATAAAAGAGGTTGTCTAAAAAAGCTTTTTTTATGGACTGAACGCCCAGTCCGGTCCTTGTGTCGCCGTCAGGCTTCTTTTCTGCGGAGGTTTTCTTTCGCGGCTTCATGAATATAAGAATTATACAGCATATTCTTTTAACTTGCGAAAAGAAGTCATCCGGGGATTTGCTGAATTAAATATCCTGCCTACGCTTCGGCTTTTTGGTTAATGAAGTACTGCTGAACGATGGCGAGGATGTTATTGACGAGCCAGTATATGACAAGCCCCGAAGGGAAGGTGAGGAACATAACAGTGAAGATTACGGGCAGTATCATCATTACCTTTGCCTGCGCCGGGTCAACGGTTGTGGGCGTCATCTTCTGCTGAAGCACCATGCTCGCGCCCATGACGACAGGGAGTATGTAGTAAGGGTCTTTTGTAGCAAGGTCGGTTATCCAGAGCATAAAAGGTGCGCCTCTCAGTTCAATCGCCTGAAGGAGCACATTATAAAGCGCGATAAAGACCGGAATCTGAAGGAGCATGGGGAGGCATCCGCCTAACGGATTGACCTTATACTTTTTGTATAACTCCATCATCTCCTTCTGCTGCCTCTGCGGGTCTTTTTTATACTTCTCCTTAATCTCTGCCATCATCGGCTGTATCTTCTGCATCTTCTTCATGGACTGCTGGCTCTTATTAAGGAGCGGGATAAACGGGATCCTCACGGCAATGGTCATAATGATAATCGCCCATCCGTAATTGCCTAAGAATTTATAGAGAAACTTAAGGAACCAGAAAAGAGGCACGGCTACGACCGAGAACCAGCCGAAATCAATTATATGCTCAAGCCCCATATTCAGGCTGCTGAGCCTGTCATACTCCTTTGGCCCCGCATAGAGGACAAAATCCCTTTTCCCGGAGGCGGATTTGAATGCTATCTCAGGACTGCCCTGCTCTTTCCATGCATTCGCTCCGATAATCGAACTTTTAGGGATGAGAGCGGCAGTGAAGTATTTGTCTTCCTGAGCTATCCACCGTATGTTCCCTGTCACGTATTTATCGCTCTTCTTCTCGTCGAATTTCTCCAGCGTCGAGTCGAGAAGGAGTATCGGGCCTGAATGGATCTGCATACCGCTTTCAACATTGAAGAGCCCGAAGCCGCTGCCGACAGGGAGCATATAGTCAGGGGTATTGACCGCGTCAATGCTTATGTCAACCCTATAATCGTTATTATGGAAGAGGAGGTTCTTCCTGATGGAGAGCCCTTGGTTTTCATAACTGAAGGTTATCTTTCCCTCTCTCTCCCCGTTTTCCGAAAGCCGGATATCCTTTGCGGTTGTATTGAATATGATATTCTGAGGCAGGCCGCGGTTTGAGCCTTCAAGGAGCATTGCCAGCGGCGCTGTTGCGCCGGGTTTTTTGAGAAGGACCACAGGTGTTCCTTCTTTATCTTTGTAATTCTTCAGTTCCCAGTATGTTATTACAGCCCCTTTGGTTGAAAATACGGCTTTGTAGAGGTCTGTTTCGACAACCACGTCTTCTCCGGCAGAAACATCGGCCGCAATCTGATTAAGGGCTGAAGACCCTGCCGGCATCTGAGCAGTAGGCTCAACTGTTTCAGTAGATGCCTCTCCGGGTTTTTGCTCTTGCGTCGCAGCCGGAGGTGCGGTATCAGGCTGTTTTGGCTGGAATATCACATACCAGAGAAAGAGAACCAGCATGGAAAGGACGACAGCCAGAAGGGTGCGTTTTTCCATTATATCGTCATCTCCGGATTGTTGATTTCAGGCATGCGGGCAAGCATTCGGTTCTCCTCCATTATTTTACAGGGTCAAATCCGCCAGGATGAAAGGGGTGGCATTTGAGAATTCTTTTGAAGAACAGGAAGAGCCCCTTTACAGTGCCGTATTCTTTGACCGCTTCGATGCAGTAGGATGAGCAGGACGGGTAAAACCTGCATGAATCAGGGAGAAAGGGCGAGATATATCTCTGATAGCCTTTTATCGCAAGAATAGCAGCTTTCTTCACTATACCGAGAGCTTTTTGCGGCTTTTTGCCCGCCTGTTTTTCAGGACATTCCGTCCGCCCCTGGTGCTCATCCGTTCCAGAAAGCCGTGTTTCCGGGAGCGTTTTCTCACAGAAGGGTGATAGGTTGTATATGTCATGATTTACTCCTTTTATTGTTCTGTAACTATATGATAAAATCCAGACGCATGGAATAGTATTCTACATTTACAACGCAAAAAAATCAAACTGGAATTCCGAAGGTTACGGGAGAATTATACGATCGATGGGCTTTGACATAAAGAAATATGACCCTGCCGTTGACAAAAGGCTTCTGATACTTCTCTCAGGCCTTCTCTGGAGCGTTGTAGGCGTAATGCTCTGTATGCTTGCCTACAAATGGCTCTCGATAACAAGCGGCGTTGCGTCGCTTTATTTTGTCGTCTCCGGCGCCGCGCTCGCTCTTCTGATTCACCATTTCGGCTTTCTCAAACTTGTCGACAAGAATGTGAAGCGCATCTCTTCTTATAAAGAAAAGGCATGCCTTTTCGCCTTTCAGGAGAGGAAGAGCTATCTGATAATAGCTGTGATGATATGCCTCGGCGTCATTCTGAGGCATTCTCCTCTGCCGAAGCCTTATCTCTCGGTTATCTATATCGGTTTCGGCGGGGCGATGATATTGTCGAGCATTAAATACTTCCGCCTCTTCGTCAGGCTCATGCTTGCGGGCTGAAGGGAGGTTTAGTTACGTTCCCTGAAATTCTTCATCTCCCGTCTCCGCCTTTCAACAGCCACCATTAGAAGCGATACAGCCGCAGGCGTAACTCCGGGAATCCTTCCCGCCTGGCCGAGGTTCAGAGGTTTTATCTCTTCGAGCTTGCCGACCACTTCATTTGACAGTCCGGGGATGCCTCCGTATGAAAAATCTTCAGGTATCTTTATTGTCTCAACCTTTTTTAATCTCTCGGCAAGTTCCGCCTGCCGCTTAATGTAGCCCGAATATTTAGCCTGTATCTCTACCTGTTCCGCGATATCCGGAGCGAGTCTTTTTTGAGGGGGCGATATTTTCGCGATGCCGGCATAACCGACGCCGGGCCTTTTGAGAAGCTGATAAAGGGCTATATCCTCTTTTATCTCAGCGAGGCCGAGGCCTTTCAATACGGGGTTTGCCTTTGAAGGCTTTGCCCTCAATGACTTCAATCTTTTTATCTCTTCCTTTGTCATCTCTTTCTTAAAGAGAAGCCGGTCAAATGCCTCTTTGCAGATAAGCCCCAGTTCAAATCCCTTCTCCATTAACCGAATGTCCGCGTTGTCCTGCCTCAGGAGGAGCCTGTATTCGGCGCGTGAAGTGAACATCCTGTACGGCTCCTTCGTCCCTTTTGTGACAAGGTCGTCAATAAGGACTCCGATATATGCCTCGTCCCTTCCGAGGATTAGCGGAGGAAGTCCCTTTATCTTCATGGCCGCGTTTATTCCTGCCATAAGCCCCTGCGCGGCGGCCTCTTCATAGCCTGATGTCCCGTTTATCTGACCCGCGAGAAAGAGCCCTTCCACCGGTTTTGTCTCAAGAGAAGATTTCAACTGTGTGGGACAGGCGTAATCATACTCTATCGCGTAACCGAATTTTGCTATCCTTGCGTTCTCAAGCCCGGCGATGCTCTTTACAAATTTTTCCTGCGCCTCTTCGGGAAGGCTTGTTGAGATCCCGTTCGCGTAATATTCATCCGAATCAATGCCCTCGGGCTCGAGAAATACCTGATGCCGCTCCCTCTCCATAAACCTTACGACTTTATCCTCAATTGAAGGGCAGTATCTCGGGCCCGCCCCTTTGATGACTCCGCTGTAAAGCGGCGAGTCTTTCAGGTTCTCTCTGATTATCCTGTGGGTCTCTGAATTTGTGTAGGTCATGTAGCAGGGAAGCTGGGGGTTTAGAATCTTTTTTGTAAATAGCGACATGGGCGGGGGAGGCATGTCGCCTTCCTGTATTGTCATGACTGACAAGTCAACCCCTTTTTTGTTTATGCGGGGAGGCGTGCCTGTCTTGAGCCTCCCTATCTTTAGCCCCATGGCAGAAAGGCTCTCTGAAACTCCAAGTGAAGGCGGCTCGCCGGCCCTTCCCGCGGGATAATTTTTAAGCCCGATATGGATGAGGCCGTTAAGGAATGTGCCTGTGGTGATTATGACTGCCTTTGCAAAGTATTCGCCTTTGGGCGTTCTGATGCCTGTAACTTTGCCCTTATGTGAAATGACTTTATTCACTGTCTCTTCGATAATCTCAACCCCTGCCTGTGAGGCGAGAGCCTCCTTAGCGTATTTTCTGTATAGCGCCCTGTCGCACTGCGCCCTTGTCGCCCATACGGCAGGGCCCTTGCTCTTGTTAAGGACTTTGAATTGTATTCCGGCCTTGTCGGTTATCTTCGCCATCTCGCCGCCAAGAGCGTCTATCTCTTTTACGAGATGGCTCTTTGCGAGGCCGCCTATCGCCGGGTTGCATGACATCTGCCCTATTGTCCGGGCGTTCATTGTAAACAGCGCGGCGTTCATGCCCATGCGCGCGGCCGCAAGCGAAGCCTCTATGCCCGCATGCCCGCCGCCGATGACTATAACATCGAAGTTATGGTTGTTCACCCTCAACCCTGCTTTTTTTAATGCGGAGAAATTCGATCCCGCCCAACATCCTGACAAGCACCATATTCAGAAAGACGAGGAAAGAGAGGCTTATCGCGTCAACCCGGCTTAACCCGACCTGGGAAAAGAGTATCACAAAACCCGCCTCCCTGATGCCTGAGCCGGCTATCGATATCGGAATGACCGTAGCCGCGGTTATTATCGGGATGAACAGAAAGAAATAAATTATGTTGAGGTTGAAGCCGAGAGAGAGCGATACGAGATAGAATGATATGATACCGAGCGATTGTATTATCATGCTGAGGATGAGGCCGTTCAATATTATATCTCTCCTTCCTCTGAACTCCATAAGCGGTTTATGGAATTCGCCGAGAAACTTTATCTTTCCCCAGTTGACATTCCAGAAGATGAGGCTCGCTAAGAGAAAGGCGAGGAAGAAGGCCGGCACTGCCCAGAATATCGTTGTCTCTCTTAAATAACCGTGCCCGCCGATGAATGCAATGAGGCCGAGCAGGGCGAGGGCTGTCATGCCGAGATATCTGTCCATGAACAATGAAGCCAAAGACGGGCCGATATCGCTTTTATCCTTGTATAAATAATATGCCTTTACCGCGTCGCCGCCGACAAGGCCGGGGAGAAAAGTGTTGAAGAACGCGCCGATGAAATAGAGAGAGACAAGCCTTGAGTATTTTGTATTATCCGGCAGAAAGAGCGCCCACCGCCTTGCGGAGATGAAGAGGGTGCTCATGTACGCTAACGCTCCACAGAGAAAGAGGGGCTTGTCAATATTCTTCAGCTTTGCCGCTATCTCATTAAGGTCGATTTCGCGGAGGAAGAAGTAAAGAAGGGCGCTGCTTACGGAGAGCTTGAGGCAAAAGCTAAGAAGCTTTTTCAATTTCAGAATTCCTCAGAACATATATCGGCTTCTTCTGGCTTTCATGATAGACCCTCACGAGAAGTTCGCCGAGAAGCCCCATCCCGATAAGCTGAATGCCGACAATGATAAGCAGTATGCCAAGGAGCAGGAGCGGCCTGCCTCCTATGTTATGGCCTGAAAGTTTTACGGCTGTAAGATAAGCGGATATCGCAAGCCCGGCAAGGCATGAGAGGAGCCCCCACGGGCCGAATGCCTGAAGAGGTTTTGTTGAAAAGCTCTGAAGGAACTTTACGGTGATGAGGTCGAGTATGACATTCATCGTCCTGCCTATTCCGTATTTCGATGCGCCGAATCTTCTCGGGTTATGCGCTGTCTCGACCTCCGCAATCTTTACGCCGTACCAGCTTGCTACGGCAGGGATGAACCTGTGCATCTCGCCGTAGAGGTTTATGTTCTTTACAACCTCGGCCTTGTAGGCTTTGAGGCTGCATCCGTAATCATGGAGTTTCACCCCGGTAACCCAGCTTATGAGCCGGTTCGCGATCATTGAAGGAAGCCTTCTCGAAATGAACTTGTCTTTCCGGTTCTTTCTCCATCCGCTCACGATGTCGTATTCGCCGATCAGTGACGCAAGCTTCGGGATGTCAGCCGGGTCATTCTGAAGGTCTCCGTCGATAGTTGCTATCACATCTCCTTTTGCGTGGTCAAAGCCAGCGGCAAATGCCGCGGTCTGGCCGAAATTCCGCCTGAAGCTCAAAGGCCTGACTTTTGAATCTGAGGCGGCGAATTGATTTATCAGGCGGAGCGTATTGTCAGAGCTTCCGTCATCGATGAATAAAATCTCATAGGAGGCGCCGCATGAATCCATGGCGGACTTAAGAGAGGCGTACAGATGAGGAAGGCTCTCTTCCTCGTTATAGAGCGGGACAACTATTGATACGAACAATATATCTCCTTGATAGACTATCTGTCATCCGGACAAGCCGGAATGACGCAGGGTGAAACAGAATTATAGTATTGCAACTATAGTTAACGATTCTGTCCTGCATCTCAATAACTCTCAAAAACTTTTTTGGGAAGCCCCCTGAAATTATAACATTTGAAAATAACATATTTTCGCAGAGCTTTTTCATCCTTTCTGTAAACAGTGAATATCTCTTTTTCGGCACGGTCAAAGGCAGTTTCAAGTTCAACAGGAAGATTCTCATCCCCGTCCCTGACAAAGATTGCGTCATATCCGAGGAGGTTTTCAAACCCCTCCCAGATGTCGTACTGGTTCATCCTCCTGCCGAGGTT
This sequence comes from Nitrospirota bacterium, assembly GCA_016213935.1. Taxonomy (GTDB): domain Bacteria; phylum Nitrospirota; class Thermodesulfovibrionia; order UBA6902; family UBA6902; genus JACQZG01. Next base: position 39,139 of record JACQZG010000001.1, read on the forward strand.
TACATTGTACGTGACCGGATGCGATTGCATGTAGAAAGCGAGCTCTCCCGACACCTGATATTTATCTGAGAATATGAATATGCCTCTCTCTCCCGATGAGGCCATCTCATCATATATTTCATCAACCTTGACGCCAAGCTCTTTCCAGCCCCTGAGCCTTGATGTCGGGTCTTGTTTGACGGGAAGGTTTATCAATGACGGGTAGTGAGTGACAATGGCAAAAGCAAGAAGCGTAACGGATGCCGAGATGAGGAGTATCTTTATGCCTTTTCTGAGAATGTCTTTATTAAGGAAATAATCAGCCGAAGCTATAAAAGCTGTTACATAGGCAGGCATTGCCCAGTTTGCCTGCACCTTTGCCTGAAGGCTCTTTAATAAAAAAAATGAAAAGACCGGGGCCCAGAACCAGAAGAGAAAACGGGTATTCTGAGCTGTGGTAAAAGACCGCCTGTTCTTTACCGCGCCGTAAATCGCCAGAATGAAGATGAGCGGGCTTATCACTCCGGCCTGAGAGCCTATGAATTCAAAAAAGTGCCTGAACGATATCTTCATCCCCTCTGAAATGTGTGCCTGTCCGGCGGTGTGCTTCAGTGTGACCCAATCATGGTTTATGTTCCAGATTATCACGGGGCTGAAGACAAGGATGCTTGTCGCGAGGGAGAGGTAAGGCTCTTTTCTTTTGAGCCATGCCCTTTCTTCTTTTGAAAAGATGAGAAAGAGAAAAGCGCAGACATAAAAGAATGCCATTGTGTATTTTGTCAGAAGGCCGAGGCCGATGGTTATGCCGAGGAAAATCCAAATCCATATAGCAGCGCTTTCTTCAAATCCCCCCCCCCCGCCTTTTCTAAAGGGGGAATTATTCTCTATGCTTTGTGCCCTACGCCTTATGCTCTGTCCTCCAACCGCTTTCCAGAAGAGATAGAGTGAAAGCGTCCAGAAGAAGATAAACGGCGAATCGATCGTCATCACAATGCCGTAAGCCGAAAACAAAGGAGCGAGTTGAAACATCATTCCCGCTGCGCACGCTTTAATATGAACATTGCGGCCGTTCGGAAAAAGGTTAAGCGTCAGAAGGTAGACAAGTGTCGAACTTGAGGCGAGGAAGAGCGGCGCGAGAAACCTTATGCCGAGCGGGCTGTCGCCTGCAAGCCATGTGGTTGTTCCAATTAGCCAGGCTGTGAGAGGGCCTTTGGAGTAGTAGCTGAGGTCGAGCCTCCTTGCCCATTCCCAGTAATGCGCCTCATCCGGGCTTAGATCGAGAGGGCCTGTGATTATGTAATAGTACCTGAAGAAGATGAGCCCGATTACCGATGCCGTGAATACGGTTTTGCCGGGGTTCTTCTTAAAGTTTTCAGAATATAACCCCTGAAGCACGATAATCATCCATGCGATGACGCCTCCCCACACAGCGCCGGCTATTACGTCTAACGGGTAATGAACGCCGAGATATACTCTTGAAAGTGCAACAAGCGCCGCCAGCGGGAAGGTGAGGAAGGCGATCCGCCTGAAGAAGTGGGAGAATACTGCCGCAACGGCAAAGCTGTCAACAGCGTGGCCTGAAGGAAAGGAAGATGAACTTCCGCAGGCTGAGAGAAGCCTCACTCCTTCAAGCGCCTGACAGGGCCTTGGCATTTCAAAGAGGTGCTTAAGCATATTTGAGCTCATGTCTCCAATGATAAAAGCAAAGAAAGAAAGCATGAGGGGAAGAAGCACTTTTTTTTTCTCTTTTGCAAAAGTGAAGAGAACGATGATAAAAAAGATCATGTAAGCCTTTTCGGAAATAAAAGGCATTACGATATCAAGGAAGCTGTTTTGCATTCCTCTGTTTATGAGGAAGAAGATGGAAGCGTTCATCGGTTAATTTTATACGGCAGGGAGAGGCAATGTAAACAGAGCGGGGCTGCCGTTATTACGGCAGCCCCGCAAGAAAAGATCTTTTTATTGGTGACTTACTGAAAGTGCCACCTTACGCCCGTGAAGAAGTGGCTCCCTCCTGCCTCAAGGTCATGCTTTGAGGCACTGCTTGAGAGCGCGTCAAGCACCTTCTTGTCAGCATTCTCAGCCACCAGCCATGTATATTTGTATTCAGCAAAGAGGCTTACGGGGATATTGGCCTGGAGGTTGTAAAAGTACCAGTCGATTCCGGCAAGGCCGTGGAACCCGAAAGTGCTGATGCTCTCGCTCTCATTAACAGCGGTTGGGATAGTGGTGGTGTAGTCCATGTCCACGTTTGTGCGGTAGAAATCGCATCCTCCGCCCGCATAAGCCTCGAAATTCCGGTTCATGGGGATATGGAGCTTCAGTGTCGGAGAGATGTAAAGATTCTCAATGTGAATCTTTGCGGTGTCGCCTGAAGCGACTACGGTGTTATAAGTTGCTTCAGCCTGGTTATAGCCTACGGGCACCTCTATGCCGATAACCGAGTTGAGCATTCTTTCATAGGAGAGCTCAAAAGCGATGCTGTCAAAATCAGATGAATCGGCCTTCCAGTAATCCATAAAATCGCTTCCGGGGTAAAAATGACCTCCTATCTTGAGTGTTACGATGTTCTCTTTTGCGTAGCCGGCCTGCTCCTGCGAATAAGCCCGGCCGCCGAGGAACAGCAAGACTGACAATGCGAGTAAAACTTTTTTTCTCATGATTGCGATATCTCCTTTGTTAAAGTTTTAAGCCTGTGGGGCTTCAATCTTCAGCCGGCGTTCCTCTTTACCTTCTTCCTGTATGCGGCGATCAGGAGGAGCAAGAGAGCAAGGGCCGGCGCGTACGGATATTTAATGGAATAGACAACGGGCGTAAGCAGGCCCCTTGCCGTCAGCCTCAGGGAATCATGACGCGATATGTATTCAGCCGCCGGTGGCGAGTATTTATAATAAATGTTCACAAACCATCTTCCCGCATGATTCGTCATGAGATATGAGTCTCTGAAGCGCTTGAGTATATTCACTTCAGGCGCAAGATAGCTCCCATAGGCAGCGGTCGCTATAAAACACCCGCCTCCGCCCCCGCTGCTTTCCCCTATTGAAACCGCCGCCGGGGCAACTCCCATGGCATCGCCTATCTGTATCACCCTTTCCTCAGTCATGGGCCCTGTGCAGATAGGGTCTTTCTCGCTCGTTGTCACAAAATCACCTGTGGATGAGAGCGCCTCGAGCACCTCATCTACAGTAATGCCAGGGGTGTCCTGTTTGAATAATGCGTAGGTCCCTGTTACATGCGGCGCCGCCATGGAGGTGCCGCTCCATGAAGCAAAGCTGCTGTCCGATGCTCCTGTTGAGGAAAATATATCAACTCCCGGCGCCCAGAGGTCCATAAGTTCCGGATGCCAGTTTGTGAAATCAGCTTCTGCTCCGCTGTCTGTGACAGCCCCGACCGCCACAGCGCTCGATATGCATGCCGGAGCTGATATCGCATCGCACGCGCTGTCATTGCCCGCGGCTATCACGGTCGCGATGCCGGCGCTTCTGAGGTTGTCGACGGCAAGCTTATATTCGCTATAGGCGGTGTCGCAGGTGGCCTGGTCGGAGAATGTCTCTCCGCCGAGGCTCATGTTCACGGCGGCTATGCTGTATGTGCCCCTCAGGGAGTATACATGCTCGAGGCCTTTTATAATGTCCGAATCATAGGCCAGAACGCAGTAATCGGCACCGCCGCAGTCTCCTCCCGAGAAGCGCGAAAAGACCTGGACGGCGATAATGTCGGAGTCTTTTGCTACGCCCTTGAGGTAGGGTGAATTTCCGGCTGCTATGCCCGCGACATGCGTGCCGTGGTCATACCCGGAAAAGCTACCAGGCTGATGGGCTGCCGAGCCCGAAGCTATCATTTCGTTAAAGCCGTTGGGGCAGTGGCCTCTCGTGTCAGAGAGCTCCTGCCCGTTGGCAAAACATGCCTCTACAATATTTTTACCAGTGAACATGGCGTGGGTCTTTCTGATTCCGGTGTCGATTATTGCGACATACCATCCTTCTCCGGTGTAACCCGAAGCCCATGCCGCTGTCGCGCCGAAGATGGAGACAGTATTATTAAGAAGCGGCTTTACGAGCTTGTCCTCTGATATCCTCGTCACGTCAGTGTCAGCTTCCAGCGCGATAAGGCTCGCCTGATCCACGCTCATTGCCAGAAGCGGGAGCGTCGAATATGTATGCGTTACATTATAGCCGACACTGTAAGCATCGAGTTTCGAAAGGACAGTATTTGCCGCGGTGCTTATCTGAGAGGACAACGCAAGGTCTTCAGCGGGGACGCCCATGGGAGACTCTCCCGGCCTGATGACCTTCACCCCGGCAGACGCCCTCCGCAGGGGGTCGATCCCGGGCACATTGAGAGTGACGAGTATTTTTACATAACCATTATTTTGAATGGCTGTCAGAAGCCCGGAGCGGTTGAGGGTCTTTTCTGCCCCGGCTTCGCTCTTGCCGGCAGATAATATTAATGTTATCGAAATGAGGATTAGTGCGGCAAACAATGTTTTGCATTTTTTTAACATAATGTCTCTCCCAAAACCGAGTTTTTTATCTGTTAAGCTGCCCGCTTTTATCTAAGATTATACTTGAAATGTCCTCAGAATGTGCAAGTTTTTTATTATAAAGGCCGAGTTTCTCATGCAACGGACATGTTTCAGGATAAAAGAAATTGTTCAGTAAATCTTATCAGCTAACCGGCCTTAGCGCAAGAGTGGTCAACGAAGCCTTTCTTTTTTGATTATTGCCTGAGAGATTACTATGAGGAAGATTGATAAAAAAAACGCGGATGACGCAAGAGGGTGTTTGAGTGTAAGAATAACCGGGAGGAGGAGGGCTCTCACGCCAAACTTTAACCATTCGTTTTCTTTGATAAAATCAGCTATCGGAGGCGAATATCTGTAATAGAGGCTGACAAATTTTCTCCCTATACTGTTTGTCAGGAGCCGCCTGTCTCTAAACTCTCTAAGAATGCTCACCTCGGGCGCGAGATAGCTTCCATACGCGGCAGTCGCGATAAAACATCCGCCCCCGCCTCCGCCCCCGCCACTCCCGCCTGAGCCTTCAACTCCGGTGGTCGCATTTGCGGTATTAGAGTATGAGGAGTTGCCGCTTGTGTTGTTGTATGAACGCACCCTGTAATAATAGGTTGTGAAAGCTGAAAGGCCTGTATTTGAATATGATGTGACATTCTGCCCCACGCTTTTTATCTCTGAATATGTCCCGCTGCTTCCGGTCTTTCTCTCAATTTTAAATCCTGTTTCATTGGAGGAATTGTCGCTCCATGTTAGGTTTATCTGCGATGTTGATACTGAGACGGCGGACAGGTTCGAAGGCGCTGACGGAGGGGGAGGGGGCGCCGAGCCAGCGAGCGCCCTGTATGCATTCAACCTGCCGCCGGTGAGCACCTTTCCCGAAAGGCCCGGGACAGCATCCGCATTATTCAATATCTTGCTCTTTACCTGAAGATTCGTGAGAGAAGGCGAATTCGAGAGTATGAGGCCTGCGGCTCCGGAGACATGAGGCGTAGCCATAGAGGTGCCTGAATAATTCGCGTAATCATATCCGCTGATTATTATGTCTCTTGTAACAAGTTTTACATTGTCGACATAAACGCCGTCATACGTAATGCTGTCATCAGCATCCATGCCGAAGCCGAAGCAGAATTTATCATAAGTCTCTGCAATAGGAGTCAGGTCTGCAGTATCGTTAAGCATAAATGACCCGTTTGTATTCCCTGTCCTGTAATCTATCCAGTCCCAGTGTATATTGTCGCAGTCGCCTCTTCCGTCGGTGAAGGTGTATTTTATGTCGAGAAAATCCCAGCCGTCCTCAAGCTCTCCCTTCCAGTCAAATTCAAGTGTGTAGCGCTTCCCTTGTTGAGAGGTAACAGATGCCGTATATCCTGCTGTTGAGAGGGTATTATTCAGGTAATTGCTTCCCGGGCTGTCCTCAAGGCTGTTTGAGCCGCCTACTCCCGTTCCTGTATTAACCGCCCATGCGGGGTTTGTCCCGCCTCTCTGCCACCCGAGCATATCTGTGCCGGCACCGAAAGAGGGGAGAGGGCCTGAATTTCCGTCAAAATTCTCGCTGTAAACCGTGAAGGGATTTATGTCGGTGTAGAGAGGGATGGTGCTGTATATGCTTACTCCCGGTGCGCCGAGGTCAGAGTCAACAACGCTGTAGCTTGAAAACCAGGCGATAGTATCAGTGTTGTCTGTAGCTGCAACTGAAATAATATTCGGGCTGTCATATTTGGCCGGATATGATACATCGGCGCCGCGGCCGCTGTTGCCCGCAGCGCATACGAATAAAGCGTCCGACCCGTATATTTCTATCGCGTCTTTGAGGGACTGGGAATAACCGCCGCCGCCCCAGCTGTTGTTTATTATTTTTGCCCCGTTGTCTACCGCGTACTTTATCCCGAGGATGGCGTCGCTTGTCGTGCCGCTTCCGCTAAGCCCGAGAAAGCGGACAGGCATTATCTTCGCGTTCCACATAACGCCTGTTATGCCAAGAGCATTATTCCCTTGAGCCGCTATAGTGCCTGCGACATGCGTGCCGTGTTCATTCAGGTCAAGAGGGGCGCCGTCGTTATCGACAAAGTCCCAGCCGTAGAAATCATCGATGTACCCGTTATTATCATCGTCAAAACCATTTACCCCGCTTATCTCAGCCTCATTCCTCCAGATATTGTTTGAAAAGTCAGAATGGTTGTACGCGACGCCTGTGTCAACCACGGCGATTATGACGCTGTCTGAGCCTGTTGTGATATCCCATGCCTCGGGCGCGTCTATGTCTGCGTCAGCAGTTCCTCCTGATTGCCCCGTGTTATGGAGCCCCCAGAGCTGGCTGAATGACGTGTCGTTCGGCGTTGCGAGCGCGTGCACAATATAGTTTGGCTCGGCATACTCGACATTCGCGTCTTCCTTATATCTTTTTACAGCTTCTTCCACGCTCATGCCGGCCGCAAGCTTCACCTGATGTATCCTCAGCCTGCTGAACTCATTCTTCTTTGTCGCCTTGACGGCTGAATGGAGGTTTTGTACGGCGGTTATACCCGCGGTATCCCTGAACTTAACGAGCACCTCTCCTTGAACATACTCATAGCCTGCGAGGCTCTTTCCGGCAGTGATGAACAATATAAGGAGAATGGCGGACAGAAAGAGAAAAAAAGAAAACGGCTTCTTCATTTTTTATTATAGCTCATTGCGGCTCAACTTCTTTAATATTATCTGAAAGTCTTGCGAAATCTTCAATGCTGAGGACTTCCGGCCTGAGCTTCGGGTCTATTCCGGCCTTATCAAGCGCGTCCTTTATCCCTTTAAACTTTTTAAGGCTGTTGAGTATCGTTTTTCTCCTCTGTGAAAACGCGGTTCTCACGACATTCAGAAACAGCTTCTCGTCTTTTATGCCGTATCTGTTCTTTTGCGACACGGTGAAATGGACGACTGCGGAGTCCACCTTCGGAGGAGGGGAGAATGCCTTTCTCGATACTGTAAACTTTATCAAAGGCTCAGTATATAATTGTGTTGTTATTGAAAGAACCCCGTAATCCTTGCTCCCGTGAGAAGCCGTAATCCTCTTTGCGACCTCTTTCTGAATGAGCAGAGTCATAGACGGCATCTTCTCTTTGTACTCAAGCAGTTTAAAAATAATCGGCGTGGTTATGTAGTACGGGATATTGGCAACGACTTTAAACCTTCCTTTGATATTCTCATACGGAAATTTAAGGGCGTCGGCCTGCACTATCTCAACATTCTTTCTCTCTGCAAGCTCGTCTGTAAGCCTCTCAATCAGCCTTTTGTCAAACTCTATGGCAATGACCTTTTTAGCCCGCTCCGAGAGTATTCCTGTCAGCCTGCCAAGCCCGGGGCCTATTTCGACTACGGTGTCTTTACCTGTGACCCCGCTGCAGTCAACGATCTTATTCAGGATATTCGGGTCGAATAAGAAATGCTGTCCGAATGGACGTTTCATTTAGTTTCAGAAATACTTTCAGCTTTTTCATGTTCATGGAAATCAGTCGAACTGCCGTAAAGCTCCCCTCCTTTGTTAAGGAGGGGCAGGGGTGGTAGGTTAGAAAAAATCTTTTTTATCTCCTCTAACACGCCTTCAGGATTATCAAATATCTCTCTATTCTCAAAACGGATAACCTTTATATTAAGGTTTCTTAAATATTCAGTCCTTTCTGTATCATATTCATACCCTCCATCTGTAAAATGTCCTGCCCCATCCATTTCAATGCACAACTTTTCAGAAGGGCAATAAAAATCAAGTATATAAGGGCCGACACTATGCTGCCTTCGAAATTTTTTATTTTTAAGTCGTGAATTCTTTATCAAGCTCCATAACTTAGCCTCAGCAGGGGTAAGACTGTTCCTAAGTTCTTTCCTTCTTTCTTTGAAAATATTAATGTTATGGATTCTTTCTGTCATTATAAAATTACCACCCCTTATCCCCTCCTAAAACAGGAGGGGAGCTTTTTATACTGCTAAATTCCATTTTACCCATAAGACAACTTATTGGGCAAGAAGAAAATGGTGGGGCCTCATACCTCCCGCACCGCCCCGATATGCGTAAAAACGATGAAGGACTTCACGGCATTTGTATTGAATATCTTCTTCACAGCTTTTTTGTAAATATCAAGCTGGAATGAGTGCTCTTTCACAACTTCTTCAATCTCACTATCAGCAACAGGAAATGTTTTGTAATCATAAATATTGTAAACATCGTCCTCTTTTATTATCCTGTCTATCCTTCCCCTGTAGACAGAGTTTCCTGATTCAAGAACAAAAGGGAGTTCGGTAAATGAATCTTTTACCGGTTGAATGATGCCCTGCCATATTTCTTTCTCTTTAAGAAGCTCGACTGTTTTTTTGATCTCGGCTATGCCGTCTTCAGTCTCGGTGTCGTTCATGCCGCTTAAGCTGAATAGCCTCGCCGCTCTCTCCGCTATCTTGTCATCCGTTATATCGCCTTTGGAAATCTTCTCAAATATCTCATGCAGTATCTCGCCGGGGACTGCGGACTTTTTCCTATGCCCTTTTGTCATAGCGCCGCCGGTGACGGTCTTCCATTCTTTCTCCGCTCTCACAGGCGTTGGTATGAAGTCAGCGTGAGTAAGTCTTTTCTTCTTTCCGGCAGTTACTGCAACTTGCGGGGCTGTTATTCCTGTTCCGTCAACAATTGAGAGGCCAGGAATATCCGCTTTAACGCTGTATTCATTATCTATCTTCTCAAGCCCTATCCCTTCTTTCAGATAGCTGAGAAAGCTCTTGCCCCTCTCTTTCCATGTTGTGACAAGAAAGAGCGCCTCCTCGGCTCGTGTAACGGCAACATAAAAGAGCCTCTTCTGCTCTTCCTCTTCCTTCATCAGATGGAGGCGAAAGTCATCATCATTTTTCCTTATCGAGGCGTCAGTCACGCACTTAAAGAAGAACCTGCCGTCCTTCTCATACACGAGGCTCTCATCGCTTTTTAAACTGAACGGGTCTTCGATTGCCGGAAGGAAGACGACCGGAAACTCAAGGCCTTTTGCTGTATGTATCGTCACTATCTTTACGGCATTCATCCCTTCGGTATTTACATTCGCTTTCGGCTCTTCATGACGGCTTATCGTCCTTTCAAGGAAAGCCCTGATCTTCACAAGCGGCCTGCCGCCTGATTCTGTCTCTTCCATGATCTTTATGAACTTTTTTATATTCGCCCTCTGCTGAGGCTCATGATAATGACGCCACGCGCCTGTCTCAACAAGCGCTTGCTCTATCAGTTCGGCAAGCGGGATTTCTTTAATTGCCTGAAGCCATTGCTGAAGAAAGGCTATGGGCGGCGTTTTCCCCTCTATCAAGAGGGGATTAAGGGGTGTGTTCATCTTTCCAAACAAGCTGTCGCCTTCTTCCCTTGAAATTCTGAGCACAGCATCTTCATTGAGCATAAACAGCGGGCTCGTAAGAAGGACATAGAGGCTGTAATCATCTTTCTGATTTGAGAGAAAATAAACGAGCGCCCGAAGCGTAGCAACCTCAGGCTCCTGATAAAAGCCTATGCCCTTTACGGCGATGAACGGGATGCCGTGCCTGATCAGCGCCTCTTCATATTTTTTCAGATGTGTTCTCTTTCTAAGGAGTATGGCAATGTCGGCATACGTGCACTCCCTCTGAACGCTTGTCTTTCTCTCCGTGATGCGGAGGCTTCCGACGATTCCCTTTATCTTTTTTGCTATTGCATCAGCCTCTTTTTCTCTCCGATGCGATACGCCCTCATCCTCATCTTCAAGCATTATCAGCTCAACAATACCTCTGCCTGTCAGGTTCTTTCTACGCGCCTCAAACCCGCCGTATCCCGTCATCCATGCGGGCGAGGAATTATCAGCGGTCATTATCTTTGAGAAGAGAGCGTTTGTGAATTCTATGATCGCGGGCGCGCTCCTGTAATTCTCCTTCACCTCTTCATAGTAAAACTCATCTCCAAGCCACTCGGAAAGCTTCTCCTTTGCCCTGCGGAATATCTCGACATTCGCGCCCCTGAAGTAGTATATGGACTGCTTCCTGTCCCCAACAAGGAATACCGTCGGCTTTATCCCCTCATCTCTCTTTGCGCCTATGCCGGAGCGCCATTCCTCAGTGAGCCTGTCTATCACGGCCCACTGGAAATTATTCGTATCCTGAAACTCGTCAACGAGTATGTGATCCGTCTTCTCGTCAAAAGCGTAAAGTATGTTTGCCCATTCAGGCTCTTCCGTCAGCATCCGGTAGGCGATATACTCAAGGTCGCTGAAGTCAAGAAGCGATCTCGAACTTTTGAGCAGTTCATGCCTCTTAAGACAACTTTTAAATATCTCTCTTATCCTCTGCGCCCTGTTTACATACTCCTCAAGCTTCTCCTCTCTCCAGAAGGCATGCATTTTCACAGCCCACTCTTTATAGTCAGCTATGCCGTTAAGCCCCGTTGGCGTTTTTTTGCGCGGCTCTTTATCCTTTGTGAGAAAGTGATCTTCAAAGCCCGGCATCTTTTCAACCTTCATAAGATAATCACGGTAGCCGTCAATCGCCTCCTCCGCGCCATCCCATAAGAGGAGTTCATTTATCAATTGCGGCAAGCCGCCTGATTCATGCGGAGGGACAACCGCCTCAAGGGAGAACGGCCTCTTCTCATAGAGAGAATTGACCGTATCGCTGAGGCTTGCAAGCCCCCTGAAACCCTTCTCTCCTATGGTCTGAAGAAATAGCTCATGATTGCCGTCGCCCGCGCCCGCCTCCATAAGGAGTCCGTATATTATCTCCTCCCACATTATTCTTGAATCAATCGCGTTCTCCACCCTGTAGTTAGCGTCTATCCCTGCCTCGAATGAGAACCGCCTCAGGAGCGTGCCGCAGAAGGAGTGTATTGTTGTGACGCGCATGAGCGGCATCTTCTCAAGCAGGGTATCGAATAGGCGGCTGTCCTCTGCTTTCAGTATCGTCAGGATCCTCTGCTTCATCTCAGCCGCTGCCTTATCAGTAAATGTGACAGCGAGTATCCTCTCAACGCTCACCCCGCTCTTTAAGAGGGCGATGTACCTCCTCGCAAGCTTCTCGGTCTTGCCCGAACCGGCAGGCGATGAGATGATGACGCTTTTATCCGTGTTGAGATAGTTCATGAGTTATGAGATATATGGTGAATGGGGACTTGAGTGAGGATATTTTATTTAACAAGACTTTCCACAACTTTCTTTAATGACTTCATCTCTTCATAAATAACGCTCAGGATAAAGATACGCAAGGTGATCAAATCTCCCTTGTTGCTCTTCTGCATTGCGGTTATATATTCCGCCCTTCTGATAGGAGGGATGATAACCGGGCAATAGCCGTTCTTCATGGTCAGGATGCTCAATAGAAGCCTGCCAATCCTTCCGTTGCCGTCTATAAAAGGATGAATCGCCTCAAATTCAGCGTGAAGATCGCTTGCCAGTTCCAGAGGATGTTTATCCTTATCAATTCCATTCAGATTTTCAAGGCATTTTTTCATCAACTCAGGGACTTCGTGGTAATCAGGCGGAAGATAATCCGTTCCGGTAATAATTACGTTCCGCTGTCTGTATCTGCCCGCATTTTCAGAGTCTATCTGCTCAAAGAAGAGCTTATGCAAGAGCAAAACATCCTCTTCTGTTATTTCTCTGTCCAATAAAGAATAAATATAGTCATACGCCTTTGCATGTCCAAGCACCTCATAATGCTCTCTTAAAGATTTCCCGCCTATGGTTAAACCGTCCTCGATGACAACCTTTGTCTCAGACTCCGTTAGCGTGTTGCCTTCAATTGCATTAGAAGTGTAGGTCAGCCCTATGCGATAGTAATCCCTCAGTTGTTTAACAACATGGTCGGGGAACGGGCGATGGCTGTCGAGAGAGGATTTTAGGGAGTCGGTTTTTTGTATAATGTATTTAGTCATGCGTTACTCCGATATAATAACTTAACTTTAATAGAATTTCCTCGTATATACTACTGCAATTTGATATAATTATAATTAATTTATTTCGATAAAACTAATGAAAGACAAACCAATCGCTGTTGACTTATTTTGTGGAGCGGGAGGGCTAAGTGAAGGTCTTCAAAAGGCCAGCTTCTCTGTTGTTGCTGCCGTTGAAAATGATAAAAATGCTGCAACCACATATAAGAAAAACCATCCTAATACCGTATTAATATGTAAAGATATTTCAGATTTAACTTCCACTGAACTTCTTGGGGCGGCTGGGGTAAATTCTTCTGAAATTGACGTCATTGCTGGGGGCCCCCCGTGTCAAGGATTTTCAATGGCAAATGGACACAGCAGGCACATTGACAATTCAAACAATGGATTTGTTTGGCATTTTGTAAAGTGGGTTGAACAAATCAGGCCGAAAGCATTTTTGATGGAAAATGTTATTGGTTTCACAGCAATAGATGGGGGCAAACTTAGAGATGAGCTACTAAATAAGTTTCGCGAATTGGGCTATATTTATGCTGATATTTTTACTTTAGATGCCGCCAATTATGGGGTGCCACAGCACCGCAAAAGAGTCTTTTTGGTTGGATTTTTGAATAAGAACAAGTTTGAAATACCCAAAGAAAAGTTTGGATTTAATGGGAGCCCATTTCAAACAGTTGCAGATGCAATAATCGGGGATCTGCCTTTTATAAATCCACTGCCAGGTGATAATAAAACAAGTTACGCAGAAGCGCCTACAAGTTGGTATCAACATATGATTCGAGGCAATAGAAAAACGCTTCATAATCATATTACAACTAATTGTGCAGAGCATATTCGAGAAAAGTTCTCTTGGATTCCACAAGGCGCAAATTGGGAACATATAAAAGATAGAATTGGAATAAAAGTCCAATACAGTAGCTTATATAGGCGATTAGACCCTAATAAGCCTTCTATTACCATGAGTAACTATCGTAAATCAATGATTATTCATCCTCTTGAAAATAGACTCCTTTCAGTACGAGAAGCGGCAAGATTTCAATCGTTCAGCGACAGCTATATTTTTGAAGGTGGCATATCATCTATGCAACAACAAGTAGGTAATGCCGTTCCTCCACTCTTAGCAAACGCAGTTGGCAAACAGATAAAAAATATGCTGTAATGACCAAAGAAAAATTGTTTGCAACAAAACTCTGTTTGCACTATAAAAATTATCGCAGGAACTTCCCTTGGAGGAAAACAAAAAATCCATTTTACATTCTAATTTCTGAAATAATGCTTCAAAAAACTGATGCTCGAAAAGTTTCTGAAGTATTCCCACATTTTATAGCTAAGTATTCATCTCCACATGCATTATCCATTGCTAGGTTAAGCATATTAAGAAAAGACATTTTTTTGCTCGGAATACACGATAGAGCAAATAGATTGAAAAAAATCTCTAAAATTTTAATAGCTAAGTTCAATGGACATGTGCCCAAAGAGAAAGACAAGCTTCTTACTTTAAAGGGAGTAGGAGATTATATTACCAATGCTGTATTGTGTTTTGCTTTTAATAAAGATGTTCCTATAGTTGATGCTAATGTTATTCGGGTGTTTGAACGATTTTTTTCTCTTAAATCTAAAAAGCTTCGTCCACGAACAGATAAACTAATTTGGCAGTTTGCGGGAGACCTAGTTCCGAAAGGGAATGGTAAAGAATATAACAGAGCAATCCTTGACTTTGCAGCCTTAATTTGTACCGCTATAAACCCAAGTTGTTTAAGATGCCACCTGTCAAAAAAATGTGATTATTTTGCCACTTCTCTTATAATCTCATCCACAAAGGCTTCTGGTAGCAAAAAATTATCTATTACTTGACCTATTTGGTTATAATTTTTTCGGATGCTATACTTCAATCTTTCTTTTAATTCATTATTTCTTATATCTTTTGAAATCAAAAGTAATTTTTTCTGAAGCATCCATGCTGATATATAACATCGAAAGAGTTCATCGTCTAACAGCTTTGATGTCTCCTTTTTCCCCAAAATCTGATTGGCACATTGAACAAACAGCCTAATACTTTCTCGAGAAAGTTTAATTGAACTGTCATTCATTTTTGAATCAAGCCATCTATCAAATCTTTCTTCACGATTAATGCCGGGGGAGTCAAAGAGATAAACCCACTCACTCCATTTCATTCGCTGTGCTTTTTCTTTAGAAAATCCAGCTAATCTAAAACAGTATTCCAAATGAAGGCGGTTATGTCCCCTGTCATCAGCAAGAAGGGATTTAGGAGTATGCATCCGTGCGTTAATCCAATACAAGTGCTTTTCTGAAGGTTCAATAAGTCTAGATTTTAAAAAAATCTTTCTAAGAACACTACCTAATTCCCAATATGCTTCAACCTTGTCTTTGCTACCGTGTTTATGTTCTTTATTTTCAGAAGAAAGAAGTATCTCTAATTTAGCCATTTCATCAGCTATTAAATTATCTAGCTTATCTGCTTTTCCTCGCTCGTCCGAGGAACTCCCAACTCCAGTTGTAGCTGCATAACTTTTATTTCCTTTTTCATCAATTTTAATGACTACCGCCATTATTGCCCCGCTATTTCATTTAAAGCTCTGCCTATAATTTCTTCAAAAGCAAGAAATGATTCATGCGGTGGAATGCTGTCACCTTTTAACAGGTTTTCAAAATCCTCGGCTGAACCTTTAAAAACCCCTTCTCCAACTGCTATAGCATAAGCTTGTTTAAGCATTTCCTCTTTTATGTAATATTGTTTAACTTCGTTGCTGTATTCCTCCATAAATTTATACGCAGAATGACCGACATTTAAAACAAAGGTGAATCCAGCCGCCCTATCACCTTCATATTTTGAGCGTTTCCCCTCGTCTGGAGCGTCCCACTGCTCGGCATTTTTAAATATTGATTGTCCGGGAGGATCAATTCCTAAATAAAAAGCAATGCTCTTTTTATCAATCCTATCACTTTTGTTTAATTCTAATAGAGGAATGTTCTCAGAAGAATGAATGCTGAAATATATTTCGCATCTTCTTTCATCAGCATTTGCAGGTCCTTCAGCAATATCTTTAAAATCTTCATTTGAAATTAAAATTTGCTCAATAGCAAATTCTTTATCAGAAATTGCTGAGAGGCAAAAGCCTTCTCCGTTGATGATCGCCTTAAGTTGTCTAAAGTCGCTGGTTTTCTGATTGGCTTTCCGCACAATTAAATCGGCATTAAGATTTATATTAACCGGAGAAGTATTAGAGATTTTAAAACGAATATTCTTAATTGCTTCAGTTAATTCAACTCTGTTTGAATTATGACGAGGGAATATAGGCTGATACATGGTAACAGTAATTGGGTTTTCTGGAATTTCAGGTTCTTCTCTGCCGATCCAAAGCATCCTTGAGACTTGGCAAACAGTAGTGCCTGAATTTCTGTCATTTAATTTAGCTTTGATGAGAACGCCTTCGCCATAATTAAAATCTTCTTTCTGAATTTGAAACGGCTGAACTGATACTTCTCTTATATCCTGAGGCGTTAAATCAATTTTTTCCGTTATTAATTTAATAAAGGATAAAATCTCAGATAAAAAGACCATCGTGTTAAAAGATGCAGATATTGTTGACTATAAAAAAACTGCAGAGTATTGGTTTTATCTTGGTGTTACCTATTTTGATCAAGGTGGTCATCAGGAGGCAATTGATGCCTTTCAGCAAGCCATTAGAATCAATCCTGATGACGCACTTACACATTATAATCTTGGTGTTTCCTATGGGAGATTAGGCAGAAGACAAGAAGCAGTTGATGCCTTCAAACAAGCCATCAGAATCAATCCTGATGACGCACTTACACATTACAGTCTTGGTGTTGCCTATGGAGAATTAGGCAGATATCAGGAGGCAGTTGATGCCTTCAAACAAGCCATCAGAATCAATCCTGATGACGCACTTACACATTACGGTCTTGGTTTTGCCTATTCGGACTTAGGTAAAAATCAGGAGGCGGTTGATGCCTTCAAACAAGCTATCAAAATCAATCCTAATGATGCAGATGCACATTATAATCTTGGTGTTTCCTATGGGAGATTAGGCAGATATCAAGAAGCAGTTGATGCCTTCAAACAAGCCATCAGAATCAATCCTAATGATGCAGATGCACATTACAATCTTGGTGTTACATATAGAGAATTAGGCAAATATCAGGAAGCTGTTGATGCCTTCAAACAAGCCATCAGAATCAACCCTGATTATTCAAATGCACATTACAGTCTTGGTGTTTCCTATGGAAAATTAGGCAGATATCAAGAAGCAGTTGATGCCTTCAAACAAGCCATCAGAATCAATCCCGATAATGCAGATGCACATTACGGTCTTGGTTTTGCCTATTCGGACTTAGGTAAAAATCAGGAGGCGGTTGATGCCTTCAAACAAGCCATCAGAATCAACCCTAATCTTGCAGATGCACATTACGGTCTTGGTAATGCCTATCTGAGCTTAAGTAGGTATCAGGAAGCGGTTGATGCCTACAAACAATCTATCAGAATAAAGCCTGATGATGTAAGTGCGCATGCCTTGCTTGGTGTTACCTATTTAATATTAGGGGATAAAGGTTCTGCTCTGGAAGAATATAAAATTCTCAAAGACCTTGATAAAGAAAAAGCAAATGAATTGTTTAATTTAATTTATAAATAATCTGAATGAAACATAAAATCTGGATTCCCGATAAAAACATTCAGGAATGACGAAGAACGGTGGTTACTATATCTGCTTTATCCCAAGGGCCTCTTTAAGAGTGATACGAAGGCTTTCCTTCAGCTCTTCACGAGTGCGTTCCTGACAGTTCACCCCTGTAATTTCCTCTATCCATCCAATCCACCAATCACCTTCCTGTTTTACTACAGCTGTATATTCATTGTTCATAATTTACCTCCCTTTAGATAATGTGATTATACCTTAAAATATAATAAGTCAGATAGTCTATCTGTTTCTGCTTAACTCTTCAATTCCCTAATTTAATCCCCTGTTGTAAAATACACAATGCTTCGTGAGCTCCGGATAAAAAACCTCGCTATCATCGAAGACGCGGCCGCGGAATTCGGCAAAGGGCTCAATGTCATAACCGGCGAAACGGGCGCGGGGAAATCCATAATAATATCCGCCCTCTCGCTTGCCCTCGGAGAGAGAGCAACGAGCACCATCATCCGCAGCGGAGAGAAAGAGGGAACGGTGCAGGCCTTCTTTGATATCCCTCCCCCGCCGTTTAACAGGGCGGTAAAAAAATTCCTGCAGGACACCGGCATCGAGGCTGATGAAGGCATCATATTCAGAAGAATCATCCCGGCGGACGGAAAGAGCAAGGCATATATTAACGACTCTATCGTGAGCCTCCAGACGCTCTCTGACGCGAGCAGGGCGATTATCGACATTCATGGCCAGTATGAGCATCAGTCGCTCCTTTCAAGCGAAAGCCAGCTCGAACTTTTAGATATCTTCAGCGGGCTCGAAAAGGCGAAGGAAGAAGCAGGCGGGCTTTACCTTAAGCTGAGCGGTTTAAGAGAAGAGATGGCGGGGCTCAGCCGAAGGAATGAAGAGAGGGCGAGCCGCATCGAGCTTCTTGAATTTCAGGCAAATGAGATAGGGGCGGCAGGGCTTAAGGCAGGCGAAGAGGAGGAACTTGAGAAGGAGACGGCTATACTCGGAAGCGCGGTACGCCTCGCGGAGCTTGCGAATCGGGCTTATGAATCTCTTTACTCCTCTGAGTCAGCATGCATCTCAAATCTTTCGGGCGTAATCAATGACATAAAAGAGATATCCTCGATAGACAGCCGCGCCGGCGATACACTTACATCTTTAAGCGAGGCGGTCCCCCTTCTTGAAGAGGCCTCATATTTTTTAAGGGATTATAAAGACAGTCTTGATTTTGACCCTGCAAGGCTTGAAGAGGTTCAGGAGAGGATTGAACTCATTAAGAGGCTCAGGAAGAAGTACGGCGGCTCCCTCGAAGCGGTGATTGAATGCAGGGAGAGGGCAATGAAAGAGCTTGAGGAGCTTCGCCATAGCGGAGAGAGGCTTGATGAACTTGAGAAAGAGATTGAGGATACAAAAAAGGTTTTCACTGAAAAGGCAAAGGCGCTCTCTGAAAAGAGGAGGGCTGCGGCAAAAAGGCTTGAGCCGAAGATCATAGATGAGCTTTCAAAGCTCTCAATGCCTGACACTCAATTCTCAATAAGCATCACACAGCAGCAGGGCGAGGATACTTCAGGCGGTTTTAAGGCTTCAATAAATGGAATAGACAGCGTAGAATTCCTCATCTCCCCGAATATCGGCGAGTCCCTCAAGCCGCTTTCAAAGATAGCATCAGGCGGGGAGCTTTCAAGGGTGATGCTTGCCCTCAAAGGGATAATGTCAGGAGGCAGCATCCCTGTGCTTGTCTTTGATGAGATAGATTCCGGCATCGGAGGAAAGACCGCTGACGCGGTCGGCAGAAGGCTCAAGGAGCTCGCGTCAGCGCATCAGGTGATATGCATAACCCATCTTCCTCAGATAGCATCTTTTGCGGACAGCCACCTCACCATAGAGAAGAAGGCTGAGAAGGGAAAGACAAGGGTCATCATTAAAAAGGTCGAGAAGGATGAGAGGGTGCATGAGATAGCGCGCATGCTTGGCGGCGCTTCGGAGGCATCGCTTAAGCATGCCAAAGAGATGCTCAAAGAAAAGAGGGGCTGACAGGCACGGAGGCGATATGATAGTGCGAAACGAAGATATAGAGGAACTGATTGCAGAGATACCCGAGGGGCATAAGCACATAAGGCTCACAATGAGGCTCAAGGACGGCTCGGAATTCACCTTTCAGGAGGCAAGTGTTGCAAACCTTGTAAGGGCGTATATCGATATCAAAACGCATCCGGTAAAGCGCAGAATCCGCATGGTGAATAAGATGCTTCCTAAGAGAAAAGAGGGCTATGCCGAGTGGCAGTTGATTGAAGAGGAACCTGAAGGCTGAAAGCGGTTCCGGCCGCAATGCTTTATAGTATAATACCAGCATGGGTTTCTGGAGCGATGTTCATAAAGACTTCAACGCGGTCTTTGAGATGGACCCCGCGGCAAGGAACAGGCTTGAGATAATACTCGCTTATCCCGGTTTTCACGCGGTCTTTCTCCACAGGATTAACCACATGCTCTGGAACGCGGGCATACCGATAATCCCGCGCCTGTTTTCCCAGCTCGGAAGGTTTCTTACGGGCATAGACATTCACCCGGGCGCGAAGATTGCGGGAGGCTGTTTCATTGACCACGGCATGGGGATCGTCATAGGCGAGACTTCCGAAGTGGGAGAGAATGCGCTTCTCTATCAGGGCGTCACTCTCGGAGGCACGGGAAAGGAGAAGGGGAAACGCCACCCCACCCTCGGCAATAATGTGGTTGTAGGCGCTGGCACAAAGATTTTAGGCGCCATAACAATAGGCGACAATGTAAAGATCGGCGCGAACTCTGTTGTGCTCCACCCTGTGCCTGACAACTCGATAGTCGTGGGCGTGCCGGGCAGGGTGATAAAGAAGAAGGTCGTCAAGATCCTTAATGAAGGGCCTGTTGAGATGCTTGACCATGTCCATCTCCCCGACCCTGTTGAAGAGCGGTTTCAGGAGATGAAGGATTATATCGCATTGCTTGAAAAGAGGATAAATAAACTGGAAGGAAAAGGCGAAATGCTCAAGGTCTATAACACGATGAGCGGGGAGAAGGAGGATTTCATCCCCTATGACCCGGACAATGTAAGGATGTACGTCTGCGGGATAACCGCTTATGACGTCTGCCATCTCGGCCACGCGAGAAGCGCGGTCATATTCGACATGATAAAGAGGTACCTTAGATACAGGGGATTTAAGGTAACGCATGTCAGAAACATTACCGACATTGACGACAAGATTATAAAGAGGGCAAATGAAGAGGGCGTCTCGACCGAAGCCCTTGCCGGCAAATATACCGGCGAGTATTACATAGACATGGAGCTTCTTGGCGTGAGCAGGGCAGAGATAGAGCCCAAGGCGACCGAGCATATCGCCGAGATGATAGAGACAGTGAACACCTTGATAAAGAAGGGATACGCCTATTCCGCAGGCGGGGATGTTTATTTCGAGGTCTCTAAATTCCCCGGATACGGCAAGCTCTCAAAAAAGAATATCGATGAATTGATGGCTGGCGCGAGGGTGGAGGTGAATGAGAAGAAGAGAAGCCCGCTTGATTTCGTGTTGTGGAAATCATCCAAAGCGGGAGAGCCTTCATGGGAGAGCCCGTGGGGGCCGGGAAGGCCGGGCTGGCACATCGAGTGTACGGCCATGTCATCGAAATACCTCGGCGAGAGTTTTGACATACACGGGGGCGGCGCAGACCTCATCTTCCCTCACCACGAGAATGAGATAGCGCAGAGCGAGGCGTATTCGGGCAAAGAGTTCGTGAAGTACTGGATGCACAACGGCTTCATCACGGTTGACAAGGAGAAGATGTCAAAGTCGCTCGGCAACTTCTTCACAATAAAAGATATCCTCGCAAAGTACGACCCCGAGGTTGTTCGGACATTCCTCCTCTCCGCACATTACAGGAGCCCGATCGAGTTTTCCGACGCACAGCTGAACGAAGCAGAGTCTTATATCGACAGGTATTACACGACCGTTACAAGGATGAATGATTTCATAGGGAGCGCGGGCGAAAAGGAGAAGCTCTCAGGCGCGGAAGAACTTAAAGCCCTTCTCTCTTCTTTTAACGAAAAGTTCCGGTCATCCATGGATGACGACTTCAACACCGCGTCAGCGCTCGGACATATCTTTGAGCTGATAAGGGAGATAAACAGGTTCCTCGATTCAAAGCCTTCGGGCACAGCGGCAAAGGAGCTGATGCTGTCTGCGAAAGGGCTTCTTGCCGAATCAGGCGGCGTGCTCAATATCTTTACGAGAAGTTCCGAGGAGT
Organism: Nitrospirota bacterium; assembly: GCA_016213935.1. Classification (GTDB taxonomy): domain Bacteria; phylum Nitrospirota; class Thermodesulfovibrionia; order UBA6902; family UBA6902; genus JACQZG01. The sequence goes on from JACQZG010000001.1 coordinate 60,494, forward strand.
GGTACAGGTCTCTCATGAGGGTCAAAAAGATCAAGCTCAGCGAGGAACAGCTTCTTGCCATTATATCAGAGAGGCAGGAGGCGAGGGCAGGCAGGGACTGGGCCGCGGCTGACGAGATAAGAAACGAGCTTCTCGAACACGGCATCATACTTGAGGACAGAGAAGGCGGCACGAGGTGGAAGATCAAGGCCGGGTAGCCGCGGCTTGCGCTTCATTTTAATATAATTATTTCTTCGATCTCCCGCCCATGAGGCTGTCCAAAGACCACTTGCCACCGCCCCCTATCATCAGGCCGAGCGCGACAGCAATCGCGAGAAGATGGTATTCAAAACCCTCCCCTTTCTGATTGCCTGCCCAGTTCATGAAGAAGCCGTATTCAAGATGCACGATGTATATGGCTCCGGTCATGACGCAGAAGATGCCGAAAGCCGCAAGCCTTGTGAAGAAACCGAGCAGGAGCAGAAGCGAGCCTAAAGATTCAGCCGCTATCACGAGAATCGCGAGATTGCGGTGTATCCCGAGTTTTCCCGTGAAGAGGGCTATTGTCCCGTAATAGCCCGGGCCGCCGAAGATCCCGATTAGCTTCTGAGCGCCGTGCGGGAGCATGACAGCTCCGAGGATGACCCTCATGAAGAAGAGCGATATGTCGTTTTCAGTGCTGAAGAATCTTCTGAACATTTTCCGCCTCCGTATTAATATTCACAAATAGTGAAACTTGTAATGTATCCATTATAATTCATTTATGCATAAAGAGGGCCATGATCGTAAGATCAAACTGACTGCCTTTATTGTCGCTGTCTTTACATTCGTCATTTTTCTGCCAGCTCTTAAGAACGGATTTGTTCATTGGGACGATCATATCTATATTTATGATAACCCTTACATAGAATGGCTCGGCACCGCCTCGCTGGACTGGGTCTTCTCACTGGAGGAAGCCATATGGATTCCCCTGACGAGGTTCTCGCATATCCTTGTATACGCGGTATCCGGGCTGAACCCGCTTGGGCATCATCTCGCTAACAATATTCTTCACGCGTTAAATGCCTTCCTGGTAACGCTCCTTGCCTTCAGGCTCATAGAGGCCGCAAGGCCTTCATCGCCTTATATATCTGGGAATATTCTCATATGCGCCGGCCTTACGGGGATAATATTCGGGATTCACCCTCTCCGCGTGGAGTCGGTCGCATGGGCCACTGAGAGGAAAGATGTGCTATTCCTTTTCTTCGCCCTGCTCAGCCTGCTCCAATATCTGAGGTATGCGGCTGCTTATGGAAGCCGTGATGCAAGGAGCAAATATCTTCGCTCCGTTCTCTTCTTCGCCATGGCATTGATGAGCAAGCCGATGGCCGTTACATTGCCGGTCGTGCTGCTGATTCTTGACCTTTATCCGCTAAAAAGGCTGATAGCGGGAAACCCGTTAAGACTTCAGTATAAGATCTTCGCGGAAAAGATCCCCTTCTTGTTTTTGAGTCTTTCTGCCTCTGTTATAACTATAATCGGTTACAAGCCTTACGGCATGGAGGTTGTATGGGCGGAGAGAGGCCTTTTTGAGAGGGTTCTTTTAGGGGTGAGGGCCCTGTTTTTTTATCTTATGAAGATGTTATACCCTGTAAATCTCGTCCCTGTCTATCCGTATCCTTCGGAAATATCCCTGTTTTCATTTGAGCATGCAATGGGTTCAGCTCTTTTTGTTGCCGTTACGGGATTCTGTCTCCACAAATGGAAAGATGAAAAGGTCTGGCTGACGGCGTGGGCATTCTACATAATAAGCCTCCTCCCTGTTTTGGGTGTCCTGAGATATGGATTATTTGCGGCTGCGGCTGACCGCTACACATACCTGCCGGGTCTTGCCCCGGCTCTGCTTTTGAGCATAGGCATTATATCGGTTTACGGGCGCATCGCGGAGAGGAAAGGGCTTAGATTGGCTCAGGCCGCACTCGCAGGTTTTTTAATCCTTGCCGTTCCTCTCTTATCGTTTCTCACCGTCAGGCAGATAAAAATATGGGAGAACAGCTTTACGTTGTGGACGGCTCAATTGAAGGTGTTTCCCGAAAGCCACCTTGCGCTCATGAATATAGCTGATGCTTACAACGCTGAAGGAGAACATGAAAAGGCTGTTGAGGCCTTGAACAAGGCGCAAAAACTTTATCAGGACGACCCTGTCATCTATTCCATCCGCGGCGGGACATACGGGAAATTAGGGATGCATGAGAAAGCAGTGCGCGACCTCAAGGAGGCAATCAGGCTGAAGCCTGATAAAGCCGAATATTACAATGAGCTTGGAGTTGCTTACGGTAATCTGGGTGATTTTGGACAGGCTGTTGAGAGTTTGAATACCGCGATAAAGATTGACCCTCATCTCTCAGGAGCCTTCTTCCACAGGGGCGTGGCATATTACAAACTTGGCAATCAATATGAGGCAGTCATGAATTTCAAAGAAGCAGCAAGGCTCGGCAACGAGAACGCAAAAAAATACCTCTCGTCAGTAGGGGCGGGTTTTTGATATCTACTCCTTCCTCTTAGGCCTCTTCCCCGCCTCAAGCACTTTTTTCCTCAGCCTGATAAACTGCGGGGTGACCTCTATGAGCTCGTCTTCTTTTATGAATTCTATGGACTGCTCAAGCGTAAGCTGCCTGTGCGGGATGAGAAGGAGTGCTTCGTCAGTGCCTGAGGCCCGCATGTTTGTGAGCTTCTTCTCTTTTGTCACATTGACGTCAAGGTCATTGTCGCGGGAGTTCTCTCCGACCACCATGCCCTCATAGACCTGGGTGTTCTCTCTGATGAAAAGAACTCCTCTCGGCTGAAGGTGAAAAAGCGCATATGTGGTTGTCCTGCCCGGCCTGTCTGAAACAAGCGCGCCTGTCTGCCTTGAAGTCATCGGCCCGTGCCAGGGTTCATAACCGTCAAAGAGGTGATTCAAAAGCCCTGTACCCCTCGTGTCGGTAAGGAACTGCGACCTGAAGCCGATGAGCCCGCGCGACGGGATTCTGTACTCCAGCCTCACCCTGCCTTTTCCATTGTTCTGCATCTTCTGCATCCTGCCCTTTCTCATTCCTATCTGCTGTGTCACAACGCCGACAAAATCCTCGGGCACGTCAATGACAAGAAGCTCCATGGGCTCATGCTTTACGCCGTTTATCTCTTTTGTTATGGTCTCAGGCATTGATACCGAAAGCTCATACCCCTCGCGCCTCATCATCTCTATCAGGATCGCAAGCTGAAGCTCGCCCCTGCCCATGACCTGGAATGAATCTGTATTGTCAAAATTGATCCTTATCGAAACATTGTAAAGAAGCTCTTTCTCGAGCCTGTCCCTCAGGTTCCTCGAAGTGACATATTTGCCGTCCTTGCCTGCAAAAGGCGATGTATTGATGGAGAACATCATTGAGATGGTTGGCTCATCCACCTTTATCCTCGGGAGCGGCATCGGTTTATTTATATCTGTAATCGTGTCTCCTATGTTGATGCCTTCAATGCCGGAGAGCGCGATAATGTCGCCGACATGCGCCGTCTTTGCTTCTATCCTTTCAAGGCCGGAATAAGTAAACATTGATGTTATCTTTGTTTTCACCTGCTCCCCGCTGATGTTTATCACAGCCACGGTATCGCCTACATTCACAGCGCCGGCAAATATTCTGCCTACAGCCATCCTGCCCACATAGTCGTTGTAATCGATATTTGTTACGAGCAGCTGAAGCGGCGCATCCTTCTCTCCCTCAGGAGGCGGAACTGTATTTATGATAAGGTCAAAAAGCGGCTTCAGGCTCTCAGGCTTTTCTTTAAGGTCGAGCGTTGCGGTCCCTGCCTTTGCGTTTGTATAGACTATAGGAAAATCAAGCTGCGCTTCAGTCGCGTTCAAGTCAATAAAGAGGTCATAGACTTCATTGAGCACTTCCTGTATCCTCGCGTCAGGCCTGTCTATCTTGTTAACAACAAGGATAGGGGGCAGATTCAGTTCAAGCGCCTTGTTCAATACAAACCGCGTCTGGGGCAGAGGGCCTTCTGAAGCATCAACGAGAAGCAGAACGCCGTCTGCCATCTTCATCGTCCTCTCCACCTCACCCCCGAAGTCGGCGTGGCCCGGGGTGTCTATGATATTTATCTTTATCCCGTTGTAATCAACAGCGGTGTTCTTCGCCATTATTGTTATGCCCTTCTCGCGCTCAAGGTCGTTGCTGTCCATTACCCTTTCACGCACCTTTTCATTGGCGCGGAATATGCCTGCCTGCTGGAGCATGCCGTCAAGAAGCGTGGTCTTGCCGTGGTCAACGTGCGCGATGATGGCTATGTTTCTAATGTCTTTCCGTTTCATAATCTTCTTCTTTTAGCCTTATTAAGGGGTTTAATTATATACTATTCAAAGCTGCGAATACCATGCGAAGGAGCATAGATGAAGAAACTGCTTTTGATTCTGCCGAGAAATGACCGCGGCTACTGGGGCAAGGTCTCGGAAAAAGGGAAGACCGGATTTGTGCGTCTCAGCCTTCCGGTTGTCTCTGCCCTTACTCCTCCCGGCTGGGATGTTGAGATACTTGACGCGAGGGCAACGCCTGTTGATTTTGATAAAAAGGCTGACCTTGTCGGCATAACCGCCTTTACTGCCGAAGTTACGCATGCCTATACCGTGGCGGACGGCTTCAGAAAGAAGGGCGTTAAGGTCGTGATGGGCGGGATACATGTCTCAGCCATGCCTGATGAGGCTCTTGAACACGCCGACAGTGTGGTCATAGGCGAGGCGGAGGGTGTATGGGCGGGGCTCCTCCGGGATTTTGAAAACAGCGCAATGAAGCCGGTGTACAAAGCAGGCAACCTCGTCAATATGGATGGGATGCCCGTGCCGCGCAGGGACCTTCTCGACAGAAAAATGTATGTGTCATGCTTTAACACGCTTCAGGCAACGCGCGGATGCCCTTTTAACTGCAGTTACTGCGCGGTGACAGCTTTCTTCGGCAACAAATACAGGACAAGGCCCATTGCCGAAGTCATTGACGAGATAAGGCGCTTTGACACAAAAGACTTCTTCTTTGTTGACGACAATATAACTGGCCACGCGAAGTATGCCAAAGAGCTATTCAGAGAGCTTGCGCCTCTTAAGCGGGTGTGGGGAGGGCAGACAACTTTGAATATCGCAAAGGACGACGAGCTCCTCTCTCTGTACGCAAAGAGCGGCGGCAAGTATGCATTCATAGGGTTTGAGTCTCTTTCAGAGGAGAACCTCAAAAAGATGAACAAGGTCTGGAACTCGCCTCACGGCTACAAAGAGGCGATAAGAAAGATACACGGCGCGGGCATAAATATCCTCGGGAGCTTTATATTCGGGCTTGACGACGACGACCCTTCGGTATTTAAAAAGACTGTTGACTTCATAACGGAGAACGGCATTGACGCGGCGCAGTTTCATATACTCACGCCTTTCCCGGGCACAAGGCTTTATGAGGCCATGGAGAAGGAGGAGAGGATAACAGAGAGGGACTGGGCAAAATATCATACGGGAGAGGTCGTCTTCATGCCGAAGAAGATGACTGCCGATGAACTGCAGCGCGGGTACTGGTGGGCGTTCCGCGAGACATATACTCTGCCGAACACTATTAAGAGATGCCTGCGAAGCCCGCGGAACATTGTCTTCAGGATAGGGATGAATGCAAGCTACAGGAGAAAAGCTCTGAGGATGCCTGACATCAAGTCTATCCCCTGAACTCTCTTTGATGTAACAGCTCTTTCCTTTGTATAAAGAGATTATTCTGCTATACTATTACAAAGCGTCACTCACCTTATACAAAAGGAGGAAGCATGGCGACAAAGAAGAAGGCCGCACCGAAGAAAGTAAGATGCACCGCAAAGACAAAAGCCGGAAAGGCTTGCAAGAACACCGCAAGCGGAAAGTCAACAAAGTGCGCCTCGCACAAAAAGAAGTAGGAATCCGATCTGTTGATTTCAAAGACCCTCTGAGACGTTTCTCAGAGGGTCTTTGTTTATTCTGCTGAAAGATTATTTAAGCTCTATTATCTCGGCCTCTTTCGACACTGTGTCAAAAAGCATCACGGTCGCGCGTTTCCGGAAGCCGTGGCATGTGCCGGGATTGAGGACAATCGTATTGCCGCTCTTTTTGTTCACGCATTCGTGTGTGTGGCCGAACATGACGACGTCGTATGTGCCGGACGCGATGAGTGAATCCCTAAGCTGGGGTTCAGTTCCGTGATAGCAGGCGATCTTCATGCCGTCAGCCTCAAACTCGTAGAAGTCGCCCATTATCTCTCCGCCTATCTCGCTAAAAGAGTTCATTAGCCTGAACTTGTCGCCGTCATTGTTTCCGAAGATGCCTATAAGCTTTATGTCTTTGAAGAGTTTTACAGAGGCGGGATTTACGTAATCTCCGAGATGGATGACTTGGCCAGCCTTCTTCTTTTTGAAGGCCTTGACCGCCTTCATTATATTTTCAGAGTGGTCGTGAGAATCTGATATTATCCCTATCTTCATCTGAAAACCTAAAATTTATAAATAACCATGCCGGTCAGGAGCTTCGGGTAAAAATAAGTCGACTTTGGAGGCATCCTCTGCCCCTCGAGCGCGACTGCCTTAAGGTCTTCAACCCTCGTGGGGCTCAGAAAGAATGCCGCGCGCGCGGGGCTGTTCTTCACCCGCTCAACTGCTATCGCCGGAGACATCTCATATTCGTAATGCTTCACCCTGAGCATCTCCCGAAATATAAGTTTATGAAGCACCGTCACGTCAAGCTTCTTGAGAATATCGTGGGAGTCAAGGTCATCATGCGGGCACCTGAAACTCAGATCGTAATACTTATTTTCAGCCTTGTCGAACATGCCTATTGAGTATTTCTTATTCTTCATCGCATGAAACATCTTCTCTCTTGCCGCCTTTTCTTCCGAGTCATTGTTATATGAAAAGGCTTCTATATCAAAACAGTGGCTCAATACCCCGGTTATGTCTATTCCGCTGTCTATCTCGACCATCCTGTGCGTCGGCAGAAGCGTCAGCCCCGGCTCATCCATATTCGCAAGGAACATCAGAACATAATTAAATGCCTCGTCCCCTGTCTTTGATTCGCCTTTCTGCTCCATCTCGTGCTTAAACGCGAGGGCTGTTTCGTAACGGTGATGGCCGTCTGCAATGAATATGTCCTTATCTGAAAATTCTTTTCTTATGGCATCTATCGACCCTTGATCGCTTATCTTCCAGAGCCTGTTAATAAAACCGTCGCTGTCGATAGCTTCGAGAAATGCTTTATTTTTGACAACCTCATCCAAAATGGGGGATGCCTTTTTTTCAGAGCTGCTGTAGATGGAGAAGATGGGGCTTATGTCCGCTCTGCAGAAGCGCAGGATGTTGAGCCTGTCTGACTTTGGTTTTGAGTGGGTCTCTTCGTGCGGGTGTATCCTGCCTGAACCGAGTTCTTCTATCTTCACCGCGCCGAGAATGCCCCTCAGCCTCCTCTCTTCACCATCAACTCGGTAGGCCGCTTCGTAACAGTAAAAAGACGGGACAGAGTCCTGACGCAGGATATCTTTATTAAGCCATTCGTTTAATAACGCAGCAGCCCTTGTGTAGCGGTTCTCATGCTCATCGTCTCCATCATTGTCCTTGCCGAAATCAATGCGGATGATATTGTACGGGCTCTTTTGGTATAGTGCGTCTTTGGCCTCGGGCGACACGATGTCATAGGGCGGCGCTGTGACAGAAGATGCATCAGCCTTTTCAGGATTATATAAAACGCCTTTAAATGGGATTACTTCAGCCATGGCAATTAAAAGGCTCTTTGGGAGAAACGAAAGAGTGGAAAATATTTTAACATTGAGATGAGCAAACTTCAAACATGAGTCATTAAATAATTCTCTTGCCTCTGTCTGTCATACCCGCAACAGCGGGTATCCAGAAAATATTTAAAATCTGGATTCCCGTTTTTACGGGAATGACATTTCTCTCTTGAAAAATTGTCTTTTCAGTAGCATGCTGCATAAGAAAGCGGCAGGTATATATTGCTTTTCCTTTTGCCTGAAACTACAATAAATCGTTATGCCCATCTTCAAAAAAGTGACCGATTATCTCAGGATGATAAAATTTTCACACTCGGTATTCGCGCTGCCATTCGCGTTTACGGGAGCTCTTCTCGCCGCCCAAGGCATGCCTTCCTTCCGTCAGATCTTCTGGATAACCACAGCGATGTTCGGCGCGCGTTCAGGCGCAATGGGGATAAACAGGATAGTCGACAGAAAGATCGACGCCATAAACCCGAGGACAAAGGAAAGGGAATTGCCCAAAGGGGTAATAAGGCTTAGAGAGGCTGTCTCTTTTACGGGTATAGCCTTCATATTTTTCCTCATTGCCACTTACAAGCTGAACCCTCTATGCTTTGCCATGGCCCCGGCAGCCATAGCGATAATAATACTCTACCCGTATACAAAACGTTTCACATGGCTCTGCCACGTTGTGTTAGGCATCGCTATCTCATTCGCCCCGTTAGGCGCATGGATTGCGGTAAAAGGCGCGATAGACCTCCGCATATTCCCTCTTGTGTTTGGAGTTCTCTTCTGGGTTGCCGGGTTTGACCTCTTTTACGCCCTGCATGATATAGACTTTGATAAGGAGCAGAGGCTCTACTCTCTGCCGAGCAAATTCGGGATTAAGAATGCGCTATGGACAGCAAGGGCATTTCACATCGTCACTCTTATAATGCTCTTTGCGCTTATGCCTCTTTTTAAGCTCTCAATTATTTATCTTGCAGGGGTAGTCTTGGCGGCATTGATGCTTCTGTATGAACATTCGCTCGTGAAGCCTTCTGACCTGAGCAGGCTTGATATGGCATTCTTCAATATGAACGGGTATATTAGTATTACGGTTTTCGTATTTACGCTGTTAAATTATATTGTTCCATTGTAGAATGTTTGCAGCTAAATATTAAAGCCTGTCATTCCCGCAAGCAAAGCGCATCGGGAAGCCGGGGTTTCCCATATGTGGTGGATTCCCGGGTCAAGCCGGCCTGGCGGCAGACAGGCCCGAGGATGACAATGGGAAGACTATAAACAAATATGATTGAACAACTTATCAAATACGCGCATAAGGCAATGGAAGCCGGGCTTGTCGTCAGCTCAAGCGGCAATATCAGCGTGAGGCTCGCGGTAAACAGTTTCGCGATCTCTTCTTCCGGGGCTTATCTCGGCGAGCTTAAAGAAGAAGATATAAGCATATGTCATATCGATGACCCGGCAAAGCGCGAAGGGCCCGAACCATCCGTAGAGACTCCCCTGCATCGGGCCATCTATCTTCTGAGGCCTGACGTTAAGGCGATACTCCACTTCCAGTCCCCGTACGCTACAACCCTCGCATGCGCAAAGACTCTCGACTTCAACTTTAACTTCATTCCCGAGGTGCCCGCGTACCTTAAGAGCATAAAGGTCATCCCATACTCAAATCCCGGCTCTCCGGAACTGACAGAGGACATAAAAGAGAACATTATGGGGCATGACTGCAATCTCCTTATATTAAGAGGACACGGCCAGATATCTTTTGGAGAAGACCTGAAGTCGGCGCTGAGGAATGCCGAGTTTTTCGAACTTGCTTCAATGATAAAGTGCCAGGGGCTGGAGCTTAATACCTACAATCCGCAGACGATCAAAGAACTTCAGGACTACGAAAAGGCATAGGTCAAACTCAGTTCGTTTGTCATACCCGCAAAAGCGGGTATCCAGAAGATATGGAAAACCCTGGATTCCCGTTTTCACGGGAATGACATTTTATAATGCCTTGTCTCACCTTCAATAATTGCTGTATCATATCTTCATGGCTTATAAAGACCTCAGAGAATTCATAGCCTCACTTGAAAAGAAGGGCCTTCTTAAAAGAATAAGAGCTGAAGTTGATCCTATTCTTGAGATAGCCGCGATAACGGACAGGGTATGCAAGAGTCCCGGAGGAGGGAAAGCGCTCTTCTTTGAAAATGTAAAGGGTTCGCAATATCCTGTTGTGACAAACCTTTTCGGCTCATTTGAGCGCATGGCGATGGCGCTTGAAGTTGAGAAGATCGACGATGTTGCCGCAAGGATAAATGATCTGCTGAAGCAATCCCCGCCAAAGACGCTGATGGAGAAGCTCTCAATGCTTCCAAGGCTTTTAGAGTTCTCAAAGTTCTTTCCAAAGACTGTCAAGAACGCGCCGTGTCAGGAAGTTATTGAAAAGGATAATCCTGACCTGAGCAAATTCCCGATAATAAAGTGCTGGCCCAATGACGGACAGCCGACTGATGAAGGCAGGTTCATCACACTTCCGATGGTATTTACAAAAGACCCGGAAACGCACAAGCCGAACTGCGGCATGTACCGCATTCACATTTTCGATAAACAAACCACAGGGATGCACTGGCATATACATAAAGACGGCGCGCGCCATTATGACAAATACAAGGCGATGAATAAGCGCATGCCTGCCGCAATCGCTGTAGGGAGCGACCCTGCCGTGATCTATTCCGCGACTGCTCCTCTTCCGGAGGCGATTGATGAGATGATGTTTGCGGGCTTTCTCCGCAGGGAACCTGTGGAGATGGTCAAATGCATTACATCCGATATAGAGGTGCCGGCAAACAGCGAGCTTGTTATTGAAGGTTATCTTGAGCCCGGAGAAACGCGCATCGAAGGCCCGTTTGGAGACCATACCGGCTTCTACTCTGCTGCTGATTTATATCCGGTATTCCATGTCACATGCATTACGCACAGAAAGGACATGATATACCCCGCAACCCTTGTAGGCAAACCTCCTATGGAAGACTGCTATATCGGAAAAGCGACAGAGAGGATATTCCTTCCGTTGCTTCAGATGGAGTTCACAGAGATAAAGGATATGAACCTGCCGATGGAAGGAGTATTTCATAACTGCGCCCTTATATCAATAAAGAAGAGCTATCCCGGACACGCGAAGAAGATAATCCACGGCCTCTGGGGCAAGGGGCAGATGATGTTCGCGAAGCTCCTCATAATCGTTGACGATGATGTTGATGTGCAGAATATCTCTTACACCGCATGGCGCGTGCTTAACAATGTTGACTGGAAGAGGGATATCGTCATTGCCGACGGCCCGCTTGATGACCTCGACCACGCCGCTAACTTCCCGCGCTACGGATCAAAGATGGGCATAGATGCAACCCGCAAGACAAGAGAAGAAGGCATGACCCGCGAATGGCCTGATGAGCTTTTTATGTCTGATGAGATCAAGAGGCTTGTTGATGCGAGATGGAAAGAGTACGGGGTAGAGTAAATTAATGCATAACGACTTATACAGTATTGGCCTTCAGATTGTCTTTTCAAGCCGTTCTGCTACCCAGACTTTGATTATGGATTGCCGGGGCACGCCTAACCTTTTTGCTTCCTTGTCTAATAATTGAATCATCCATAAAGGGAAATCCACATTTACCCTTTTCTGTTCCCGTTCAGGCCTTCTGGCTTTTGCCAAGTCGAGATGCTTCGAAATATTCTCGCCTTTATCAAATTTTTTATCGATTTCCTTAGCCTTGAGCGTTTTCATATATATCAACCTCCTCTTTTCTCGACCGGCGCACCGAAATAATTCTTGTCTTGCCGTTTCTGTAAGTTATAATGCCGGACCAATATTTTCGCGAGCAAACGGATAAGTCTCAACCAACCGCGTTCAGTTTCTCATACTCCTGCAGTTTGCCTGCGGAAGCGTAATACTCAATCTCGGATGATGCTATTCTGCCCGCCTCTTCTGAGAGGTTCTGCCCTTGATTTATTATGAAAGACTTTATCAATTCGAACTTCGCCCTCTGGATGCCGAGGAACGCGTCGTCAATTGCCGGATTAGCCGGATATTTTTTCTCCTTCTGCCCGGCGGACAATATCTCGGTGAAAGGCCTTCCGGCCTGCGCCGCCAGCTTCTTGGATTCATTCACCGCTGATATCCAGTCCGGATGGATAATCCTGTAGTAATCCCTCATCGCCTGCTTGTTGAAATGGACAAAATATCTCTTGCCGCCGCGCTCGAGGTTATAGGTCACGCGCACTGAATCCGTGTCTATCGTATCTACAAATACGAGGCGAGGGCCGTCTTTTGCGATTTCCCACTTGAGGTCCCAAAGGTTAAGCCCCATCTTCTTAAATATGTTCTGAAGGAGGAGCGCGCCGAGGAACGCAATAACAAGCGACCTTGAAAATGTATCTCCGTCCTGTCCTGAGATTAACGAGGCCTCCTGACGGCTCAGGTTCCTGTCTTCGGGCTCATATTTTGTGGTGAGGTCAACAAGCGGCCTGTCGAAACGGCTCCATGGCGAAAGCGGTTTATCGAGCCCAAGCTCATTGAGATAAGCCTTTCTGCCTGAATCGCCTAATGCCTCATACTTTCTGAGAACCGACGAGCCCGTCGTTATGCCGAGCCTAACGATATATTCAAGCGGGATGACATTCTTGTCCGCTGTGCGGTATCTGTTGTAATCGTAAAAATGCGCGCCCAAAACCCTCCTAAACTCGGGCTTGATTACGCTGTACTTTTTTATAAGCGTGAGGTTGCTCAGTTCAGGCGGAAAGCCTTCCTCAAACACTCTGCCGCTCTTTTTCTCTATCATCCCGATATGATGGGTGGGCGCGCCGTTTTGGCAGAATCGTGATAATTCCTTCTGAATAAGTTCATCCTGAAGCCTGACCTCTTTGGAAACCTCCTGCCAGGCGGCGGGTTTCTTTAACTCCTGAAAGACGAGATGCCTGAAGCCGGCCCGGCCGGTATCGCTCCCTTCAATGCTGAATATCGTGCCGACGTCAAATACGGAACCGCCGGAGGTCGTTTCGCTTATGATAAGCTCAGGATGGCCGGAGACATTATAAAGATTCTGGACAGAGCCTTTATAAATCGGTGCGTCTAATTTTATCTCTATTTTTTCGGGATAACCGCTCATAAAAAGCCTCCTCTGCCAAACTGAAATAATCGCTCTATTAAGGATATATAACCTAACTTTTTGGGTTTAATTAGTCAATCAGCCGAGATTGAGATAACCGGACAAACTGTTTTATAATAAAGCCGGGAAAGATCACCATAAGGAGGCGCTCATATGAAAAACTTTTTCTTAATAATAACCTGCATACTCGGGATACTAATCCTTTCGCCATTTTCAATCACTAAGGCTGATGCCGCGGGCGAGAGGGTGATAGTGGTATTTGATAAATCAAGCCCCGTAAGCGAAAGAAGGGCGATAGTCCGTTCAGGCGGGGGTTCGGTAATCCGGGAACTCTCAATAATCCCGGCGATAGTAATTCATCTGCCTGAAGAGGCGTCAGCCCGCGCAAGAGAGGCGATACTCCAGCACGCCCCTGTCGTGAGGATAGAGGATGATGTCATTGTTACCGCCAACGCGAAACCAGGCTCAGGCGGCGGCACGCCTCCGCCCGCAGAGGTCATTCCCTGGGGGATAGGCCGCATAGATGCCGACCTCTCATGGGGCATGAGCACAGGGCTTGGCGTCAAGGTAGCGATTCTTGATACCGGCATTGACATAGACCATCCTGACCTTGTCAACAATATTGCCGGAGGCATAAATATAATAAGCGCGGGAAGAAGTTATGATGACGATAACGGCCATGGAACCCATGTCGCGGGCACGATTGCCGCGGTTGACAACACTATTGGAGTCATAGGAGCCGCACCCGGCGCCTCGCTTTATGGGGTGAAGGTACTTGACAGGCGCGGCAGCGGCTGGCTCTCAGATGTCATAGCAGGGCTTGAGTGGAGCACTGCAAACGGCATGGATGTCATAAACATGAGCCTCGGTTCCTCAAGCAATCTCCAGTCGCTGCATGACGCGGTTACAGCGGTTTACAACAGCGGGATTGTCCAGGTTGCGGCAGCTGGCAACGAAGGCGGGCCAGTCAGTTATCCCGCGGCATATCCGGAAATCATAGCGGTCTCTGCAACTGACATCTCTGACAATGTCACGTCATGGTCAAATTACGGCTCAGCCGTGGATGTCGCCGCTCCGGGCGCGAACATATATTCAACCTATAAAGGCGGAGGGTATAAATACCTGAGCGGCACAAGCATGGCAGCGCCTCATGTCGCGGGCCTTGCCGCACTGATACTTGAGAACAGGCCTGATTTCACGCCGTATCAGGTTCTCGGCGTAATTACCTCAACAGCGGACAGCCTCGGCCTCTCGTCAGCATATCAGGGCGCGGGCATAATTGACGCGGATGAAGCGGTATTGGCTACTGAATAAAATTTATCTTTCAATAGGTCAAAAATAAAAGAGGGGCTGAAAAGCCCCTTTTTTTACTTCCTGGAAAATCCATTTAACTTCTCTTAAAGAGCGTCAGAATGAATATCCCTATGCTGACGAGGACTATAGTCGGGCCTGAAGGCGTGTTTAAGTAAACAGAGGCTGTAAGCCCCGCAATGCCTGATACCACCCCGAATACCGCTGACAATGTGAACAACTGCCTCATGTTCGAGGCGAGGTTCTTTGCTGATGCGGCAGGCACAATAAGAAGCGATGTGACAAGGATGATGCCGACTATCTTCAGGCTCACTGTTACGACAAGCGCGATCACAAGGAAGATAAGGTATTCAAAGAACCTTACATTAATGCCTTCGACCTTTGCGAGGTCCTTGTTAAAGGCTATCTGCAGAAGGGGCTTGAAGCAGAAGGCAAGCGTTGACAATACGGCGATGCCCGTTCCTGACAAAAGCAGGATATCCCTGAGGCTTATGGTAAGTATGTCGCCGAAGAGAAAGGCAAAGAGGTCGCCGCGATAACCTTCAAGCGCTCCTATTATAAGCATGCCTGAGGCAATGGCGGCTGAAAAGCCTATGCCGATAGTTGTGTCATGAGAAAGCGCGGTCTTTTCAGAAAGATAAGCGATAAGAGCGGCTATGACAAGAGCCACTGCTACGGACGAGACGGAGAAATCTATGTTAAACAGCATCCCGGCGGCGATTCCCGCGAACGCCGCATGCGCTATGGCATCAGAGAAGAATGCCATCCTGCGCATTATCACGAAACAGCCTGCATATGAACAGAGTATGCCGACAATTACCGAGGAGATAAGCGCCCGCTGAAAGAACGGGTATGCCAGAAATTCGCTAATCATGCTCATGGCAGCTGTGTATATACCCTCCCATCATCTCTCCGTAAACGCTCTTGATGACATCGTCAGTGAGAGCCTCTGCCGGCCTGCCCGTGCATATGAGTCTTCTGTTCATGCACAGGACATTGTCCGCGAAGCGGTACACGATGTTGAGGTCATGGGAGATCAGGATTACTGTAAGCCCGTCGTCTTTGCTTAGCCTGTTCACAAGGTCATAAAACTTCTCCTGCCCTTCGATGTCAACGCCCGAGGCAGGCTCGTCGAGAAAAAGTATCTCAGGCCCATTCACTATCGCCTTTGCTATCATCACTCTTTGAAGCTCGCCTCCCGAAAGGCTTCCTATCCTCCTTTGGGAGAGCCCCTGCGCCCCGGCTATCCTGAGAAGCCAGTCAATGTGCCTCTTCTCTGACCTGTTCTTAAACAGAGGCAGTGAATATACCGGCGGCACTGAAAAGCCGAGAAGCTCGGAGACTGTCAGAGGAATCGTCCTGTCAAATTCAATCCTCTGCGGGACATATCCGACCCTTCCGCCGTAATTCTTCTTCCCTGCAGGCTCGCCGAAAATAGTTATTGAGCCGGTTTCCACGGGCATCAGCCCGAGAATCGCCTTCACCAGTGTGGTCTTGCCCGCGCCGTTAGGGCCGATGATCGCTACGATGTTGCCCTTTTTAATCGAGAAGGAGATGTTCTCTATCAGGTGATGGCCGTTTGCCTTTACGCATAAATTCTCAACGCTTAATATGCTCATTTTGAAACGCCCTCAGAAGTATCGTAATGTTTGTCAAAGGCCATCTTCATGACAAGGAGATTTGCCTTTATCTTCTCTTCGTACCATGCGGCTGAAAGATCCCCTCTCTCCATGGTGTCGATTTTGTAAATCTTCAAGCCAAGTTCATCCGCAATCATCGCAACTCCGGCAGGCTGAGGCCCGGGCTCTGAAAATATTGCCTTGATCCCCGCCTTCCTCGCGGTATTAATAATATCATTTATGCGGCCGGGAGTCGGCCCTTTTTCTGAAGATTCCTCTATCACGCCCGCCTGATTAAGGCCGTAATCTCTTGCGAAATACAGAAAAGCTGAATGATATGAGATAAAATTTTTATCTGTCCATCCGGAGACAGCGTTTTTAATCTCTTCATCAAGAAGCCGTAGCCTGCCTATGTATTCTTCGGCATTATGCGCGTAAGCATCGCTGTTGGCAGGGTCAGCCTTCTGAAGCGCATCCGCAATGTTCTTCACCTGTATAATTGCATTTCGGGGCGAAAGCCAGATGTGAGGGTTATTGTTCATCACGCCGATGCCGCGGCTCGTGTCCACGATGACAAGCCCGTCATTCACGGCTGAACCTTCAAGGCTGTCGAGCCACCTCTCAAGGCCAAGCCCGTTCTTTATCAGAATGTCAGAGTCAGCCGCCTTTCTTATATCAGCCGGCGTAAATGAGTATTCATGAGGCCCCGCGCCTGAAGAGAGGAGATTTTCAACATCAGCGAGACTGCCGGCGATATTTTTTGTGAAAGAATAAAGAGGCGGAATCGTCGTAAGTATTCTGAGCCTCTTTCCGCCCCTGTCCGCATTATCGGTTTTTTTTTGGCAGGCGGCAAATATGATGCAGGGAACTGCGAGTAAAAATATTACAAATCCCAATCTATTCTTCATCGTGAGAATTATAACACAACGAATCCGTGGCGGCTTGTCTAATTTAGCCCCTCTCAGATATAATGTTTATCCGCTTCAGTCAATAACGCGGCAGGAGGAAGATGCGTAAAAAGATAACCATAGTCGGCGCAGGGAATGTCGGCACGACAACAGCTCAGCTCATCGCTGAAAAGAATCTCGCGGATATCATACTTATCGATATCGTAGAGGGCATTCCTCAGGGAAAGGCGCTTGACATACAGGAGGCGTGCCCTTTGTGGGGCTCATCCTGCAGAATAACGGGCACAAATGATTATGAAGAGACAGCCGGTTCCGATGTTGTCGTTATTACAGCGGGCCTCGCCAGAAAACCCGGCATGAGCAGGGACGACCTCCTTCATGCAAACGCGAAGATAGTCCGGGGCGTTGCTGAAAGCGTCGGAAGGACATCGCCTGATGCGGTCATAATCGTTGTTACAAACCCTATGGACGTCATGGCACAGCTTACCCAGGCGGTTACAGGCATCCCGCATAAAAGAATAATAGGCATGGGCGGCGTGCTTGATTCAGCAAGGATGAGAAGCTTTATCGCCATGGAGACAGGGATTCCGCCAAGAGATGTGCAGACAATGGTGTTGGGCGGACACGGCGACCAGATGGTGCCGATGCCCCGCTTTACAAAGGTAGAGGGAAGAGAGATAGGGAAACTTCTTTCTGAAGATAAGATAAGGGCGATAATCAGCAGGACAAAGAACGGAGGCGCGGAGATTGTAGGGCTCCTTAAGACAGGAAGCGCGTATTATGCGCCAAGCGCTTCCGTAGTCGAAATGATCGAGACGATGTTCGGCCATAAAGACGAGCTTCTTCCGTGCTCTGTCTACCTTGACGGCGAATATGGCATAAAAGGCGTATATCTCGGAGTGCCTGTTCAGCTTTCAGGGGAGGGCATTGAAAAGATAATCGAGCTCGAACTGGCTGATGAAGAGAAGGGAGCGCTGAACGCCTCTGCGGAAGCTGTAAGGAAGCTCGTCGCAACTATAGGAATCTGATACTTTAAATTTAGGAGAAAACGACATGGACGAAAAAGAACGCGAACAAACTCTTGTGCTTATCAAGCCGGACGCCCTAAAAAATTCTTTAACAGGTTATGTGCTTTCACAGCTTTCGGAAGTGCATACGGGGCTGAGGCTCGCCGGAGCTAAAATCGTCAATGTCAGCCACATGCTTGCCATGGAGCATTATGCCGAGCATAAAGGCAAGGTCTTCTTCTCCTCGCTTATAGACTTTATAACAGGCGTTCTCCATTATCCTGACCAGCCATGGAAGCGCAGGGTGGTGGCTTTTGTGTATCAGGGGGAAGGCGCTGTCAAAAAGATGAGAGAGGTTGTCGGCCCGACCAACCCGCATGTCGCGAGGGAGACAAAACCGGGCTGTATCCGCTCTATGGGAACATTGGTGCCTATCAAAGATTCTGGCGGAAATGTCATAGGCGAGCGCATGGACAACCTCATCCACGCCTCAGCTACAATCGAGGAGGCTGAGAGAGAGGTAAAGCTCTGGTTCAGGCCGAATGACATCCCCCCTCTCATGAGGGCATACCCCGTAGCCGCAAGCGATGACTTCTTCTGCCTCAAAGAAGATAGGCTATGCACTGCGGATGAGCATGGAGGGTTCTGTTTTATTGCTCCTGGCGCGAATGTATGGAGGTCTGACCTCGACTCCCTCCGCCTGCTGAAAAAGGGGGTGCCTGCCCCATGCAGCCTCGAATCGGTTGTAGCAAAATACCTGATAAACGAGAAATAATAAATCGTTCGCCGGTCATGAAACAGGTGAATATAACGGTTATCTGCTCTTCAGGTGCTGGGGTTTCGGATAGTCTTTGAATATCTTTTCAGACTCTTCTATCTCCTCGTCGGAAAGCGCAAAGTCTGAGAGCTCTTCAGAAAAATACTTCTCATACGCATTGAGGTCAAGCATCCCGTGGCCGCTGAAGTTTGCGAGTATAACCTTCTCTTTTCCTTCCTCTTTTGCTTTTTTCGCCTCTGCCACAACCTGCGCGAGCGCGTGGTTTGTCTCCGGCGCGGGGACAATGCCCTCAGTCCTTGCCCAGAGGACGCCCGCCTTAAAGGCCTCGGACTGCTTCACCGCCTTTGCCTCTATGATGCCTTCGTCAACAAGCTGGCATACGGTCGGGGCCATCCCGTGATACCTTAAACCGCCCGCGTGAATCGGCGGAGGGATAAAGGCATGGCCGAGGCTGTGCATAGGGAGAAGAGGGGTGTACCCCGCGACATCTCCGTGGTCATAGACAAAAGGCGCTTTCGTCAGAGAGGGGCAGGCCGCTGGCTCGACAGGATATATCTCAATCTTCTTGCCGTTCATCTTGTCATAGACAAAGGGGAAGGCGAGCCCCGCGAAATTGCTTCCGCCTCCCGCGCAGCCTATGACTATATCGGGATAATCCCCTGCCTTTTCCATCTGCTTCTTTGCCTCTAACCCTATGATTGTCTGATGAAGGATGACATGATTGAGCACGCTTCCGAGAGAATATCTGGTCTCGCCCGACTGATCGCTCACAGCCGCCTCAACCGCTTCGCTTATCGCTATGCCGAGGCTGCCCGGGGTGTCAGGGTATTTATCAAGCACCTGTCGCCCGGCGTTTGTAAGCTTGCTCGGGCTCGGGATACATTCGGCTCCCCATGCCTGCATCAAGGTCTTTCTGTGCGGCTTCTGGTCAAAGCTTATCCTCACCATAAAAACCTTGCACTCAAGGCCGAACTGGCTCGTGGCAAACGCGAGCGCGCTTCCCCACTGGCCCGCGCCGGTCTCAGTAACAAGTTTCTTAATGCCGAACGCTTTGTTGTAATATGCCTGAGCAACCGCAGTATTAGGCTTGTGGCTGCCTGCGGGGCTTACGCTCTCATTCTTTAAATATATCTTTGCAGGCGTACCGAGCGCCTTCTCGAGATTGTACGCCCTTATTAAAGGAGTCGCGCGCCACATTGAATAGATGTCCAACACCTCTGCGGGAATATCTATCCACCTTTGGGAACTGACCTCCTGCTCTATCAGGTTCATGGGGAATACCGGGGCGAGGGAATCAGGCCCTACGGGCTTGCCGTCCCTTCCAATCGGCGGGTTTAATTTGATATCAGCGAGGATGTTATACCACTGCTTCGGCATCTCTTCATAAGAAAGGGTAATGTTCCTCTTTTTCATCTTCATCTCCTTAATCTAAATTAAGAAAACAGGCGGGATAAAGAATTTTATAGCGATACACTTTAATTGTCAATTAATACAAATAAAAAAGGGCCCGGGATGACCGGGCCTCCTTTTAAAGAAAATTTGTTGTTGGTTAATTTATTTGACGGCGTACCGTAAGCCTAAGTACAAATTATTGCTGCTGTATTTGCTGTCTATAGAATAGCCGTCGCCTTTAAACGTAAGGTCTGTTGATGCCAAATATTTATATCCGAAGTCCAGCGTCAGTTTTTCATTAAGAGCAACCCCCAAGCCGCCGCCCATCTGAAATGCAAAGGCATTATCATGAAGGGACACCCCGTCCTGAATTTCTATATTCATTATCCCTATTCCCGCGCCTAAAAACGGTTTGACGCGCGGGCCTGCCTTTATATCGTAAAATCCGTTAAAGAAAAAGGTGAAAATGTTAAGGTCGCCGGTAAGTATGTGCGACCCGGCAAATTCAATGTTCCGGGCTAGGCCGGATTTATAATATGAGACTTCTCCCTCGATGCGCTTATTGCCGCCGAGGTCATAACCCAAGCGCCCGCCGACAAGAAGGCCGGTGTCATATTCCGTATCCGCTGAGGCCGAATCAGCATACCCCGCAACATGAAAAGTGAATGGTGAATCATTGCCGAGCGTTGCCCCGAGATTACCGCCGACGTAAAGGCCTTCGGCTGATGCGTAGCCTGCCGCAAGAAATAGACTTGCCGCAATCAAAACAAAGATGAATTTTCTCACAGTTCCTCCTTTTTGTATGAATATAGTTGCCCGATTTGTCAAAATATACAAGAAAGTGTAATTAGAAAAAGCCCCGCATGTCAAGATTGCGGATGTACTATTATAAAACTTGTTTGACGCCTTAATTATATGTAAAAAGATGCCGCTACGCGGTTCCCGGGGCAGCGCTTATATTTCCTTCCGGAGCAGAGTCAAGCAGCACTTTTCTCTCTTCGGGAGCGGCGGGGCCTGAGGGTTCCTGTGCCTTTGCAATTATCTTATGCGGCTTTAACTCCCTGCCTGCAACTATATCATCCACATCAGCCGCATCGAGAGTCTCTCTCTCGAGCAAGGTATTCGCAAGCCGGATAAGTGTCGTTTTATTATCCGTAAGGAGCTTCTTCGCATGCGCGTAACGCTCCGAGACAATGGCCTTCACCTCTTCGTCTATTTCCTCAGCCGTCTTTTCGGAATAGTCCTTGTGCTGCGCAATCTCTCTGCCGAGAAATATCTGCTCTTCTTTCTTGCCGAATGTAAGAGGGCCCATCTTTTCGCTCATTCCCCATTCGCAGACCATCTTTCTCGCGAGCTCTGTGCCTCTTTCAAGGTCATTCCCCGCTCCTGTCGTCAGATGGCCGAGGGCTATCTCTTCAGCCGCCCGCCCGCCCATAAGCACCGCCAGAATATTTAAAATGTTCTGCTTTGAATAGGTATATCTGTCATCAATCGGAAGCTGCTGGGTTACGCCAAGGGCCATGCCTCTCGGTATTATGCTCACCTTATGAATGGGGTCAGCCTCAGGTGTCAGCTTTGCGACAAGTGCGTGGCCGGCTTCATGATGGGCGGTATTTATCTTCTCTTTCTCAGAGATTATCATACTCCTTCTCTCTTTCCCCATCATGATCTTATCCTTCGCATTCTCAAAATCGAGCATCTCAACTTTTGTCTTGTTCTGCCTCGCGGCGAGCAACGCCGCCTCATTCATGAGATTGGCAAGGTCAGCGCCTGAAAAGCCCGGCGTGCCCCTTGCTATCACCTCAAGGTCAACCTTTTCATCAATAGGGATATTCTTTGAATGGACTTTTATGATGGCGTGCCTCCCTTTTACGTCAGGGTGAGGCACTATCACCTGCCTGTCAAACCTGCCCGGCCTAAGAAGCGCCGGGTCAAGCACGTCCGGCCTGTTTGTGGCGGCAATGACAATGATGCCTTCATTCGGGTTAAAGCCGTCAAGCTCCACAAGAAGCTGGTTCAATGTCTGTTCGCGTTCATCATGCCCGCCGCCGAGGCCGGCTCCCCTGTGCCTTCCGACCGCGTCTATCTCATCAATGAATATGATGCACGGCGCGTTCTTCTTCGCCTGGTCAAAGAGGTCCCTCACCCTTGACGCGCCGACGCCCACGAACATCTCTACAAAATCAGACCCGCTTATGGAAAAGAAGGGCACCCCGGCCTCTCCAGCGATCGCCTTTGCAAGGAGTGTCTTCCCCGTGCCGGGCGCCCCGACAAGCATGATGCCTTTCGGAATCTTGCCTCCGAGCTTTTGAAATTTCTGCGGGTCTTTCAGAAAATCTATTATCTCCTGAACCTCTTCCTTTGCCTCTTCAACTCCGGCTACATCCTTAAAAGTCACCTTCACTCCCTTTTCAGAGACGAGCCTCGCCCTGCTCTTTCCGAAAGAGAGGGCCTTGTTCCCCCCTGTCTGCATCTGCTTCATAAAAAATACCCACAGAACGACAAGCAGTATAATAGGCCCGAAATTAAAGAGCACGTTTATATACCAGGGGGTTGATTCCGGCTTTACCGTAATGCTTACATTCTTCTCTTTCAGCTCTTTGACAAGGTCGGGGTAATCCGCGGCAAATGTCTTAAACGCCTCCCCATTTTTTAATTTACCGGTAATCTGGTTCTCAGGTTTTTTTATGACCACTTCAGCGATATTCCCCTGCTCAAGCTGATGAAGGAAATCTGAAAAGGTCATAGCCTCTTCGGTCTTTGTGGTTTCGAGAAGGTTGAACATCAGGATCATCATAAGAAGGAACATGACCCAGATGAGTATTTTTCTATTCATATGTAATCTCCGTTAAATAATCTAACATATTATATCATCTGCCTATATTTATATCTAAGTTACGCCTTCGGAATATTCGCAGTCGCACGGCGGATTCATGCTATATTTTTAACAACATGCAATTGACCGCGGGATGTTGACACCCGATATTCAAAGATGTAAACTTTTTATCTTGATTTAATACAGGCATCAGGCGCGGCAATATGGCAGCTGAATATAAAGATACCTTAAACCTACCAAAAACAGATTTCCCCATGAAAGCCAACCTTATAAATAAGGAGAAGGAGCTTCTCGGCTTCTGGGAGGCCCGCGGCATCTACGCAAAGATACAGGCCAAGAATCAGCAAAATAATAAAAGATATATCCTGCATGACGGCCCTCCCTATGCAAACGGGCACATACATCTTGGGCATACCCTGAACAAAGTGCTTAAGGACATCATCATAAAACACAAAGCAATGAAAGGATATTACTCTCCCTTTGTGCCGGGGTGGGACTGCCACGGCCTTCCGATAGAACATCAGGTTGACAAGAAGCTCGGCTCAAAGAAAGAGGACACTCCTATCTTAGAGAAGAGGAAGCTATGCAGAGAATACGCTGAGGACTTTGTGAACATACAAAGAGAAGAGTTCAAGAGGCTCGGCGTATTCGGCGACTGGAATAAACCGTATATAACAATGTCTTACCAATATGAGGCGTCCATCGTCAGGGAACTCGGAAGGTTTATTGAGAAAGGGGATGTATATAAAGGAAAGAAGCCCGTGCACTGGTGCCCCAACTGCGTCACCGCGCTCGCGGAGGCCGAGGTTGAGTATGCTGATAAGAGATCCCCTTCCATTTATGTGAAGTTCAGAGTAGTAAACCCGCAGGGGAAGTTTTCTCCTGACACTGAGAAAGGAATGTTTTTCGTTATCTGGACAACTACGCCGTGGACGCTTCCCGCGAATCTCGCCCTTTGTCTACATCCGGGATTCACATACCGGCTTATAAAAACTCCTGACGGCGATTTGATAATGGCGCATGACCTGATTGACGCCTTTATAAAGAAGGCCGGATATAAAGATGGTGAATACGCGATCACAGAGAACGCATGGGCAGGGGCCGAGCTTGAAAATATTGTATGCAGGCACCCATGGATAGGACGCGAGGTAAAGACGATTCTCGGAGAACACGTGACTCTTGAGCAGGGAACCGGCATCGTTCACACCGCCCCCGGGCACGGAGAGGAAGATTATGAGATAGGCCTCAAATACGGGCTTGATGTCTATGCGCCCGTTGACCAAAAGGGCGTCTTTACAGAAGAGGAGAAGGATTTTCAGGGGCAGTTCGTATTCAAGGCTAATGAAAATATTATAGAGAGGCTCAAAAATGAAGGCTCTCTCATCGGAGTTCCTGAAGACATATCGCATTCATACCCTCACTGCTGGAGATGCAAGAAGCCAGTCATCTTCAGGGCGACTGAACAGTGGTTCATATCTATGGAGAAGAGCGGTTTGAGGAACGCGGCGCTTGATACTATCAAAAAGACAGAATGGATCCCTTCATGGGGCATGGACAGGATATACGGCATGGTTGAGAATCGTCCTGACTGGTGCATATCGAGGCAAAGGGCGTGGGGAGTCCCCATAGCGGTATTCAGGTGCAAAAAATGCAAAGAGTTTGTCACTGATAAATCGGTCATGGAAAATGTGATAACCGAGGTTGAAAAAGCCGGCGCTGACGCATGGTTTGAAAAACCTGAAAGCGCTTTTATCCCGGCAGATTATAAATGCAGTAAGTGCGGCTCTGAGAATTTTGAAAAAGAGAAGGATATCCTTGATGTCTGGTTTGACTCAGGCGTAAGCCATGCCGCCGTAATGGAGCTTGACGCGAGGCTCTCAAGCCCTGCCGACCTCTATCTTGAAGGAAGCGACCAGCACAGAGGGTGGTTTCAGGCGTCTCTTCTCGCATCGGTCGGTACAAGAGGAAGAGCGCCGTACCGGGCTGTTCTTACTCACGGGTTTGTGGTTGACGGAAGCGGCAAAAAGATGTCAAAGTCCCTCGGAAATGTCATATCGCCTCAGGACCTGACAAATAAACACGGGGCAGAGATACTCAGGCTCTGGAGCTCATCGGCGGAATACAGAGATGACATAAGAATATCAAACGAAATAATCGACAGGCTCGTGGAAGCATACAGGAAGATCAGGAACACCTGCAGGTTCCTTATCGGAAACCTATATGATTATGATGCGTCCATCTCATTTACAAAAGATGAACTGCCGGAGATCGACAGACTTGCGATGAGCATGCTCCAGCATTTGACTGAAAAAGTGACCAAGTCTTATGAGACCTTCTATTTTCATGAAATATATCACTCGATTTATAAGTTTTGCGTCACAGACATGAGCAACTTCTACCTCGATGTCCTCAAAGACAGGCTCTATACCTTTAACGCTAATTCAAGGGAAAGAAGGGCGTCGCAGTTTGTTTTGTATAACATATTGATTTCATTGACAAAAATGCTTGCGCCGATCCTCTCCTTCACTGCCGAGGAAATTTGGGGACATATCCCCGGCAAGAAGGAAGAGAGTGTTTTTTTAAGCAGCTTCCCTGAAGTTAACAAAGAATTCCTTGATGAGGTTCTTGAGAAGAGATGGGAAAGACTCCTTGCGATAAGAGACGAAGTGAATAAATCTCTTGAGATAAAACGCCAAGAGAAGTTCATTGGGAATGCGCTTGAAGCAAAGGTCATTCTTTATGTAAACAGCGAACTTAAAAATCTGCTAACTGAATATGAAGGCTTTCTCCCTGCCTTATTCATATCCTCGGCAGTTGAGCTCAATGATTTTGATAACCTGCCTGAAGATGCCCGCAAGTCTTCAGCTATTGAAGGGCTTGCAATCATGATAGAGAAGGCTGACGGCAATAAATGCGAGAGGTGCTGGAACTGGAGCGTGACAGTAGGCAACGATTCAGCACATCCGCAGATATGTGCTAAATGCTCTAACGCATTGATATAATGAAAAAAACTCCTTTGGTTCTCTTGATGGTTTCTTTTGTCGCCATTCTCGATTTCATAACTAAAAGATGGATTGTCTCAAATATTAATCCGGCTGAACCGATAGATATTCTGCCGTTTCTCAGGATAGTGCTCGTTAAGAACACCGGAGCGGCATTCGGTCTCTTCGCATCGCTTGGGAATAATTTCTTCCTGATAGTAACGTTCTTCGCAATCATCCTGATAATCATCTATTTGATCAGCCTGCCAAAAGGGATGGAGCTTGTTGCCATCTCTCTTATTTTCGGCGGCGCCGTCGGCAATCTGATTGACAGGATTACAGTGGGTCAAGTAATTGATTTTATAGATTTTTACATAGGGAATTGGCATTGGCCGGCATTCAATGTAGCTGACTCTGCCCTTACCGTTGGGATAACTATATTCATTTTTGCAAATCTTATTAAGCACCTCAAAGAATCAAAAGGTTGCTGATAACGTCAAGGAACGCAATAGTTGAGACCCTTCGGCAAGCCGCCTGACGGCAGTCAGGCTCAGGGTGACATATGGAACTACTTTTCAGCAATTTGCTAAAAGCGCCGCTGGCATTCAACCCCGAGAATAAGATATACTAACTAAATGAAATCGGATAACTTAAAGAATAATAATCAGGAAGGAGGAAAAATTGTTGATAACCCCGGCAAAAAACTCCGTTCCTGCATATTCTGCAAAGATACCTTCCAAAGCCTAAAAGAACTATGGCTTCATTTTCTCAGACACTGCCACACCTGATAACCTTACCGATTCGGCCGTGAGCCGGTTAAAGAGGAAGGTAACCCTTTGGATTTAAAGAAAAATTCGCAACATTTCCCTTATTGTAGTGATGGAAGCCCGCTGAAGCTATCATTGCCGCATTATCTGTGCATAACCGCAAGGATGGGAGAAACAGTTCTATATTTTCAGAAGAAGCCATTTCCTTCATTTTATCCCTTAAAACGGTATTGGCAGAGACCCCTCCTGAAAGAGCGACCCTTTTTATCCCTTCCTGCTTTGCGGCCTTAAATGTTTTATTCACAAGGACAGATACGGTTGCAGATTGAAAACCAGCCGCAATGTCCTCTTTTCTCTCTTCCGGATTCTCTTTTATATGATGAAGTACCGAAGTCTTTAATCCGCTAAAACTGAAATCAAGGCTCTCAGGCAGAATGATCTTTGGCAGAGAGATTCGTTTGGGATCCCCAAAAGACGCACTGTCTTCAATCACCGGCCCGCCTGGATAACCTAACCCAAGAAGTTTTGCCACCTTATCAAAAGCCTCGCCGGCCGCATCATCTCTGGTTCTGCATCTTCAAATGTAATACCGGCGCCATTAATAGCTTCATCGACAACAGGACATATCATCTCTACGTGCCTTCTTGAGGCGAGTTCGGGGACGATTCCACCATATTTCTTATGAAGTTCATTCTGGCTCGATACAATATTCGAGAGAATCTTATTGCCATTCTCAACAACCGAGGCGGAAGTGTCGTCACACGATGTATCAATGCCCAAGATAAGCATATTATTAATGTATTATCAAGATATTATCCACAAGAGAAGTTATCACTGCAACTTAGCCAATACGTTAGCGTCACAGAAAGAAAAATGAACGCTTGTACTTATAACATATTATCTCTTAACATGTCAATTTATAAAACAATTTTATTATTCTGTTCCATGTGGAACATTTTATGGCGCAATATTGGCGCAATGTTCTAATATGTTGATGCTTTCTTTGCGGTTTCGATTTATCAAGAAAATATTCACAGGGTTCTAATGAGAATCTTATTAAGGTTAAATGATTCCTTAATCGTTTAATAAAATATCTTGAGCCAATACATGTGCAGTTGTTTCACGTGGAACAGATGCCATAGAAACGACTTCGATACAACCTCAGCATGTTCGTTATAAACAGCTTATGGTGTGCAGTACTGTTTACTTCATAATAATAGAGAGAATTGATTCCTAACTGCAATACGCAACTATTGAGCAATGCGAAATGAAACTGTTTTTGAGTTGTAAAAACGGCATGCGCATCGTTGAATTATCATTTAAAATCAATTAGTTATATAACTATGCCGTTGTTAGTCCACCTTGCAAACAATTAAGCGCAATTTTGAACTGCCTTCAAATCCAGCATTCTTATTACGATGCGTGCCCTCTCTTTTGTTAACATCAAATCCTTGCCAATGCTCATTTCCGGCACATGAATTATTTTCTTGAGATATAACGTTTTTACTTTACATATTTATTTACATATGTTATAACTACTAAAAATTTACCGGTTCTTTTCCGCATAACCAGAATCATTGGTTCATTAAGAAATATCAAATAATTAACGGTTGTTAATTTTAATAATTTTTTATCACAGGAGGGGTTATGAAAAGTTTTGAGAGATTCAAAGCCGTAATTTCAACCATCATGGCGGTCATCTTCTTCTCTTCTACAACAATATGGAGCGCGACGCCGTTGATGCAGAGCAACTGGACCGGGAAGATAAGGCCTGGCTTCATGGCAGGCGACAGTGACAGCGGGACGGACTATTTCATTGACCTTCTTTTGCCGGTTACCGGAGATAGCTCAAGCCTGTTCTTCTTTAACCCTCACTATAGAGGCGACAGTAACGACGGAAGTGAAATAAACCTCGGTTTTGGCTACAGGAAACTCACCAAGTTAGAAAATAGGGATTTCATACTCGGCGGAAATATCTTTTATGATGCCATGACGAGTCAAAACGATAATGACTTCGCGCAGATCGGTTTTGGCGTGGAAGCCCTCTCTGATATGTTTGATCTCCGCGCGAACTATTATCACCCGATAGGAACCACAAAAGAGCATATGCCTTCCCTCGATAAGTATACTCTCGGCAGTTCCTCTCTGCTCGTATATAAAGGTTACGAAGAAGCGCTTCAGGGAATTGATGCAGAAGCCGGCTTTCTTGTCCCCGCGATATCCGACACAGTTGAAACCCGTCTATACGGCGGCGGGTATTGGTACTTCTCTGATGTGGCAGATGATGTAACCGGTTTTAGGGCCCGCCTTGAAGTTAGGCCCGTTCAGCTTGTAAACCTTAATCTTGAGTTCAAGACCGACGATTTACAGGATTCGACATTCATCGGCGGTTACCTTGATATTCCTTTCTCAGTCTCGGACCTTTTTGCCGGCAGCAATCCTTTCAAAGGCATTGATAAGATGACCGAGTACGGCAAAGGCTTGCGTTCTCTTGCGGACAGGATGACCGACAAGGTAGTTAGGGACAGGCATATAACTACAGGAGCGCAGACAAGCGACACAACGGAGACAGCAACGGCAAGCAACGGCAAACCGATTCGCATGATATATGTAAACGCGGATAACGAGAGCGAAGGAACCGGCACGCTTGCAGACCCGTTTCAGGACATTATGGATGCTGACACAAGCGACCTTTGGGATGAAGGCACATGGGTATATGTATTCAGCTCTGACGAGGAGGGCGACCAGTTTGACGATGTGCATTTCACAATGCTTGATGATATGGCGCTATGGGGCGAAGGCTATCAATATCTCGGCATAGGCGGCGGGCCTAACCCGATACTGGACGGCGACGGCTATGGCGATGTGGTGACTATCGGGGACAATAATATCGTTATGGGAATGACTATTCAGAACGGCGAAACGGGAATATACGGCTCTGACATCATGACCGCAGACATCCATGACAACATTATACGCGATGCCGTCGGGACGACTACGGGAGTACACATAGAGAATAATTTCACGGACACAAGCATCAGCGACATGCATCTTGCCTATACATTTTCAAACAACCAGATACTTAACAACAATGACAATGGCGTATATATCGAAAACAATATCTGGACGACAGCGGATGAGGGCTCCATTACTGACACGAGCATAGCTATCACTTTTACAGACAATACCATCTTTGGCAATTCTGATGACGGCATTGATATTAATAATCAAATATGGACAGAAGGTTCATCAGCCCCGATATCGGATGTAACCATAACCACCACCTTTACGGATAATGTGATAATTCAAAACGGCGACGACGGCGTTGACATTAATGAAAATTACATATGGACAGAAGCGGGCGACAGCCCTGTCTCAACTTCTTCCATCAATAATTCATTCTCAGGCAATACGATTGATCTGAATGACGACGGCGTGGTTATGGATAATGAGATCTGGACAAGCGGCACAAGCGACAGCCCGATAAGCGATGTAAGCCTGACAAACACCTTTATAGAGAATCAGATAAATGACAACAATGACGACGGCGTTGACATGTATTACAACTGGATTTGGACAGATTACGACAACAGCGGCATAACAGACACTGCTATCAGCAACACCTTTGAGAATAACGTGATTGACAGGAACAAGTCTGAGGGAGTTTATATAGAGGAAGACTATATAGCAACATACGGCGTCAACAGCCCGATAACCAACGCGAGCATAACAGAGAGCTTTACAGAGAACGAGATCACGCATAACTACTATGACGGAGTATATATTGAAGATCAATATATCTATACTGATTACGACAACAGCGGCATAACAAACGCCTCTATTAATAACACCTTTGAGAGCAACGTCATTGACAGAAATGATGATGAGGGCGTTTATATTGAATATAGCTATATATACACTTCCGGCACTTCCGGCGGCAGCCCAATAGATAACGCTGACATCAATTACAGCTTCAGCAACAACCAGATGATGAATAACTATGATAACGGAGTTTATGTTGATGATGCGTATATATATACAGACTATGCCGACAGCCCGATATCAAACTCCTCGATCAATTACACATTCACCAGCAACACTATTGGCGGCAGTTCAGATGAGACAAGCGTCTATATTGAGAACAACGAGATATACACTTACGGCAACGCAAGCCCGGTAACCGACACAGCGATATACATGGATTTTGAAGACAATACTTTCAATGACAATGATTATGATGACGGGGTCTTTATTTATGACAGGGAGATATATACCGGCGGCAATGACAGCTATATTGAAAATGCCGAAATCGCCACCTCATTCACAGGCAATGACATCAGCAATAATTATGATTACGGCGTTGACACTGAATACAGCTATATATACACTTACGGCACAACCGGAAGCTATATAGAAAACGCCGCCATCTCTTATCTCTTTGATACCAACACCATAAACAGCAACGGTGACTACGGCGTCGATATCGATGATGATAATGAAATATACACTGACGGAGATGAAAGCCCGATAACCAACGCGAGCATCACCCACACCTTCACAGACAACACGATAAGCGATAATGACAGCGAGGGCGTTGAGATAGATGAAGTCGGGGAGATCTATACCGGAGGCACAGCCAGCCCCATAGACAATGCCAGCATCGCCGTGGCCTTCACAAACAACCAGATAAATGACAATGACGATTACGGTATCTACGTAGATGAGTCCTATATCTATTCATACGGCGATGACAGCGGAATCACCAACTCCGATGTCACTTACGATTTCATTGGAAACTCCGTAAGCAGGAATGACTCCACCGGCATCTATCTCTATTACCCCGAGATCGAGACAGGCGGGGCAAACAGCGGTATTGAAAACGCAGGCATAACCAGCACATTCACCTCAAACCTTATAAACAACAACTATAGTGAGGGCGTTTATATATACTATCCGGGCTACATATACACAGACGGCGCCAACAGCCCGCTCACAACCGTTTCCATTCTCACCGAGTTCACAGACAATGAGGTAATGAATAACTATTCTTACGGTGTCTATATGTACGACGCTGAGATCTATACCTCTGACTCGGCAAGCCCCATAGATGACGCTGACATAACCTACAGCTTCAGCAACAACCAGATAGATAACAGTGACAGTGAAGGCGTAGAGATAGACTATTCCTATATCTATACTTCTGGCACTGCGAGCGGGATCACCAATACCGGCATCGCATATGACTTCACTGAAAACTCATTAAGCGGAAATGAAGGCGGGGGTGTCTATTTATACTATAGCGAAATCTCTTCGAGCGGGGACAATAGCGCCATTGAGAACGCAAGCATAAGCAACACGTTCACAACAAACATCATAAACGACAACTGGGACGACGGCGTTTATATCTCATACGGAGGCTATATCTATACCAGCGGGGATGACAGCCCGCTCACAACCGTCTCCGTGCTCACAGAGGCGACCGAAAATGAGATCATTAACAATGACGGGTCCGGCTTTGAGGTCAATGACACTTACATCTATCAATACAGCGGCGCTGACAGCCCGATTGACAACGCCACCATCACCAACACATTTGACAGCAATGATATGCACGGCAATACCGATGCCAACCTTTACATATATGAAAATGACATTTATGCCGGAGGCACGGCATCGGGTATAACAAACTCGAGCATCGCAAATACCGTCACCAATAATGACCTCAGCAGAAGCGACGACGGCGAAGGCCTCTATATCTACGATAATTATATTTATACCTACGGCACTGACAGCGACATCTCCGACGTTGATGTCACCACAACGGTAACAAATAATGACATCAGCTATAATGACAGTTACGGTGTTTATGACAGCTATTATTATATTTATACAACCGGCGCGGGAAGTTCATTGGACAACGCCTCTATAGCCAATGCCTACACCGATAACCTGATCAACGGCAATTATGACGAGGGCGTTTTAATGGATGACCATGAGATATACTCCAACGGCGCAACCAGCCCTGTGTCTAATGTCAGCATCTCAAACAGCTTTGTCACAAACCAGATAAATGACAACGGCGACGAAGGCGTTGAGATAGATCAAAACTACATATACTCGACCGACATAAACAGCGGGGTAACAAATGCCGCTATCACAAACACCTTCACATCCAATGAGGCAGAGGATAATGACCGCCAGGGCCTTGAAGTAGATGACAACGAGATATGGACCAACGGCTCAAACAGCGCCGTCTCAACCGCCAGCATAACAAACACCTTCACAGAAAATACAACTATCAATAATTATGATGAGAATATCTATATCGGCTGGCAGGGCATATACACTACAGGAAATACAAGCGATGTCACCACCGCTCTCATCACCAATACCCTCACTGACAATACCGCGAACCTGAGCGATGATGAAGGGGGTGTGTATATCGACGACAACGCGATATATACAAACGGCATTACCAGCGACATCTCAGGTTCTGACATCAACAATACCCTCACCGGAAATGTGATGAATGATAATACTAACGACGGCCTCTATATCTACAACGAGATATATACGACCAACAGCAGCTCAAACGTGACAACCTCAGGCATCACAAACACGCTCACGAATAATGAGGCAAATGGGAATTTCTGGGGTGACGGCGTATATCTTGAAAATGATATATACACCAACTCGTCAGGCTCGTCATTAACAACAATATCCGTGGTTAATACATTGACCAATAATGTTATGAGCAGGAACACTTATGACGGGCTGGACATTGAGAATTACATTTACACTAATGCCGCAAACAGCGATATCGTTACGGCAAGTGTCGCAACGACTCTGACTGGCAACACCACTGACGGAAACGGCGAGTGGGGAGGCCAGGGGATATATCTTGAGAGTGATTTTTGGACAAGTGCTGGAACAAGCGGCATATCAGGCTCTACCTTGACTGATACGCTCAGGACAAACATCTCTACATATAATGACGGCGACGGCATCTATCTTTATTCGAATATCAATGATGTCGCGCTGACAAACGGCATAACCACCAACGTCCTGCTTGAAAGCAATACGGCAACATACAATATGGATGACGGTATTGACCTTGACTATGACACTGACGGGACATTTGTAGGCGACCTCGGAGGCGGGCTCCTCGGTTCTTTAGGGAAAATCTCTCTCTTTAACAACCTGGATAATGATCTCAATAATGACACGGTCAATCTTCTTAAGGCTGAGAACAACTGGTGGGGCGTCAATGCTGACCCGGGCGCAAATATCGGAGGAGCTAACACAACAGATTACACGCCGTGGCTCACTTCAATGCCGTAACTTGTTATTGCAGTTGACCAAAAGCCCCGCGTCTTGAAGGCGCGGGGCTTTTTTATGCCTTATCAGCTTGACTTTTAAGGCTTTTTACATATAAATTAACTACCTATGCGCAGGCCTTATATCGCGGCAAACTGGAAGATGATGAAGAACCTCGCGGAGACCGAGGAGTTTATAAACTCCTTTATCCCGCTTGTTGCAGGCATATCTGATGTCGATATCCTTATTGCCCCGCCGTTTACATCCCTGAGCATTGCGTCACACCTGCTTCTGCCGACAAATATAAAGCTCGGCGCGCAGAACATGCATTATGAGGAGAACGGAGCTTACACGGGCGAGATATCTGCCGACATGCTCCTCTTTGCCGGGTGTTCAACCGTGATAATCGGCCATTCAGAGCGTAGGCAGTATTTCAATGAGACTGACGAGATAGTCAATAAGAAGATTAAGACGGCAAAGAAAAAAGGGCTTGAGGTGATTCTCTGCGTCGGCGAGTCGCTTGAGGAACGCGAATCAGGCAGGACGTTCGGCGTTCTTGATAAACAGCTTGCAGGCTCATTAAAGGATATCTCAATGGACGGAGTAACCGTAGCGTATGAACCGATATGGGCGATAGGCACGGGCAGGACCGCCACTCCGGAGATTGCCAATGAGACGCACGGTTACATAAGGGAATGGCTTAATAAGAACAAAGGAAATGCCGGTTCGGTCAGGATTCAGTACGGCGGGAGCGTAAAGCCTGAAAACATCAGCGAGCTTATGGCTCAATCAGAGATAGACGGCGCTCTCGTGGGCGGGGCGAGCTTAAAACCCGAGAGTTTTGCTAATATAATAAAAGGAGCTAAAAAATAAATGTACACATTTCTCGTAATAATTCATCTTTTTGTCTGTTTCTTTCTGATATTCGTCGTCCTCATACAGAGCAGCAAGGGCGCCTCAATGGGCACCGGGTTCGGGGGAGGCTCGAGCCAGACGCTATTCGGGGGGAGGGGGGCTACGACATTCCTCGCGAAGATGACGACAGCCACTGCGATTTTATTCATGATAACATCCCTGACACTCGCCTTCTATTCGGTCAAGAAAGAATCCATAGTATCAGATATGCCGCCTGTCAAAGAGCAGACATCCGCGCCCCTGACAGAGACTGCCGGCCCTCTCACAACTGCGCCTTCCGCGGGCCAGCAGGGCGATGCCACATCAGCGCCTGTGACAAACACGCCGCAGGAAGGGGCAAAGTAGCCCTATCGCTCTGACCAAGGTATAACTTTTGACTGCGTAAATTTTACTTTTACGCCCGCTTTTTTCCATAATTAACCATAAGCCGCTGAATTCTCATGCGCTGTCTATAGAGTCATGAAGATATTCTTTAATAAATTTTTTACCTTTTTCCTTTTATTGATAATGGGGCTCGGCGGTTACGGCGATGCCCTCGGAAATGATTATCATGTGAAGAACAGCCGCCACACAGGCTCAAGAAATACCTACAAAATTCTCTTCCGCCCTGATTCAGATGTATCAAACAGGAGCGCCTCATCCGATAACGCATTCACATTCCTCTCTCAAAAGAACCGTGATTTCGGACTGCCCCGCGGCCTCTCTAACCTCAAGCTTGCAAAAGTGAGGGAAAGCCTCCTCGGCAGACATTACCATTTTCAGCAGTATATAAACGGCATCCCCGTAGAATCGGCTGAAATAATAGTTTCGGCAGGAAATGACGGAAATATTCTCAGGGTTTTTAATAATACCTACCCCGTAAAGACTAACCCTCTGGAACTCAAAAAGAAGATCATAAAAGAGGATGCCCTTAATAAGGCGTGGAGGGACCTGAAAGTTCACGGCAAACTCCTCTCAATGCCCGAATCAGAAGCCTTCTATCTCCCTGAGGCCTCCGGCGTCCGGCTCATATACAGGACGAGGATAAGCGTTACGGCGCGTGCGG
>JACQZG010000058.1 GCA_016213935.1 Nitrospirota bacterium
GGGATGATATCGCCGGAAGATTTCGACAGGACGGCGAGTGGGTCCGGGTTGCCAGCCACATTGCGCCGGATCCGAAAGAAGTGGTTGGGAGATTGGAAAAGATGCTTGAGAGTTATAACGCTGACAGCCATGAAAATATCATAAAACGTATCGCGCTGCTGCATCTTACTTTTGAACACACCCACCCGTTTGTTGATGGGAATGGCCGTATCGGAAGAGTGCTAAATAATTATTTGCTGATACGGGATGGTTTTGTGCCGGTGAATATTAAATTCATTGACAGAAAAATGTATTACGAGGCGTTTAAGGAATTTGACGAAAAAGGCGCGGCAAAAATCATGGAGGAAATAGTCGGCAAGGCGCTAACAAATAGTTATCACAAGCGGCTTGCGTATCTGGAAGGCGCGCACATCATGACGCTTGCCGAATATGCAAAAGAGCATGACATCTCACACTCTAATTTGATAAATAAAGCAAACCGCCAAACCATAGAAGCCTTTCTTGAAAAAGGCGTCTGGAAGATTGGCGTTCTTCAGAAGAAAAATAATCCATGAACGAATCCGTTTTAAAAGTAGAACATATTGCCCCCGACATAAAGCCGCAGTATGGGACGTGGCCATGCATACATGTAAATTCTGACCCTGTTTGACATCTCTTCCGCAACTGCTGTAAACTGAACCATCGTTCATATGAATCACCGTTCATCCAAAAATGTTCCCAAGTCAAAAGTCCTGAAGGCGGCTCTGAAGCTCTTTTCGTTTAAAGGGTATTCAGGCACAAAGATGGCTGAGATCGCGCGGGAGGCAGGCCTCAGCGTCGGCGCGCTCTACCTCAGGTTCAGGAGCAAGGAAGAGGTTTGCCTCGAACTCATAAAAGACCAGACAGGGGATTTCAGCGAGTTTACAAAAATGCTTCCTGCCGAGCCTCCGCTTAAGGCATTAAAAGGCTATATTGATACAAATCTTGAATTTGCTTTTAAAAAGAAACAGCTCATCTCTCTTTTAATTAAGGAGCATGACATGCCGTTTCTCAGGCCGTTCAGGAAAAAGTTTTTAGCGACCCAGCACGGCATAATAAAGGATATTCTTAAGTCCGGCATTAAGAGCGGGGACTTCAGGCATCTTGATATTGATGACGCCGCCTTGATGATATTCGCAAGTATTCGAGGCGGCATTCTTTTGAGGCTCAGGTTTGAGGCCGGAGATGAAAAAAAGATGGGCGATTCGCTTTTTAATCTGATAACTAAAGGGATAAGGAAGGAAACCTGATTATGAGAATGATAATACTCTTTATTGTTTTAGCCTTCAGCATGGCTCCGGCAGTGTCCGGTGCCGAGGAGTACAGCCTTGATGAGCTTTACTCAATCGCGCTTCAAAACAGCAACGCGATAAAGATAGTCCTCGAGGATACGCATATCGCCGAACAGGACAGGGAAAGGGCCATGTCAGCCCTGATTCCGACCCTCTCCGCATTCGGGAGCAGCACAGGCAATGCTGACGGAGGCGGATCTATTCCTGATCAAAGCAATGCGTGGGGGCTTAAGATCGACAAGTCTCTCTCATTGAGCGGGAAGGAGTTAACCGCGCTGAAGATAGCCGAGGATTCCATCATCAGAAGAGGGTTTGATCTTGACGCCGCAAAGGAAGCATATCTGCTGAAGGTCGCGTCCGCTTATTACGGCGTACTGAAGGCGAGGAAAGCGTTTGAGATGTCAGGTTCAAATGTGGACAGGCTGACAAAGCACAGGGATGCCGCCCAGACACGGCTGAGGCTCGGCGAGACGACAAAGACGGTTCTCCTGAGGGCTGAAGCCGAGCTCTCAGGCGCGCATTCCGACCTGATCAGGGCGGAAAACGCGTTGAAGCTTGCCAAACTCGTTCTTGAAAGGACAACAGGGATAAAAGGCGGATACAACCTTAAAGAAGATCAGTCAGCGGACAGCAATCAGTTGTCAGCTATGACAGTCGAAAACCTTAAGCAGACAGCTTTCTCTGAACGTGCTGAACTCAAGAGCATCAGGCTTCAGAAAGAGATAGCGGAGAAGCAGATCAAATACTCTGCCGGCTCTTTCTGGCCTGATATATCAATTGAAGGGGTATATTCGAGGCAGGATGCTCACCCCTCTCTTGCCGACGGGGGCAATGAAAATATCTACGGGCTTGTCAGTATCAACTATCCGTTCTTCGAAGGCGGGTTGAGAAAGGCCGAGGTCAGCCAGGCAGAGGCAAGGCTCAGGCAGGCGGATTATTTGCTTCATGAGGCGATGGATACGGTCGGCCTTGAGCTTGAGGATGCTTATCTCAGCCTTGCGACTGCTTCAGCGCTTATCGAAAAGCTGAAGTCTGAGGTTGAATACGCGAAAGATAATTTCAATTCTGTTACGAAGCAGTTTCAGTTCGGCCTTGCCGACAGCATTGATGTCATTGACGCAAATAACCTGCTCTTCACTTCAGAGAGGGAACTCGTGAACGCGCGTTATGATTTTGAATTTGCCGCGGTAAGGCTTCAGCGGGCGGCCGGCACATTGCTAAAGACTGTAACAGAGAAATAGCAGGTTAAAGGAGATTTATAAATGAAAAATAAGGCCGTTACAATCATATATTTATTATTCACTGCTTTGTTTGTCATTTTTCCTGCCGCATGTTCAAAAGACGCGGGCAATAAGCAGGTTAAAATCCAGGCCGTTCCGGTCATGGTTGAGGTTGTACGGACTGAGTCAGTGCCCCTGAAAATAAAGGCGTTAGGGACAGTTGAGGCTTATTCCACGGTTGATGTCACGCCCCGGGCCACAGGCGAGGTCACGAGCGTATCTTTTGATGAAGGCGATAATGTAAAAGAGGGCCAACTGCTTTTTACGATAGACCCGGCTCCATACCAGACAGCTTTGGAGATAGCGGAAGCGAATTTAATGAGGGACATGGCGATATCGAAAAAGGCAGAGGGTGATTTTGTTCGTTATGACTCTCTCTTCATTGAGAAGCTCGTCAGCAGAAATGACATGGAAAAGATGCGCACAAATGCCGATGCCGCGGCGGCTACCATCGTAGCAGACAGGGCGGCTGTGGAGAAAGCGAAATTGGAGCTCGGCTATTGCTTTATCCATTCTCCCGCTTCAGGCCGCACAGGAAGCCTTCTTGTGAACAAAGGCAATACCGTGAGGGCGAATGAAGGAAAGCCGATGGTTGTCATAAACCAGATCCAGCCCGTTTACGTGAGCTTTTCAGTGCCGGAGCGAAACCTTTCAGAAATAAGAAGATACATGTCGTCAGAAATGTTGAATGTCGGGGCATTTTTATCCAAAGAAGATAAGATACCTGAACAGGGCATTTTGACATTCATAGACAACTCTGCTGACGCTTCAACCGGCACTATCAGGATGAAGGCATCTTTTGAGAATAAAGAACTCGCGCTATGGCCGGGGCAGTTCGTTGACATCGCGATCACTTTATCAACTATCGGGGACGCGCTGGTCCTCCCTTCTCATGCCCTGCAGACGGGGCAGCAGGGGCAGTTCGTCTTTGTTATAAAGGATGACACGGCTGAGCTTCGGCCTGTCAGCGCGGGCATAACGCATGAAGGCATGACAGTAATCGAGGACGGCCTTGCAGAGGGCGAGCAGGTCGTCACTGACGGGCAGATGATGCTGATGCCCGGAGCAAAAGTTGAAATTAAAAACAAGTAATACGTAATGAACATTTCAGAACTCTTCATAAGACGCCCCATCATGACAAGCCTCGTCATGACAGCGGTAATGATCTTCGGGGTCTTTGCTTACCGGATACTTCCGGTGAACGACCTCCCGAGCATTGATTTCCCCACGATTCAGGTGCGGGCAAACCTGCCGGGCGCGAGCCCGGAGACTATGGCGAGCGCCGTGGCAACTCCGCTGGAGCGCCAGTTCTCAACCATATCAGGGCTTGACTCCATGACATCGACAAACGGACAGGGTGTTTCCGTAATCACGCTCAAGTTTGCCCTGGAGCGTAATATAGATGCTGCGGCGCAGGATGTGCAGGCCTCCATATCAAAGGCCGCCCGTCAACTGCCTGACATGCCGAGCCCTCCTTCATATCAGAAGGTCAACCCTGCGGACCAGCCGGTAATATATCTCGCTCTCAGTTCGCCCACGCTTCCGCTCTCTGATGTGAACGAATATGCCGACACTATCATCTCTCCGCGCATCTCCATGGTCAAGGGCGTTGCGCAGGTTCAGATATACGGTTCGCAGAAGTACGCGGTGCGCGTACAGGCAGACCCGATGGCTTTGGCTAACCGGGGGATAGGGCTGGACGAGGTGGAAGCGGCATTGTCGCGCTGGAACGTCAACCTGCCGACAGGCGGCCTGCAGGGAGATAAGCAGGCCTTTACAATACAGGCAACCGGACAGCTTTATAATGCCGAGGCATTCAGGGCGATGATCATCGCTTACCGCAATGGCTCGCCCGTGCATTTGCGTGACATTGCCGTCGTGACGGACAGCGTGGAGAATGACAAGATCGCCGCATGGTACAACACAAAAGGCAAGTCCACGAGGGCAATTGTCTTGGCGGTTCAGCGCCAGCCCGGAACCAACACGATCGAAGTTGTTGACAGCATCAGGCAGCAGATTCCGGATTTCCGAAGCCAGCTTCCGGCCACAGTGGATTTGAATATACTCTTTGACCGCTCCGAGTCTATCCGTTCGTCAGTCTCTGATGTTAAATTCACGCTCCTGCTCACAATCGCGCTTGTTGTCCTCGTCATCTTCCTCTTCCTGCGCAATGTGTCGGCAACAGTGATCCCGAGCCTTGCACTGCCGCTCTCCATCATAGGCACTTTTGCCGCGATGTATGGTTTCGGCTTCTCCGTCAATAATATAACTTTAATGGCTCTCACTCTGTCAGTGGGTTTTGTCGTGGATGACGCCATTGTCATGCTTGAAAATATTGTCCGTCACATGGAGCATGGCGAAAAGCCTATGGACGCGGCCTTTCGCGGCTCAAAAGAGATAGGATTCACCATCATCTCAATGACGCTTTCGCTCATTGCCGTATTTATCCCAGTTCTTTTTATGGCAGGGATGCTTGGCAGGATGCTGCACGAATTCGCGGTGACCATTACGGTGGCAATATTAATCTCTGGAGTCGTTTCCCTGACGCTCACGCCGATGCTTTCCAGCCGTTTTCTCAGGCCGCAGGGAGAAGCCCGGCACGGACGGTTATATAATTTCATGGAGAGGTTCTTTGACGGCATGCGCGGCTTCTATGAAAAAACGCTCAAGGGATCGCTTCAATATCGCCGCACAACGATAGCAGTCACCCTTGCATTGACAGCGGCAACTGTCTGGCTCTTTGTTGTAATGCCGACAGGGCTGCTCCCGCCTGATGACATCGGCGGGATATTCGCCTTTACCGAAGGGGCGCAGGGAGTTTCCTTCGAAGAGATGAAGCGGCATCAGCAGAAGCTCGCGGATATAGTATTACAAGATGAAAATGTCGAGGCGTTCATGTCGGTTGTGGGCGCTGCAGGCCCGAGGGTGGCTTCAAACGGGGGTCTGATGTTCATGAAGCTCAAGCCGGGGGATGAACGCAAGCTGAATGCGGATGAGGTCATTATGGCGCTCAGGCCGAAGGTGATGGGTGTGCCGGGTGTTTTGATGTTCATGCAGAATCCGCCTCCCATTCGTCTTGAGGCGACACTTTCAAAGGCGCTTTATCAATTCGTCCTTCAGAGCCCGGACATTAATGAACTTTACGCCAATGCCGCTGACTTTGAGAAGAAGCTCCGCGGCCTGTCCATGATACAGGATGTGACGAGCGACCTTCAGATAAAAAATCCGCAGGTGAACCTTGAGATAGACCGCGACCGCGCCGCGGCCCTCGGAATCACGGCACAGCAGATAGAGGACACTCTCTATTCCGCCTATGGCGCGCGTCAGGTTTCAACCATATATTCCTCCACAAATCAGTACCAGGTAATTATGGAACTGGAGCCGCAGTATCAGATGGACCCGTCAGCGCTCGGCATGCTATATGTACGCTCGAACACCGGCAGGCTTGTGCCTCTTTCTTCTCTTGCGTACATAAAGAAAGGCCTCGGCCCTTTGTCTGTCAATCATCTCGGCCAGATTACCGCGGTAACCATTTCCTTTAACCTTAAACCCGGCACTCCGCTCGGCGACGCTGTTGCAGCCGTTGAGAAGGAGGCAAAGGCATTGCCTGCTACGATCACTACAGGATTTCAGGGGACGGCGCAGGTCTATAAGGCTTCGACAAAAGGGCTTGCAATGCTCCTGATCCTTGCCATTGTTGTGATTTATATAGTGCTCGGCATTTTGTATGAGAGCTACATACATCCTTTGACAATCCTATCAGGGCTGCCTGCCGCAGGGTTCGGAGCGCTCATAACCCTTATCTTATTCGGAAAAGATTTGAACCTTTACTCTTTTGTCGGGATCATCATGCTGGTCGGCATTGTGAAGAAGAACGCCATCATGATGATAGACTTTGCGCTTGAGGCCGAGCGTCAGGAAAACAAGGCCCCGCTTGAGGCGATATACGAAGGGGCCATTGTGCGTTTCAGGCCGATAATGATGACAACAATGGCCGCTCTCATGGGCACTCTGCCGATAGCTATCGGATTCGGCGCGGGCGCTGATTCGCGCCGCTCCCTCGGGCTTGCGGTTGTCGGAGGGCTTCTCGTCTCTCAGCTTCTGACCTTATACATAACGCCTGTTGTTTACTACTACATGGACAGGATGCAGCAGAAGATCGGAACCGTTTTAAGCGGAAGACGGAAGGCCGCTGATACGGCGTAAGGAGACGTCATTGGTATTTCTCTTCTTCGCTACGCTCTTCATAACGGCGCACATTTATCTTCTATTAAAAATAATGGCGCTCTTTCATCCGGGCATCTCGGCAGGAATTTTAATATCTTTTGCCGTTTTTTGCCTTGCGGCGTCGCCTCTTCTTGTCCACATCTTTTACAGAAGTTCGGGAAACCACTCAAGAAGGGTTGCCATGACGAGCCACATGTGGGCCGCCTTTCTTATCCTTTTTCTTCTTCCTTCCGTCTCTTTTGATCTGTATAACATAGCGCTGAACTCAGCGTCATTTTTCTTTAACACGGATTATGCCGGCATCGCTGTTTCTTCAGTGAAAGCTTTTGCCGTATCTGTTTTAGCATCGATGATTTTTACCGCTTACGGTTTTCATGACGCTAAAAATATCCGGACTGAAAGGCTCACGGTGCAGACCGGTAAGCTCCCCGCAGGCGTAAAGAGGGTCAGGATATTTCAGATATCAGACCTTCATCTCGGCATAATTTTAGGGAAAGAGATGCTTGATAAAGTCATCGGCATAATCAATGCCGAGAAGCCGGATATCATTGTCTCAACAGGCGACCTGCTCAACGCGGAGATGGATCATATTGATTCCCTTTCAGGGGAGCTTAAAGTTCTTGCGCCTCCTCTTGGGAAATACGCAGTGCTTGGTAATCATGAATCTTACTCAGGTGTGGATCATGCAGAGAAGTTTATTGCTGATTCGGGATTCAGGCTTTTTCGCGGAGAGGGAGTGACAGTGAAAGATGTCATAAACATTGCCGGAGTTGATGACCCGGCGATCAGGGCGATGGCTCCGGAAGAAGAAAAGAGGCCAAGTGAGAGCGAAATTCTTAAGGGGCTGAAGGGCGGGCTCTTTACGCTTCTCCTTAAGCACAGGCCTTCGGTTGATGAAGGTTCTCTCGGGCATTTTGACCTTCAGCTTTCAGGCCATACGCACAAGGGGCAGATATTTCCGGTGCATCTCGGAATACTCCTCTTTTTCCCGCGCTACTCCGGTTATTACAGGCTTAAGAACTGCTCTGCTCTTTATACGAGCAGGGGGGCAGGGACCGCGGGGCCGCCCGTGCGTTTCCTTGCCCCGCCCGAGGTGACTGTTATTGACATAGTCACTGCGTGATAGAATTAATAACTGAACTATACTTAAAAGAAAGGTGAAGAGATGAAGAAACGATTGGGCATATTAATTCTCGTTTTGATAGCGGCATCCGCCGTTATTTTTCTGCGAAAGGCGAATAACA
Organism: Nitrospirota bacterium; assembly: GCA_016213935.1. Lineage (GTDB taxonomy): Bacteria > Nitrospirota > Thermodesulfovibrionia > UBA6902 > UBA6902 > JACQZG01. Next base: position 8,062 of record JACQZG010000058.1, read on the forward strand.
AGGTTGTGACTTCAATCAGCAAGGCCGGCATAGTGCAGGCGCTTGAGGCCAATATTACCTCAAAGACCGCGGGCAAGCTCTCTTTTCTATGCTGCGGTGAAGGGGATTTTCTCGACAAAGGCTCGGTTGTCGCGAGGCTTGAAAACAACGATCTTGACGCTCTCATCAAACAGGCTGAAGCATCCGTGCGCAGGGCCGGTGCAGACATAGAGACCGCAAAGGCAAAGACAGAGGCCGCAAAGGCCGAGATGGAAGAGGCCGCCTCTCAGCTTAAGAGAAAGAGGGGGCTTCTTGTTGAAGGGCTGGTCTCAAGGGCTGATTTTGAGGATGCGCAGAGAAGAAACGATGCGGCAGAGGCGAATTACAGGGCGTCCTTAAGCATGCTATCTTCCGCAGAGGCGGGCAGGAAGGAGGCTGAGGCGATGCTGTCAGTCAGGAAAGCCCAGTTGATGGATACAGTTATCGAGTCGCCTATGTCAGGAACCGTTGTTTACAAATCAATCGAGACGGGCGAGTTTGTCTCTCCGGGCGCTTCAATAATATCACTCATTGACATGAATGATATATGGGTGAGGATAGATGTTGAAGAGACCAAGCTCGGAACAGTTGCCATTGGAGATGATGCTGTCATTACCAGCGATGCAGTGCCCGGCAGGACGATCAAGGGTAAGGTTTCAGAGATAGGGAGATATGCCGAGTTCGCCACACAAAGAGATGTTAAGAGCGGACAGCAGGACATAAAGACCTTCCACATAAAGATCAAGGTTGATGATGCGGAGAAGATGCTGAAGCCCGGCATGACGGTCAATGCTGAGATACCTTTTAAAAGATAACGCATGGCAGGAATCAATAATATCATAGAGGTTTCTGGACTGGTAAAGAAGTTCGGCTCTCTTGCCGCAGTTGACGGCGTTACCTTTGATGTGCCTGAAGGCGAGTTCTTCGGCTTTTTAGGCCCCAACGGCGCGGGCAAGACGACTCTCATCAGGATGCTCACCACTCTTCTTAAGCCCACAGGCGGCAGGGCTGTTGTCGCAGGAATTGATGTCTCCGCGTCTCCTCAGGAAGTAAGAAAGAAGATTGGTGTCGTCCCGCAGGCGCTTACAAGCGACCTTGACCTGACAGGGTATGAGAACATGGACCTGTACGGAAGGTTTTACAGCATACCATCGAGGGAGCGCAGGGAAAAGATAAAGAATCTCTTTGAGATCATCGGCCTGTCCAACAGGCAGAATGACCTTGTTGCCACATATTCAGGCGGGATGCGCAGGAGGCTTGAGATAGCGCGCGTGCTTGTCCACGCGCCTACGGTGCTCTTTCTTGATGAGCCCACTATCGGCCTTGACCCTCAGAGCAGGCGCGCTGTCTGGGAGTTTCTTGAAAAATTCAGAAAAGAATATTCCCTGACAATATTCCTCAGCACCCACTACATGGAAGAGGCCGAGTCGCTTTGCGACAGGCTCGCCATCATTGATAACGGGAAGATTATAGTGCTTGATTCTCCTGATAGGCTCAAATCAGAACTTCCGGGCAATGACATCATCCACCTCACCTTATCCGATCTCTCAATGATAAGCCCTGTCGAAGACAAGATAAAAGGTTTAGCATTCGTCCACAATGTCGTTGCAGAAGGAGAAGATTTGAGGGTCTTTGTGGAGAACGGGGCGGTTAATTTCACGCCTCTGCTTGAGAGCGTTAAAGAGGCAGGAGGCATTGTCAATTCTGTCGGGATACACCAGCTCTCCATGGAAGATGTCTTCATTCATCACACGGGAAAATCGATACGGGAGGAGGGAGGGAAGAAGGTTAACTTCTTTGTCGGCGCGGGCCTCCCCCAGAAACTCTCAAGATGACCAGGCTGCTCGCGATCATAGAAAGGGACATCAAGAAGTTCGTGCGCAATCCGATTGTCGTGATAATGAGCCTTGTGATGCCTATTGTCTATCTCGTTATATTGGGGAACTCTTTTCAGGGGAAGCTCAAGGGGCTTCCATTGGCAATAGTTGACCAGGATTCGGGGATCTATTCGAGGAGATTGATCGATAACCTGAGGGCTGTCGAGGCAGGCGCAAGGACAGTCTCTATCCATATGCTCAATGACCAGAATGCCGCTCTCACAGGCGTCAGGAACGGGGTGTATAAATCAGCGCTGATAATTCCCCCCGGCTTCACAAAGAGCGCGAACCTCAGGAAGGAACCTGATGTAGGGCTATTTTTAGACAATACGGATACTGTTTCTTCCATAGCGATCAAAGCGCTCGTAAACAGCGCCCTCAACAGCGTCAGGGAGGAGCATGTCCCGGTAAGAGATAAGCCTTACGAGTTTTATGCGAGGAACATCGAACTCTACAGCATGGTTGATTATTACCAGACGCTTGTGCCGGGCGTTGTGATAATGGCGATATTTTTGGGTACGATGACAGCAGGCGTTTTTAACCTCGTTATGGACAGGTTTCTCGGAATAGATGAGAGCTACCTTCTCACTCCGCTGTCAAAGACTGACATCGTATCCGGGCTTGTCATAAGCGGCCTCTTCATAACCACCCTCATAGCCTTTGTGGTGCTGATTGTGAGCATGCTCATCACGGGCATACCCTTTTCAAAGGGCATAGAGCAGATGTTCTCCATCTTCATGATAATAGTCCTGACCACCCTCGCCCTGCTGAGCCTGATGTTCGTCATACTCGGAAGGGCAACACATCCGAGGATCGTGGGGCTTTCGAGCGGTTTTCTGAATGTGATATTCTTCTTCCCGAGCGGCGCGATATATCCGATAGAGAGTTTCCCTGCATGGCTCAGGGCGTTCGCGAAAGTGAATCCCGAGGCATACGCCGTGCACGCGCTGAAGTCGGTTCTATTTAAAGGCGCGGGGCTGGACGTCATCCTCGGCGACATCATCTTCCTTTTGATTTTTACCAATGTTATGATGGTGATAGCGATATTAAGTTTCAAGAGAACGATGTAATACCCGCAGATTCTCCTTTCACTCCTCCTGTATAATTAACAGATGGCAGACATCCTCAAGATAATATCTGTGTTGGCCGCCATGGTCGTGCTCCTTAAGAGGCGCTGGAACCTCGGGCTCGTCATGCTCCTCTCATCAGTCATGCTCGCTCTTCTCTACCTCCTTCCGCCGCCTGACTTTTTGAAGGCCTTTTACGCGGGCACGGTTGACAAGACGACACTGAGCCTCGTAACCGCGCTTCTTCTCATCAGGGTATTTGAGAATGTGATGAGAAAGAACGGGGTGATGCAGCAGATGATGGATTCATTCAGGGGCATGGTGATGGACAGGAGGATACTCATGGCCTCGATGCCCGCCCTGATAGGCCTCCTTCCCTCGATGGGCGGGGCGCTATTCTCCGCGCCTATGGTTGATGAGGCGTCAAAGAAGATAAATATCTCGCAGGAGAGAAAGGCGTTCATAAATTACATGTTCCGCCATCCATGGGAGTTCATCCTTCCGCTGTATCCCGGCGTAATCCTCGCGTCAGCCATCACCTCTTATTCTCTGAGGCAACTGATGCTCGCGAATCTGCCTTTTGCTTTATGCCTTGTTATCAGCGGGACAGCGTGGGGGCTGAGGGGCATCGGGGCGCAGAGGGAAGGATTTAAAACCATATCGAGAGAAGGGCTTATGAGCTTTCTCCCTCTGGCGCTCATTCTCGTGATGGTAATAGTATTTCACATGAATCTATCCGTCACGCTCGCGGCCGTCATAATCGGAATGTTCGCGGCCTTCCGCTATAATGCAAGGGATATTCTCCAGAGCGTCAGGGAAGGCTTTTCGTGGGAGATAGTCATGATAATATTGGGGGCCATGACCTTCAAGTCGGTACTGAATCATTCAGGCGCAGTTGAAAATATAAGCAGGTTCTTCACCGAAGAGCAGATACCTGTTCTGCCCGCTCTCTTCTTTCTGCCCTTCACCTACGGCCTTCTCACTGGCCTCACGGTAGGTTTTGTCGGAAGCACCTTCCCGATCATCCTTGGGTTTGAGAACACAAACCATATAGGGGCTATCGCATTCGCGTTCGCCTCCGGATATGCCGGAGTTCTTCTCTCGCCCGTCCATCTCTGCCTTGTGCTGACAAGGGAATATTTTAAAGCCGCCATGAACGGCATCTACAGGATGACGGCGAAGGCTGTTGCGCTGATCATGCTCGTTGCATTAATTGAATATTTTATCTCAGGCCGTTATTGGCATTGATCTGGTTTCCTGTAAAAAATTGCTTAATCAATTACACTTGTAGTATATTGTAAACATATGAAAATTGTTTTTGATTCTTCCACTCTGATATTACTGGCAAAAGCCGAACTATTAGGTGTTGTCTCAAATGACACTCAAATAATAATTCCAAAAATGGTAAGGACCGAATGCACGCGCAAGGATGCTTTTGATGCCAAATTAATTTCGGCTCTTATTGATAACCATAAAATTGAAGTTGTTCCTGCAAGCAAGGAAGCTGCGGCAACACTGTGCAGAGATTTCAAAATTCATGCGGGTGAGGCTGAGTCAATTGCTGTCTCATTAAAAAGGCAGCTGCCTCTTGCTGCGGATGATTTGCCGACAATAAAAGCGTGCAAGATATTGAATATTCAATTTACAACAGCAATTCACTTTTTAATAAACCTTGCTGGAAAGCGGAGAATTGACAGGGAGATGGCAGATGTAAAACTCGAAAAATTATCTTTATACGGACGGTACAATAAACGAATAATAGATGATGCCGCAAAAAAGATGAAAGGAGGCAAATAATGTCAGTAATAAGTTTAAGGCTTAAAGACAGGGAGATAAAGAGAATCAATGAACTCTCCAAAATGGGGCATAAAGACAAGTCCGCAGTTGCAAGGGAACTTATAGATTACGGGTGGGAATTCCTGATGATAAAACTTTACAGGGAAGGCAAGCTGTCATTAAGCGCTCTCTCTGAGAAGTTAGACCTTTCGGTAAGCGAGGCAATGGATCTATTGTCGGAATTCGGGGTTGAATCTCCGATAGATTATGACGATTATTTGAAAGGTTTTGAGGCTTTTAAATAATCATGGACCCGCACCAGTTTATTACGGTAACCATCGACAAGAGCCATATCCTAAACCTCGCGCGGCTTATCACGCAGGAAATCTCCCTAATGAAAGACCCCAAAAATCCCCGGCAGGCTTTTGAGAGACAGAGCAAATTACTGAGGGATGCGTTTATTGAAAAGGGCGTATAGGGATTAAAGAGCGTATAAGGAAAGTTCTGTAAAAAGCCTCATCGGGTAGCTTACTGATAATGGTAATCAGAATAAACAACAGCACGCTCTCTCTAATAGGAGAAAGCGAGTCGGTGACAAATTGTCACCAACTGAATTTAGCTGTTTGGCGAGGAGACGAATCATGAAGACGCTTCTGTTTTTTGAATCTTCGGCGCATTATGGATGAAAAAGGGTAATACCTCTAAAAGAGGGTAATAACCTAATAAACTGCGACAGATAAGAATGGCTTCTATGGTAATCAAAATAAACAAAAGCACGTTGTCTCTGATTGAAGGCGATATTACAAAACAGGACACCGATGCAATCGTGAATGCGGCGAACAAAACTTTGCGCGGAGGCGGCGGAGTTGACGGAGCTATACACAGGGCGGGCGGTCCGAAGATCCTTGAGGAATGTATAAAGATCGGCCGATGTGAGACAGGCGGGGCTGTAATTACCTCAGGCGGTAATCTCAAAGCAAAGTTCGTCGTACATACAGTCGGGCCTGTTTACAGGGACGGCTTGCACCGCGACCCGGAACTCCTGAGCAACGCTTACGCTAACTGTCTGAAACTCGCATCATCAAAAGGCATCAAGAGCATCGCGTTTCCTTCAATCAGCACGGGCGCGTACGGGTATCCTGTTGAAGACGCCGCAGAGATCGCATTGAAGACAGTGATTGATTATCTGAAGGAACATTCCGACATAGAGCTTGTCCGTTTTGTGCTATTTGGGCAGAAGGCGCTTGAGGTTTATGAGAGGGTTTTGAAGAGGCTGATATAATGCATGCCACTAAGAAAATCACATCTGACAAATTCAAACTCGTCTCCGGCTTCAAGCCCGCAGGCGATCAGCCGCAGGCGATAGAGGCGCTGACTGAAGGCATACGGAAGAAGCATGCCCATCAGGTGCTTCTCGGCGTAACCGGCTCGGGAAAGACATTCACTGCCGCAAATCTTATTGCCAACATAAACAAACCGGCCCTTGTCATCGCGCATAACAAGACCCTCGCCGCACAGCTCTACGGAGAATTCAAAGAGTTCTTCCCTGAGAACGCTGTTGAATATTTCGTCAGCTATTACGATTATTACCAGCCTGAGGCTTATCTTCCGTCAGTGGATACTTATATCGAAAAGGACGCGATGATAAATGAAGACATCGACAGGCTGAGGCATTCTGCAACGCGCGCGGTGCTTGAGAGGAATGATACAATCGTGGTCGCGTCAGTCTCCTGCATATACGGCATAGGCTCTCCGGAGGATTATCTCGGCATGCACCTTCAGATAGAGGACGGCATGAGGCTCGGGAGGGACAAGCTGCTCAGGAAGCTTGTCGAGATGCTGTATGTGAGGGATGAAGAGTTGCGGAGAGGCAATTTCAGGGTCAGAGGCGATGTCGTGGAGGTGCTTCCTTCATTTTCGGGAGAGAACGGGATAAGGATAGAATTTTTCGGAGACGACATTGACGCGTTATCAGAATTCGATTCACTGACGGGCGCTGAAACAAAAAAGCTCTCAAAGGCGGTTCTCTATCCGAACAGCCACTGGATAACCTCGAAGGAAAGGATACAGAATGCCCTCTCGGCGATAAACGATGAGCTTCATGAGAGGATAGACTTCTTCCTCAGGCAGGGGAAAGAGGTTGAGGCGAGGCGCATAGAGGAGAAGACGAGGTTTGACATGGAGATGCTGAGGGAGTTCGGGTACTGCCACGGCGTGGAGAATTATTCAAGGCATCTGAGCGGAAGGGCTCCGGGCGAGCCTGCTTCATGCCTCATTGACTATTTCCCAAAGGACTATCTCCTCTTAATAGATGAGTCACACGCGACAATCCCCCAGATAGGCGGGATGTACGAGGGCGACAGGTCGAGGAAGCAGACGCTCATAGATTACGGCTTCAGGCTCCCTTCCGCCCTTGATAACAGGCCGCTGAAGTTCGCTGAGTTTGAAGAGAAGGCCAGCAAGGCTGTATACATATCCGCGACGCCTGCCGAATATGAGATTCAGAAATCAAAGGGCAGGGTGATAGAGCAGATTGTGAGGCCGACAGGTTTGATGGACCCTCTGATAGATGTGAGGCCCGTGAGAGGACAGCTCGACGATCTCCTCGGAGAGATACGGGATAGGGCGAAAAATGGTGAAAGGGTGCTTGTGACGAGCCTTACAAAAAAGATGGCTGAGGACATCTCTGAACATTACAAAGAACTTGGAGTAAAGACAAGGTATCTTCATTCTGATATCGACACCATAGAGAGGGTGGAGATATTGAGAGACCTCAGAAAGGGCGTCTTCGACGTGCTGATAGGAGTGAACCTTCTCAGAGAGGGGCTCGATCTTCCGGAGGTCTCTCTTGTCGCTGTCCTCGACGCGGACAAAGAGGGCTTTCTCCGCTCATCCCGCTCGCTCATTCAGACCGCGGGCAGGGCGGCGAGGAACATAAACGGCAAGGTCATCTTCTACGCTGAGACTGTCACAGGCTCCATGAAGTCTGCCATGGATGAGACAGAGAGGCGGCGGAAGAGGCAGGAGGAGTATAACAGGAAGAACGGGATAACTCCGAAGTCGATAGTAAAGGAGATCAGGAACATTCTCAGTTCGATATATGAGGCTGATTATCTCACAGTTCCAGTTGTCGCGGAGGAGAAGGCCGTGTACGGCGATGAGTCGATGCTTAAAAAACTTGAGTCAGAGATGAAAGATGCCGCGCAGAGGCTTGAGTTCGAGAAGGCCGCTGAACTCAGGGACAGGATAAAGGCGATAAGGAAGTCGATGCTCGAGTTGGGGCTCAGTAGTAATAAATAATCAGTCGTTTCGTAAAATTTTTACAGAAGCAAAAGAGAAGTAAGCGAGCCAGAATAATATCCCCGTGAATTTGAGAATATCCTCGGCAAATATCTCCATGTCGCTGGATGGAATGAACTGGTCCGCGCCTGCCGAAGCCCCGAGGAAGAGTATCGCAAGAGCAAAAAGAAGGTAATCAGTTGATAAGATGCGGCGGAAGTTCAAAAGCATGTAAACCGCGCCTGCCGCAAGATATCCTATATATACCGCGGCCTCGGGAATTTTAAAATAAGTCGGGAAGACCCTTTCATGAAACATCAGGGCATCGTCAAGCATGAGAAAGAGCGTGAAGAAGCCCGATGAGAGGAGAAATCCGCAATGAGGGCTTTTTCTGCCTGATGCCGCGGCTGAGAAGAAACATATCCCCGCTGCGGCAGACCAGAACATTATCCCGATGTTTGAGAGTATGCCGACGAAGAATTTCGTGTTTGTGATGCGCGCGGGGTCGCTTGTGAGAGAGGGAAGCCGCATCCCCGTATTCAGCTTTACAATGTAAAGGAGCGCGGCCGATGCTGAAGCGATTATCAATATTATGATGACCGCAGGCCATATCCGCCCGGCCTGCTCTGGTATTTCGGAAAAAATTTTTGACAGCGTCTGTTCTGAACGGCCGCTGTCAGGGTTAGGCTTCTTTTTTTTCATCTCTGAAAGTTTCTGACGATTCAGTTATCGCCCCAGTCGAGCTTTCTCCGTTTTTTGTGGCGCACGTACTTTTCTGCGGAGAGCGCGGCAAGGCACCCGTCAGAAGCTGCCACAACCACCTGCCTTACCTCTGTACAGGAGACGTCTCCCGCGGCAAATACTCCGGGTATCGATGTCTCCATCATCCTGTTGCACATAATGCACATCTCGTCGCTCAGTTCAAGAGCGAAATTGAGGAAGTCCACTATCGGCCTGCTCCCCTGAAGATAAACAAATACGCCGTCCATCGGCATCTCTTTCTCCGTGTTCGTTGCGGAGTCAAGCACCTTTATCTTCTTCACAACATCGTCACCCTCTATGGATGTCACCCTGTGGTCCGCGAGCACGGTTACCTTGCCCGATTCAAGCGCGGGGTGATTGCGCTTTATCTCTTTTGATGGAGCTATGAGATATACATTTGCCGCGAACCTCGTAAGAAGCTCAGCCTCCTTTATCGCTTCTTCAGAATCGCCGACCACGCATACGGTGCTTCCTTTATAAAAGGCAGCGTCGCATATCGCACAGTAGCTTACGCCTCTGCCGAGGAGTTCGGCCTCGCCCTTTATGCTCGCCTTTCTTCCCATAGAGCCTGTCGCGATTATCACCGATTTGCCGTAGTAGGTTTTGTCCATTGCCATTACCTCTTTTATATCGCCTTCGAGGCTCACCCCGACAACCTGCGTCTCTATATATTCAGCACCGAAATCAAGCGCCTGTTTGCGGAAAATATTGAGGAGTTCGCCCCCGCTCATCGTCCCGCTCTGTCCCGGATAATTGACGATCTTGCTCGAATACGCGAGAGCGCCTGCCGTTGGCGACTTATCGAGAACCACGGCCTTCAATTTTGCCCTCGAAGCATACTGGGCGGCGCTGAGCCCCGCGGGCCCGCCGCCTATAATTATCACGTCATAAACATTTTCTGAATCTGTACTCATGCTCCCTCCTGATTATATAATGAAATTATTGCCTTAAAAAAACATTAGATTATATCAAAACCGAGATTTAATGTCAGGACTTTCGTATTTAGGGAATTAAAGATAAGACTTGTTCTATTTTAAACCTTTGTAATACAATCTATATACAATGTATAAAGGCCGTTTGATAGCCGTTATCATTCCGGCATTCAATGAAGAGGATAATATAGGGGGGGTCATTGATTCCATCCCCTCTTTTGTCGACCGGGCGGTCGTGATCGACGACTGCAGCAGGGACAGGACATCCGAGTTCGCTTCTTCAGCAGGCGCTGTTGTAATAAGGCATGATTTCAACATGGGCGTGGGCGCCGCGTTCAATACAGGGCTTGAGCATGTGCTTAAGGAAGGGTTTGACATAATGGTGAATATTGACGGAGACGGCCAGTTCTCTGCTCTTGACATACCGCGCCTTATAGACCCTATTGTTGACGGCAATGCCGATTTTGTGACCGCCTCGCGTTTTATTGACAGCGGCTTTACGCCGGATATGCCGAAGATAAAATCCTGGGGCAACAGAAGGATGTCTGAACTTATCAGCAGGTTATCGGGGAAGCGGTTCCATGATGTTTCATGCGGCTTCAGGGCATATTCGCGCGACGCGCTTATGAAACTCAACCTCTTCGGGTCGTTCACCTATACGCAGGAATCCTTTCTCGACCTCACATTCAAAAAGGCGAGGATAAAAGAGGTGCCGGTCAGGGTAAAATATTTCGGCGGCAGGGAATCAAGGGTCGCATCGAGCATCCCGAACTATATCCTCCAGACGCTTAAGATAATATTCCGCACTTACAGGGATTACAGGCCGCTCAGATTCTTCTGGTCAATCGCTTTTATATTGACGCTTCTATCCCTCTCTTTCGGCTCCATACTCCTCTTTCATTACTTCAGCACAGGGAGGTTCTCGGGACAGATATGGTCGGGGTTCGTGGGCGCGTTCTTCTTCGTCAATGCCGTTGCCTTCTTTATCACCGGCGTGATTGCCGATATCCTCTACAGGATGAGGGTAAATCAGGAGAGGATGATGTACCGGCTCAAGAAGATGGAATTATCCGGAAAGTCTCATGATCCACATAATACTGGGGACTAAGGCTCAGCTCATCAAAACGGCACCTCTGATGAAGATGATGCAGTCAGAGGGCATCCCTTTCAATTACATCTCCACGGGACAGCACGAAAAAGGAATGGAGGAGCTGCGCAGGGCATTCGGCCTGAAAGAGCCGGACATGGTTCTTCACAAAGGGGGCGATGTCATATCCCTTCCTTCTATTTTTGTATGGTCTCTTCTCCTTCTGGCCAAGGCGGTCTTTTTACGGAAGAATATCTTCAGAGGGGATAAGTCAGGAATCGTCCTTGTTCACGGGGATACATTCTCAACTCTGATAGGCGCGCTTGCAGGCAGGTTCGCGGGATTAAAGGTTGCGCATGTGGAGGCGGGGCTCAGGTCGCATGATTTTCTTAATCCATTCCCCGAGGAACTGACGCGCGTGTTCACATCCTTTATCGCGGATTATTTTTTCTGCCCGGGCCAATGGGCTGTAAATAACCTGAAGAAAAGGAGCGGGGTTAAGATAAACACGTTCGACAATACGCTTCTCGACGCGCTTCATCATGCTCTCCAAAATAGCGGCGAGAGCGGCTTAAATCATCCTGAGGGAAGATACTGCGTCGCCTCGATACACAGGTATGAGAATATTCTTAGCAAAAAGAGGCTCTCGCGCATTGTCGAAACAGTTGAAAAGATATCCGTTAAATGCAAAACCGTTTTTGTCCTCCATCCCGTAACTGAAAAGAGGCTTCGTTCTTACGGCCTGTATGAAAGGCTTGCGGATAATCCGGATATTCTGCCGCGGGGGCGCTACCCGTATTTTGATTTTATCAGGCTCATCAGCCACAGCGAGTTCATTGTTACGGACGGCGGAAGCAATCAGGAAGAGTCTTTTTATCTCGGCAAGCCGTGCCTGCTTTTAAGGAGAAGGACTGAGAGGATGGAGGGGCTTGGGAAGAATGTCTGCCTGTCAGGCATGGATGATTCTGCCATTGATGATTTTGTCTCGAATTACGGGAAGCACAATATTCCTGCTGAAACCGCCGGGCGCCATCCTTCAGAGATTATAATGAAGGAGGTAAGAAAGTTTGCCTGAGTCATTTTCTAAAAGAGTTGCCGTAATAATCCCTGTCTATAACGGCGCTGAGACGATACGCCGATGCCTTGATGCGGCATTGAATATTGATTATCCCCATGAGCTTATGGAAATACTCATTGTTGACGACGGGTCAACTGATAATACTCTGGATATTGTCAGTGAACTGAATTCAAAGCGGATCAAAGTGATAAGCAATTTAGAAAATAAGGGCAGGGCATATACGCGGCTCCGCGGCGCAGATGAGGCAGTGAACGAAATGCTCTTTTTTGTTGACAGCAGGGCCATAGTCAGCCCGGATGTGATAAAGGTTTTAATCAAATATGACGAACCGGTTCAGATGCCTAAAACAATAACCGGAAGCGGCAATCTCTGGGGCACTGCCCTCGGCGCGTTGAGAAGAACAGTTTTCAGAAATTCGGAAATCCACAGCCATATTGACAAAGAGAATTTTTATGACGTGCCTAAAGGGACGACTTCCCTCTTTATTCTGAAGAGGCTCTTTCAGGAAGCGTCTCATAAGATCGATTATAAAAACAGGCATGTCAATGAAGACACAGGGCTTCTTTGGCATATTGTGAAGGAAGGGCACAGGATATTCAGGAATCCTGATTTCAGCATAATGTATCTCCAGAGGAAGGGGTTTAAAGATAATATTGCCCATCTTTTTGAAAGGGGCCCGCGTTTCGTGGAGCACTACTACGGGCGGCATTCCGGCTTCACCCTTCTCATCAGGCTCTTTCTATTCATGCTTGCGGCGTCTCTTATGTTGTTTACCGTCTATCCGCGGGGCATCTGTTATCTTTTGAGTATTCTCCTATTATCCGATATACTATTTTGCGCGGCTGCCGGAAGGAACGCGCGGGAAAGGGTAAGCATCCTCCTCCTTCTCCCCCTGATCTTTTCGGCGTTCTCCCTGGGGATACTTAAGGGAATGCTTGTCAGGCGGCCCCGGTAAACCGGTTCTTCTCTCTGCTCATGGCTAAAAAAAAAGCTGAAAGAAAAAGTGATAAAACCCTAAAGCCTTCTTCAGGGCTTTCAGCAAAATATTTCACCGCCGCGGCCGTTATACTGATACCTTCGATTGCTTTCCTTCTCTACTCCAATATACTGCACGCACCTTTCATCTTTGATGACGTCTCTTTTACGGAGAATCCGGCTGTGCATATCTCAAGCCTCTCCGGTCTGTTTGATATCTTAACGGCCGGCGGTATTGACAGGAGAGTCGGGCTTGCCGCCTTTGCCCTTAATTTCTATTTCGGCGAACTTGACCCTTTCGGGTATCATCTCTTTAACATCATTGTTCATATCCTTAACGCGGCAGCATTGTTTTATCTGGCCAGGCTGACGCTTTCGCTCCCTTCCGTTCCTCAAAAATACAGGGACGCTTCCGACAGGATAGCTTTTGCAGGTTCATTGTTATGGCTTGCGCATCCGGTCAACATCATGGCTGTCACATACACAGTGCAGAGGCTCACGAGCCTTTCAGCCCTCTTTTTTCTCCTGTCCCTCATAAGCTATATTTTGGCAAGGCAGGGGTGCGGGATGAAACGGGTAATATACGCGTTAATCTCGGTTGCATGCGGCATAATGGCATTCGGCACGAAACAGAATACCGCCGTGCTTCCTCTTGTCATGCTTCTTTACGAATTTTATTTCTTCAGAGAGGAGCACGCTGAGAAAAGCGGAAAGAGAATTCTTCTCTCCTCTTCATTAGCGGCTGCCGTCTTCATTGCCCTCGCCTTTGTATATCTCGGCCATGACTTTCTCGCCAAAATAGAGAAGGGATATATCGAGAGGGGGTGGACGCCTTATCAGAGGCTTATCAGCGAATGCCGGGTGCTTGTCTTGTATCTGACGCTTTTTATTTATCCGAATTCGTCGAGGCTGAATGTTGATTATGACCTCAGCCTTTCCACAGGGCTCCTCTCCCCGTCCTCAACACTTGTATCGCTTCTCTTCCTCGGCGGGCTGGTATTCCTCTCTCTCCGTGCAGCAAAGCGCGCGCCTCTCTTTTCGTTATGCATTCTCTGGTTCTTTCTTAACCTCGCGGTCGAGTCGACCATATACCCTCTTGACCTTGTCTTCGAGCACAGGCTTTATCTTCCTTTGATGGGGCTTGTGATGCTGACAGCGGGTTATATCCTTGCGCTTGAAGATTCATTCAAAAGGAAGGCGGGCATAATCATCCTGTCTCTCTCGATTATTCTATTTTCATTCTGGACATATGAGAGAAACGGCGTCTGGAAGAGCCGGATATCTCTGTGGGAAGATAACCTTAAGAAGTCTCCGGGCAAGGCGAGGGTTCACGGAAATCTCGGCAAGGCGTATCTCGACAACAAGGAGTATGAGAAGGCACGGGCAGAATTCGAGAAAGTGATCGACATTGACCCTTCATATATCGGCGCTTACGATAACCTCTCGGTCATATATATCGATTATTATCAGCAATATGACAAGGCGATGGAGTATATAAACGAGGCGATAAAGATAAATCCGGACGATCCCTTGCCGTATATAAATGCGGGCGTCATCAATCTTCATCTGAGGCAGTTGCCTGAGGCAGTTGCTAATTTCGAGAAGGCGCTTAAGGCAGACCCGGAAAGCCTGACAGGTCATTTCAATCTCGCGGGGGCTTATTTCAACATGAAGGAATATGACAAGGCGTTGTCCGTCCTTAAAAGGGGCATCGGCATCTGGCCTGCTGACTCCGGGCTGCACGCGCTGTTAGGCCTCACGCTTTATCACCGCAGCGAGAAGGCTGATGCTTTAATTGCGCTTAAGCGGGCACTTCAGCTTGACCCGAATAACGGGATGGCGCTTATGTACATGGAAAAGCTATCGAAGGAGTGATCTGCTATTGCGCGGAGGAAGAGGCTATTGATGAAAGAGAATGCCGCACGGGCGGCGGGCGTTCTGCTCCTGCTCTTTTTTCTGTGGTGGTTTGCCGGTTACTTCCTGAAGCACAGGGAAGATTTCAGGATATTATTCGAACTCGATTCCGGCCATATCCTTCTCCTCGCTCTGCTCAATTCGGCATTCCTCTTTATAAACGGGATATCTTTGAAGGTGCTCGTCAGGGCGTCCGGCGTGGCCATAGGTTCTTTCGAATCGTTCGGCATCTCCGTGCTCTCATCTCTCGGAAACTATATCACTCCGTACAGCGGAGGCGCGGGCTTCAGGGCTATTTACCTTAAAAAGAGGCACGGCCTTTCATACGCGGATTTTGCGGCCGGATTCGCTGGAAGCTATATCATTAATTATCTTATTGTTTCGGCAGCGGGCATCTTCTGCCTCGTACGGATTTATTACAATTACGGCATATTCAGCCCTCTGCTCGCCTTTTTCTTTGCTGGGCTTTTTTTATTCCTTGCCTCTGTCATGATATTTACGCCTTCTTTTAAAAATACCGCATGGTTTTTATCCGGCCCATTCGGCAGGGCGCTCTGCGGGTGGGATGCTGTCAGGAAGAACAGGCCGGTGCTCTTTAAGCTCGCGGCCATTTCATTGATTAACATGGCCGTATCCACAGCCATTCTCCTCACCGCGTTTAACGCGGCAGGAGTAAAGGCGGAACCTGCAAAAGCGCTTTTGATGAACCTTCTCTATTCATTGAGCCTTCTGATATCCATAACGCCGGGTTCCGTAGGCATTGCCGAAGCAGTCCTGATATTCTCGGGACGGGCCGTGGGCATAAGCACTGCCGAATCCCTCATAGCCTCAATAATGATAAGGGCTGTCCAGGCATCCCTTCTTTTTTTAACCGCGCCGCTCTTTTCCCTGTATCTCCGCAGGAGGAATGGCTTCGGCACTCTTTAAGGCAATGCGCCTCATTCTCATAAAAGGAGCCGCCTTTAGGATGAAGCTGCGGGAATGATATAATAATAACGATTATTTTCTTCGTGAAAACGGAGGCCGCGATGGAAGCAGGCAACATCTCAGAAAAAAAATACAGAATTCTCGTTGTTGAAGATGACAGGGGAATAAACGGGCTTATAAGAAAGGCCCTCGAAAGCTCGGGTTTCCATACCGTAGGCTCTTTGGACGGGCGCGACGCGGCATCAAAATTAAATACCGATACTTTCTCCATGATGATCCTTGACTATCAGCTTTCCGACATGAAGGGGAGCGAGCTTGTCGAATCGCTTCGGGAAGACAGGAAGGTTCCTTTCATAATCGTTACGGGCCACGGCGACGAGAAGATAGCCGTTGAGATGATGAAGCTTGGCGCGAGGGATTATATCATTAAGGACAAAGGCTTTCTCGACATGCTGCCTTTGGTCGCTGCTAAAGCGGTCAATGATATTGAGAGGGAGAGAAGGCTGAACGAGATCGAAAAGAAGGTGATGCATGCCGCCGAAGAGTGGTCGTGCACCTTTGATTCCATCGCGGATTTTGTGACTGTCAATGACAGTGATTTCAGGATAACTAAGGCGAATAAGGCGCTGGCTGATTTTCTCGGGGTGAGCAAAGATGATCTTATAGGAAAATTCTGCTATGAGGTTATGCATGACGCTAAAGAGCCTCCTCCTGGCTGCCCTCATACGAAAGCGTTAAAGGGCGGCAAGACGGTTACATTCGACATTTTTGAAGAGAAGTTCGGCCGTTATTTTAACTTCTCGGTATCCCCGATAAATGACAGCCATAATCAGGCGCGAGGCGTCGTGCATTATATCAAGGACATAACCATGCTCAAGCAGTCTGAGGAGGAGCTTAAAAAGAGGGTTGAAGACCTTGAGAGGTTTTACAATATGGCCGTTAACAGGGAATTAAAGATGAAGGAATTGAAGAGCGAGATAGAGAGGCTCAATGAGGAGCTTTCAAAATACAGGCAGAAGAGCGAGTGAATATATCAGAAATACAGCGGAGGTCTTTTATGGACATTAAGGCTTATGTATTAAAAAAGGCGCTTGAGGCAAAGGAAGGCGCAAGGGCTGCGGCAAAGGCGTCTTCAGAGGAGAAGAACAGGGCGCTTCTTAAGATGGCCGGTTCCCTTCTCACGAAGTCTCGGGAGCTTCAGGCCGCCAACAAAAAAGATATCGCATCGGCAAAAAAGAAGGGGCTTTCAAAAGCCATGATAGACAGGCTGACATTGACCGGCAAGAGGATAGAGGAGATGGCACAGGGGCTTGTCGAGGTCTCCAAGCTCCCCGACCCTTCGGGCGAGATACTGAAGATGTGGAGAAGGCCCAACGGCATGATGGTCGGCAGGATGAGGGTGCCTATCGGAGTGATAGCCATTATTTATGAGTCAAGGCCGAATGTCACTGCCGACGCGACCGCCCTATGTCTCAAGGCCGGCAACGCGGTCATTCTCAGGGGAGGGTCTGAGGCGGTCCATTCAAATACCGCGATAGTGAAGATCCTCCGCAATGCCGCGGCTTCAGCCGGCATTCACCCCGGCGCGGTAACCTTCATAGAGAGCACCGAGAGGCAGGCTGTCATGGAGATGCTGAAGCTTGAAGGGATAGTTGACCTTGTGATACCGCGCGGAGGAGAGGGGCTCATAAGGGCTGTCACAGAGAATTCGCGCATTCCCGTGCTCAAGCATTACAAGGGCGTCTGCCACGTATTTGTCGACAGGGATGCCGACCTCAGGATGGCTGAAGAGATATGCTTTAACGCGAAGGTCCAGCGCCCCGGGACATGCAATGCCATGGAGACAATGCTGGTTGACGGGAAGATAGCGGTTAAGTTTCTTCCGTCCATGATAAAGAAGTTCAAAAAGGCCGGGGTTAAGCTTAAGGGCGGCGCGGATGTTATGAAGTTCGATAAGTCCGTTTCAGCGTTAAAGGAAGGGGACTATTACACCGAGTATGTGGACAAGATACTTAACATTAGGATAGTGCCGGGCATTGACTCTGCCATGGATCACATAGCAAAGTACGGTTCCGCCCATACGGATTCTATAGTAACGGAAGACTACAATAAGGCCATGAGGTTCCTGAAAGAGGTTGATTCATCCTCTGTCATGGTTAACGCCTCCACGAGGTTCAGCGACGGTTACCAGTACGGCCTCGGCGCCGAGATGGGCATCTCCACCGACAAGATACACGCGCGCGGGCCGATGGGGCTTGAAGAATTGACCTGCACAAAGTTCATCGTCCTCGGAAGCGGGCAGGTTAGGACATAGGGGTAAAAGTTCACAATCCATGAAGATAGGCATCTTAGGAGGGGCGTTCAATCCGGTGCATTTCGGCCATATCAGGGCCGCAGGCAACGTTCTCCGCATCCTCTCGCTTGACAAGATAATCTTTGTGCCGGCCGGAAACCCTCCCTTTAAAAAACCGGGCCTTGCGGAAGCAATGCACAGGTTTGAGATGGTAAAGGCCGCTCTCATTGATTTCCCGGATTTTGAAGTCTCTGACGTGGAGATTATGGGCGAAGGGAAATCTTATACCGTTGACACGATCGAAAAATTATCTTCAGCAAGCTCCGAACTCTTCCTGATAACGGGCATAGACGCTTTCAGGGACATGCCCTTATGGAAAGAGCCGCGGCGGCTGATGTCCATTGCAAATATTGTTGTTATCTCAAGGCCGGGGCATTCCTTCGCCGGGCTCTCAAATTCGCCGTACGTCTCCGGCGTTTCCGTGGATCTGCTCAATGAGCTTGACAGCGGCAAGAGGCTTCTCTTCTCTATCCCCACCTCCGAAGGCAGGCAGCTCTTTCTCTGCGGGATCGCCGGCGTTGACATCTCCTCATCTATGATAAGAGAGGCCGTTAGAAACGGAGAAGACACAAAATATCTCTTGCCTGAATCCGTCAAATCCTATATAATTTTGCATAACCTTTACACGCGTGATGACAGTTAAAGATAACGAGATCGAAACTGATGTTACAGCCGGGCATTTTCCCCCGTTCTGCCATCTTTCTTCCAGCAAGAGCGCTATTTGAAAAAAAATAAGGTTTCTTCTGATAAGGCTATAAGAGAAAGGGCTGTCGAGGCGGCAAAGAGGGCTGTTGACAAGAAGGCCAGAGAGACCGTCATACTTCAGCTTTCAGAGGTTTCATCCTTTGCCGATTATTTCGTCATCTGTTCGGGCGACAATCCGGCGCAGATAAAGGCGATCGCCGAAAATATAGAGAAGTATTTCAAGAAGAGCGCCGGCATCAAGCCGGCCGGCATAGAGGGTTTGTCTCATTGCCGATGGGTACTGATGGATTTTGGTGATATAATAATACATATATTCAATGACGAAACCAGGGCATTTTATGACCTTGAAAGGCTCTGGATGGACGCGCCGAGGATTTCGTTTTAATCAATTATCAGGGAGACCATGGGAAAAATAATCGTACTCTTCGTTCTGCTCTTCCTTTGTTTTATAGGCGTGCTCGCCTATTTTAACCACGGGACCGTCACTCTGACGGTATGGAAGGACATCTCTTTCACCGATATTCCCATCATGTCGGTTATCCTCATCTCAACGGCCGCAGGTTTCTTCTCAATGTTCATCGTTGCCGTGACAAGGGACGCTAAGCGGTATATCGACAACTGGCACGAGCAGCGCAGGCAGAAGAGGGAACTTAAGTTAGAGGAGAATTACGCGAAAGGACTTAACGCCTTCCACGCGTTGAGGTTTGACGAGGCGGCTGAGCTGATGTCGCGGGTCATTGACGAGGAGCCGAGGCATGCAAACGCCCTTCTGCGCATGGGAGACGTATGCTTCGGCAAAGGGGATTTGGCGGCCGCGAAAGATTATTATTCAAAAGCGGAGGCTGTCAGCCCGAGGGACATTGAGGTGCTCCTTTCGCTTGAGAAGGTCTTTGAAAAGGAGCAGAAGTGGCAGGAGGCGCTCAAATACCTGAACAGGATAATCGAGATAGACGAGGGCAGCCTTATGGCCCTCAGGAAGAAGCGTGACATATTCGAAAGGAACAAGAGGTGGGCAGACCTGATCGAGGTTCAGAGCAAGATACTGCGGGCAGACCTTTCCGAAGCTGAGATGGCGGCCGAGGAGAATACCCTGATAGGCTACAGGTATGAATTGGCGCAGAAGCAGATAGAGGTAGGCAATACCGACAAGGCGGTAAAGATCCTGAAATCGATTATAAGAACTGACAAGGAGTTCGGGGCCGCCTACATCGCGCTTGCCGACGCTTACCTTAAGGAGGAGAAGGACGGCGAAGCGAGGGATATACTCGTAAAGGGCTATGAGGTGACATCTTCGCCAGTCTTTCTCGTAAAGCTTGAAGACATTCTCCTCTCCATGGGAGAGCCTGACAAGATAATCGATTTCTACATCGGGGCGGTTGAAGAGAAGAAGTCAGATCCGAAGATACAGTTCTTTTTGGCAAAGCTCTACTCCCGGCTCGTGATGATAGATGACGCCCTCCAGACGCTTAACAATATCGATTCCTCCTCTTTTGACCCCCCTGACATGCATGTGCTTTTAGGCAATATATATGAAAGGCGGGGGGAATATAAACTTGCCGCCGAGGAGTTCAAGAAGGCGATAAAGGTGGAAAAGCCTTTTGTGATACCCTTCTGCTGTTCAAGGTGCGGCTACACCACAAAAAAGTGGGCGGGCCGCTGTCCTCAATGCAAAAACTGGAACGGCCTTGTCTTTAATCTGAATGGTGTCTGCAAGGCGTAAGAAAGACAGGCTTGTCCTCGACACAAGCATCTTCGTAAATCCCGACGTCCGCAACGACTTCGGAAGCTCGCCCTCCGAGGCGATGAACAATTTTCTCCTTATGGCGGAGCAGATACCCTCTCTCGAGTTTTACATGCCTTCTTCCGTATTCGATGAACTTCTGAATTTTGTGGACAAGCGGCGGATTCCCGGCGCGCTCCTCGCCGTTCTTCACCGGAAGTCTCCGAGCAAGCATGAGCTTACGACACCGGCATTCTTTCTGTATGAACTTATCGAGGACATGAGGCAGAGGATAAACAAAGGCCTCAGGGTTGCCGAAGCCGCTGTCAAAAGCGCGGGCAAGGTTGACGAGCGGGAGATAATACAGGGCATGAGAAAGAGCTACAGGGAGGCTCTCAGGGAAGGCATCCTCGACAGCAGGGAGGATGTTGACCTTATTCTCCTTGCAAAAGAGCTTGACGCCGTGCTCGTGACGGTTGACCAGGGCGCGGTGAAATGGGCAGAGAAGCTCGGCATCAGATGGCTCCTTCCGGAGAAGTTCAAAGAATATCTGCAGAGTTTCATAGATAAAGCCTGAAAGTAGCCGCCGGCTCTTTAGCCCTCAACTTTTTGAGGTTATAATCTTCTTATGTACAAACGTATCCTCTCCGCCGTCAATGAGTTCCTTAATTCGGAAGTTGCGGCAAAGTACGCCATTCATTTAGCCAAAGAATGCGGCGCAAAGCTCTATCTCTGCTTCATCGCGGATAATAGCCTCTCAAAAGAGAGCTTCAACAGGGCGGAAGAATCCCTTAAAAGGCTCTTCATTCAGGCTGAGAGGCTCGGCATCGAGGCGGAGACCATCACGGAGACCGGGGACCCGCTTAAGCGTATCCGCGAGATCGTAATAAAAGAGAAGGTGGATATAGTATTTGCCGCCACAAGAAGAAAAGATATCGAGCGCAGGTTTTATGAGGGGACTCTCTCAAGAAGCCTTATGCTTAAGCTTCCCTGCTCTGTGGCGATTGTCCGGGTGGCGCATATCGGCAAGCTTCACCCGAAAAAGATACTCGTTCCCATGAGGACAGGCGCCGGAACCATTGACGAGAAGGCATTTTTCGCAGCAAGACTTGCGGGGGCATTCGGTTCAAAGGTTTTTCCCTTCCATTCGCCAAAATCAATTACGGGGGCAAGCAGGAGAGGCCTGCTTAAAACCGCCATCAAGGGGAGTCCTGTTGAAGATGTTTTAAGAGAAACGCCGTGTGACCTGATCATCTTTAAACCCCGCACATGAAAATACAGAGCCTCCCTGCCGAAGAAGTCTTGAAGCATCTCGTTGTTCCCGAAGACGGGCTTCATCAAAAAGCGGCTGAAAGGCGCCTTTCCGAATTCGGCCCGAATGAGATAAAGGAAGTAAAGAAAAAATCCCTGCTAAAGAAACTGACTGAGCAGTTCACGCATTTTCTTGCGATACTGCTCTGGGTTGGCGCGTTCTTCTCTTTTTTGTCGGAATACCTCCATCCCGGAGAAGGGATGCTGACGCTTGGATTTGCCATAGTCGGCGTTATTTTCATTAACGCCGGGTTTACCTTTATACAGGAACACCGCGCTGAAAAGGCGCTTGCCGCGCTGAGAAAGATGCTTCCCGCTTCTGTACGGGTTTTAAGAGGAGGGGAGGAGAGAGAAGTTCTCTCAGCCGACATTGTGCCCGGAGACATTATCTTTATTTCCGAAGGGGATAGAGTGCCTGCTGATGCGAGGATTATTCAGGCATCAGGCATAATGATGAACAACGCGCCTCTCACGGGCGAATCAGAGCCGGTGCCGAGGACATCGGGCAGTTTTGAAGGAGAATTCATTGAGAGCCCGAATATCGCGTTTGCGGGCACGACTGTCATCAGTGGTTCGGCAAAGGCGGTCGTTTTTGCCACGGGCATGAGCACTGAATTCGGCAGAATAGCGCATCTCACCGGCGCCGTTGAACCGGGATTAAGCCCCCTTCAGAAGGAGATCATAAAAGTAACGAGAATCGTCGCGGCAATAGCAACATTGATGGGCGTTTTCTTCTTTGCGCTTGGCTTTTTCATAGGGCGGTCTTTCTGGGAGAACTTTATCTTTGCCGTAGGAATAATAGTGGCTAATGTCCCCGAAGGCCTGCTCCCCACCGTCACACTCTCGCTCGCGATGGGCAGCCAGAGGATGGCAAAGAGGAGGGCGCTGATAAAGACGCTTACGTCTGTTGAGACCCTGGGCTCTGTCTCAGTCATTTGTACTGACAAGACAGGGACGCTGACGCAGAACAAGATGGAGGTCAAGAGGGTGTGGACGGCATCACCCCCCCGGCACCCCCTTATTAAGGAGGGGAGTGTTGGAAATAGTTCACATGATATGCTGATGAAGATATCGCAGCTCTGTAACAACGCAAAATCAGTTGATGGAAAATACACAGGCGACCCGACCGAGATCGCCCTTCTTAAAAAAGCCGTGGAAACAACAGGTGAATTAAAGGCGGAACGCATATCCGAAATTCCTTTTGACTCTGAGAGGAAGAGGATGACGACAATAAACAAAGTTATAAGCGCGGGAGCGGAGGGACTCTCAACTCTTAACTCTCAACTCTTAACTTCTTCGTTTACAGCATTCACCAAAGGCGCTTTTGAGACGGTGCTTCCTCTCTGCAGCAACGTTTTGATGAACGGGATTGTGGCCCCTTTGGATGACGCTATGCGGAGAGAGATATCTGGCGCCCATGACACAATGACTGGAAAAGGTTTAAGGGTGCTTGCGTTCGCGTATAAAGAGATAGAAGAAAGTTATAAGTTAAAAGTTAAAAGTGAAAAGTTAGAATTAGAAAGTGATTTGACCTTTGTCGGCCTCATCGGTCTTGAAGACCCGCCGAGGCCGGAAGTCCCGGAAGCTATTAAAAAGTGCAGGGAGGCGGGAATCAGGATAATAATGTTCACAGGCGACAACAGCCGCACAGCTGAGGCGATAGCGCGCGAGATAGGGCTTGTTAAAGAAGCCCCGGTGATTGTTGAGGGGCGTGATTTTATCAGGATGACGGACAGAGAACTGCGCGGGGCCCTCGACAATAAAGAGGTCATATTCTCGCGTATGTCGCCAAAACATAAGATGAGGGTCGTCTCTATCCTTAAAGGTGAAGGTGAACGCGTTGCCGTTACGGGCGACGGGGTAAATGACGCCCCGGCATTGAAGATGGCGGACATTGGCATAGCAATGGGCTTGTCCGGAACCGATGTGGCGAAAGAGGCCGCTGACATGATACTTCTTGACGATAATTTCGCGACCATTGTTAATGCGATAGAAGAGGGAAGGGCGGTTTACGAGAATATCAGGAAATTCGTGAGCTATATCTTTTCGTCAAATATCCCTGAGATAATCCCGTATCTTGCCTATGCCATCTTCAGGATACCTCTTCCGCTCACGATAATGCAGATATTGGCTGTTGACCTTGGCACAGATATGCTGCCTGCTCTCGCTCTCGGCGCTGAAAAACCGTCGCCTGGGGTGATGAAGAGGCCTCCGCGCGGCCCTAAAGAACGGCTTTTGAATTTTCCGACATTAAGCAGAGCTTACCTGTTTCTCGGGCCGATTGAAGCCGCGGCAGGATTATTCGGATTTTTCTATGTGCTAAATTCAGGCGGTTGGAAGTGGGGCGAGGCGCTCGCATCGGACAATACCTTATATATGCAGGCGACAACCGCGTGCCTTACGGCTATTGTCATTTCTCAGGCCGGCAATATCTTCGCGTGCCGCTCGATGAGGGAATCTGCCTTCAGCATCGGATTTTTCACGAACAGGCTGATATTCATAGGGATGGCCGTGGAATTAATCCTGCAGTTGTTTATCGTCTATCACCCGTGGGGCAACGCGGTATTCGGCACTCACCCCATCGGATTTAGAATATGGTTTATGCTTGCGATCTTCGGCATCTCCCTCTTCGCCGCGGAAGAATTGAGAAAGTATTTTGTAAGAAGATACAGCGTGGTTTAAAAAGATGGTGCCGAAGGGGGGACTTGAACCCCCACGGGATTGCTCCCACTGCGCCCTGAACGCAGCGCGTCTGCCAGTTCCACCACTTCGGCTTATAAAGAAAACAGTTAAGAGTTGAGGGTTTAAAGTTGTCGGTAAAAAACCATTATATAAATAAACCAAACTACATTAACTTTACACTTTGAACTATTAACTCATAACTTCTTTTAATTCATCCCGGGAACCTTGAGGGGGTTTGTGCCTTCAATGCGGATGAGTTTCATGGTATCTATATTGAAGACCATTGTGCTTACCCCCCTGTCCCTGCGGGTGCTGTTCTCCACCCTCCACGCGCCTTGCCAGTTGAGAAGGACTTTCACCTCAGGATCTGATATCCTCACGCTGCGCGGCGCAGAGAAGGATAATTCGGCATTCTCGAAATAGAGCCTGGCTGATACCGTCTTGAAGAGATCTTTATCAAGTTTCTGCTCCAATGCCGTAATGTCCTTGGCGACATACGCCTCCCTGACCGCGTTTACGGCATTCATGGCATTTGTGGCGACAACAGAATCATAAGAGGGCTGAATCTCATCTTTGCCGCACGCAAATGGGATAAGCGCTGTTATCAGGAGCAGGAAATATATATGTTTCATTTTTCTCCGTATGAAGTTGACTTGCAATCTATACCCCCCTTAATCCCTGCCTACCGGACAGGCAGGCCCTACCCTCGATGGAGGGGAACATTCAGAGGCTTTGCTCCGGAATGACAAATGATTAATGCATCGATCTATTCAGGATATCGCTGTTGAAGATTTTACATCTTTCAGAGATGCTTTTTCAATTAACGCCGTGACAAAAAAAGAGGGCCCCGGATTAATGCCCGGGGCCCTTTGGAGAAACCCCCTATTTTACGAAGTCGACTTTTTTGCTTACGGACTTTATAACAGATGAATGGCCGTCTTCATAAAGGTAGCCGAATGTCGCCTCGACTGTTACCGACTTTGTCCCTTCATTTAGAGGCAGAACATTTGTGTATGATTCGGTTTTAAGCGGCTCAAGGCCGAGGTCTATATGGGTCATTGCCGTGATGTCCCAGTCGTTAAGGCCGAGGTAGCCCTCCTTGTTTGAAGGCAGGTGAAGGTCATATACGGCATACTCTTCATTATGGGTAAAAACAACTTTGCCTTTGTCGTCTTTAACGGTCACATCCAGTGCCGTCTTGGGCATGTATATTCACCCATGCGGCATGCCGTGCCCGGATGTATTTGTCAGCTGTATGTTATAAACAATGGCCGGCACGATCTTGTTCTCAAGATGGTGTACGACATTGGAAGGGGTTACATCGAGCTTTATATCAATGGCATTCTTGGTGAAATCAACATCATATATGCCCGGAAACTTGTGGCTCTCCGCGTCGTTACCCTGCATGTGGCACTGCTGGCAGGTCTTGTCTCCGCCGTGAGTGAGGTACTTTTCTTTATAGCTTGAATAAATGGTTGGGCAGACAGATGAAGGCAGGTCTCCGCATCCATGGTGGCATGTCGCGCAGAACTCGGATTTTTTCAGAAAATCTGTTTTTACGGTCTCATATCCGAACTCTTCCTTATGCGGCGGTTCATCCGTTGAGATTCCCGGGGCATAAATCGTTTTCGCGGCAGGGTTTCCGTCAGGAGATCCTTTCTGGTTGTGACAGCCGAGGCAGTTTATGTTGAGCTTTGAGAGCTCCTTTATGGCATATGCTTTCTTGGTGGTGTCTATGTCATCAACAGCTGTCACAATAAGTTCGGCCACCTGGTTAACAAGCGCGTCTGATGCATTCTGTATCATTGGGGCATGGCAGGGAAGGCATATATCTTTTAAATCCCTTCTTTTCCCCTGTGACTTGTCAAGGCCGCTCAGTATGAACGTCCTGAATGTCCTGAGCACACGGGGGTCAACGATAGATTTGCCGTGCCATGACTCATGCGCGTTTTTGTAGATATCTTCGTGGCAGTCGGCGCACTTGGATGAATCATACGGCGCCACCAGCTCATCTATCGTATTGGCTTGTTCGGCGGATGCGTAAAGCGGGATTGAGATGACGGCCGCGAAGAGGATGAGGAGAAAAACCTTTTTCATTTTTGAACCTCCTTTTATGGATTTATTGAAGTTGACCGGTTTATTCAGCAAGATAACTGGAATCATTTCAAAAACTTTGCGATAAACAGAACCAATTATAAATTAACAGGCGGATTTTATGTCAAGGCATTATTAATAATAGCGTAATTAGGAATCTTTATTATTTTAATGATAAAGCGCGTTTGAATATTTTACCGCTTGCCTGTAATATAATACAAAAACTGATAATACAGCCATAAAACGGGTGAAAATAAAATGAAAAAGGTGCTTAAACTCGGGCTTCCCAAGGGGAGCCTTCAGGAATCCACGTTCAAGCTTTTCAAAAAGGCCGGCTACAGCATATCCATTGATTCGCGTTCTTATTATCCGTCGTTTGACGATGTTGAGATAGAGGCGCTTCTTATCAGGGCGCAGGAGATGGCCAGGTATGTTGATGACGGCGTTCTTGACGCGGGCCTCACGGGGAAAGACTGGGTGCTTGAACAGGACGCTGATGTGGTCGAAGTCGCGGAGCTCAATTATGCCAAAGGAGGGCTGAGGCCTGTCAAATGGGTGATTGCCGTGCCTAATGATTCGACGATAAAGAAGGTCAGCGACCTGCAGGGCAAGCGCGTTGCCACGGAGCTTGTGGGTTTTACTTCAAAATACCTGAAGTCAAAGGGCATAAAGGCTCAGATAGATTTCTCATGGGGCGCCACCGAGGTGAAGCCGCCTTATCTTTGCGACGCGATTGTCGAACTCACCGAGACAGGGACATCTCTCAAGGCGAATAACCTGAGGATAATCGACACCATACTCCAGTCCAGCACAAGGTTCATCGCCAATAAAAGCGCATGGAAGGATAAGTGGAAGAAACAGAAGATGGAGAATATCGTGCTTCTTCTCAAGGGCGCGCTCGCGGCGGAGGAGAAGGTCGGCCTCAAGATGAATGTCCCGGACAAGTCTCTCAAAAAGGTGATGAGCCTTCTTCCTTCAATGCACTCCCCAACGGTTTCAATGCTTTCGGATGAGGGGTGGCGCGCTCTCGAGGTGATGATAGAGGAGAAGACGGTCAGAGACCTTATTCCCAAGCTCAAGTCAGCAGGCGCGGAAGGAATAATCGAATACCCGCTTAACAAGGTTATACCTTAACAGGCGGCTGAAAAAGCCGGGAAATACACAAGTTGTCATTCTGAGCCTGCCTGCCGGCAGGTTCCGTCATTTAAGGACGAAGAATCTCAGATTGCCAATAAGTTGAGACCCTTCGACAAGCTCAGGGTGACATGCAGAAACACTTTTTTTGAAACCTTTTAAACAGATAAGGAGGGTTTGACATGAAACTTATAACGGCGGTTTTTGCGGTTTTGATGCTTTCCTTGCCGGGAATAAGCGCGTGCGCGGATGAGAAGGCCGCTGTTGACGCCAAGGCGCTTTTCGAAGCGAAGTGCAGCCAGTGCCACAGCATTGACAGGCCCAAGTCAAAGAAGAAGACTGAGGCCGAATGGGAAAAGACAGTTATGAGGATGAAGAACCAGAACGGCTGCGACATCTCTGATGAAGAGGCAAAGATAATCATTAAATATCTGAGCGAAACTTACGGCAAAGAAGCTCATTAATGAATATCAAGGAACTCGTAAAACCGAATATCCGCTCTCTCCGCGCGTATCATGCCGAGGATCTTCCGTGCCGCGCCAAGCTCGATGCCAATGAGAGCCCGTATCCTGCGCTCAGCAGTCAGCAGTCAGCAGTCAGCGTTAAGAATGCACTGCAATCATTGAACCGTTATCCCGACCCGCAGGCAATTTCACTCAGAAAACTGCTCGCGACGGGATTAAAAGTCAAGCCCCAGAACATTCTCCACGGGAACGGCTCTGACGAGCTTATACAGAGCCTTATCGCAACCTTCGGCGGCCCTGTTCTCTATCCCGTGCCGACATTTTCCATGTACGGCATCATAGCGCAGTCTTTAGGCGAGAGGCGCGGCGCGGTGCCGCTTGACGAAAAGTTTGACCTTGATATTGACAAATTTCTCGATGCCATAAAAAAGAGGAACCCGAAGCTCATCTTTCTCAGCTCCCCGAACAATCCTACGGGCAATTCTTTTTCTTATGACAGAATACTTAAGATAATAAAACGTTCAAACGGGATTGTGGTTGTTGACGAGGCATATCAGCCTTTTTCATCAAAGAAGAGTTTTATTCCCATGCTTAAAAAGCATAAGAACCTTGTCATATTGAGGACAATGAGCAAGACAGGGCTTGCGGCCCTGAGAGTCGGCTTTATGATAACTCATGAGGATATAGTGAATGAGGTGAACAAGGTGAGGCTTCCGTTCAACCTCAACTCACTCTCCCAGAAGCTTGCGGCCGCCGCTCTCTCGGATGAAAAGCCGATACTCGCCAATGTGAAGGGTATAATATCAGAGAGGAAGAGGCTCATGAGGGAGATGAAGAAGATAAAAGGCATCATCCCTTATCCGTCTGACGCAAATTTTATTTTATTTAAGGTTGAGGATTCCGATATAATTCACAGGATGCTTCTTAAGAAGGGCGTGCTCGTAAGGAATATGAGGGGCGTGGTTGACGGCTGCCTGAGGGTGACGGCCGGGACGCCGGGGGAGAACTCTGAATTCCTACGAATGCTTAAACAATTAATGACAAAATGACATATCCCGTGAGGAGGAAAGATGCCGAGAAGAGCTAAGGTTGAGAGGAAGACAAAAGAGACGAATATCAGGGCAAGCATCAATCTTGACGGCAAAGGCAGTTATAAAGTAAACACATCGCTTCCTTTTGTTGACCACATGCTGAGCCTCATGTCAAAACACGGGCATCTTGACCTTACGGTAGAGGCAAAGGGCGATATTGATGTGGACTATCATCATCTCGTCGAAGACCTCGGGATAGTCCTCGGCTCCGCGATAAAAGGCGCGCTCGGCGGCAAAGAGGGCATAAGGAGGTACGGCGAATCTTTTACGCCTATGGATGAGAGCCTCGCGCAGGTCGCGATAGACCTGAGCGGAAGGCCGTTCCTCGTTTATAATGTGAAGCTTCCGAGAGGAGGAAGGCGCATAAAAGATATTGACGTCTCTCTGTTCGAAGACTTTTTCAGGTCTGTATCAAATACGGCAGGGATGAACCTTCATATAAATCTCAGTTACGGCCGCGATCTGCATCATATATTCGAGGCGATCTTCAAAGGGTTCGGCAGGGCGCTTCAGCATGCCGCCGCGCTTCATCCCGGAAGAAAGGGCGTGCCCTCGACTAAAGGCGTGCTGTAAGCAGGCAAGGCAGGATAGGTCAGGCCGGTTTCTTCCCGCCCTGCGTTTCCGAAAGCTCTTTTATGGACACGTGGTCTTTTACCGCGAATATCGTTCCTGCCGCGACAGTCAAACCCATGGAAACAACCCACAGCACAATCCCGTAGCTTGCGGCAGTCTCTTTAGGCAGTTTGAATATCTCGTGGAGCGCGAATACGCACGCCGCCTGAAAAGGGCCGAGGAATCCGGGTGCCGGGAATAAAGTTGATAACGCGACTGAAAGGTTGAGTATCAGCAGAGAAGAGAGTACGGGTATTTTGCCCGCGAATCCAAAGGCGTAATAAACCGGCAAGCATGTGACAGTGAGGCATACCCAAATGAGGAAAGAGAAGAATATCGAGGCAAAAAATCCTTTTTTGTCTTTAAGGATGCTGAGCCCTTCGGTAAAGGCGTTTACCAGTTCGATTATCTTTAATCCGAATCTGTCCGGGAGCGGCCTTATGAAGAGGCGGACGAACTTCATGGCGGATTCGTTTTTGTAAATCAATAAGCACATGAAGGCAAAAAGTATGACCGAGAGGGCGAGGCTTATCCACCCGAACGCGATGATGTTCCTCACTATCGCGCCTGAGTCAGGGCTCCCCTGCGCGAGTATATCGGCGTAAAAGAACATTATAGACAGGAGCATCAGGAGCACCATTGACATGTCAAATAATCTTTCGACGAATATTGTCGCGAAGGCGGCGCTGAACCTGACATTCTCTTTGCTCCCGAGGACATAAGCCCTTATCAGCTCGCCTGCGCGGGCGGGAAGCATATTGGCCATAAAGCCTATAAAGAGCGGGGAGAAGATATTTTTGACCGGGATATTTTTGACCGGCCTTAATAAATAATGCCATCTCACCGCCCTGAAGAAATAGGTTATCATCACAAGCGCGGCCGCGGGCAAGAGGTAAAGGTAATCGGCCTTCGCAAGTTCATTATAAAGCAGGGAAAAACTTACGCCCTGAAACGCGTACCAGAGAGAGAGAACGATAATGATTATGCTGATTATAAGATGAAGGATTTTTTTGCGCATGGTCTAATATAGCAGGAAGAGGGGTTGAATGTCTTATGCGCGAATATAATTTCTATTTCTGTGTTTCAGGTTTTCTTGCGGAAAGCATACTTGCCGTCATTAACCCAGAATACCCCTCTTTGACAAAGAGGGAATAATTTCTCTGAATGCTTTAATAGCGGAGTCAATATCTCTCATTGAATTACCGATCCCGAGCGATATCCTGACCGTGCAGAGAGCTTCTTCAGCGGTCAGTCCCATGGCCAGCAGTATTCCCGATGGTTTCGGAGAACCCGCATGGCAAGCAGACCCGGCTGATATTGATATGCCTTTTTTGTCGAGTTCCGCGACAAACGCACCGCCGTTTATTCCGGGCAAAGTAATGCTGATAGTGTTAGGCAGCCTGAATCTTTTATCGCCGTTAATTCTCGCCTTTGGAAAAAGTTTATGCATATCTTTTTCAAGCCTGTCCCGCAGGGCCTTGACCCGTTTCATTTGAGGAAGATTCTTACGCGCAAGTTCAGCCGCCGTTCCAAGCCCGGCAATGCCGATAACGTTTTCAGTGCCCGCGCGTAATCCATGCTCCTGCCCACCGCCGTGTATCAGCGGCTCCATTACGATACCTTTTCTGACATATAACGCACCGGCTCCCTTCGGCCCGTAAAATTTATGCGCTGAGAGCGACAGAAGATCAACGCCGAGTTTTTTCACATCAACAGGTATCTTGCCTATGGCCTGTGTTGCGTCAGTGTGAAAAAGCACACCGTTTTTTTTCGCAACGGCCGCTAATTCTTTTATCGGCTGGATGACGCCTGTCTCATTATTGGCAGTCATTACAGAGACGAGAGATGTTTTCTTTGTAACTACCGTTGCGAGATCCTCAGGGTTCACCCTGCCGGATTTGCCGGCTTTCAGGTAAGAGACATCGATGCCTTTTTTTTCAAGAACTCTGCATGTGTCAAGCACGGAAGGATGTTCGATCAAAGAGGTTATTATGTGGTTTTTATCTTTGATATTTGCAAATGCAATGCTCTTTAACACATGGTTATTTGCTTCTGAACCGCTGCCTTCGAATATGATGCAGTCTGCACAGCCGTTTAGAAGGTTAGAAACGCTTGCCCTTGCTCTATCAACAATCTGCCTTGCGGCCATTCCTTCCATATATGCGCTTGACGGGTTGCCGAAGATGTTCTCCATAGTATCACACATCGCCTCTTTCACCTCAGGAGCGAGAGGGGTGGTGGCGTTATGGTCAAAGTATATTCTTTTATTTTTTAGCATAAGCAGCCTATTTAGAGCCTGTTTATAAATCAAAGGATTGTCATCCTCGGGTTTGACCCGGGGATCCAGAACACATCGAAAACACTGGATTCCCGATTATCGACTCGTCGATTCGCCGAGGCGAAAGGATTTCGGGAATGACAGATAAACCAAGTTTATAAACTGATTTCATTTAGAATAATATATAAGTGCTACAATGTCTAATATTAGTCATTAACCTATAACTTTCAACTTTTAACCTTTAACTTTTTTATTATGAGAAGGCTTGGCGTACATGTCTCTGTCGCAGGCGGCATCCATCTTTCCGTTGAGCGCGCGAAAGAACTCGGCTGTACGGCGATGCAGATATTCTCCCACAATCCGCGCGGATGGGCATTCAGCGACATTACCGAAAGCGAGGCAGTTAGGTTCCGGAAGTTGTCTGATGAACTCAATGTGCGCCCCGTCTTCATACACTCATCCTATCTTATCAACCTCGCGTCTCCTACTGAAGCGACAAGAGAGAAGTCGATAAGCCTGCTATCTTACGAACTCAGGATGGCGGATTTGCTTGGAATTGATTATGTGGTTTTGCATCCGGGCAAGGCCGCGGGGCAGGATTTCCGCACAGCCGTGAAGAGGACAAAAAAGGCGCTCGCCCTTGTTCATGAAACGGCTCAATACAAATCAGGCATACTGATTGAAAACACCGCCGGACAGATGGGGGATATCTCCTCGACAATGCCCATGATAGCCGATATCGCGGAAGGCGCGCCTGCGGGATTGATAAAGGGCATTTGCTTTGACACATGCCACGGTTATGCCGCGGGTTATGATATAGCAGATGATAAAGGTATCCGCAAACTTGAAAGAGAGCTAAAAGAATATCTTTCACCGCTGAAGGCCGAGCTGATACATCTCAATGACGCCAAAAAAGGCTTTGCCTCAGGCGTTGACAGGCACGAGCATATTGGAGAGGGGAGCATAGGGATTGCAGGCTTCAGGAGATTCCTTTCTTCGACTTTTTTAAGGAAGATACCCCTTATCCTCGAGACGCCGAAGAAGGATGACGGCGACGACAAGAGAAACCTCGGGGTTGTGAGAGAGATTTTAAAGGAAGTAAAGAATGTATAATTTCATATGAAACTCATTGTGCTTGGCAGCGGGACATGCGTCCCTTCTTTAAAGAGAAACGCGCCGGGTTACTTTCTTGAATCTGAAGGCATGCGGATTCTCGTCGACTGCGGAAGCGGCACGCTTTTACAGCTCGAAAGAGCAGGGAAGAGCTATAAGGATATCGACGCGGTCTTTGTCACGCATCTTCATCCTGACCACTTTGCAGACCTGATGCCTCTCATCCATGCGCTTCTTGCTACGCCGAAATTCAAAAGAGAGAAGAAGCTTCTCATCGCAGGGCCTGCCGGTTTAAAGGAATACTATCAGAATGCCTTTACCCCCATTTTCGGCAGGCGTGAATTAATCGAGATTGCGGAGATTCAGGGTGAGATTGAATTTGAACCTTTCAGTATATCTTCAGCCAAAACAATTCATTCCCCAGAAAGCTTAGCGTATAGAATCGAATCAGGCGGGACTTCCATAGTCTTCACCGGCGATGCCGATTATGACGAGAGGCTGATAGCGTTATCAAATAATGCTGATTTACTGATAACTGACTGCTCTTTCACTCATTCATTAAAGATGAAAGGACATCTCTCCGCAGGAGAATGCGGGCTTATCGCCAACAAAGCAGGCGTAAAGAGATTGCTCCTCTCACACATCTATCCCTCTGATATTCCTGATTCAGAAAGAGTCAGAGAGGCGGGGGAAGTTTTTGATGGAGAGGTTGTATTGGCTGAGGATTTGATGGAGATGGTCATTTGAAGTAAATTCAGAAAGGCATTAAGATAATTATCAATGAAAATATTCTTTTCATCTCAATGCCTCAAATATTCCTCACCCGGGCATCCGGAATCCCCTGCGCGCGTCAATTCCACCCACAGGTTTCTTGCAGAAAAAGGGTATTCATTTACCGAGCCTTCGCCATGCTCTGACGATGATATCCTTGCCGCGCATTCCCGTGCGCTTCTTGAGAGGGTGAGGAGCGGAGATTTTTTCGACCTCGATACCCCTTCTTTGCCGAACATATTTGAGATCGCTAAACTCTCGGTTGGAGGCGCGATAGAGGCGGCGACGCACTGTCTTGAAGGCGAAAAGGCATTCTCCCTCATGCGGCCTCCGGGGCATCACGCCACAAGGGAGAACCTCGGCGGTTTCTGCTACTTCAACAACATAGCCATCGCCGCGATAAAGTCGAAGAAGAAGGCGGGCAAAATAGCTGTAATAGACTTTGACTGCCATCACGGAAACGGGACTGAGGATATTCTCCTCGGCAGGGAGGGCTTTCTTTATCTTTCCCTGCATCAGAGCCCTCTTTATCCCGGCACCGGCCTCAGGAGCAGGGACAACTGCATTAATTATCCTGTCCCTTCGGAAACAAGCCCGGAGGAATTTCTCTATATCTTCGAAAAAGGTCTTGATGATGTGCGCAGATTCGCGCCTGACATGATAGCGGTCTCTGCCGGCTTTGACTCGTACAGGCTTGACCCGATAACGAGCCTCTCTCTTGAAAAGGAGACATACGGGACTATCGGCAGTATGATAGCCGGGCTTAATAAGCCTGCTTTCTCAGTTCTTGAAGGCGGCTACAGCAAAGACCTTGCGGAATGCGTTTACCAGTATTTGAAAGGGCTGGAAGAATAGATTTGAACGAATATCTTTTTAGAGCAGGTTTATTATTAGGCGGTGTCATTCTTCTCTTTTTCTTCTTCAGGTTCTTTGAGAAGAGCAACCTCTATTTCCCTTTTAAGAAACTTGACGGAACGCCTGCTGATATCGGCCTCAATTTTGAAGATGTGAATATCACCGCTTCGGACGGCATCAGTATTAACGCATGGTTCATACCTTCCGCGTTGCCGCGCGCCGCAATAATCTTCTCCCACGGAAACGGCGGCAATATAAGCCATCGGCTTGAGAAGATTCTTATCTTGAATAACCTGAATTTTGACGTGCTGATTTACGATTACCGCGGCTATGGGCAGAGCAAAGGAAGGCCGGGCGAAGATGGCCTCTATCTTGACGCAGAGGCTGTTTACAAATATCTTGTGAATGAGAGAAGGATCTCTTCCGGAAGGATAATCGCTTTCGGCGAGTCGCTCGGCGCCGCTGTCTCGATCGACCTTGCCCTTAAGCATGAGTTACGCGGCGTCATCATTGAAGAAGGCTTCACTTCAGTTAAGGATGTTGCGAAGCATTACCTGCCGTTTATTCCCGCTATTATCTATAAGAGCAAATACGATTCGCTTGAGAAGATAAAGAATGTTCACTCCCCCAAGCTCTTCTTTCACAGCATTGACGACGAGATAATCCCTTATGACTTCGGTAAAAGGCTCTTTGAAGCGGCTCCTGAGCCCAAAATGTTTGTCAACCTGAGGGGAGGGCACAACGACGCCTTTCTCGTTTCAAAGGATTTATTCATAAAAGGGATTGATGATTTTGTGAAGGAGATGGGGAAATGATTGCTAAAACGGCAGGGAGAAGTGCATTTCGCAAGTTTCATATGACAAGATAGTTCTTGAGATTTTGGTGGGGTAACGGGCTATTTTATCTGAATAATTCATTTTTTCTATAATGTTCTAAAAGGAACATAAAGGAGGATAATCATGGCGGGGTTGAAGTCAATAACATGCATCGTGGAAAAGGATAACGCCGAGAGGGTGGTTAACGCGGCAATCGGCGCGGGGGCGCAGGGCGCGACAATCTCTTTTGCTGTCGGAGCGGGCGTCAGGCAGCAGATGGGAGTGATAGGGGAAATGATAATTCCTCAGAAGGAGATGATAACGATCGTGGCTCATGAGGATAAGGCTGACACCATCTTTGACGCGGTTGTCATTGCGGGAGCGCTGGAGTCGCCGGGCAAGGGCTTTGCCTATATGCAGCCAGTGGATAGAGCAGTCGGTTTTCTGGAGTAACGGACTCTACAATTCTTTTCGTCCCTCGAGCGCCTTTGACAGGGTAACTTCGTCGGCGAATTCGATGTCGCCGCCTATAGGGAGGCCGTAGGCTATTCTCGAAACCTTCACGCCGAGGGGTTTTAACTGCTGTGTTATGTACTGCGCGGTTGTCTCGCCCTTTGTATTCGGGTTTGTCGCGAGGATGACCTCTGTGACGCCTCCTGCCCTGACTCTTTCAACAAGTTCCTTAATCTTAAGCTTATCGGGCGTAATCCCGTCTATAGGGGAGAGCGCTCCGAGCAGGACATGGTAGAGCCCGTTGAATATTCCCGTCTTCTCTATAACCACGAGGTTGCTCGGCTCCTCGACAACGCAGATCTTACCCTTGTCCCTTGAGGGGTTTCTGCATATGCTGCAGAGCTCGGCTTCGGTCACGCTGAAGCACTTTGAGCAGAAGCGCGCCTTCTCTCTAATTTTTATGATGGCGTCCGCCATAGAGAGAGCTTCGTGGCTCGGCATGCCCATTATGAAGAAGGCGAGGCGCTGGGCGGTCTTTCTTCCTATGCCGGGCAGGCGCATAAGCTCGTTTATGAGGCTTTCGACTATATCTTCGCTCATCAGCCGAAAATATTCCCGAGTCCCGGGATATTCAGACCTCCCGTGAGCTTTCCCATCTCTTCATTTACCATCTGCTGCGCCCTGCGGAGCGCCTCGTTTGATGCGGCGGTTATAAGGTCCTGAAGCATCTCTATGTCATCGGGGTTCACGACCTCTTTCTCTATCTTTATCGAGACAATCTCCATTGCGCCGCTGGCGGTCACGACCACCATGCCGCCGCCAGCCGATGCCTCAACAGTCTTTCGCTTTGCCTCTTCCTGTATCCTTGCCATCTCCTGCTGCATCTTCTGCGCCTGCTTCATCATGTCGCCAAGCATCTTCTTTGACATCATATCCTCCGGTTTACTTATATTCTTCTATTTTTGAGACTCGCTGCTGTTCCCGTTCTTTTCTAAAGCCCTCACCTCGAGAATCGAACTGTTGAGTATCTTTATCGCGCTTTGAATCAAGGGTTCCGCCATGAGCTTCTCTTTTGATATGCCCTGAGCCTGCTCAGTTTTTTTGGAGGGGAGGGGGATTATCTTAAGCCTCAGCCTCCTGCCCGATAGTTTTTTCAGGATATCTTCGATGGCGCGGGCGTTCTGCGTGATAGAGTCCGAGAGGAGTGACATCCCCCCGTTAAAACCTATCACAAGCTCCCTCTCGGTGAGTTCAACAGCCTTTGCCTCTGCGAGCTTGCAGGCAAGCAGATGATCCTGAATGTCAAAATGCGCTACAAGGCTGTTCCAGAGACTCTCTTTTTCAAAAACCTCAGCTTTGCCTGCTTCAGGCGCACACACATCCGGAACCTGACCGGCATCTTCAATCGTTAAGGGCTGAGCCTCCGCCTTTTTTTTTTCGGCAGAAGGCTTTTCTTCTTTTACTTCTCCGCCGTCAGCCTTTTCCAAAGCCTTGAGCACCTCATTTATCGAGGTCATGCCTTTTACGAATGATATCTTTAAAAGGCCGAGCTCGAGTATGTATCTCGGGTTAAGCGCGCTCCTCACTTCTCCGTCAAGCCTGAGAAGTTCGTTCAGTATGAGCGTTAGCGGCTCGATTCCTACATTGCAACACTCTCTCCTCATCTCTTCCGTCTCTTCAGCGGAGAAATCGAGCAGGCTGTCCGCGTCTTCAGCCGCCTTTATAATGGCAAGGTTTCTGAAGTGTTCGAGGAGCTCTCTCGTGAGAGTTCTCAGGTCATATCCCCTGTCAGCCTGGTCTTTAATAATGGTGAGGGTCTTGTTTATATCGCCTCCGAGTATCGCGGCCGAGAGGCTTTTGATCATCTCTGTCTCCGGGAGCCCCAGAAGCACCTGAAGGTCTTTCTCGGTCACATTTTCGCTGAATGATGACGCCTGGTCAAGAAGGGTGAGCGCGTCTCTCATGCTTCCGTCAGCCGCCCTCGCTATCATGTCAAGGGGCATGTCCTGAATATTTATCCCCTCGGCCTCTATGATCTTTTTTAACTGCCCCTTTATCTTCTCCTTCGGTATCTTGCGAAATGAGTGGTGCTGGCATCGGGAGAGTATGGTGGCGGGTATCTTTTTCGGCTCAGTCGTCGCGAAGATGAATATGACGTGAGGAGGAGGCTCTTCGAGAGTCTTTAAGAGAGCGTTGAACGCCTGCGTGCTCAGCATGTGAACTTCATCTATGATGTAAACCTTGTACTTGCCGCTTGAGGGAGCATACTTGACAGCCTCTCTCAGTTCCCTGACGTCATCAACTCCGGTATTTGACGCTCCGTCTATCTCGAATACATCGACATATGAGCCCGCTGTTATCGCCTTGCAGTTATCGCATTTTCCGCACGGCTCGCCTTCCTGACGGGCAGTGCAGTTGAGCGCTTTTGAGAGTATTCTTGCGGTCGATGTCTTCCCGACTCCCCTCGGGCCTGAGAAGAGGTAGGCATGGACTATCTTGTCTCTCTTTATGGCGTTGATGAAGGTCGTTGCTACAGTTTCCTGCCCTGTCAGGTCGTCAAAGCTCTGGGGGCGCCATTTTCTCGCGAGAACGATATAGCTCATAAGTAAGTTGTTGGTTATCAGTTGTCAGGGATTAGCAAAAACTCGTTAAGTATTCACCAACAACTAATCTCTGAAAACTATAAACTATTTTTTTAGGCCGGGCCTCCAGGTTATCCTGCGGCACACAGAATAGCCGCTTACCGTTGCTTCCTTCCGGACCTGGCGGGGTTCACAGTACGCTGTTGCACAGGGCCGAAGACCCGACCAAAACAGTTGTCAGTGAATAGTGAATATTTATAAACCTCTTCTGACTTATAGTTAAATTCATCTTTCCATTTACTAACGACTAATCACTATTTGCTGCAAAATCTGCTCCCCAGATTTTGCATGGCGGAGAGGGAGGGATTCGAACCCTCGAGACGGTATTAGCGTCTACACGATTTCCAGTCGTGCTCCTTCGGCCAGCTCGGAAACCTCTCCAGTAAAACAGGGTATAGGGAATAGGGTATAGGGTATAACTTTTAACTTTAATTTTCAACTTTAACCAATGCCGTTATGCTCTATACTCTAAACCTTAACCCCTAACTCTAAGCCCTGCTTTTTATGGCGGAGAGGCAGGGATTCGAACCCTGGGTGAGGTTGCCCCCACAACGGTTTTTCCGCCTCAGGCGGACCCGCAGAGGCGGGCGAGACTAAGATATTTGTCCGCTCAACCATATTGTTAATTTAATTTTTGTAACATTATTCATTTATGGCGGAGAGGCAGGGATTCGAACCCTGGGTGAGGTTGCCCCCACAACGGTTTTCGAGACCGCCCCGTTCAACCGCTCCGGCACCTCTCCATATAAGCTGACAGCTGTCAGCTTTCAGCTTTGCCAACTCTTAATTTTGCAAAAAACCTCTTTAGAATATTTGCGCATTCATCCTCGAGCACCCCGGCCTTCACCTCGACCGAGTGATTGAGCCGGGGGTCTGATGTTATATGATAGATGCTCTCAGATGCCCCGAACCTGCTGTCCCCGCATCCGTAAACAAGCCTTCCGAGCCGTGCGTTTACCATCGCGCCTGCGCACATGACGCAAGGCTCTTTTGTCACATAAAGCGTCGAGTCCGTAAGGCGCCATGAGCCAAATCTGATTGCACCTTCTCTTATCGCCAGCAGTTCCGCATGGGCTGTAGGATCGTTTGCAGTCTCCCTGAGGTTGTGCGCAGAGGCTATCACTTCACCATCTCTTACAAGGACGGCTCCGACAGGCACTTCTTCTTTGGCCATCGCCTTTTCCGCCTCTCTGATGGCAAACTCCATATAATATTCGTCAGTTTCATTCATGATTATCGGACATATTAATTTAGCATAATGGGACGCCCTGATGCAGGATGCCATACTGGTCAAAAAACGAGATTAATGCAATAATAAAACCTATATCACAAAGGAAGGGGGAAGTAATATGAGAATATTGAAGTTCGCCCTGCTGTTTGCGTTGTCCGCCATTCTCGGCTGTGCCTCGCCCGGCATTGATGAAGCGAGGATCAAACAGCTTGAGACCGAACTCAGGAAAGAGTTCAGGGATCAGATAGACGCGTCGCGCAAGGAATTGATCGATGAGGCCAAAAAGGATAATCAGGTGCTTGATTCGAAGATAAACAGCCTTAAGGAGGAGTCGCAGGCAGGGCTGGCTGAACTGAAGGAGATTCATGAGAGGGACAACATAGAGCTTCAGAAGGGCGTATTGGGCAATAAGCGCCTTATAGATGAACAGGCAAAGAGGATATACCTCATAGAGTCTATAGTCACTTCAAAGGCATCTTCTGACAAGGATACGGCTGAAGATGGTTTTGTGACTTACGTTGACGGGATAAATATCTCGATCTCTATGGGAAGCGCGGACGGCATGCGTCCCGGCGATATATTTGGCATTTACAGCGGGAACGAGAAAATCGCCTCTGGTAAGGCCGTCAAGGTCGAGACGAATTCATCCGTGGGAATGGTGATCTCAAAAGATAAGGAGATAACCCTCGGCAATTCGGTCAGGCCGGAGAAGAAAAAATAGAGCGGTGATGGTGCGCCCAGGAGGAGTCGAACCCCCAACCTTCTGATCCGTAGTCAGACACTCTATCCAATTGAGCTATGGGCGCTACTTTTTTATTCCCTGTATCAGCTTTAATCCGTAACGCTCGTGTTCAAACGCGTGGATCTGTGGCAGGTTGGCGTACAGCCAGCCCCATTCCTTCTTTTCAGCCGGGAATATCCTCTTCCCGCTTTCGTATACGGCAATTGCGACGGACGGGTTATTCGGCTCGTTAGACTCTGAGGTTATAACATTGCCCGTTATCTTGAGGCTCGGAAGGAACGGCCCGACCTTCACGGTAAGTTTTGAATTCGGAATGGAGAATTCCCCGCCTGTCTTAACTTTGAATTCTTCCGTCTTCCCTGTCGCCTTTTCATCAACCGCGATTACAACCGCTGTCCATCCGTTCTTTACCGCGTCGGGAACCACGACCTGAAAATCTTTCTCTTCAGCAGGAAACCCGCTCCCTCCTGCCGGCTTGTCAATTATCGGGCCGGTTGCCGCGGGCCGGGGAGATGATGCCTTCTCTTCCTTCTTCTGACAGGCGGCAAATGAGAATGCTAAAACAGCTGTAACAAAAAAAACAAAGATCTTTTTCATAGCCAGGCTCCTTTACTTTTAACTTATGACTTTTAACTGTTAACTCTCAATTCAAATAATGGCGGAGAGGCAGGGATTCGAACCCTGGGTAGGGTGTTACCCCTACAACCGCTTAGCAGGCGGCTGCCTTCGACCTACTCGGCCACCTCTCCATAGCATGGGCAATATTCAAAAATGATGCGCAAATACAGACATAAAATATACTCAATCAGGGTTTGTTTTGTAAACCTGAGGTTATCGCAGGGCGCTTTGCACGCTGCCGGAAAGATGCTTTCGCGGCAGGGACAAACGGATTTGCAGTTATATATTAAGAAGTTTTTTTATCGTCCCTTTAAGCTCGGCAAGGTCTGCCGACTTCACTATGTACGCCTCGGAAGCCCAGAGGGCGAAGTCGTCCCTGTAGTCATAAGCCGTGGACATTATGACAGGGATCTTCGGGTTTATGTCCTTCATTTTTCTCAGGACATTTATGCCGTCCATGTCGGGCATCAGGATGTCAAGCGTCACGATGTCAGGTTTTTCCTTTTCAAATATCTCGATTCCCGCCATTCCGGTGCTGGCGACCACAACGTCATAACCGTCTTCTTCAAGCTCCTCTTTGTAAAGGCGCTGTATATTGAGGTCATCGTCAACAATAAGTATCTTCATTTTTTTATCCCCCTGTACCATATTTTATATTATTTAAGCCTCTTCTATATTTTCCTGCCCCGGCGTCAAAGGAAGGAAGACCCTGAAGACAGTCCCTACTTTTTCCGTTTCTCCTTCGGCGCGGCAGTGGCTCTCAACCTCGATCTTGCCGCAGTGCTCCTGGACTATTTTATGCGTCACGGAGAGGCCGAGGCCTGTTCCCTGCGGATTCAGAGTGAAGAAGGGGTCGAATATCTTGGTGAGGTGCTCATGCCTTATCCCGCAGCCTGTGTCTGATATCTCGATGACGGCATCGTCATTCTCGCTCCATGTCCTCATGGTGATAATGCCGCGCTCTGTGGCATTGTTCGCGTTCGTCATGATGTTTAGTACAGCCTCTCTTATCCTTTCCTTGTCCATTACAGAGAATACAGGGGACTCTGAAAGCTCGTATATTATCCTGTTTCCCTTTTCATGGACTTCGGGGGTGATAAAATCCGTTATCTCCCTGAGTATGATATTGACGTCGACGCTGTTCCTTACCGCCTTTGAGCCCTTTACAAAGCCGAGTATCTCCTTTAGGATGTGCTCAAGCCTGCTTACCTCCTTGACGATGATCTTCGAGTATTCGAGAGCTTCTCCCTCGGTGTTGTTCTCAAGCCTTCTGGCAAAGCCGCCTATGGATACGAGAGGGTTCCTTATCTCATGCGCGACCTTTGCCGCGAGTTCGCCGAGAGCCGCCATCCTTTCCGAGATGGCGACCTTTTCCCTCAGGGTATTGAGTTCAGTTATGTCGCGCGCCACATGCACTGTCCCGGCGAAAAGCCCCGTAGGGTCAAATATAGGAGAGCATGATATCACGAATGTGCCGCCGAGGTACGGGTCTTCTATCTCCTCGACAAACGGCTTGTAGCTCTTAATGGTTTTAAGGTGAGGGCATGAAGGGTCATGCTCGTCTTTTCCATGGAAAACCTGGTAGCATTTCCCGCCGATTATCTCTTCCTCTTTCTTGCCCAGCTTCTGCATCACCGCCTGGTTGACACGTTTTATGACGGAATCCTTGTCAGTAAAAAAGACCATATCGGTTATAGATTCAAAGATGTTCCTCAGCTCCGACCTCGCGAGGGAGACGCCTTCAAAGAGCCTCGCGTTCTCGATGGCAGAGGCTATGTGGCTTGTAAAGAGCATCAATGACTGGAGGTCATCATCGGTTATCTGTTTGCCCGTAAAGAGGTTATCGACCCACAGGAGGCCGATGGCAGAGCCTCCTGAGATCAGAGGGACTGTGCCGAAGGCCCTTGTATCGAGCCTGCGCGTTACCTGCTGTGTCGATTCGGTCTCATTCTCGGGCCTGCTGATATTGAAGAATCTCTTCTCTCTTGCGGAACGCGAGAAGACGGAGTCGTCCGCAAGATCGATAGAGAGGGTCTGGCTCAGCCTGTCGAACTGCGACGCCCTGTAAAGCCTGCCGCCGTCAATCTCTTCTATTATGGATTTGAGGCTCTTTCCGCTGAGGGAATGCCATATCGAGTTTGCCTCCTCAAAATTTGCCGGCCCCACTCCCATCTCGCCTTTAAGAAACTTCCTATCCTTATCAAGCAGAAAAAGTATCGCCCTGTTGAAGCCGAGGCCGTCGCTCATGGTGACGGCAGAGAGAACCATCCTGATGAGCTTGTCGAGGTTAAGGGTGCCTCTGACAGCGGAGCTTATGATGAAGAGTTTCGAAAGCTCGTCGTTTTTTCTTCTCAGCTCTTTCTCGACGCGCTTCTTTTCGGATATGTCCCTTGAGATCCCGCTTATGCCGCTTACTTCGCCGGAAGGGCCGAGGACAGGCGAGAGTGTAAGGCTCACCTCGATAAGGCTTCCGTCTTTCTTCTGCCTTATCGTTTCTATGTCATATATCGTCTGTTTCTGAAGTATCTCCCGTATGTTTTTTTTCTCCTTTTCTGCGAGGAATGCGGGGACCATCGGCAGGAATTTTCCAAGAGCCTCGTCTTCAGTATAACCGTATATCTTTTCAGCCCCTCTGTTCCAGGATGTTATTATGCCGTCTGTGTCTGATATTATGATGGCGTCCGGCGAATTGTCTATAAGGCTTTTGAGGTAATCTTTTGTCTGGTTCACCTCAAGATAGAGCGACAGTACCTCGTTCTCCCTTTCGAGTTCTTTTCTGTAGAGCCCGGCGTTTTCTATGGCTATCGCGGAAACGGACGCGAATGTCACGAGCCTTGCGAGTTCATCATGGGAGAAGACAGTTGTTCCCCATTCATCCTTCTTGTCATAGATCCCGAGTGTGCCTATTACCTTTTCGCCGATCTTTATCGGAACGCAGAGCACGGATAATGCCTCGATGCCCGGGACCCTCAGGTTCTCAGGCATCTTGGAGGTGTCGCTGACTATCATCGGCTGTCCCGTTGTCGCGACCTGGCCGGCTATGCCTTCGCCGAGGCGCAGGGACATGTCCTGCTTCACCTCTTCAGATACGCCGTAAGATGCCTTTATGTTGAGGTTCTCGCCTTCTATCAGCCTGAGGATGCAGCCAGTTGACCTGAAGGTGGCAGTAACTTCTTTGCATATGAAGGGGAGAAGATCGTCTATGTCGAGTATCGAGGTGATGGCCTT
The DNA here is from genome assembly GCA_016213935.1 of Nitrospirota bacterium. Lineage (GTDB taxonomy): Bacteria > Nitrospirota > Thermodesulfovibrionia > UBA6902 > UBA6902 > JACQZG01. The sequence goes on from JACQZG010000058.1 coordinate 52,666, forward strand.
TCCGACTTCATGAATGCTCTTGAGTTCATCAAGCTCCCCTTTAACCCTGACGAAGAATTCGGCATTCTTTAGAGCGACGCTTATATTATGTGATATGACAGTGAGGAGGTTTGTGATCTTCCTGCCGTAGGCGTGAGGCTCTTTTGTCCTTATCATGAGTACGCCGGCTACCAGGTCGTCCTTGATGATGGGAACCGCGAGAAGAGAGAGGAGGGAGTCGGTGCCGGGTTTAAGGATCGACATGATCTCGGCGTCGTTTCTGATATCTTCGTACACGAGCGGCCTGCGCTCTTTTGTGATTTTGCTTATTATGCCTTCTTCGTCTATCTTGAGGCAGAAGGTTGAATAACGGTCCATGTTCCTGCTGTTTACTGCCTCTATGCAGACAACCTGGCCGCCGGGCTTGAAGAGGCAGATGGAGCAGCTGTCTTTATTGAGAATGTCAACGAGCGACTGCGCGATGCTTCCGAGAAGTTCGGTCAGTTCAGGCGTTGAACTGATGATGCGCGCCACCTTGACAAGGAGGTCGGTTTCATGCACGGCCTCGGGCTGTTTTATATTTTCAATCGCCTCAGACATGGTATTGTGTTTTTCTTATCAGTTTTTTGTAAAGAGAGACATATTTTTCTGCCGGCCTCCGCCATGAAAAGTCCCCTGACATGGCGTTTAATATTAACCTGTTCCACAGGCGTTTGTCATAATATAAGTTATATGCTTTTTCAAGTGCATTGACAAGCTCGGCGGATGAATGCCCTCTGAATAGAAAGCCTGTCCCTTTTCCAGTCGGAATGTCATATTCCGCGACCGTGTCCGCGAGCCCGCCCGTCTTTTTGACGACCGGCACTGCGCCGTAACGCATAGCGATAAGCTGCCCCAGCCCGCACGGCTCGTAAACGGACGGCATGAGAAAGATATCGGAACCGGCATATACCTTGTGAGCGAGGGTATTGTCAAAGCCGGGCCTGAATGAGAAGAGGCCGCGGTATTTCAGGCTGTACTGCGAGAAGAGGTTGCCGAAGTAATTGTCGCCTTTGCCCAAGACCGCCAATTTTGCCCCTGACCCCGTTATTCCTTCGACCGACTCCGCAACAATATCGAGCCCTTTCTGCGCAGAGAGCCTTGCCACGAGTCCGATGAGAGGCCGGTCATCGTCATTCAGCCCGAGCTCTTTCTGCAGTGATTTCTTGCAGGCCGCTTTTCCGGAGAGGTCCTTTTTATTGAACCTTGCCGCTATGAAAGGGTCTCTTGAGGGAGCCCATTCGCCGATGTCTACGCCGTTGACTATGCCGGAAATATCGTTTCTCCTCGTCTGCAGAACGCCGTCGAGGCCGAAGCCGTGCTCCTTTGTCAATATCTCTTCCGAATAAGTCATGCTCACGGTTGTGATGACATCCGAATAGAGAATGCCGCCCTTAAGAAAGTTTATATTCCCGTAAAATTCGAGGCCGTCGATGGTGAATGTCTCCCATCCGAGGCCTGTCAGCGGCATATTGTCACTTGAAAAGATGCCCTGGTATCCGAGATTATGGATTGTCAGAAGGGTTGAGGTTGACGGGAAATCATTTTTGCAGGCTCTTTTCAGGTAGACAGGTATTAATGCCGACTGCCAGTCATTGCAGTGGATGACGTCAGGCCTCATGCCGAGGGCCTTCAGCGCTTCGAGAACGCCCCGGCTGTAGAAGATGAACCTTGAGGCATTGTCAGGATAGTCTCCTGAGGAAGTCCCATACAATTCATCTCTGTCATAAAATTTCCGGTTCTCGATGAAATACGCGTCAGCCCCGCCCGGCGTCTTCCCTTTCCACAAAAGGCCGCTCTCCGTATCACTGCCGAGAGGCACGTCTATTTTAATGTTAAGGGGTTTTATTCCTGAACCCGCGGCCTTTTTTCTTATTGAACTGTAGAACGGAAGAATGACAGCCGCATGGATTCCTTTTTTTCTGTACTCATCAGCAAGGGCGCCTGCCACATCGGCGAGCCCGCCTGTTTTTGCGAATGGCACTGCTTCGGGGGATGCGATTAATATTCTCATTTCAGAGGTACCGCTGGAGTATATCTAATCAATTTCGGCATCGCGCATGAATTGCGCGGCCTCCTCCGGGGGCGTCGGATTGATGTAAAAACCTGAACCCCACTCAAAGCCCGCTATTTTGGTGAGCTTCGGCTTTATCTCTATGTGCCAGTGGTAGTAATCATTTATCTCGTTATTGTACGGCGACGTATGTATTATCATGTTATATGACGGCGAGCCGAGGACAACGTCTATCTGTTTAAGCGTTTTCTGAAGTATCTCAGCGAGCAGGGCAGGGTTCCCATTGTGCAGAAATTTTGATTCATGCCTCTTGGGCAGGATAAATGTCTCAAAAGGCGAGCGTGCCGCGAATGGGGCAAGCGCCATGTATTCCTCGTTCTCCGAGGTGCGCCTTATTTTGTAAGCCAATTCCTGGTGAATGATGTCGCAGAAGATGCATCTTTCCTTATAAGTGTGGTATTGCCTCGCGTTCTCTATCTCTTCCTGCACGAGATGCGGTATGACGGGCAGGGCTATGAGCTGGGAGTGGGTATGATCGAGCGACGCACCGGCGTCTTCACCTTCGTTTTTAAATATAAGGACATATTTGAAGCGGGGGTCTTTTTTTAGTTCCGCTATCCTGAGGTCAAATACCTTAAGGGCGTCCTCGATGTTTTTTAACGGCATTGTCGAGAGTGTGCTGTCGTGTTCAGGGCTCTCTATGATTATCTCATGCGTCCCCACGCCGTTCATCTTGTCGAAGATTCCTTCCGCGGTCTTATTCAGGTCGCCCGCGGAACTCAGCGCCGGGAACTTGTTCTGAACGACCCTGAGCGACCACCCCGGGGAGTTGGGCGCGCTTCCTTCCGGCCTGATGGCGAATATCTCGGGAGGGGTGGTGTGTTCGTTGCCGCTGCAGAAGGCGCAGAAGCCGCCCCTCGATGTTGATATCCTCCTTGGAAAGTCAGAGGGCCTCTTGCCTCTCTCTATTGATATGATGACCCATCTTCCCGATATCGGGTCTTTTCTCAGTTCAGGCATATGCCGCGGGTTTCCTTTAAATAATTTACCTTGCGCTGGTTTAATATAATAATATATAACCCTGTCAGATTAATAATTTTATATGAAGTCATCTTTTCATACAAGGCTTATCAACGGCCCGTTCGAAGACCCTGGCATTTACGTCAGGCTTTACAGGGAGGGGAGGGCGCTCCTCTTTGACCCGGGCTTTACCATAAACCTTTCAGCGAGGGACATATTCAAGATTACCGACATATTTGTTTCACACGCTCATATAGACCATTTCATCGGCTTTGACAACATATTGAGGCATCACCTGAAAAGCGAGAGGCCTTTAAACCTTTATGGCCCCGGGGGCTTCATGGACAAGGTCGAGGGGAAGTTAAGGGGCTACACATGGAACCTTATCGAGGAGTACCCTCTTTCGCTCAATGTCTTTGAGGTACTCGAGGATAGAATCGAAGCGGCATGTTTCAGATCGCAAAACCGTTTTCTCCGTGAGGGGCTCGGCTCGAAGCCGTTTGAAGGCGTCGTGATGAGAGGCCCTTTTTTCAATGTTTCGGCTGTAATCCTTGACCATATTATCCCATGCCTCGCCTACAGCATAAAAGAGGATTTTCATATTAACATCGACAGGGCAAAGCTGGACAGGCATGGAATTCCGGTCGGCCCATGGCTCAATAAGCTGAAGGACGCGATAAGGAATAATGATAAAGAGGCTCTCTTTAAAGTTGAGGGCAAGGAGCTGTCATTCGATGAGGCGCGGGAGTTTGTGATAATAACCGAAGGGCAGAAAATATCATACGTGGTTGACGCTCTCGGGAGCGATGAGAATATACAAAAGATAATTAAATTAGCCAAAGGCTCTGACATGCTCTTCATTGAAACATATTTTCTCGACGAGGACAAAGACAGGGCGAAGAAGAGCTGTCACCTTACGGCAAGAGAAGCAGGGAGAATCGCTCGTGAGGCAGGAGCAGGCAGGTTTGTGCCGCTTCACTTTTCGCCGAAATACACAGACAGGCCGGAGGACGTCATACGCGAGGCGGAAAAGGAGTTCCGGAGAGGGTGAGGTTTTTTGATTATAGCAAAATATAACTTCAGGATTTTTCTCAGGAGTCGTGCTCTATGTTTTCATATTTTGAAAGCGAGGTTCTCAGTCTTTCGATCTCGATCTTGAGCTCTTTCATCCTCACTTCCCTGTGAACGGCCATATTGTAGAATTGCTCAAGTTCATATACGCGCTCGGTCAGCTCGTTCTCCATTTGTTTGCGCGCGGTAATGTCTCTTACGACGTGTATCACGCCTTTGACTGCGTTGCTGTTGTCGAGCCTCGGGAACGCCTTGATCTCAAGATGCATTTTGAGGTGCGGTTCGAATATCTCAACGGTCGAAGGCTTGCCGCTTTTGAGGCAGTCGCAGCTCGGGCATTTTTTGGGAGGCGTGCTGCTGCCGTGATAATTCCGGTAGCATTTTTTGTTTAATATGTCACTCAGCGTAGAATTGAGCAATTTAATCGCGGAGCTGTTGGCCGCGATGATATTGTAATCATCGTCATGTATGGTGACCATGTTGCCGAAACTGTCTTCCCAGTCAAGTATTGTTCTGTCAAGTGCCGTGATGTTCATGGATCGAATTAAAAAAACAATGCAAACAAAAAGTTAAATATTATAGCAGAAGGAATGTCATGAGCGCCAAAGCGAAAAATGGTTATTTGAAAATTCCTTTCAACAGGTCTTCAATAGGCTTCTGTATGTCTTGCCGCCCGCTGTCATTATCTTGTGAATCGCTTTTATTTTTATTCAGGACATCATCTATAATCTCTATCGCCTTCTTCTTTATCACTCTCTTCCCCGCCTTTGCTAAGTCAACGCTGTAGGAAGGGTTTGAGAATGTTCCTGATATCTTGAGCGGGATCTGCCCCCAGCCCGCATCATCCCTGATGTAAGAAGCTATGCTCGAATTCCTCGTAACCTGTGAAGTGAGGGCAGGGGAGAGGCTGAGGTCAAACGCGAGGCCGAGTGTTTCGTTAAGCCCGATGGTTCCTGCGGGGCCGAGCGAAATGTCGTCTGATGAAAATATGCTGTTAAGGTTCGCAATGCCGTTTCTTATCCTTACACTTCCCTCTCCTCTGTTGAGGCTGATCGTTTTCAGCCTCTCGACCCCGAGGAATAGCGCGAATCTGTCAGAAAGCATATTGTTCATTATCCTGCCGTTTCTGATGATGAAATTCCCCTCTGCCTCGAGATTCTTTTTAATGTTTTCAGGAAGTGTCCCGGCACCGCTCATCTTCAGACCGGCTGATATATTTCCGAAGACGGTATCTTTTGCTTTCGGGAAAAATGTGTTGACAAGTTCATCCGCGTGAATCGAATCAATCTCAGAGGTGAAGGCATAGGCATATCCCGGTTTTGACATGTCAACTCTTCCCTGAATGCTTATCGTTCCCGTTCCCGCGGCGGCAGTCATCTTTTCTATATCAAGCCTGTTATCCTTAAAGCCGTATTTTAGAAAAAAATTGTGCATCTTAATATTCTTATAGACCGCTGAATCTATCCTCACCTCTCCTTTTGCCGAATCGTTGAGCGCGAGCGGCTTTGCCTCTTCAGTTGATTCTGAGCCTCCGGCCATTGCGGCTGAAGGTCTTTTCTCGGGCGCGGCAGGCATGAGTTCATCAAGAAAGAGCTCTTTTGAATAGATGTCGAGCGCGATATCCCTTTTGCCGAGATAATCTTTTACAGAACCTTTTAACCGGGCAGAGTTTCTTCCGGTTGAGGCATTCAGGTCAATGCCGAGAAGCTCCTTGCCGAATTTTATTTTGCCGTCAAGCGTCGCGGTGATATCTTTGGATGTTATGCTTATATTGCTCAGATTAACAACTCCTTCAGTCATTATCTCCCGGCTCTTTTTCAAAGGGCCTGAGACCTTCAGATCCGCGGCAAGCTCCCCTGTGATTTTCATCTCTTTCATCTCAATAAATTTTGATATCAACTCCTGAATGAGCGGCGCGTTTACTTTTGGCAAAGATATGCCGATGTCCGCATTCGCCTCTGTCTTATAACCGGTTATTATTCCTTTTAATGACAGCGGTATATTCTGCGCCGTTATCTCGGCCTTATTGACGCCTATCTTCTCATCAGCCGTATTAAGGGATAATCCGTAATCAATAGAAACTGATATGTCTTTTACGGTTTTCTTCAGAGATAATTCATCCAGCCTGAGCTTCAGAAGGCCGTCGCTGATGAGTTCTGTGCCTGAGCTTTTTATGCTTGCGTCGAGATCTATCGCGCCTTTCATTCCGGGGAGCTCTTTTTTAAGGTCTGTAAGCGTGAACTTAAGGCCGTTAACCTCTATCCTGTTTATAAGCAGTGATATGAGGCTTGCTTCTGATTCGTCAAGCTTCTGCGCGGTTTCATCTATGCCCTTCTTCTTCCCAATCGTCTCAAAATTATATGCTCCGCTTCTGTCCCGCTCGATCCTCACCTCAGGAGATGAGAGCACGAGTTCATCGATGACGAGCTTTTTTGAAAATAGCGGCATGAATTGATATTTAAGGACGAACTCTCTGCATTTGAGAAAATCCGTGCTTTCGTCAGCCTCCTTAATCGCAAAGTCTTTTGCCTCTATACCCTTAAAGAAGCTGAGGCTTATCTCGCCCATGCCCACTTTTCTGCTGAGCGCGTTCTCGGCGGTTGAGATAATGTAGGATTTGATTCTCTCCGGCGTTATGAAGGTTTTTATGAATACGGCAATGCCGATTATCGCGATTAACATAAAAGCTGATATATATATCGATATCTTTTTAAGCATGGCGCATCCTCCTTATGATTGTGAATAAAAAGTAACATTATAAAGAGAGTTATGCAAGGCGGTATTATGAGGCTTGACATGGAGCGTGTTATTGATAAAGTATAAATTACGGGTTTTAGGAGCGGCAGGATAATTTTCAGTGTATATTTTTGCATGATAGAATATAACAATGGTTGGAGGTGAGGCCTGTGCCTGAAGGGATTTCATGGGAGAAAAGCCTGAGTAAAGCGGTTGAGTCCGCGAAAAATGAGGGGAAGCTTGTCTTCATTGATTTCTTCAGCCCCACCTGAGGGGCCTGCCAGAGAATGGAGACAGGTACGTTTCCTGACATCGGGCTGCAGGATTATCTCAAAAAGAACTTCGTCAATCTGAAATTCCAAAGCGGGATAGACGCGGAGCAGTTTCTGAGATTTAACGTAAAAGGAACGCCAACCTTCATCGTCATTGATTCAGAGGGCGATGAGATATACAGAAAGATAGGCTTCTTCGAGCCCGGCCCTCTCATAGAACAGCTTGAGAAGGCGCGTGAAAAGTTCACGCATCACGAGCATTGAAGCCGCGTTATTTTTTTAAAAGCCTAAAATTTCACCTGTGGCGCGGCTGCTTCACCCTCAGGTATCTCATAGTAATCGGCGTTTCCGACACCGGCGAGCGCGGAGAAGAACCTGCCGAAGAAGGTGCGGATATATGTATTCAGGCCCTGAACCGCCTCATTGTATCTCATCCTCTCAACGGCTATCCTGTTCTCCGTCCCTTCAAGGCTGTCCTGCAGTTTGAGAAAATTCTCGTTTGCCCTGAGCTGGGGATATTGTTCATTTAACAGGAGAAGCCTTGAGAGCATTCCTTCTATCTGGTTTGACGCCTCTATTTTTTCTTTGACGCTTCCTGCCTGGAAGTACTTTGTCCTCGCGTCCGCGATATGTTCGAAAAGTTCTTTTTCATGAGCGGCATATCCCTTTACCGTCTCCACAAGATTCGGGATGAGGTCATAGCGCCTCTTGAGCTGATTCTCGACCTGCGCCCACTTGCCCTTTACATTCTCGTCCATGGCAATAACCTTGTTGTAATTTCCTATCACCCATCCTGCAGAGGCAATGCCTATCAGCAGAATTATGCCTGTGATTATCAATGTTATCTTCAACCCTTTTGACATATTGATTATCCTCCTTATTAAATAAGTTTTTAGTTGTCAGCCTGAAAACTAACAACTGATAACTTTTATGTTACCATCTTCCTGACGCGCCTCCTCCTCCGAAGCCGCCACTGCCTCCTCCAAAACCTCCCCCTCCGCTGAATCCGCCGCCGCCGCCCCAGCCGCTTCTTCTGCCTCCGCCGAGCGTATTCATCATTATAAATAATAATAAAAGCCTCGGGTGCCTGATAAACATATATATTATGAAAATGAGAAAGATCAAGGAAAAGGCGGAGCTTACAGGGTCGATGCGCTTTCTGCCTGCCGCCGGCATCCTGACATCGGGCATGCCGGTTATCTCTATTCCGGCATCTGTCGATATAACCTTTATCACAGCGAGTGACGCGTTTATTATCCCGGCGGAATAATCCCCTTTTCTGAAGTAAGGGATGAGGTATTGCCTTCCGATGGAGCCCGCGAGGCTGTCGGGAAGGATGCTCTCGAGGCCGTAGCCCACCTCGATCCTGTATTCCCTGTCTTCAACGGATACGAGAAGAAGCACGCCGTTGTCTTTGCCCTTCTGCCCGAGCCTCCATTTGTTATGCGCGACATTAAGCGAAAAATCCTCGATTGATGCGCCTTCAAGGCTTTTTATTGTGAGCACCGCCATCTGAGCGGTTGCCTTCTCCTCGAGTTCTCTCAGATAACCATTCAACATCTCTTCAGACGCGTCGTCTATTATCCCCGCAGTGTCGACAACATAATTTACAGGGGTGTCAGGAATGGAAACCTCAGCGGCTGGAGCCCGCGTGAAAAACGAGAGAAGTACCAGGAGAAAGAATGTCAATGATTTAGATCCTGATATCATTCACGATCCTTCCGAGTTTCTCGGTCGCATTATAGCAGTCATCGAACATCACCTTTATTTCACCGGCGGAATGTTTGGCCTTCTGATGTTTTTCAGAGAGAATTTTTCCGAATATGCCTGCATCAAGTCCTGATGCCTTTGAAAGAGAAGTTATTACCCCTGCCTGTTTTAAAGGCGGCTCTTTGCCCAGCATCAGGATGATTCCGCGGAAGAGCGGGATATACCCGGCTATCGAGTTTATCATTCCCTCCATAAGCGCTTTACTGTCGCCGTAAGACGAGAGGTATCCCTGCCTCAGCCAGATAAGTTTAGACTTTATCTCTCTCTCGCACTGCTGTCTCAGGTCATGCATCCCTACTTCCAGATCCCTGAGCAGGTCTTCGCCGTAAATTGTGCTGTGGATAAGCTTGAAGTTCAGGAACTCGACAGGGAAGACATCGAGAGAGTTTTTAATGTATGACGGGGTCATTATCAGAGGCGCCGCTATCTTGTGCCTGCCGTGCTTCTTTCCGAGCGGCGCGATAAGTTTAAGGAAACCGAGGTCCATTTCATTTAATACGAAAATCGAGTTGATATCTGACTTCTTCCCGTCAAAATCATCCGTAACTGCCGAGCCTGTGATATAAACCGAATGGATGTTCTCCTGATATCCTGACAGTATCTCCTCCATAAAAGGGCTGAATCTTTCCGAGACTTCTTTTTTGAGCTTTGATAAATCGAGTGCAGGCATGTAAGCTCCTCCTGAAATGAGAGTCTGAAGCGTTTGATGCCTACTAAGCTATCATAACGGCCGCCTCAATTCAATCGGTGTTAAAAGAGATGGGCTGTTTGAAACAAGAGATTGTCGTAACGGCGCGGGGTTATGACAAATGCGGCTTTTCAACATATAATAGATTATGGCTTTCTCTCTTCGATTGGCAACAGTTCTCAGCCTTCTGATTTCGGCAACCCTCATATCATGCGCCGTTGCCGGCCCAAGAAAAGGAATTGAGGCAATGATCGAGCCGTACCGCTCTTATGAAGAGTGTGTTGAACTCAGGAGGGGAGAAACGCTGGAGTATTCCTTCACATCTTCAAGGCCGCTTGATTTTAATATCCACTATCATGCAATGGACGGGCTTTGCTATCCGGTCAGCGGAAAGAATATCAGATCGCATAAAGGCAAATTGGTTTGTGCTGAACAGGAGTACTACACCGAAGATCAGGAGTATTTCTGCATGATGTGGGAGAATCACGAAGATTCTTTCATCAGCCTCAAGCTCAGATACGCCATCACCGGCGGAAAATAACGCCGGAGATTCTTGAGAAGGGGATGGCCGTATTCGCAATGTTGTACGCGTCAGACCAGTTAAAAAAAAGAGTGGTTATGTCACAGATGATCTCATTCAATGAAGCATTTCGCTACTGGTTTAAGCTTGGCTTCATCAGCTTTGGAGGCCCGACAGGCCAGATCGCGATCATGCATAAGAACCTGGTCGAAGAAAAGAAGTGGATATCTGAAGATCATTTTCTTCAGGCGCTTAACTTCTGTATGTTTTTGCCGGGACCGGAGGCGCAGCAGCTCGCAATTTACATCGGCTGGCTTCTTCACAAAACATGGGGCGGGATCGTCGCAGGTATATTCTTTGTCCTTCCATCGGTATTTATTTTGTGGGGGCTTTCATGGTTGTATGTGTCATTAGGAAATGTCCCGTCTGTTGGAGCTCTTTTTTATGGTTTGAAACCTGCGGTAGCAGCCATTGTTGCCGAAGCTGTCATCCGTATTGGAAAAAAATCGCTGAAGAATGAAGTCCTCGTCTCTTTATCGGCGCTTTCGTTTATTGGAATTTACTTTTTACATATTCCATTTCCCGCAATCATTCTTGCTGCAGGACTTATCGGTTATTCCGGCGGTAAATTTCTACCCGCCAAATTTGTTGCGGCCGTCAATAACAAATCCTCGAATCTATCAGAGTATATCATCTCTGATTCATACGTTTTGGAAGGGCCTCAGGCGGGGTGGCGGCACTCATTGAAAGTAATTGCTATATGTCTGCCTCTTTGGTTCCTCCCCTTGATCCTTCTCGGTTCATGGAGGGGCTGGAATGATATCTTTATAGATATCGGCCTCCTCTTCAGCAAGGCAGCCATGGTAACATTCGGCGGCGCATACGCCGTGCTCGCGTATATCAGTCAGCAGGCAGTAAGTCACTACGGCTGGCTTCAGCCTGAACAGATGATAGACGGGCTCGGACTGGCCGAGACAACTCCTGGGCCGCTGATTATGGTGACGCAATTTGTTGGATATCTTGCAGCATATATTCATGCAGAGGGACTGCAACCGGCAGTTGCAGGGGCGATTGGCGGACTGCTCACTACATGGATGACGTTTACTCCATGTTTTATGTGGATATTCGTCGGCGCGCCGTACATAGAGAAAGTCAGAAGAAATGTGAAACTTGGCGCAGCCCTTTCAGCAATCACTGCCGCTGTTGTCGGAGTTGTTTTAAACCTTTCAGTAATATTTACTTATCATACCTTAATGCCCGATGGTAAGGGTTTTGACTGGTATGCGCTGTCAGCGTCAGTGACCGCGTTTGCAGGAATGATATACTTCAAGTGGGGGATGATCCCTGTGATCATTTGTTCGGCGGCGGCCGGATATATGTGGAAAATGATTTTGTAGGAGAAGTATAAAGAATGAGATATAATTCAAACAGTACGAGAGCGAATATAAACAGTGAATGGGAAAAAGGAGGTTCAAGATGAAAGAAGTCACGGATATGGTAGTAAAATTAATGGCTGCGTCGGCAAGGACTTCACCTAAGGCAGGCGGAAAGGATTTTCTTGAAATCGTGGTGGTCACAAAGGATGATGATTTAAGAAAGATTGCGGATGCAATGAAGACATATGCACCAAAAAGCACGAATGAGGCGTATTGGCTGAGGGATGCGTCCAACATTGAAAACTCTCAAGCGTTGCTCCTCGTTGGGCTTAGAGAACCAAATACTGCCGGCTATGATTGCGGGGCATGCGGCTATCCAACGTGCGCAGAGTTCAAGAAGGATAGACAGATGAAAGATAAGGAGATGGGATATTCAGGGCCGCATTGTGTTATGAGGATGATAGACATAGGAGTTGCTCTCTCCTCAGCGGCAAAGACTGCAAGCATTCATAATGTTGACAACCGGGTGCAGCAGCGTGTAGGAGCTGCCGCAAAGGCAATCGGATTAATTAAAGCGGAAGTCGCAATGGGTATTCCTGTGAGCGTTTCAGGAAAGAGCATTTATTTTGACAGGCAGGCACCTGTGAAACATTAGGTGCTATGACAAAAATTCTTTCGCCATTCACTGCTCTCTGCTCGGTGGGCTTTTTCGCAAGGTTGTCTTATGCCCTCGCGAGAAGCCCGGTGCTTCCCCTTTTTGCGCTTTATCTTGGAGCAGGGCCTGAGGCAATCGGATTTGCTGTCGGGATATCAACCGTAACAGGCATATTCTTTAAACTTCCTTCAGGCGCGTTGTCAGATGTGATAGGAAGAAAGCGCACAATGCTGATAGGGCTGGCGGTATTTGCAGTGATGCCTTTTACCTATCTCTTCGTTAATGACTATAAATTGCTCATCGTGATACGGTTCATGCATGGCCTTGCGACAGCGGTATACGGGCCCGTATCAATGGCTGTTGTGGCTGATGTTGCCGGCGCTAAAAAGGGCGAGATGCTCTCGTGGTTTTCCTCGATAACAATTATTGGAAATCTTTTAGGCGCTCCGTTAGGAGGATTTATTCTGCATCACGCGTCCGGCGCCGCGGCCCCTTCGCTCGCTGAATTTCATCGTGCCTATATCATAAGCGGAATCGGCGGGGCGCTTTCGCTCGTCATGGCGCTTTCAATCCTGAGAGGCGATGAGCGGCACGGAAAAGGGATCGGGCTGAAGGAGGCTTCACTGAGATTTATTTCAGGAATAAAAGAGGTGATAAGCGACAAAAGGATCGTAATCACATCAAACATGGAAGGGCTGCAGAACATGACAGTCGGCGCATTGGAAGCATTCTTGCCGATCTACGCGGTGACGGTTGCAGGTCTGAATGAATTTCAGGCGGGGCTTCTCTGGGGCATACAGGTACTCGTAACAATATTATCTAAACCAATTATGGGGAAGACTTCCGATAGATACGGCAGGAAACCGTTAATCGCGGCAGGTATGATTTTATGTGCAGTCTCTTTCGGGTCAATTCCATTACTGAAAGATTTTTATCTTCTTATGTTGACAGCGATTATCTTCGGCTTCGGCGAGGCATTTGTCACTTCTTCGTCAGCCGCTCTTGTGGCTGATATATGTAAAGAAAAACATTTCGGCACAGCTATGGGGACATTCGGGACGATATTCGATATCGGACATGCTGCCGGGCCTATACTGGCGGGATTGCTGATAGCGCAGATCGGTTATCTTTATTCATTCTGGATCATGTCCGCAGTGCTCTTGCTGGCCACACCAATATTTGTTATGGCTGTACATATCAAAGAAGGTGAAGTTAGTAAGGCGTAGTTTTAGATAAAGGAGGAGTCATCTTATGGAATACATGATAAAGAAATTAGATATTGACATTCTCCGCGCGGCCGGCGTTTCCGAAGATGACATAAAACATTGCGTCAAAGTCGCGGAGAAGGCGCTCGAGATTGCGGAACGCACGGATGCTAAGGTTGATATGGAGCTTGTGGGAAGAGGCGCGCTCTTTCATGACCTCGGCAAGGCAAAGACGCATGAGATTGAGCATGGGAAGATAGGGGCTGAAATGGGGAAGGCGCTCGGGCTGCCGCAGGCGATTACAGACATCATGGAAAAGCATATCCGCGGCGGGATGACAGAACCCGAGGCTGTAGGGCTCGGCCTGCCGGTTAAGGACTATACATTGAACAGGCTTGAAGAGCGGGTCGTAATCTACGCGGACAGGCTCGTTGACATCATCACTGACGGCATTGTTGATATCGCAGGAGATGAACTTGAAGCCGAAAGACGGTTTGAGGAGATACTGAGAAGCGAGCCTAAATACGGCAAGAACGAGATAACGCTTCAGCGTTATCTCGGCTATCACTGCGAGATTCAGGGATTGATAAAAAGATGAGATTAAGCCCCTTCCGGCTGCTTTGTGCCACAGGGCTTTTTGCCATATTCAGTTCGACAATATCCAAAAGTCCGGTACTCCCTCTGTTCGCCGCTCATCTCGGCGCAGACCCCTCAGAGGTTGGATTCGTCTCCTCTGTTTCCGCGTTTACAGGAGTTATCTTCAGCATTCCGGCCGGAATATTTTCGGACAGGATAGGAAAGAGAAAGATGCTGATGTTTTCCTCAATCATCTTTTCTACGGCGCCGATACTTTATCTCTTTGTGACGCAAATATGGGAGCTGGCGCTGGTCAGGTTTTACCACGGTTTTGCTACGGCTGTATTTATCCCTGTGGCGATGGCCTTTGTCTCTGAATTATTTCACAAAGAGAGGGGCGAAAAATTGGGCTGGTTCTCGACCGCGACTCTCATAGGCAGGTTTATGGCCCCTCTTATCGGCGGGGCCATAATCGGAACAACGGCTTTGAATCAGGGCGGAGGATTTACCGCTGTCTATGTTGTCTGCGCTATAGCCGGAGCAATCACTTTTTTTATGGCTCTTTTTCTTCCTCAGCCTGCGGAAGCCGCGCCCGGGAATCAAGCCTGGGCAGAAACCTTCAGCGCGTTTAAGAGAGTTACGGCTGACCGGGCAATAGTCTTTACCTGCGCGGTAGAAGCCGCAATACTCTTTGCGTACGGGACATTTGAGACCTTTCTTCCGCTTTATGCCGTCAGCTCCGGCATCAGCACCTACGAGGTGGGGATTTTTTTGTCGGCGCAGGTTATTACTCTTGCGCTTTCAAAACCGATGATGGGCAGGTTCTCGGACAGGCATGGCAGAAAGCCGCAGATATTTGCAGGCGCTTTGATCGGCGCCGCCTGTATCGGGGGCTTTTCGCTCTTCAGCGCATTCATCCCTTTGCTCATTCTGAGCGTGGCTTTCGGCATGAGCCTTTCGGTAGTCACTTCAGCCACATCGGCATATATAGCTGACCTGAGCAGCAGGGAGGCAAGGGGTTCGGCAATGGGTCTGCTCGGATCGATCATGGATATTGGGCATACGACAGGCCCTTTGTTTTCAGGAGTTGTCGCGATGCATTTCGGATACGCAAAAGCATTTATCGGAAGTTCATTGGTCCTTATTGTTTTCGCGGGCATTTTCCTTGCCGGGGCCGGCAAAGGATATGGCAGGAGAAGAATAATTAATGCCTGAAAAGAATCCATCCGGCAGCCGCATAATAGTTATAGGCGCGGGTGCTGCAGGACTTATGGCCGCAGGCCGGGCGTCTTTATCAGGCGCCGAAACCCTTCTGCTTGAGAGGATGAAAAGGCCGGGCATAAAGCTTTCCATAAGCGGCGGAGGGAGATGTAATCTCACCAATACGGCTTCCGTTTCCGAATTCATATCTCATTTCGAAAGAAACGGTGATTTCCTGAGGCAGGCGTTTTCAAGTTTTTCTTCAGCAGGGCTTTCCTCCTTTTTCAAAGAGATTGGCATTGAGACGGCAATTGAAGGAGACGGGCGCGTCTTTCCCGCAAGCGGGCGCGCTCAGGATGTTGTGGATGCGCTTGAAAATTGGGCTGTAGATTCGGGCGTCAGGATTAAGACATATTCCCGTGCGCAGAAACTTCTTATCAGGGAGGGCGCCGTTAGAGGAGTTCTCGCATCCGAAGGTCAGGCGGCTCAGGATGAAAACCCTAAAGAGGTTTTTCATAAGGCTGACGCCGTAATAATAGCAACCGGAGGTGCTTCATATCCCAAGACCGGTTCAACCGGAGACGGCTACAGGCTTGCCGAGTCTGCCGGCCACGCGATAGTCAGGCCGAGGCCTTCACTTGTCCCTCTTGTAACCGCGGGCAAAACCGCCTTAAGCCTGCAGGGGCTCAGCCTCAGCGGTGTCCGAGTCAGCGCCTACATCAGCGGGAAGAAAAGTTTTACTGATTCGGGCGAGATGATCTTTACGCATTTCGGGGTTTCAGGACCTCTTATACTCTCGATGAGCGGCAGGATAGTTGACGCGCTTATTGACAAAAAAAAGGCTGTGCTCTCTATTGACTTGAAGCCGGAGTTTAATGATAAAGAGCTTGATGCGCGGCTCTTAAGCGTCATGGATAGACACGGAAAGCAGAAATATAAAGCCCTGCTCGGGAAAATACTCTCTGAGAAACTTGTCTCGGTATGTGCCGATATGACAGGGATACCACTTGACAAGGCATGCCATCAGATTACTGCCGCAGAACGGAAAAGGCTCAGGGTATGGCTTAAGGATTTCAGGCTTGACGTGAGCGGGCACCGCCCTCTTGAAGAGGCTGTAATCACTGCGGGCGGCGTGAACGTAAAGGAGGTCGACCCGCGGAGCATGCGTTCAAAACTCGTGAAGAACCTCTATTTTGCGGGCGAGGTTCTGGACATAAATGCCGGCAGCGGGGGTTATAACCTTCAGGCCGCCTTTTCAACAGGGTGGTTGGCCGGCCTGGCGGCGGGCGCCGAAGAGTAGATTTAATTTTCAAGAGGGCTTAAAATACTATATCCTGAATCGAAATGAAAGGAGGGCTGAATATGGGTTGCGGATGCGGCAAGAGCTCTTGCGGGCCTAAGAAAGAAGGTAAGGCCACAAAGGCCAAAAAGACGAAAAAAACAAAGAAATAGATTGCGCAGCGCAGATTCTTCTTCTGAGAATCAAACTTTCCTGATTCATTCTCCGGAAAGACTAATCGTCCCTTGATCTTTGCAGGCGGCTGCTTCGCCTGAATAAAGGATAATGTAATGGCTGAAAAAAGAGTCTTTTCTTCAGACAAAGCGCCGAAACCTAAAGGCCCTTATTCACAGGCTGTCATACATAACGGCCTGATGTACATATCAGGGCAGGTTCCTCTTGATTTTGAGACCGGCATGGTTGTGAGGGGAACTATCGAGGATGAGACGCGCGCCGTGCTCGAAAATATCAGAACCATTGTCGAAGGGGCGGGTGCGGGGATGAAGGACATCCTGAAGATGACATGCTATCTCGCTGACATGGATGATTTTCAGCGTTTCAACTCCGTTTACAGGGAATATTTTGATGACGAGCCTCCGGCAAGGAGCACGATTCAGGCGGGCAGGCTTCCCATGGATGTGAGCGTTGAGATGGATGCGATAGTCGCCTTGCAGTGAAGGCATCATAAAGAGGCCCCGCTTTTCTCCGTATCTCTGACATCATGAAAAAGATCGCCATAACAATGGGTGACCCCGGCGGAATCGGCCCTGAAATAATCGTCAAGGCGCTCTTTTGCGCTGAGATAAGAAATTACTGCTCGCCCGTTGTGATCGGCAGCATTGAAGTTATAAAAGACGCTGTAAAGCTTACAAGGCTTCCGCTAAAAGTCAGATTAATATCCAGCATGTCTGAATCAAAACCATCTGACGGACTTATCGAAGTTCTCGATATAAAGCCTCCTGCTTCGTTAAAAAAGAACGCCCCTTCAAAAAACGGGGGCAAGGCCGCTGTCTCTTACATTAAAAAAGCTGTTGAGCTTGCGATGAAGAATGAAGTCTCAGCGATCGTAACCGCCCCCGTATCGAAAGAATCCCTCAAGATGGCAGGCTGTAAATGGCCGGGGCATACGGAGTTTCTTGCAGAGCTTACTGAGACAAAAGAATTTGCGATGATGTTTGCAAGTGAGAAGTTAAAGGTCATCCTCGCCACGATACATACGCCTTTAAAGAAAGTTCCCAAGATTATCAAAGAAGCCGTTGTCTATAAGACTATAAGTCTTGCCCAAAGGGGAATGAAGATGTTAGGTGTTGACGCGCCGCGAATCGCTGTGGCAGGGCTCAATCCCCACGCCGGCGAAGCGGGCATCTTGGGCGATGAGGAGATTAAGTCGATCATTCCCGCCATTAAGAAGGCGCGGAAAGAAGGGATGAATGCGTCAGGGCCTTTTCCGCCCGATGTTGTCTTTCACAGAGCGCACAACGGAGATTTTGATATTGTCGTCTGCATGTATCACGACCAGGGGCTTATACCATTTAAGATGCTTGCGTTTGAGACAGGCGTGAACATGACAGTCGGTTTGCCTGTCATCAGGACATCGCCGGATCACGGGACAGCGTTTGACATCGCGTGGCAGAATAAGGCGAACCCTTCAAGCATGATAGAGGCTATAAAACTCGCGGCAAGGATGGATGTTTAACCTCTCATTCATATGAAAGATCCGCAAATTTTAGCTAAAATAATCCAAGATACTGAATATAACTATGGACATAGTTCTTGCCACTCGCAACAGGAAGAAGGTTGAGGAGATGAAGAGCATTTTCGGCTCTATGGGGATGGAGCCGCGTTTATACGCTTTGGATGACTTTCCCGGCTGCAGAGAGGCGGAAGAGGACGGCGCGACCTTTGAAGAGAACGCGGCCAAGAAGGCTCTTCAGATTTTTAAATGCGCCGGCATGACTGCAGTTGCCGATGACTCAGGCCTGGAAGTTGACGCTTTAAAAGGAGCGCCCGGCATTTATTCGGCGCGTTACGCCGGCGAACCTTCTGACGACTCCGCGAATAACAGAAAGCTTCTTGATGAACTTAAAGACGTTCCTGATGAAGAGCGGGGCGCGAGGTTCGTCTGCTGTATCGCTATGGCTGATAAAGACGGTGTCAAAACCTTTTTGGGATATGTTAACGGCAGAATAGGCAGGGAGCCGAGAGGCAGAAACGGCTTCGGGTATGACCCTCTCTTCTTCCCGGAGGGGAGCGACAGGACATTTGCCGAGATAGCCGACGCCGAGAAAAACGCAATGAGCCACAGAGGAAGGGCATTGAAGAAACTGCAAATATACTTGTTTGAAAAGAAGGGGAGCCCCTCCTTTTAATAAAGGGAAGTTAGGAGGGATTTTATAAAATTAACCGGACACTATAGTATGGAGAAAGTTTGATGGAAATAGACGTCAGCATAGGAAAGGAATCAATCAGTGTTGAGGTAAGCAACCCCTTCAGGTTTGACGCGGCCTCCGGCGCAAAGGATATTTTCGATTTCGGTTCAAGGCTTGGGGTTGATCTCTCATCTCTTGGGATAGAGAAACTGATACCCCGCATGATAAGGGGTGTTGCCGGCTGCGAGCAGGGATGCCCTTCCGACGCCAAGAGCCTTGTCAGAAACGGCTTCGGCAAATTCAGGCTCGAATATATAGAAGGCGGAATTCTGTCGGCGTCTCACACCCTCGGCGACGGCAAAGAGGTCAGCGTGAAGATATTCCCTGATTTTAATTAAGGGATTAGGATGAAATGATTCATTTTCTGATTTGGGGCATGAGCGCCGCGATGTACATGCCTGCCTTTATCGCCCTTTATTCCGGAAAAACAAACTGGGCGCTTGAGGATTACTCACATATCTATTTTATCCTCCCAATTTCATTATTCCTCGCGTGGCGTAAAAGAGATGTATTAAGAAAAATCCGGCTTGAAGATAAAGCAAAAAGAACCGGAACATTCTCAGGCCTCGCCCTTCTCATATCAGGCATTCTTCTTTTTATTTTCGGATGGCGCCGCAATTATGATTTCATTCAGATATTATCACTTGTGCCTTTTCTCTCCGGCCTTATCCGGTACCTGTACGGCAAAATGGTATTAAAGGAACTCTCTTTTCCCGTGGCGTATCTGCTTTTTCTCGTTCCTTTGCCGCCGGCCATCCTTGACGGCATCACGGTTCCGATGAGATACGGGGTATCTTTCGCGGCTGAGAAATTTCTGGCATTTGCCGGTTATCCGGTCACGCGGGACGGCCTTCTCCTCTCTATCGGTTACCGGGAAATCTACATGGCGCCGGCCTGCAGCGGCTTCCGTTCTCTCATTACGATGCTGACTCTCTCTCTTGTTTATATCTATCTCATAAGTGCCGGGCGGCTGAAGAAGTCCATACTCACATTTGCCGTAATACCGCTTGCGCTTTTGGGTAATTTTGTCAGGGTAATCGCGATATGCCTTATCACCTTTTATTTCGGGGAAGAGGCGGGGCAGGGTTTCTTTCATAACTTCAGCGGAGTCGCGGTCTTTCTGATAACAATACTCGGCCTTATCGCCCTTGAGAATTTGATGAGCGGGTTTATGCCCGAAGGCGTATCAGTGAAGGAGAGCAAAGATGAATAAAAAGGCAAGGTATATTACGGCAATTCTGCTGATAAGTTTAGCGATGTTGCTGAGCTTTGCCGTTCCGAAAGATGTGAAGTACGAGGGCACTGCATTTCTCTCGGGACTCAGGCTTCCCGATTCTTTTGGGGAGTGGAGCGGACAAGATATGTCAGTTGAACTGAGGGATGAGCTTCAGGGCGCGGTTTATGAATTTATAAGCGAAGCGCTCTTGTATCAATATACTCATAAGCCGGATGGGAGAAAGGTTCTTCTGATGATAATCAATGCCAGGGATTTTCACTATCCTGACGTATGCTTCAGAAGTTCGGGCTTCACGACCGAGGCCTTTGAAAGGACGCCGATGAATGCCTCGGGCCGCCTTATCAATGCTTACACGCTTTTTACCGACCATGCCCCAAGAAATGACAAAAGGATAGTTGTATACTGGATAGCAATCGACAAAAAGCTTGTCAGCGGCTGGGCCGAACAGAAGATAATACAGACCATCTTCTCGCTTTTCAATAGAAAGAGCGTCAGCCTTCTTGTCCGCATAGATGTGCCCGTATATGGCGCGGATACGGGGGAGGGAGCAGAACTCGCGAAAAAATTCGCGTCTGATTTGAGCAGGGCGATGTCAGAATCGGACGCTGATTATCTCTTCGGCACGAAATAAAATTGACGGGGAGGCTAAATATGAGGCATAAGCTGCACGTTCTATTTCTGGGCGTGGCGCTCTTTATTTTCCTTGCCGATAATTCGCGCGCGGAAAATCTCGGTATCGGCGCTCATGCCGGCTACGGAACTTTAAGTCACAAAGAGGGTGACAGGTCAGAATCGTTGCAGAAAGTGCTTTTTTACGGGATATCGGGGGAGCATTCTTTAAAGAACAACCCGCATTTTTTTACGGGTTTTGTTATTGACTGGGGAACAGGCTTTTATGACGATGAAAGATGGGAGAAGAGGGGTTCGCAGTCACAAAGCAATGACATAAGGTTCTTCGGGCAATTCTATGAGGCCAGGCTCGGGTACAAGAATGACTACGGTGATTATTATTACAGGGCATTTATAGCCGAAGGAATGGACATTCTCAGGTACAAAAGAGATGATTTTATTTTCAGCGGAATCCCTCTTCAGGAAAGCGGCACAGAGAAGATTAATCTCTGGCGCACAAGCCTTGGAGCGGGCCTCGGAAAAAAGATAGGCAAATGGACATTAGACAGCAGGATAGCCTATTCGCTTCATCCGTCAGGAAGGATTAAGTACAGTGCTGATCACGGCACTGTTTTTGAAACTCAGGGCACGTGCGTAGACGGAGGCATCGGCCTTGCTATAGAGGTTGCGGCCAATCTCGGCCTTTACGCAGGCATCAGCTATTCGCTGATTAAACTCGATGAGAATAACGGCTCAAGCGCTTTAACCTTCCCGGGCAGCGAGACCGAGATATTGCTCGGAATGCTTAATGTCACCTATTCGTTTTAGAGTTCAAAAAACGGGATGTCATTTCTTATTTCCTGCATCCTCTGTAACCGGTTGGCTCCATATCGGCAAATTCACGCGCCTTCTCGCGGATATTTTTTTTCAGGTCCCGAATCTCTTCCTTAAGGTTTTTTAAGCCCGATAAGGTTGTTTCGGGATTAAGAAGGGCCTCCCTGTACTCAAACTTTTTGTCATGAAGTTCTTTCCTGAGGCCGTAAGTCTCATCCATGAACTTGCGAACTTCATTATTTGCGGCTTCGCACCTCATGCCGCCGCATTTCGAATCCATCATGTGCGATGCATGCCCTTTCCCCATATGGCGGCTGTTGAAAAAGGGCCCGTGTGCGTACGCAACGGCTCCGAATGCTATAAGAATCCCTGCCGCAATGATTGCAATAATTGTCTTTTTCATGCAAATACCTCCTTTGCCGGTTGAATTTAACAAAACAATACATGAGGCATTTGAAGAAAAAATGAAGAGGCAGCGAGGCAGAGCGAGGAATTTATTGACAGGCATGTGAAAGAACTATAGAATTGTATTTAATTCAATAGCTGCGGCATTATCAAGGAGGCTTCAGGGTGCGGGATAAGGGCAAAAAAAGCGAAGGGGCGTCAAAGGTTAACGTATCCATCAATGAGAATTTTTATTACAACAAAAAGCTCTCTTTGCCCACTGTCATAAAAGAGTACGATAATATCGAGAGAATACTTCTTGAGACCGGCTACCTCTCCTGCATAACAATTCAGATAGAGGACCTGAGGAAGGTTGAGCAGCTTTATGGAAGCAACATATATCTTGAGACCTTCAACCTTATCAACGCAAAGATAAAAGAGCTCAGGGAGATACTTCTCCGCAAAGCCGATATTTTCATTATTGATATTTACGACGTCGACACATTTGTCATATTTCTTTCTTCCCCGCGGGACGACAATACCAAGCTCCTCTATCACCTTGAGGAAATAACCGAAAGGATAAGGATTAAGCTTGAGCATGATGTCTTTACCTTTCTGTACCCTTACCTTAAGGAGATCTCGAGGCCTACCATAGGGCATGCTCTCGAGATACAGAACCCGATGATAAATAACATGCGTCTGATAATGCAGCTTATAAACGGCGCGAAGAAGATGGGGCAGTTCATGTCGTTAAAATATGATTATACCGGCAGGTATGCCCTTCAGAGGATAATCGTTGAAGAGAGAATATCCACCGTATTTCAGCCTATCGTCAACCTGAAGACCCTTGATATCCTCGGTTATGAAGCGCTTTCAAGAGGACCTGAGAATACGGAATTTTATAACCCTCTTCTGCTCTTCCTGCTCTCCGCGAAATGCGGCCTCTCTTTTGAACTCGACAGCCTTTGCAGAAAGAAGGCGCTTGAAAGCGCGCGCCATCTCGATACGGACAAGAAGATATTCATAAATACTCTCAGTATGACGATCCATGACCCGGAATTCCGAGGGGCTTATCTCAAAGGCCTTTTGAATGACCTGAAACTGAAGCCTGAAAATGTTGTATTTGAGGTGAGCGAAAAACTTGCGATAGATAATTACGCCCTCTTCAGGGAGGCGATGAGCGATTATACTGACTTGGGCATAGTTCACGCGGGCGATGACATAGGTTCAGGATACTCGGGACTTGAGAGAATTATGGAACTTAACCCCGGCTTTCTCAAGATTGACATGTCATTCAGCCGCAATATAGGCCGGAGCTTCATAAAACAGGAGATTGTCAGGGCGATTGTGAACCTCTCTGAAAAGATCGGGTCGCTGATAATTGCCGAAGGCATTGAAACAAAGGAAGAGTATGAAACCCTGAGAGATATAGGAGTAATTTACGGGCAGGGTTATCTCTTTGCGAGGCCTTCCGAGGAACTGGGCGATATACAAAAGGACTTCGTATAGCTGGTCCGGGCCGTTAAGAGGCGCGGTAATGCGTTTTAGTAAATAGACCTTATCCTGCCGGTTCTTCTGTCAAAAATGATAACGTCAACCAGGTCGTCATTATCCATTATTCTGGCCTTGAAAAATCTTCCCCGTTTTTTTTCAATAAAGACATTGAGTCCTTTTTTGCTGTAGTAATCATATATAGCCCTGACGGCTGTCTGGTCGCTGAGCTGAGACTCACAAGTTCCGTACTTGCTGCAGAAGCTGCAGAAGTCGCCGTATGGAGTGATTACTTGTCTCATATCCCATGCCATGGCGGGTGACAACAGCGCCGCCGCTGACACGGCAATAGAGAAAAACAATATCTTTATAATGCCTGCATATTTCATATAATAATATAAATAAAGCGTGATGAAGAAAGTATGAATACCTGGCTAACTCTCTGTAAATTTAATAGTAAAACGCGAGCCGCTCCCGGGCGCGCTCTCGACATAAATCTTTCCTCCCATTACATCCACGAGCTCTTTGACGATCGCGAGCCCGAGCCCGCTTCCGTCTGACTCGCTGCCTTTGTAGAACCTTTCAAAAATTTTCGCGAGGTTCTCTTCGGAGATGCCAGGCCCCGTGTCTTCTATGGCCAGGTAAAAACCGTTTTTGCCGTCCTCGGCGCACGCATCCCAATTGACAGTTATCCCGCCTTTAGGTGTGAACCTGTACGCGTTCGTGAGAAGGTTTTTAAATATGATGAGCAATTTATCTTTATATGTTCTTACATTCATTGACGGCCCTTCAGTCTTCAGTGAGAGCCCCTTGCCCTCGATAAGTTCTTTCATTCCGTCGGTTATGGATAAGACTATCTCTTTCAGGTTCACTTCCTGAGGTTCGCCTTTTTTAAAGAAGCTCGCCTCGGCGCTTGTTATATCGCCTATGCCCTCAACCAGCGATATCAGCCTCTGAATCTCTGAATTGATGTTCTTGATGACAGTACCCGGGTCGGAAATTATCCCGTCCTCGATTGCTTCAAGGTTCCCTTTTATTATGGTAAGCGGCGTCCTGAGCTCATGCGCTATGTTAGATGTAAGATGCTTTCTTAAGGCGTCTTCTCTCCTCAGGGCTTCGGCCATGTAATTAAACGTTTCAGTGAGCTTGTCGATTTCATCGCTGAAATGAATCAGGCCTTTTCCGCTTTGTGAAGGCGCTCTCGCGGAGAAGTCGCCTTTTGCAATATCTTCGGCAGATTTCGTGAGCTGTCTGATAGGCTTTGAAAGAGTTATGGTGAGAATAATAGAAAGAAAGAGCGCCCCGCCGCCAGCGATGAGGAAAGAGAGAGCGAGGAATTTCGCTCCTCTCTTTCTGAATATCTCTTCCTTCATCGGGATAGGGCCGACCCTTTCGAGCGGCCGTATGTAAAGCCTGCCTATCTCATCGCCTTCGAGATAAAGGGGATACCATATGAACTCACCGTAGCCGTAAGGAAGTTTAAAGAACGCATTCATTCTCTTAAGCATATTCGGGGTGAGTTCAGAGAGCACTTCCGTGGAAGATATCACCACATTGCCCCATGGGTCTTCCACGTACGATTCAAAGCCTGACATAATGCCCCAGTGAATCGAATTACTTAGGTGCGCCATATTCCATTCATTGCCCATGTAGCTGCCTTCGATCGAGGCTATTATCCAGTATATCCTGTCTTCCTCGGTTCCAAGCAGGTAATCGTTAAAGTCCCTGATGATGAGATCCTTATAAACGATATTTGAGAGGATGGCCAAGAAGATCACTAAGGCAAATGCGAGAAAAAGTTTAGTCCTCATCTATTGAGCCGATAAATTTGTAGCCGACTCCGTGAACGGTTTTTATGTAGGAAGGGTTTTTCTGGTTGTCTTCTATTTTGTGTCTTATATTCTTTACGTGGGCGTCTATGGTGCGGTCATATCCCTCATAGTCATAACCGAGTATCACATTGACCAACTGCAGCCTGCTGAATACCTGTTCGGGATGCTCGGCGAGGCACTTTAAAAGCTTGAATTCGGTCGGCGTAAGCACAATGTCCGCTCCGCCTTTTATCACCTTGAATTTTTCAGAGTCAATCACGAGGTCTCCGTTATTAAACCTGGCGAGGCTCTTTTTGCCTGTCCTTCTCAGGAGAGCTTTGACCCTTGCCGTGACCTCGCGCGGGCTGAAAGGTTTGACCACATAATCATCGGCCCCTGCGCCAAGCCCCTTGATCTTGTCTTCCTCCTCATTTTTAGCGGTGAGCATTATTATCGGGATGTCCGAGTCCTTCCGGATTGTTTTGCAGATATCTTCGCCTGACATGTCGGGAAGCATAAGGTCGAGTATCACAAGATCAAAGCCGTCTTTGAGCGAAGAAATGGCTTTTGTTCCTGTTCCGGCGACAGTGACGTCAAACCCCTCTTTTTCGAGGTAGGCTTTTACAATCTCTGCAATCTTTTTTTCGTCTTCTACGATTAAAACCCTGCTGCCTTTCATGATTAAATCATAGCATATTCCGGTTGAAGTATCATGAAAATTCCTCTTTTTTTGAGGAGATAAACCGTGTTGTGAATAGCCGCGCTTTTCTTGCCAATATAGGGTAAAAATGCTAATCTGTTATACCATGGGGATAGCCGAGGCCCTGCGCAATGTCCGGGAAGAAATCAATGACGCCGCAGTTAAGTCCCGAAGGGTTCCCGAAGAAATAAAACTTGTTGCGGTGTCCAAGGCCGCGAATCCCGGCATGATTGCGGAAGCAGTCAGGGCAGGAGCGCTGATTTTCGGAGAGAGCAGGGTTCAGGAAGCGGAAAAGAAAGTTAAGAGTGAAGAGTTAAGAGTTAAGAGCGAAAAAATAGAATGGCATCTGATCGGGCATTTGCAGAAGAACAAGGTCAAGCACGCGGTTCAATTGTTTGACCTTATCCACTCGGTTGATTCCGCAGGGCTCGCGGAGGAAGTAAACAGGCAGGCGGAAAAGATAAATAAGATTCAGAGAATACTTGTTGAGGTGAAACTATCAGAAGAAGCGTCAAAACACGGTGTCGCGGAAAAGGGCTTAACCGCTTTGCTTGTTCAAATTGCCGGAATGGACAATCTGAAACCCGAAGGGCTCATGACGATTCCTCCTTATTTTGACGACCCTGAAAAAACAAGGCTTTATTTTAGACGGTTAAGACAACTGCAGGATAATCTTAACGCATTGCACATTACGCATTACGCATTTCGGGAGTTATCCATGGGCATGTCAAACGATTTCAGAGTCGCGATAGAAGAGGGCTCGACAATGGTGAGAATCGGCACGGCGATATTCGGAGAGAGAAAATAATAATTCTCATATAATATAACTTATGCGTAAGCTCAGTTTTATAGGCGGCGGGAACATGGCGGAGGCCATTATAAAAGGAATAATCAGCGCTCAGGAGTCAGCGCTCAGCCGTCAGCGCAAAAATATTCTTGTCTCGGAGCCGAGGGAGGAGAGAAGGAATTATCTTGAGCAGACATACGGAGTAAAAACGACTTCATCAAATAAGGAAGCGGCATCTTTCGGCGATATCATAATCTTTGCCGTGAAACCTCAGAATATGGAAGCGGTGCTTGATGAAATCAGCCCGGATATTACTGAAGATAAAACTATCGTCTCGATTGCGGCGGGGATAACGCTTTCATATCTTTCGTCAAAGCTCAGAACCAAGAAACTCATAAGAGTGATGCCGAATACGCCCGCGCTTGTTCAGCAGGGAATGACAGTCATGTCGCTCTGCGAATGTTTCGATGACAGGGACATCGCGGTTGTGAGAGAGATATTCATGACAATCGGCGAGCTTTTGGTATTGCCAGAAAAATACATGGATGCCGTTACCGCGCTTTCAGGAAGCGGGCCGGCGTTCATGGCTTTCTTCATAGAAAAGATGATAGAGGCGGGAGTGAAATTGGGACTTAGTGAAGAGAATGCCTATACGCTTGCCGTTCAGACCGCTCGTGGCACCGGAAGGCTGCTGGAGACCGGAATGCCGCCGTCCAAACTCAGAGAGATGGTGACGTCGCCCGGAGGCACTACAGCGGCAGGGCTCAAGACGTTTGAGGAGAAAGGGTTAAGAGATATTGTGTCTGCCGCATTGGAGTCAGCCATGAAGAGGGCTGAAGAGCTTGGCAAGAGAGCGTAAATGTTCATACTAAGCAATTTTCTTCATGCAATAACATATATCACTGACTTAGCCCTTACTTTTTATATGTGGGCTATTATTATTTCAGCCCTACTCAGCTGGGTGAATCCGGATCCTTACAACCCCATCGTAAGGTTTTTACACTCAATAACTGAACCTGTCCTTTACCCCATCAGGAGGCGGTTAGGTTCATTATCGGGCATCGACATTTCGCCGATGATCGTAATAATCATAATCATATTCGTTAAAAGATTTTTGATAACATCCCTCTTTGAAATGGCCATGAAACTTAAAGGTTAAGCAAATATATAAACCATATGGAGGAAAGCAATGAGAATAACACCGCTTGATATTCAGCAAAAACAGTTTGCGACAAAGTTCAGGGGCTTTGACGTGGAGGAGGTTGACGCGTTTCTTGAGCATGTGAGGGAGGAGATGGAGGAGCTTCTCAGGGAGAACGCGAACCTCAGGGAAGAGGTGAAGCGATATGAAAAGCAGCTTAAAGATTATAAGAGCATCGACTCAACGCTCAAGGATACGCTGATAGCCACTCAGAAGATGGTTGAAGAATACCAGAGCAATGCGCAAAAAGAGGCTGAGCTTATTAAGAGAGAAGCAGAGTTGAAGGCTGAGGAGATGATATCAAAGGCGCAGGAACGGGTTGTAAAGATTCATGAAGACATAACTGACCTGAAGGGAGTCAGAAGCCATTTTAAGGAAGAGTTGAGACGGCTTATAGAGAGTCATTTAACTATGCTTAATTTCGACAAGAAACGCGAGGAAGAGATACCTGATGAAGTATAAGAGCCTCAAAGGCGTTCACGACATTTATCCGCCTGATATCTTTATCTGGCAGAGGATAGAGAATATCTCGAGGGATATTTTCCGTAACTACGGTTACCGGGAGATAAGGCTTCCCATAATCGAAAGCACTGAGATTTTCACAAGGAGCATTGGCGAGACGACGGATATAGTTGAAAAAGAGATGTACACCTTCACCGACAAAGGAGGGAGGAGCGTTACATTGAGGCCGGAAGGAACAGCCTCATTTATTAGGTCTTATGTCGAGCACTATCTTTATAATGAGCCATCGCCGCAGAAATTTTATTATATGGGCCCCATGTTCCGTTATGAGAGGCCCCAGTCAGGCAGGCAGAGGCAGTTTTACCAGATAGGAGCCGAAGTCATCGGCGCGGAATCTGCGATGATGGATGCCGAGGTTATCTCAATGCTCTCCCTTATTCTTGAGAGAATAGGGCTTGACAATCTGAGCTTTGAGATAACTTCCATAGGCTGTCCGGACTGCAGGCCTGCTTACACCGCCGCCCTCAAAGATTACATCAGAGAAAAGATAGAATCATTCTGCGATGACTGCCGCAGGCGTTTTGACATAAATCCTCTGAGATTACTTGACTGCAAGGTTCCCTCATGCATTAAAGAGAGGGAGGGCTCACCGGCCGTGATAGAGCATCTCTGCGGCGGATGCGGCGAACATTTAGAGAGCCTTAAGCATCACCTGCGGATTCTCGGCGTCTCTTTCGTTATAAACCCGGCCCTCGTCAGGGGTCTCGATTATTACACAAAGACCGCTTTTGAGGTAAAAAGCATGTCGTCATCAGGAAGCCAGAACGCGGTGGCGGCAGGCGGGCGGTATGACAGGATGGTCAAGGAATTCGGAGGCCCCGATCTTCCCGGAATCGGTTTTGCCATAGGCATGGAGAGGATTATCCAGCTTGCGCGAAGTTTAAATGATGAATTTGAAGGCCCTGACATATTCATATGCTCTCTCGGCGATGACGAGTCTGCAAAGGCGCTTGGCCTTGCGAACCGTCTGCGGCAGAAAGGCGTATGGGCAGAGGTCAGCCATGATAAGGCGTCTCTCAGGAGCCAGATGAACAGGGCTAACCGTATCGGCGCAAAGAGCGTGATAGTGATAGGAGAGAATGAGCTTAAGTGCAACACCGCTAAGCTTAAGGCGATGAAAAGCGGTGAATCATCCGATGTTTCACTGTCTGCGGATGATATTGCCACAGCCTTAAATAAATTAGTTGGTTAGTTTATTGCGTCTCTCAAACTTTGAGATGCCGAACCGTATCAGCAATTCCACAGGCATTATCCTGGCAGGCGGCGAGAATACGCGCATGCCGGTGCTTAAATCCTTCATTAAGGTTAAAGGCCGTTCCATCATCAGCAGGAACCTAAGTATTCTTAAAGGGCTTTTTGATAGAAATTTTATTGTCACAAATCACCCTGAACTTTACTCGCGGCTGAGAACCCCGATGCTTGGCGATGTTTACAATGTCAGGGGACCCATGAGCGGCGTCTTTACAGCCCTTCTAAATTCCCCGACCGAATGGATATTTGTGATTGCGTGCGACATGCCTTTTATCAGCAGAGAGCTTATCTTGAGCATGGCTGATCTGAGGGGTAATCATGACGCGGTCATGCCAAAATCCCCCTATTCACCCTTTTCTAAAAGGGGACGAAAGGGGGATTACTCGGAGACTCTTTTTGCTTTTTACTCGAGGGGATTGCTGCCTTCAATGGAGAGAGACCTTTGCCGGGGGAAAAGGGGTTTGAGAGATTTTTTAAAGGGGAAAAGAGTAAAATACATCAACCGAAAAGAGGCGCTTAAAACAGCCGGCAGAGAGAGGTCATTTATCAATCTTAATACTCCTGCGGATATTGAGCGTTATTTAGATCTTGAGGACAGGCTGATATTTAACAATAACAGAGCGAGGAGGGAATAATGTTTGGCCTTGGAGCATCAGAACTTATTATAATTTTGGTTATTGTGGTGATCCTTTTCGGGGCGACAAGACTGCCTCAGATCGGCAAGGGCATAGGCGAGGCGATCAGGGATTTTAAAAAGGCCCTTTCTGAGCCGAAAGAAATAGACGTTACCCCAAAGAAAGACGGCGGCAAAGAAGAAGCAAAGAATAAGGAAGACGCATAGAATTGAAACTGCAGCGCGCCGTTGCCGAGATAAGCCTCGGAAACCTCTCAAGTAATCTTCAGCTTGTCAGGAAGAAGACAGGCAATAAAAATATCCTCGCCGTTGTAAAAGCAGACGCCTACGGCCATGGAGCCGTAACCATATCGAGGCATTTATTAAAAAATGGCGTGAAGATGTTAGGCGTCGCCTGCGCGGCCGAAGGCATAGAGCTCAGGAATGCAGGCATTACAGTTCCGATAATCGTCTTTTTCGATACAAGGAATATTGAGGCGTTTGCGGAATATAACCTTACTCCTGTTGTTTTCGACCTCAATACTGCAAAAAAGATTTCAAAAGCCGCATCCGGCAGTAAGAAACTGATACCTGTTCATGTCAAGATAGATACCGGAATGGGGCGGGTTGGTTTTAACCATGAGGAGGCACTGACTGCCGTTCCCGAAATAGCGTCATATGAAAATCTAAGAATCGAAGGGATCATGAGCCATTTTTCCGACGCTGACCTTAAAAACAAAAATTTTGCCCGCAGACAGATCAAGAGTTTCAACAGGATTTTATCCGAACTGAAGTATGCCGGCTTGTCATTCAAATATATTCACATGGCAAACAGCGCCGCTGTAATGACTCTGCCGGAAGCCCACTTCAACACCGTGCGCCCGGGAATAATGTTATACGGCTACGGCTGCTGCGAGGGTGAAAAGCTTAAACCGGTAATGAGCGTTAAGTCCGGGGTTCTCTTTGTGAAGCATGTTCCGGAAGGCACACCGATCAGCTACTGCAGGACATTTGTCACAAAAAGAAGAAGCGCCATAGCTACCATAGCTCTCGGTTACGCGGACGGCTATGACAGAAGGCTCTCTAATAAAGGCAGAGTGATTATCAATGGGAAATTCGCGCCTGTCGCAGGAAGGGTCTGCATGGACACATTCATGGCTGACGTAACCGGCATCCCGAACGTGAGCGGGGAAAGCGAAGTCATATTGATAGGTTCAAAAGGCAGCAGAAAGATCACCGCACAGGATATTGCCGATGATATAGGCACCATTCCCTATGAGGTACTTACATCGATTGGCAAAAGAGTTGAGAGGGTTTACAAGTAGTTATTGCATATTAAAGCAAGTGTGATAAACTCCTGTTAAACGGAGCAGGCAACAGCTTAATCAGCCTGTTAGAGGCGGATAATAATGGCACTGACCGCATCAGACTTTAGAAGGTATAATTATTTTTCAAGCCTTTCAGACAATTCCCTTGAGATCCTTTCCGGAAAGAGCAGTGTCGTTAACTTACCTGCAGGCAGTGAAATCCTGAATGAAGGGGATGCCGGCGACTCTTTTTACTTCATTAAACAAGGGCAGGTTGAAGTTACCAAGAAGACAAAGTCTGGGCAGGAAACGACGCTCTCGGTCATAGGAAGCGGGCAGGGTTTTGGAGAGATAGCGCTTCTGACCTGTCCGGTACGCTCAAGTTCGGTCCGCGCCGTTACCGATGTCACGCTCTTTGAACTGCCGAAAGCGGATTTTGAGAATATCGTGCTGGAAGAGACCGCTTTCAAGATCGCGCTGACCAAACAGGTCGAAGCATATCTGCATTTCAACCGGCTTAAGGTTCTCCAGCCGTTTCAACTCCTTGAGCCGTATAAGATGTTCGCGATAATGGAAAAGATGACGGAAGAACAATATTCGCCCGGCGAAGATATCATCGTGCAGGGTGAAAAGGGCGAACTCTATTACGTTATCATATCAGGGCGCGTTGCCGTGCTGAAACGCAAAAAGGGCGAAGAGGAATATCAACAGGTGGCGGTATTGGATGCCGGGGAAGCCTTTGGCGAAGAAGCGCTTATCAGGGACGACCCGCGCAACGCTACATGCCGTGCCATTGAGAAGACAACTGTAGCCGCGCTGCACAAAAAGGATTTCGACCAAATCATAAAAACATCTTTTTTGGATAACATCTTTCCTGAAGATGTTTCTCTTGATACATACCTTGATGAGTATGTGATCATAGACGCGAGGGTCCCTGCCGAATATGAAGAAGCGCATATCTACGGCGCGATAAACATTCCCGTCGAAGTATTGCGGCAGGAATGCGCGGGCTTTGACAAGTCAAAAAAATATATTACTTACTGCCTCAATGATTCTCGGGGCATGGTTGCGGCCTTTCTGCTTAAAAACCACGGCTTCCACGCGCAATGCCTGCGGGGCGGGGTTAACGGCTGGGAAGGACGGCTTGTGACAGGCTCTGACGGCATTCACTTCCCCGAAGGTAAATCAAAGGCCTGAAGTTGACGGCCAGCCAGACTTTTTCAGAAAAAACTATTTTCCTGTCAGCTTCATCGGATCAAGAAGACGGTTTGCGTCTTTCCTGCTCAGTATGCCTCTTTCAATAACAACTTCTTTTACGGTCTTGCCTGTTCTGTAAGCTTCTTTTGAAACCTCAGCGGCGGCTTCATAACCTATGACCGGATTGAGCGCTGTCGCTATCGCAAGGGTCGTCTCAGCAAGCTCCCTGCATCTCTCTTTATCAGCCCTTATGCCTTTAAGGCACTTCTCGTTAAACGCGTTTATTCCTTTTGAGAGTATCTCTATCGAACTGAGAAGATTGTGGGCAATAAGGGGCTTCATGACATTCAGTTCGAGCTGAGAGGCCTGCGCCGCAAACACGATAGCTGTATCATTTCCCATGACCTGATAGCAGATCATGTTCAGCATCTCTGCCATTACGGGATTCACCTTCCCGGGCATGATGGATGAACCCGGCTGAACCGCAGGCAGTATTAACTCTGCAAAACCTGTCCTCGGGCCCGAACTCAAAAGGCGGATGTCATTGGCTATTTTAGTAAGCGTGACCGCAAGCCCCCTTAAAGAAGCGCTCACCTCAAGCGCGGCGTATACATTCTGAATGCCGTCAAAAAGATTCGCGGAACTTCTGAACTTTAAACCCGTTATCCTGTTTATCTCTCTGACAACGGTTTGCCTGAACTTGGGATGAGCATTTATACCTGTTCCTACAGCATTGCCGCCTATGGGGATAAAAAGGAGAGATTTTGAAGCATTCTCTATTCTTTTGATGTCATTGGCTACAGCTTCGGCATATCCGCTGAATTCCTGACCGAGCCTTATCGGAACGGCATCTTGCATATGCGTTCTTCCGGCCTTTACTGTCTTGCCAAATTCCCTCGCTTTTTGTGAGAGCACGGCTTTCAATGATCTCGCGGCAGGGAGAAGGCCTTCATTTAAGGCCTCGAAAGAGGCTATATAGATTGATGTGGGGATGGTATCGTTTGTCGACTGCGCCATGTTCACATGGTCGTTGGGGTGAATGAGGCTGTGGTCCCCCCTTTTGCCCCCGAGAATTTCAACAGCCCTGTTGCAGATCACTTCATTTGCGTTCATGTTCTGCGATGTGCCTGCCCCGGCTTGATAGACGTCAACAACAAATTGGGAATCATGCAGGCCGTTTATTACCTCAAGGGATGCCTTTTCGATAGCCTTCAACTCAGCTTTTTTAAGAAGCCCGAAAGAGCCGTTAGCCCTTGCCGCTGCAAGCTTGACTATTCCCTGTGCCCTGATGAATCTCCTTGGAAGCCTGAGGCCGCTTATCGGGAAATTCTCAACAGCCCTCTGCGTCTGCGCTCCGTAATACGCGCCTTTAGGGATAGTTATCTCTCCCATCGTATCATGCTCTCTTCTCGCCTTTTTCATAACGGATTAGTTTAACACAAGAATCAAAGACAGTTCATTAATAAATGTCATTCTGAGGTGTCCAGGAACTTCGGGACGACGAAGAATCTTTATGTAATTTATTGCTCCGGATTCTTCAGTCTCTTCGTTTCCTCAGGATGAAGGGATCAGCGTCACTTTGTGCTTATGCCTGAATATTTGCCTTTTCTCTGTTTGACACTGCCGCTGTCCGTAATTATAATGTGTGCATATGATAACGAACTATGAAATCATTCTACGCCTTCTCCTGGGGGCATTTGTGGGAGGCGTCATAGGTTTTGAAAGAGAGATGCACGGAAGGGCTGCCGGCTTCAGGACTCAGCTTATAGTCTGTGTAGCCGCTGTCCTGATAATGATTGTTTCTGAAAACTATTTTTTTCACATGAAGGCAGACCCCGCGCTCAGGATTGACCCCGCGAGGATAGCTTCAGGCGCCCTAATCGGGATCGGTTTTTTAGGCGCCGGTGTTATAGTAAAGAGCGGGTTCGGGATAAGGGGCCTCACCACAGCCGCTTCAATCTGGATCGTCTCTGCCATCGGGCTTGCCATCGGCTCAGGGCTTTACATCGAAGCATTAACAACGACCGCGATTACTATCATCGCACTTGTCTTTTTAAGGATGGTCGAAAGAAAGATCAGCGCGGGGGTATTCAGAAGCGTCACTGTCTCTACACTCAATAATATGGATATGGAGAACAGGGCGCGTTCCCTGCTTGAGTCCCATGGTTTCCGCATACTTTCCGTCGATTATGAAAAGCACGGCGGCACCGGAGAATACATATACACATTTAACATTCTGAAAAAACGGAGCGAGGAGATTGGAAAATTTTTTCAGGAACTCAATTCTCTGGAAGGTGTCAACTCTATCAAGATAACGAATTGAATCCAGCCGGCTAAGCGTTCAGGAGCTTATCAAAAGGATATCTCTTCAGGAATTTAAGAAAACTCTGCAGGGTATGCGAAGGCTCTTTGGATTTCTTGTATACGAGGGAGAAATCCCTCCTGAACTTCTCATCTTTAAAGCTGGCCGTCTTGATGGTCCCGTAACGGAGCTCTTTTTTCACCGCCCACTTTGACATAATCGATATTCCGAGGCCTTCCTCGACGGCATTCTTAATGGACGCGGTGCTGCCCATGACAAGGGATATCTTGAGATTCTGCTGCGTTATGCCGTGGGCGGCAAGGGTCTTTTCAATGACCTGTCTCGTGCCTGAGCCTTCTTCCCTGAAGATAAGAGGTTCTTTGGAAAGTTCCATTGTGGTTACGCTCAGTTTTTTTGCCCAGGGATGAAGAGGCGACATTATCAGTACCATTTCATCGGGAATTATCTTTTCGACAATGAGTTTCTGTTTCTTAATCTCTCCCTCGACCAGTGCTATGTCGACATTGCCGGCATTCAGGAATTCTATGACATTGCGCGTGTTGCTTACGTGAATATGTATTCCAACCTTCGGGTATTTAGTTTTAAATTCAGCTATGACCGACGGAAGGATATAATTTCCTATTGTTGAACTTGCCCCGATGCTGACGATTCCCTTGACCTGGCCGGTAAGCGCGCCTAACTCCTTCTCTGCTTCGGCATACATGGCATTTATCTCGGTTGCGTATTTATAGAGTATTTCTCCGGCGTTAGTAAGGGTTATTATACAGCCTGAACGGTTAAAGAGTTTTGTTCCGTACATCTCTTCAAGCGCCTGTATCTGAAGGCTGACTGCCGGCTGGGTAAGGCGTATAATCTCGGATGCCCTGGAGAAGCTCTTTGTTTCCGCTACGGTGCAGAATACCTTTAATTTATGATCATCCATATTTTACGCTGTTAGAAGCTTTAGAAAGCTTGCTGGTATTATAGACAATAGAATTATTAGTGTCAATTATTTACTTATAAACAATGCTTTGAAAGCGGCTTTTAAATGGTTTTTTTAGTTGCCCGTTTAATGGCGGCCCTTGCGAGTGAATCCGCTTCATTATTGCGCTCTCTTCGAATATGCGAAATCTCCAACTCGTCGAATTTTTTTATAAGTTTCACAGCGTTACTCCAGAAATGCCTGAGCGTTTCATTTCTTACCTTGTATTCCCCTTTTATCTGTTTGACTACCAGTTCGGAATCCATATAAACCTTCGCTTTTCTCACGCCCGACTCGTGCGCCTTTATCAACCCTTTGATCAGTGACGAATATTCAGCGATATTGTTTGTGGCTTCACCGATATACTCTGAAATTTTCAGAGGTTCTTTCTTGCCGTCCTTGAAGACTATCACAATGCCGATGCCGGCTTTTCCGGGGTTTCCGCTGCACGCGCCGTCGCAGAACATTTCAGCTTCCGGGAATTTTGGGTGGATTGTCGCTTTGCCGAAAAGTGGCGTCATTTTTCTTTGTGATACAGGAACCTGTGGCAGTAATAGCAGTGAATTATTTTGTTATCTGCTTTCACTTCATTGAAAAGCTGAGGGGGGATATTTGTATTGCATCCCTGGCAGATCTCGTCTTTTGCCTCGGCAACCGCAGACCCCCCGAGTTTTTTCAAAAGATCCATGTAGAATTCGTAATGTTCTTTCTCGATCCTGCCGGTGAATTCAAGGCGTTTTGACTTGTTTGCCTCTATCTCGGAGATAATCTTGTTTTTGTCCGTTTCTGTCAGTTGTTCATCCTTTTTCCACTCTTCTTCCGCCTTCTTGACCGTAATTGACTTTTCATTTAAAATTTTAGCCAGCTTATCGGCATCTTCCATAAAATTGAGTATCTCAACTTCTATATCGTCAGTTGCTTTTTTTAATGATTCGATCTCGCGAAGATGCGCTTCATACTCTTTATTTGTCTTGAGCGCTCCGCTCTTTGCCTTTGACTTCTCTATTTTCTCGTGGAGTTCCTTCAGCTCAAGCTCCTTCCCTTTTCTTTTTTTTACCGCTTCTTCATGCCTGCTTTTGGCGGCTTCATAAGATGCCCGGGCCTCTTTGAGAATCAGGCTGTCTTTGCCTATCTTTTTTGACAATTGATCTGCTTTGTCTGCAAGCGACAGAATCTCGGAGTCTATCTCCTGAAGTTTCTTAAGGAGTTCTAATTGTTCATTCAAAGCCGCCTCCGAAGAAGTGCGTGAAGAAGGTAGAGCGAGTTCCGAAGAATAAGATTTTAATAACCATAAGCAATTGATTTTGGTGGGCCCACCAGGACTCGAACCTGGGACCAACCGGTTATGAGCCGGTGGCTCTACCAACTGAGCTATAGGCCCTGAAGATCGAAAAGTTAACTATGACATTCTATGATAAACGCGTAAAAAAGTAAACCTCGC
Source organism: Nitrospirota bacterium (assembly GCA_016213935.1). GTDB lineage: Bacteria > Nitrospirota > Thermodesulfovibrionia > UBA6902 > UBA6902 > JACQZG01. Next base: position 90,164 of record JACQZG010000058.1, read on the forward strand.
CGCGAAGAATATCAGCGTCTTAATGCGAATAAAACAATATAAGACGCGGCTGAGGCATCGTTGCCGGCTGAATTGAACTTTTATGAGTTATTCGTCATAATAATTTCATTATGAACCCGGTTTTTGACAAAGTCCGTTCAGAACTTCAGCGGGGGATGGATAAATGCAAATGCGACAGGTGCGGATGCATGCGCGGCACGCTGGAAGGGCTGAGCAAGTCGCTTCCTGCACTTAAGAACAAAGAAGCGGACAGCCTGTTGGCTGACATAAAGAAATTATACAAGAAGCTTTTGCCCCTTGAATATTCATGTTTCGGATGTAAGTTCTGCATTCCCGCGGAGGCCATGACACTGCTCACAAAAGAATTTCCAGCCCTTGCGTCTTCAACTCTTTTAAGCTGCGACTTTGAGGTGAGCGATAATGCCTGGCCGCCGGTGGAAGGCGAATATACTGTTCTGGACAATTCAGCCCCTGTGGCTGTCACGACCCTTGCGGACCTTGATCTTGAAAATAAGGTTGCAAAACTGAAGCCTAAGGGGCTCAATATTATCGGCAAAACCGAGACTGAGAATATCGGCATAGATAAACTGGTCAAAAATATCATCACTAACTCAGCTATCCGTTATCTGATTCTCGCGGGAAATGAGGCTGAAGGGCATAAAAGCGGCTCGACCATTTTGGCTCTGTGGAAGAACGGAGTTGACAAGAATATGCGCATTATAGGCTCTCCGGGAAGGCGGCCCGTGCTGAAAAACCTCAAACATTCTGATATAAGGGCGTTCCGCAGCCAGGTAGAGATCGATGACCGGCAGGGGTCTTCGGATGCGAGGAAGATTGCGTCAAGAATAAGGGAACTTGCTCAAAAGGCTGAGCCCCTTTCAGCCTCGTCAGGCTGCGGCTGCGCCGGCGGCGTATGCCATCCTGAGCCTGCCGGGCCTCTGATTAAGCCTGTCGTTTTAACTCCAAAAGCAAGTGCCTTAAAGATCTCAGGGCCTTTAAGGGTCAAGGCAAAAGGGCCTGAATCGGTAAAACTGGACAAGGCGGGATATTTTGTGATTATGCTCTCAAAAAAGCATAAGCTCATATTGGTTGAGCATTATTCATATGACAATAAGCTCCTGAGGGTCATTGAAGGGAAAAAAAGCCGTGAAATTTATTTCACGATAATAGATAATAAGTGGGTTTCAGAGCTTACGCACGCGGCTTATCTCGGAAGAGAACTTGCGAGGGCAGAGATTTCTTTAAAAAACGGCTCCAGATACATACAGGACGGGGCTTAACATAGAGGGCTAGACGCCGGGCAAACGGCGCAATATCATTCAGGCAGAACCTTCTGTCATCCTTTATTCTGTTTTTTCATTATTAACTTTCAAGTTTGCGTGTAATATTATGTCAAGAGTCATTGCCGTAACAAATCAGAAGGGAGGGGTTGGAAAGACCACCACTGCCATCAATATAGCTGCTTCCCTGGCTGAAGCAGCCGGGAAAAAGGTGCTTTTAATAGACGCCGACCCTCAGGGCAACTCAACGAGCGGGCTCGGCATTGAAAGGGAGAATCTTAATGGAAGCCTGTATGATCTTTATACCGGGTCAAAAACAATTTTTGATGTAATATACCCTTCTCCAATTGAAAGGCTCAAAGTCATCCCGTCCAACATCGATCTTCTGGGAGCTGAGCTTGAGCTTGCCTCAAAAGAGGGGAGGGAGGCCGTGCTTAAAGATGCGGTTGCTTCCGTTAAAGACGAATACGATTTTATCTTTATCGACTGCCCTCCATCGCTGAGTCTTCTCACCCTCAATGCGCTTGTCGCAGCGGACAGCCTTCTTATCCCCATGCAGTGCGAATACTTCGCGCTTGAAGGAATCGGCGCATTGTACAAAACCTTCAGCCTGATAAAAGATACTTTCAACCCATCCCTTCAGATAGAGGGGATACTGCTCACGATGTTTGACGGAAGAAACAGCCTCGCGCATCAGGTCGCTGATGAACTGAGAAAACACTTTGGAGACAAAGTGTATAATACAAGAATTCCGAGGAATGTGACTCTTGCCGAAGCGCCGAGCCACGGAAAACCCGTAATATTGTATGATATGAATTCCAAAGGCGCTCAAAGTTACCTCGAACTCGCAAAGGAGATTGTTGGCAATGAAACCGGCGTTGGGTAAAGGGCTTTCTGCACTTATCCCTGAACAGAAAAAGGGCGGCGACATTCTTGAAATCGACATAGGCAGTATCGCTCCGAATGATTATCAGCCGAGAAGGTTTTTTGACGACAGGGCGCTTGATGAACTTGCCGCCTCCATAAAGGAGAAAGGCGTTATTCAGCCGGTCATCGTGAGGAGGGTGACAGAAGGCTCGTATCAGCTTATCGCAGGTGAAAGAAGGTGGCGCGCCGCCGCAAAGGCCGGCCTTGTTAAAATTCCGGTTGTCATAAAAGAGGCCGCTCCTGAGGATACGCTTGAGATAGCTCTTATCGAGAACATTCAGAGGGAAGACCTCAACCCTCTTGAGACCGCCGATGCCTTTCAGCGACTCATCAGGGATTTCAATCTTACTCACGAAGACGTTTCCAAAAAAGTGGGCAAGGACAGGGCTACGGTCACAAATTATCTCAGGATACTTAAACTCCCAGCGGATGTTAAGAGATGGATTGCCGAGGGCTCGTTAAGCATGGGGCATGCAAAAGCCCTGCTTCAGATTGACGACCCGGCCGCGCAGACAGCCGCCGCGAAAAAGATTATCCAGAACGGCCTGAGCGTCAGAGAGGCAGAGGCCCTCGGCAGGAAGACCTCAAAGACCCGCCCCAGACCTAAGCCCGGAAGAGACCCGCAGATAGCTTCGCTTGAGGAGAAGCTGATTCAGAGCCTCGGGACAAAAGTCCGCCTCATCCACAAAGGGAAGAAAAGGGGCAAGATAGAGATTGAATATTATTCGCTTGAGGAACTCGACAGGCTCCTTGAGATACTTGTGGGCTGATAGAAGCCCTTTCATGGTTTTAACAAATATCTTTTAACTCCTCAGAGCATAGAAGCTTTATTGCTTCTTCAAAGCCTCGTCAATCGCCGCTTTGAAGTCATCAAACGACCTGTTCTGCATCCTCTTGCCGTTGATGAAGAGGGTCGGCGTGCCCCTCACGTCAGCATCTCCGCCGAGAGTTATATCCTGCTGGATAAGCTGGTCATATTTGTTGCTGTTAAAATCAGAAGTGAACCTGCCCATGTCGAGCTTCAGTCTTTCCGCGAAAGTTTTGTAGCTCTTGTCTTCGAGGCTACTGAAGTTTTCAAAAAGGAGATTATGCATTTCCCAGAACTTGCCCTGCTCTCCGGCTGCCAATGACGCCTTTGCCGCGTTTTTCGCCTGTTTGTGAAATTGCAGAGGGAAGTTCTTAAATACAAGCTTGACCCCCGTGGGATAAGCATTAATGACTTCGTTCAGCGTGGCCTGAAGCTGAGCGCAGTAAGGGCACTGGAAATCCGAGAACTCGGTAATCGTAACCGCCCCGTTCATGTCGCCTTTTACCGGCGAAGCGCCGATGGGCAGGTTGTAAACCTTGTTATAGTCAAAAGGCAGCCTTTGCGGCGGGATGATGCTCAGGATTTTCTTCTGGTTCTCCTCAAGCGTGTTAAGCCTTGTGAGAATTTCATTCTGTGTTTTTTCGAGTTTCGTGACGCTCTCTTTGTCAGCGCATGCTATGGCCAATATCATCGTGGCGAGAAAGAGTGTAATAAAAGCAAATGCTTTAAATCTTTTCATGGCTTCCCTCCGCAATTGAATATGTAGAAATTAATATTCCGGACAAATTATAACACAAAAATCTCTGCAAGCCGAATCAGATAAGCAAGGCCGGGCGGGGTGCTGTATAATAAGCAATTATGTTTCTTGAGGCAATAACAGAGGGCTTCAGGCTGACTCACAGGAATCTCCAGCTTGTATACCTGAGGATAGTTTTGATATTGATCAACATAGCGGTATTCTTTCTTTTTATAGTCATGCCCTTATTTGGCGTTATTCAGGGTTGGGGCATGGATATTTCAGAGCCGGGCCGTTTTCTGAATCACCTGCTTCATGATCCGTTAGGCCTCATCTCCAACTATCTCTGGTCATTGCTTTTGTTTCTCCTCTCGTTCATCATTTATCTTTTTTTTGTCACCATATTGTATCTGTATTACCTGAGCGGGTCTCTCGGGATACTCGTAAATTCGGCGCTCGATCCATCTTGCTGTTTCAGCCTCTCTTCTTTTTTTGCTCAGGCGCGAAAGAATTTTATGAATTTGATATGGCTGACGTCCATAATAGGAATATTTTTCTTGACTCTTATCGTGATATTTTTCATTACTGCTTTTGTTGCCGGAGGCGGGATGCATGCAAGGGGAATGGGCTTCTTTGAAAACTTCCTCGCCTCTTTTCTCTCTTATTTTGTCTCCATATTCGGTTTCTTATTTTTAATTATTCTTGTTGTAGTTATGGCCTATTCAATAGTCGCGGCAGTGGCCGAAGGCGGAGACGTAATATCTGCTCTCAAAAAGGCTATAGCATTTCTGATAGATAAGCCGTCCGCGTTCTTATTCTATTTAGTTCTGCTCAGCGGAATTATTTTGGCAAGCGCGGCGGTTTTTCTCTTTGAAATTTCCGTTAGCACCGCATCTGACGGAAATTTTGCCGCGGCATTATTGACAGCTTTTCTGAATCTGTTCCTGCATAGTTATATAATGGTTGTCATGTGGGCCTGCCTGGTCGTCTTTTATGTGCGGGCTTTTGGCCGTAAGTCTGTTCCTCTGACATATGATATCTGAAGCTTGCGGAATAAGTCTTATTTCAAACTATTCCATCGGTCTGTAGAGTACTTCTCTGATTCAAGCTCTCTTGCCAGTTTCAGTTCATGGACGCCGGGTTCGTCTGAAATCATTTTTACATCGAGAACCGCCTCGAATGCTTTTTTTAATGCCCTTACCAGACGCCTTGAGATGTTTTCATCCGAATAACCGCTTATTGAGCCTATTCCGCTGAGGTCTTCCCTGCCGCCGCATCTTATCACTTTTTTGAGCTCGGCATCTTCATGCCGCAGCAGGATCGAGCCGTGCTGAAGGAATCCGTCACTGTAGCGTTTTTGTGCACTGCCTATCACTTTTCTGTCATTGACTGTCACTTCTCCATACGAGACCACCTTAAAACATACAGGGCTTTTCTGTTCTGAGGCTTTTTTTCTTTTGAATGATATCTCTGCAGGGATGCCGCAGAGTTTAAGCCCTTCAACCAATGCCCTGCTTATAATGGTGTAATCATTGCGCAGCCTGCCGTTAAAGTAGAGAGAGCCTTTTTTGGCTGAAAAACTGTAGGTGATTTCAGAGTCGTGAAGGATTGCCCTTCCGCCGGTGAGCCTTCTTACGACAGGATAATCATTATTTTTGCAATAGTCGATGTCAATGTCCGAGATCTTCTGAAAATATCCAATGCTGACAGAAGGCCTCGCCCACTTATAGACGCGGAGTGTGGGGGGCGAGAGCTTTCTTCTTACGGCGTCGCAGATGGCTTCGTCAAGCGCCATGTTGAAGAAGGCGTTGTTTCTTTCCTGTATTATGATGCGCGCAAAATTCATTTCGGGTCATTCTCACTTTTTGAGTATTATCTTGTGCTTCATAAGGGAGATTTCCCGTATCTTCCCCTCAAACGAGCGTTCCTCGCCAAAAAGGTTTTTGAGGATGATCTT
>JACQZG010000055.1 GCA_016213935.1 Nitrospirota bacterium
AAGCCCCATGCAATTCGGGCCTAAGATCCTGACGCCTGCTTCTTTACCAGCCTCTTTGACCTCATTCTGAAGTTGATATGCGCCGACCTCTGAAAAACCCGATGTGACCACGATGACGATCTTAGTCTTGCCTTTGAGCTGCTTCAGGAGTTCAACGACTTCGGAGGCGGGCCTCATGATAATGGCGAGATCAATTGCACTGTCAATTTCCGCAACCGACGGGTAAGCCTTCATGCCCATCAGCTCGGAGTATTTCGGATTTACGGGATAGACCTTTCCACTGAATTGGAGCAGGTTCTTCAAAACTATGCCGCCCAGCTTCCGGTCTGAATGGGCCGCTCCGATTACCGCTATGGATTCGGGGTCAAAAAGTTTATCAAGCAATTTAACCACTCTCAATGAACAGCAGCGCAGGGTCTTCGAGATAGGCTTTAACTTTGGTCAGAAATCTTGACGCGTCTACTCCGTCCGTCACCCTGTGATCGAATGTCAGTGACAGAGGCAGTATCTTACGGATGGCGATCTCGCCGTGAAAGACCCAGGGCTTTTCTAATATCCTGCCCGTGCCGAGGATCGCTACGTCGGGATAATTTATTATAGGCGTGGCAAATGTTCCGCCGAAATGCCCGTAGTTTGTTATGCTGAAGGTGCTGCCTTTCATCTCATCAACCTTGATCTTTCTGTCCCTCGCCTTCACGCTCATATCCTGTATCTCGCGCGCAAGCTCAAGGATCGTCTTCCTGTCGACCTGCCGTATCACCGGGACCATAAGTCCGTCGGGCGTGTCAACGGCGACGCCCGTGTTGAAATATTTTTTCACCACTATCTCGTTTCTTTCCTCATCAACAGAGGCATTTAAAAGCGGATGCTCCATGAGGGAGTGCTGAACAGCCTTTATGAAAAACGGCATGAAGGTCAAATGAATGCCCCTTTCATTCAGCGCTTTCTTTTCCCTCTCCCTGAGTTCCCACAGGTCCGTGATGTCCACCTCTTCCATGCCTGTTACAAAGACGGTTGTGCGCTGCGCAGTTGAGAGGTTCTTTGCTATGGTCCTGCGCAAGCCTTTAAAGGGAAGCCTCTGCACTGGGCCGTACTGGTCCTCTGCCGGGGCGGATTTCTCCGTGGCCTTCATGACATCGTCTTTTGTAATACTCCCGCCCGGACCGGAGCCTTTGACAGCCTCCAGATTTACATTAAGCTCCTTTGCCAGCGCCCGCACCGCGGGAGTTGCCAGTATCTCTTTTTCCTCGGCCTCAGGAAGCGACCCGACAACTGACGTGGATTTTCTCGGAGCTTCGGAAACGGCCTCGCTTTCTTCAGCGATGGTCATCAAGACCTCTCCGACCTTGACGATCTCCCCTTCTTCCTTCCTGTGGATACTTACAACACTCCCTTTCTTAGGAGAAGGGACTTCAACTACCGCCTTGTCCGTTTCTATCTCAAGCACCACCTGATGCTCTTCAACCCTGTCGCCTTCCTTTACCTTCCACTCGCGAATCTCGCCTTCCGTAATTCCCTCTCCCAAATCAGGCAACACAAAATCAAACGGCATATTCACTCCTTTTTTTTAGCTTAAAGCTGATAGCTGTCAGCTTTAAGCCCACATCAATATTTCAATATCTCCTCAACTGCCTTCCTGATCCTCGAAACATCCGGTGCATAATAATCCTCAAGCTTTGCCGTCGGCATCACAACATCATAGGCGGTGACCCTCATTACCGGGGCCTTCAGATAGAGCATCACGTCTTCTGCTATTGACGCTGACAGCTCCGCGCCGAACCCGCACGTCTTTGGCGCTTCATGAACGATGACCACCCTCCCCGTTTTTTTAACAGATTTATAAATTGTCTCCTCGTCAAAGGGGCTGAGCGTCATCAAGTCAATTACTTCAGCGTCATAGCCTTCCGCTGCCTGGAGCGTCCTGTGAAGCATACTGCCCCATGTGATGAGAGTTACGCTGCTTCCTTCACGCGCGGTCCTTGCCTGTCCGAGCGGTAGCGAATATTCGCCCTCCGGCACTTCCTCCTTTATCATGCGATACAATCTCGCGGCTTCAAGGAAGATCACCGGATCGGGGTCTCTGATCGAAGATATGAGAAGCCCTTTTGCATTATAGGGCGTTGAAGGAACGACAACCTTAACTCCAGGAGTGTGACAGAGCAATGCCTCGGTGCTTTCTTCATGGTGTTCAGGCGCCTTTATGCCGATGCCGTACGGCGTCCTTATGACAAGGGGGCAGGAAAATCTTCCCCTTGACCGCGCGCGCACCCTCGATGCGTGCGACAATATCTGGTCCAGCGCGGGATAGATGAAGCCCATGAACTGTATCTCGGCAACGGGTTTTAACCCGTAAACAGCCATGCCGATTGCCGCCCCGACGATCCCGGATTCAGCAAGTGGAGTGTCAATGGTCCTCTGCGCGCCGAACTGGTCATACAATCCTTCTGTAACGCGAAAGACCCCTCCGTCCTTTCCCACATCCTCGCCGAGTATGACGACGCTGTCATCCCGCTGCATCTCCTCTTTCAACGCAAGGTTTATCGCCTGGACCATATTGAGTACCGGCATTTATTTATACCTCAAGGTCCTTCATCTGCTTCACCTGTCTCGGTGTTAAATTCGTATATGTGTACGTAAACATATCTTTGGGGTCAGGGTCTTTTGTTGATTCTTTTTCCCTGACCTCTTTTTCAATGATCTCTTTTGTCTTCTCTTCGATTTCTTTTCCGTACTGTTCCGACCAGAGGCCTTTCTTTTCCATGAACAGTTTCAGTCGAAGCAGAGGGTCTTTCGATTTCCACATATCAACTTCTTCCTGCGAACGGTACCTTTTGGCATCATCCGCCGTGGTATGGTCCGACATCCTGTACGTGACACATTCGATGAATGTCGGCCCCCCACCCTGCCTCGCCTTATCAACGGCCTCTTTCGTTGCTTTGTAAACAGCAAAGACATCGTTGCCGTCTACCTGAATGCCATCAAAGCCGTAAGCATACGCCTTCTGCGCGATGGTCTTTGAGGCGGTCTGCTGTTTCAGCGGAACAGATATGGCCCAATGGTTGTTCTGGCAGATAAAGACCACGGGCAATTTCATAACACCCGCCATGTTCAGCCCTTCGTGAAAATCACCTTTTGAAGTGCCGCCGTCGCCGAAATAGCTGACAACCGCGATCTTGTCTCCTTTGTATTTCGCAGCAGCGGCAGCGCCTACGGCATGAGGGACCTGGGTCCCTACGGGCACACAAACGGGAAAAATATTTAAGTCATCGGGGACCCTTGAGCCTCTTTCATCCCCTGACCAATATTGAAGAAGCATACGCGGCGGAAAGCCCATCGAGAGGTAAACACCGGATTCCCTGAAAGACGGAAATATCCAGTCTGACTTTTCAAGGGCCAGCGCGCTTCCGGCCTGCGACGCCTCCTGTCCCAAAACAGAGGCGTACGTCCCTATCCTGCCTTCAGCGTGGAGATTCAGGGCGTAACGGTCGAACGTCCTCAAAAGTATGAACAGCTCGTACATCTTCTTTATCAGGTCATCAGATAAAGAAGGCATAAGCGGTCCATCCGCCTCGCCTTTCTCATTAAGAATATCGAGGCGTCTTATTTGAAATGACTCTATGATCTCTTCCGGCATAAGGTCAGTCCCATCTTATTCAGGAATCATCTTGAATATAGAGTTCGTCAGATGCAGATTCAAGCAAGTTCATGGAAAGAAACGGAACCGCTTCTTCCGTTTGCTTCGTCAATTATCGTCCTGAATGACTCGAGACGGAAAATGGAGTCAATCAATCCGGAACAAC
>JACQZG010000056.1 GCA_016213935.1 Nitrospirota bacterium
ACTTGGAATTAACAGCTCTTTTATCATATAATCCTTTAAAACCTCTCAAAGGAGAATTCCATGCCAGTTTCCGACGTGAATGAATTGACAATGAATTATGAGGAAGACAATGTCCAGCTCGTCAAGGAGATAGACAAGGTCATCCTTTCAAAAGGCGCCTGGGCCACCGTGATCTTCAGGTATCATCAGTGGGATAAAAAGAACGGAAAATACGGAGAAGACCGTTACAGCATACGGCGTTACCAGAAGAGCGACGGGGTTTACAGCCAGAGGTCGAAGTTCACGATATCCAACAAAGAGCAGGCGAAAAAGATAATCGATACGCTCCAGAAGTGGACTGAAGAATAGGCTTGGCAACAGGCAGTTATCAATGAAGAGACCCGAGCTTCTCGCGCCTGCCGGCAGCATCGAAAAACTTGTCACAGCCCTTCACTACGGCGCTGACGCGGTATATCTGGGGCTTTCGGAATTCAGCCTCAGGGCAAAGGCGGACAACTTCAGCAGTGATGAACTGGCGGACGCTGTCCGCCTCGCGCGCCGATACGGCCGGAAGATATACATCACCGTAAACATCATACCTCACGCGAAAGATATTCCTCTTATCAGAGAGCATCTCGGTTTCATGAAGAACCTTGCCCCTGACGGCATCATCATCTCAGACCCCGGAGTATTTGACCTTGCGAAAGAGATTGCCCCGGGAATCCCCGTCCACATAAGCACGCAGGCAAACATTACAAACCCCTCCTCCGCAAAGTTCTGGGAAAGGGCCGGCGCGAAAAGGCTCGTCCTGTCGAGGGAACTCACCCTCGAAGAGATAAAAGAGATAAGGGAGAGTGTCGCGTTGGAACTCGAGTGCTTTGTACACGGCGCGATATGCATATCATATTCCGGAAGATGCTACATCAGCAGCTTCCTCGCCAACAGGTCTGCCAACAGGGGCGAATGCACAAACTCCTGCAGGTGGAATTACACGCTCATGGAAGAGAAGCGCCCCGATGTATTTCATCCCGTGTTCGAGGATGACCGGGGCACGTACCTGATGAGTTCGAAAGACCTCTGCATGATAGAGCACCTCGACAAACTCGCGGACGCGGGCATTGACAGCTTCAAGATCGAAGGCAGGATGAAAGGCATCAATTATGTCGCCGGCGTTGTGAAGGCATACAGGGAGGCGGTTGACGCCCTTGCAGAGAGGCCGTTCCGGGCACAAGAGAGATGGATGAAGGAGATTGAGATGTTCTCAAGCCGGGGATATACGACAGGTATGTTCTTCGGCAGGCAGCCTGACAACGGCTATAACCATGACGAAAAGGATGTGTACAGGATGAGCCATGAACTTGTCGGTATCGTAAAAACAGTTGAGAACGGCAGGCTCACAGTCCTGCTCAGAAATGTTCTTAATAAAGGCGACAGTGTCGAATTTCTCACGACAGGGCTTGAAGAAAAGCCTTTTATCGTGGATGATATACGTAATGACAGGGGCAGGCCGCTTGAGTCGGGAAGAAATGATGAGATTGTTTCAATCCCATCGGTCCCGGGAGTAAGGGCAAATGACCTCATAAGGCGTCCTAAATAATTTTCAAATATATCAGAAGGAGGCAAGCCATGAAGACAAGAGCATCCGCAGTACTTTTATTTGCCGCGTTATTATTTCTCGGCATCACTTCCGCAGACGCAAAAAGCAGGGAGGAGATAAACATCGGAGCAGACGCCACTCTGGCGCAGTTTCAGAAAGAGGTTCCGGGTGGAGGCGATTTCCTCAAAAAAGCCAAAGGGGTGCTTATATTCCCGGGCGTGCTGAAGGCGGGTTTCGTGATGGGCGGCGAATATGGTGAAGGCGTTTTGAGAATAGACGGAAAGCCTGTGGAATATTACAGCACTGCCGCGGCCTCGATAGGGCTTCAGGCAGGGGCGCAGTCAAAGTCTATCGTTATTGTATTTCTTGAAGAGCAGGCGCTTGCGGATTTCAGAAAGAGCGACGGATGGAAGGCCGGAGTTGACGGCTCGGTCGCTCTGGTCAAATGGGGAGAAGGCGGCGATATCAATACAATGAATATAAAAGACCCGATCGTCGGCTTTGTATTCAGCAACAAGGGGCTCATGTTCAACCTGACGATTGAGGGTTCAAAATTCACAAAGATCATACGATGAAAATAAACCGCGTGGAGGCGATTGATGAAGGTCATAGGATTTAACGGAAGCGCAAGAAAAGACGGGAACACGGCAATACTTCTAAAGGCCGCGCTGGATGAAATCAGCAAAGAAGGGATAGAGACTGAACTCTATCAGATGGCGGGCAAGCCGATTAATGGATGCATCGGCTGTTTCAAATGTTATGAGAAGAAAGACAAACGATGCGCCGTTGATAATGACATAGCTAATGAATGTATCCGGAAAATGCTTGAAGCAGACGGCATCCTGTTGGGTTCGCCGACATATTTTGCCGACGTATCCGCAAGCATGAAGGCATTGATTGAAAGAGCCGGAATGGCCGCGCGGGCAAATGAAAACATGTTCAGGCTTAAGGCAGGAGCCCCGGTCGTTGCCGTGCGCAGGGCGGGCGCATCACATGTCATAAGCTCCATCAACTATTTCTTCCTCATAGGCGAGATGATAATCCCGGGTTCAAGCTACTGGAACATCGGCATAGGAAGGAAGCCCGGCGAAGTGAGCAGTGACAGCGAAGGTCTCGAGACCATGAAGAGGCTTGGGCAGAATATGGCATGGCTGATAAAAAAGACTAAAGGCTGAGGCTGTCTGCAATCTGCGCCTCCAGGATTAAGCTGATCCGCCGCTTAATTAATTATAAATTTATATATAATATGTTTATAATTAACGACGCGGAACTTGTTTAATTCGTCCGGGGAGGAACAGATGAAGATAAAAACCGTTATTTCATTATTTCTCTTATTTGCCGCTCCTGCCTTTCAAACCGCCGCCGCCTCACAGCAGATAATCTCAATACCCGTCAAAGAAGCCCCTCTTCTTGACGGAAAAGGCAATGATGCCGCCTGGTCATCCGCAAAGAAATACACAGTTAAGGACAACAGGGTGAATGTGCCGATTACCATCAAAACTGTTCATACTGAAGATACGCTCTTCTTTCTCGTAAGCTACCCTGATCCGACAAAAGACGAACTTCACAAACCCTGGGTCTGGGACAAGGAGCAGGTGATGTATAAACTTGGCATGCAGAGAGAGGATACATTCGTATTCAGGTGGAACATGGAGCCGAAAGATGTTGACCTCTCTGATTTCTCCGATGACAATTTCACTTCTGATTTATGGTACTGGAAGGCCAACCGCACAAATCCTGCGGGCTATTCCGACGACAAATATGATGTTCTCTCAACCCTCAAATCGAAAAAATCCCAGGAACTAACGAGCAAAACAGGGAAGATGCGCTACCTTCTGCGCGAGTCTGATGAGGGGAAGGAATGTTATGAAGAAGTGATTCCCATTGATTATAAGGGCGACATTATTAACCAGTTTAAAATCGCAACCCCTGAGGGAAGCCGGGGAGACGTGAAGGCAAAAGGCGAATGGGCTGACGGCGTCTGGACAATTGAGTTTTCAAGGAAAATGAATACAGGCCATTCTGATGACACTCAGTTCGACAAAAATTCAGGGAAGAAATACCTCTTCGGGGTCTCTATTAAATCCCTCTACGGCGAGCCGATAGACGAGACTCAGCCGAACCTTTACGGACAGGGGAGAATATCCGAGCCGCTTTATCTTCTCTTCATGCAAGCTGATAAATAATGAAACATTTTTATAAGTCAAACAGGAGAGTCCGCAACGCCGGCCTCACCGTGCTTGTTGCCCTCATCGCCTTCATGGGCGCCGCAGGCGTCTATTTTCCTTTCAGGATTGAATCCGAACTCAAAGAAATACACGGGATACATCAGAATGAACTTGAAAGGATCGAGAATATCCACAGCCAGTTCATCAATATAAGAAGCACCTTCACTTCTTCCGTGATTTATGAGCATTCCAACATTCAGCCCCTCTTTGCCAAACTCAAAATACTTATCACGGATTCCCAACTTCTTCAGGAACAACTGTATCATGAAACCGACAAAAACATAATGGCCGAGTTCATCCCTAAAATAAAGGAGTACAGGGTCGCCATGTCAGCTTATGCTGAAGAAAGGAAGACAAGGATAACCGGAGACGCCATCCGCGCCTGGGAAAATAAATTGTTCGACATCGAAGAGGATTCCTATGCCATCATAGCGAAACTTCAGGCAAGCATCTCCGATGAGATAGCAAGGCACCTCGCCAACAGTAAAATGCTTAATGAGCGCGCTGAAAAAATAAACATTACGCTTGCCCTCATAGGCATACTCGCCGGCGTCATCGTTGCATTCCTTCTGCAAAAGGCCCTAGCAAGGCCGATAGAAGAGCTTGTCAGCGTGGCAGGAGCCATAGCCGACGGAGACCTCACAAGGAAAGTCAGCATCGATTCAATGGATGAGATCGGACAGCTTGGAACGGCGTTTAACAAAATGACGCGGCGGCTTTCGACCACGCTCATTTCGAAAAACTACCTTGACGACATAATTCAGTCCATAGCAGACGTGATGGTGATACTCGATTCGAACGGCAGGATCAAGGCGGTAAACAACGCCGCTGTAAGCATACTCGGCTACGAGAAAGATGAACTGATAGGCAAAAACTTCGGCGCGCTCTGCGACAGAAACAGCCAGGGCGACAAACACGCGCAATTTTTCCAGAGCCTCATCGAAGAGAACGTTATAAGAGGATATGAGACCGCCTGTGAAACAAAGTCTCACAAATTTATCCCGTCCATCCTTTCAGGCTCGGTGCTCAGAAACGACAAGAGCGAGATAACGGACATTATCATAATCGCAAAGGATATCACGGACAGGAAACAGGTCGAGGCAATCCTTGACGAGACAAGGAAGAAGCTCGATACAGACAGAATAAAGCTGCACCACGCCCTTGACACCTTCGCTCAGATCATACATTCGGTAGAGATGAAGAAGGGGTTTGAAACATACAAATTTCACCCCATCAATAACCCTCTCATTCCCACCTGCTGGGAGATCAAGAAGTGCGGCAAGACGGACTGCCCGGCCTTCGGCAAACGCAACGCACGGTGCTGGCAGCTTGCGGGAACTCACTGCGGCGGAGAGGTGCAGGGCAAGTTCGCGCAGAAATACGGCAGGTGCGAGAAATGCGATGTGTACATAATGTCAACAAGCGACCCTCTCTACGAGACGAGCGAGACCTTCAATAACATGATGTTCATACTCGAAGGGACTCACAAAGACCTTGTAAGCGCACGTATCGGCGCCGAGGAGGCGAACAAGGTTAAGTCGGAATTTCTCGCTAACATGAGCCATGAGATAAGAACGCCTATGAACGCCATAGTCGGAATGACGTCGCTTGCCCTGGAGACAGAGCTTTCCGATGAACAGCGCGACTACCTATCGACAGTCAAAAAGAGCGCTTATTCCCTCCTCAACATAATAAACGACATCCTCGACTTTTCAAAGATCGAAGCAGGAAAACTCCCCATCGAGAATATAGATTTCAATTTAAGGCACACTGTCGAAGGCGTTGCCGAGACGCTCGCGTACCAGGCCTCGGAAAAAAAGGTTGAACTGCTCTCCACGGTTCATTATGAGGTCAGCGCCCTCCTCGTTGGCGACCCCGCGAGGATACGGCAGATACTGCTCAACCTCGGCAATAACGCCATTAAATTCACCGAAAACGGCGAGGTCGTTATAAGGGTCGAGCTCGTAAACGAGACAGATGACGCCGCTACGCTTCTCTTCTCGGTTACGGACACCGGAATAGGGATACCTCAAGACAAAATTGATCTCATCTTTCATGAATTCTCGCAGGCTGACGGCTCCACAACCCGCATCTACGGCGGCACCGGCCTCGGCCTTTCGATCTCCAGAAAACTGGTCGAACTCATGAACGGCAAAATGGGGGTAGAGAGTGAACTCGGCAGAGGCAGCAGATTCTGGTTTGAACTCACATTGAGAAAACAGAAGCATCAGGCCGCGCCTGATATCACCGGGGCGATCCCCGAGCTGAGAGGCAAGAGAATTCTCATCGCTGATGATAACAGGACCAACAGGGCGATACTTGAAAACATGCTTGGCAGCCACGGCTTCAGGACAAACTCCGTCGGAAACGGCGTTGAAGCGATTAGAGAACTGAAGAAAGGGGCGGCAGCCGGAGACCCTTACACCATTATGATTCTTGACATGCAGATGCCCGGAATGGACGGAGAACATACAACTGTGATAGTGAAGAACACCGCTGAGATAAAAGAGACCGAGATAATAATACTCACGTCTCTCGGGACGCGAGGCGATGTCTCTGACATGCGCAAGATCGGGTGCGCGGGATACCTGATAAAACCGGTCAAGGAGTCGCTGCTCCTTGAGACGATAGCGGCTGTCCTGAGCGGGACAGCCAAATCATCTTCGAATATCGTTACCAAACATTCCATCAGGGATATCATGCAGCAGAATATCAGCATTCTCCTTGCGGAAGACAACCCCATCAACAGAAAAGTGACCGAGAAGATACTTAACAAGGCAGGGTTTAATCTCGATATCGTCGAAAACGGCCGTCTCGCCCTTGAAGCCGTTGACAGGAAGAGATACGACATCATTCTCATGGATGTTCAGATGCCCGAGATAGACGGCCTCGAAGCTACAAAAAAGATACGTTCAGAAGAAAGGGCTGACAGGCGAAGCACCATAATAGCGATGACGGCGCACGCGCTCAAAGGCGATTTCGAACGGTGCATAGGGGCCGGAATGGACGATTACATTTCAAAGCCGATAGAGCCTCAGGAGCTTCTTGAAAAGATATCAAGATGGGTTAACATAAAGCTTGAAAGCACAACAACAGATCTGATTAAAAAGGAGAAGAAAAGGCATGAAGCCGCCTCAGTTGAAAAACCCGGCGAGGCTCAGCAGGGCGGTGAACCGCCGATTGACATAAAGAGCGCGATGAGGAGATTCAGCGATGATAAAGACTTCTATATGGAAATGGTCTCGGAATTTCTCAATTATGTGCCTTCACAGATAAAGGCGATTGAGGACGCGGCCATATCCGGAGACGCTGAGGCGGTCCAGAAGAACGCGCACAGCATAAAAGGGGCCTCGGGCAATCTCAGCGCCGTCAGGGTGCAGTCAGCCGCCCTGAACATAGAACATAAAGGCCGTGACAAGAATTTATCCGGCATCTCGGAATATATTGCCAAACTGAAGGAAGAGGTGGCTTTACTGGCTGATTATTTGAAGACTATTTAGGGGATAACTGATGCAGAAGGCGGAACGCATGAAAATATTGGTCGTCGAAGATGACCTTATATCAAGAAAGCTCCTCGAAAAGACGGTCAAAGGCTGGGGCCATGACGTCATAACTGCCGAGAACGGCATGATAGCATGGGAACTCTTCAAAAATGAAGAGATAAAATTTATAATCGCGGACTGGATGATGCCTGAGATGGACGGGATTGAACTTTGCAAGAAGATTCGCTCATTAAAGAAGTCGGGATATATCTACTTCATCCTTCTTACGGGAAAGGACAAGAAGGAGGACATAGTACAGGGGCTTGAGGCAGGCGCTGACGATTATGTCGCAAAGCCTTTTGACGTGGCTGAACTGAAGGTGAGGATAAGAGCGGGCGAGCGGATATTGAATCTCGAAAGAGAACTCGTTGACAAGAATGAGGAGCTTAGCAGGTTAAACGAAAGGCTCGAGTCGATAGCGAGGACAGACCCGCTCATGGAGATAGGAAACCGGAGGGCGTTTTACGAGACGATAAGAAAAGTTCACCACCGCGCATGCAGGTATATGCAGAGCTACGGAATAGTGATGTGCGACATAGATTATTTCAAGTACTATAACGACACCTACGGCCACATCGAAGGAGACAACCTCCTTAAGAGGGTTGCCGATGCCTTTAAAAGCGTGGTTCGCCTGTCGGACGACATATTCAGGTGGGGCGGCGAAGAAATAGTGGTTATCGCGCAGGAACAGGATGCGTCAGGCACAATGCTTGTCGCGGAAAAACTGAGGGAGATTATCGAATCACTGAAGATAGAGCACAAGACATCTCAGAAAGGCTATCTCACGATAAGCTGCGGCGTTGCCGCTTATAATGAAAGCGATAAAGACAACAGATGGGAAACCATTCTCGACCGCGCCGACAAGGCGCTGTACGCGGCAAAAGAGTCAGGAAGAAACCGCGTCATGGCGTCTGATGATTAACCGGAGGATTTGATGATAAAAAATAGCATCAGTTCACTTATAAACGGGAAACATCTCTCAGAAGCTGAGATGAGCGGCGTAATGAGGGATATAATGGACGGCAAGGCCACGGATGCGCAGATAGCGTCTTTCCTGACCGCGCTCAAGCTGAAGGGAGAAACGGTCGAGGAGATTACCGGCGCGGCAGTTGTTATGAGAGAGAAGGTGACGCCTATCAGCGCGCCCCCTAACACAGTGGATACATGCGGCACCGGAGGAGACATGTCGCATACCTTCAATATCTCCACAACCGCGGCCGTCGTGGTGTCCGCGTGCGGAGTGCCTGTCGCAAAGCACGGCAACCGCTCAGTCTCGAGCAGTTCCGGAAGCGCCGACGTTCTTGAGGCACTGGGCGTAAAGATAAATCTCGAACCAGGCAAAGTCGGGCAATGCCTCAGTGAGACAGGCTTCTGCTTCATGTTCGCTCCCCTGTTCCACCCTGCCATGAAGTTTGCGATCGGGCCGAGAAGAGAGATAGGCATAAGGACGATATTCAATATACTCGGCCCCCTTACAAACCCCGCGGGCGCGAAGAGGCAGGTTATGGGAGTCTTCAGCGACGCGCTTACTGAGACAATGGCGCATGTGCTTAAAAATCTCGGCGCTATCCGCGTTTTCATTGTTCACGGCCGTGACGGCCTGGATGAGATAACAAATACAGCTATGACAAAAATATCAGAACTTAAAGACGGCAAAATAAATACCTACAACCTCTCGCCCGAAGATATGGGTTTTCATAAAGCTGAGAAAAAAGAACTTGCCGGAGGAGACGCAAAGGATAACGCAAAGATAACGATTGAGATATTGAAGGGGCAGAAGGGAGCAAAGAGAGACATAACGATCATGAACGCGGCGGCCGCGCTTATCGCCGGAGGAGCGTCTGATGATTTCGCGGACGCGGGCAGGATGGCAGCCGAGGCGATCGACTCAGGCGCGGCGCTCAAAAAACTTGAAAAGATAATAGAAGCAACAAATAAGGTTTAATACACGTTACCAATGCGGTTTGCTGAAAAAAATAATTAAATCTGTCCTTAACTCTTCACTCTCAATTCTCAACTTTTAACTCTTTTCCGCCGTTTGACTAAAGCCCCCTGATATTCTAAAATTTATCATGCATTCCGGCTATGTCCCGCTTCACCTCCATACTCATTACAGCCTGCTCGACGGCGCGATCAGAATCGAAGACCTGATAAAAAAAGCTCTCGAGTATAAACTGCCAGCCCTGGCGATAACCGACCACGGCAACATGTTCGGCGCCATAGAGTTTTACAGAAAAGTCTCAAAGGCAGGGCTGAAGCCCATAATCGGATGCGAGGTTTACGTCGCCCCCGGCAGCCGCCTCAATAAAAACTCGGCAGGCGGAAAATCCGAAACATCGTTTCACCTCATCCTTCTCTGCAAGGACATCAACGGCTACAGAAATCTGATGCGCCTGATGAGCAAGGCTTATATCGACGGTTTCTATTACAAGCCGAGGATAGACAAGGACCTGCTTGCACAGTACAGCGGCGGGCTGATAGGCCTCTCATCCTGCCTCAAGGGCGAAGTGTCCTTCTACCTTCAGAAGGATATGCTCGAAAAGGCCAGGGAAGCGGCGCTCAGCTATATGCATATTCTCGGGCCGGATAATTTCTTTCTCGAAGCGCAGGCAAATGAACTCCCTGAACAGGACAAGGTCAACCTTCAGCTTATCGAGCTTGGGAAAGACCTTCACATCGGGGTGGTGGCGACAAACGACTGCCATTATCTCTCAAAGGAAGATTCAAAGGCGCACGACGCCCTGCTCTGCCTGCAGACAGGCAAGATGCTGGACGATAAAGAGAGGATGCGCTTCTCGAATAACTCCTTTTATTTCAAGAGCCCCGATGAGATAAAAAAATATTTCAAAGATAACCCGGAACTGATCGAGAATACCAAGAAGGTGGCTGAAAAATGCAACCTTGACCTCGACTTCAGCAAATTTCATCTCCCGAAATACAACATTGACGACGGCATGGATCCCAATGCCTACCTGAGAAGCCTCGCTGAGTCAGGGCTGAAGCAGAAACTCGGCGGCAACGCGACAGACGAGTATTTATCAAGGCTTGATACCGAACTTCATACAATAAATGAAATGGGCTTTTCATCATACTTTCTCATCGTGTGGGATTTCATAAGATACGCTAAGGGCAGGGATATCCCGGTCGGCCCCGGCAGAGGCTCTGCCGCCGGCAGCCTTGTTGCCTACAGCCTCGATATCACCGACATCGACCCCATAAAATACGGCCTCCTTTTCGAGAGGTTCTTAAACCCGGACAGGGTGAGCATGCCTGACATAGACATAGATTTCTGCATGGACAGAAGGGCGGAGGTAATAGATTACGTGTTCAACCGTTACGGCAGGGAGCATGTGGCTCAGATAATAACCTTCGGGACGATGAAGGCGCGCGCGGCCATCAGAGATGTCGGAAGGGTGATGAACATTCCTTACGCCGAGGTTGACAGGGTCGCGAAACTTGTGCCGCCTGACCCGAAGATGACGCTTGATAAAGCGCTTGAAGCTGAGCCGAGGCTCAGGGAACTGTACGCCGCTGATGAGAACATAAAGGAGTTGATAGATATAGCAAGAAGGCTGGAGGGGCTTTCACGGCATGCCTCAACGCACGCCGCGGGAATCGTGATATCTCCCGAACCTCTCACCGATTACGTCCCCCTTTACAAGGCTCCTGACGATGCCGCGATAGTAACGCAGTATGACATGGATGCCATTAAAAATCTCGGCCTGCTCAAGTTCGACTTTCTCGGCCTTGCGACTCTCACCATCATAGATAAAGCCGAAAAACTTATAAATGCTTCTCTTCAGCCTGAAGATAAAAAGAATAAACGTTTCTCTATAAATGACATCCCTCTCGATGACAGGGAAACCTTCGAACTGTTAGGCTCTGCCAGGACGACCGGGATATTCCAGCTTGAAAGCGCAGGGATGAGAGACCTTCTCATAAGGACAAAACCGGCTGTATTTGAAGACCTGATAGCGCTTGTGGCGCTCTACAGGCCCGGCCCGATCGGAAGCGGCCTTATAGACGATTTCATAAAGAGCAAGAAGGGCGGAGAATCGGAAAACGGGTCACATTCTATGGGAGCCCTTTCAAAATTCTCTCTGCCGGCTCTCGACAAGATACTCAGGGAGACGCACGGCATAATCCTTTATCAGGAACAGGTAATGGAGATCGCGCACAAGCTCGCTAACTTCACGCTTGCACAGGCCGACATACTCAGAAAAGCGATGGGCGGAAAAAATCCCGAAGAGATGGAGAAGCTCAAGAACACATTCATACAGGGGGCGAAAGCAAACAGGATAAGCGAGGGCAAGGCGGAGAAACTGTTCAGCCTTATACTCCAGTTTGCCCAGTACGGGTTCAATAAATCTCACTCGGCAGCGTATGCGCTCATAGCTTACAGGACAGCCTATCTCAAGGCGCACTATCCGGTTGAATTCATGGCCGCGTCGCTCAGCGCAGATATGGACAAGACTGAAAAAGTCGTTTCACTCATAAACGAATGCAGGGATATGAATATAGAGGTTCTGCCGCCCGACCTGAATGAAAGCATGAGAGAGTTTTCAGTCTTCGGAAGGTCCATCCGGTTCGGCCTCGAGGCTGTCAAGGGAGTCGGCGGCTCGGCGATCGAAACAATAATATCGGCAAGGGAAAAAGGAAGGTTCACCTCATTGTTTGATTTCTGCCTGAGGGTTGATTCGAGAAAGGTCAACAAGAAAGTCCTCGAAAGCCTGATCAAGGCGGGTGCCATGGATTCATTCGGAAGCAGGGCCGGTTTAACGGATGCCTTGGCAAACATAATGGACTCGGCAATGAAGGCGCAGAGAGAAAGCCTGTCCGGCCAGGGAAGCATGTTCGACCTTCATACTCCGAAATCGGATGTAATCATAAGCGCGGAAGAATGGAGCGAATCAAACCGCCTCGCCATGGAGAAGGAAGCGCTCGGATTTTACATCACGGGGCATCCGCTCAACAAATACAGGGAAAAACTCGGCAGCCTCTCCGTCACCCCTGTCGCGTCAATCAAAGAGCTTCATGACAGGGATGACGTCAACCTGTGCGGAATCATACAGAACATTAAAAAAATAACGACCAAGAAGGGCGACATTATGGCGGCTCTCACTATTGAAGATATGAGCGGCACGATCGAGGCAATCCTTTTCCCCGAGACATACGGCAGGTGCGCGGAGATACTCTCTCAGGAAGACCCTATTATCATTGCGGGATATATCGACAGGTCGGACAAGGGAGATAAGGTGATTGTCAAGGATATAGCATCCATAAATGACGCCGAAACCGCGGGTAAAATCACGGAGACATCGGGAAGGGCTTCGCGCGGCAATGAAAAGGCAAAGGCCAAAGAACAAAATCCGAAATCGCTAATCCTGAAAATGTACAAAAAGACCGAACCGCGCGTAATCCGGATGCTTCAGGATATATTCACGCGGCACTCTGGCGGCTCCAATGTTTATATCAAGATAATATCTCCGGACGAGTGGGAAACTCTCCTCTCAACGGATCTTCGCATAGACCCTTCCCCCGAAATGATCTCTGAAGTGGAAGAGATCCTCGGAAAAAACTCCGCGATTCTTAACTGATATTGTTATATAATTAACACTATGCATAATTACCTTGATTTTGAAAAACCTGTTGTCGAGCTTGAGAACAAGATCGAAGAGCTCAGGAGAATCGCGGACGGCAGCGATGTAAATATAACGACTGAGATCCGCAGGCTTGAGAAGAAGGCGTCCGACATGCGAAACAGCATCTTTTCAAGGCTGACGCCGTGGCAGAAGACGCAGATTGCCCGCCATTTCGACAGGCCTCATACTCTCGATCTCATAAATCTCCTTACTCAGGATTTCATAGAGCTTCACGGGGACAGGAATTTTTCCGACGACCCTGCCATTGTTGCGGGGCTCGCGAGGTTTGAGGGTTTCCCGGTTGTGGTCATCGGCCATCAGAAGGGAAAGACCACAAGAGAAAGAATCCTAAGAAACTTCGGACAGCCGCACCCCGAAGGTTACAGAAAGGCCCTCAGGATAATGAGGCTTGCCGACCGTTTCAATAAACCGCTCATAACATTCATTGACACTCCGGGTGCATACCCCGGGCTTGGAGCCGAGGAGAGAGGCCAGGCAGAAGCAATCGCCAAAAATCTATATATGATGTTCAAACTCCGCAACCCCATAATTTCCGTAGTCATTGGCGAAGGCGGAAGCGGGGGGGCGCTCGCGCTTTCAGTAGCTGACAGGATACTTATGCTGGAGCACTCTGTTTATTCCGTGATATCACCTGAAGGCTGTGCCGCGATACTTTGGAAAAAGGCGCCTAACGAGACAGGGCCCGAAGATTTCGAAAGGGCATCGGCAGCGCTCAAACTTACGGCTTCAGATTTGCTCAGTTTAGGAGTCATTGACGAAATAATACCCGAGCCTTTGGGAGGCGCTCACAAGAGCCACAAGGAGACAGCAGCGAATATAAAGAAAGCCCTGCTGATGCATATGGAAGAGTTAATGAGAAAGCCAAGTGATATGCTTCTTAATGAGAGGTATGAAAAATTCAGAAAGATAGGCGCGGTCAGCGAAGCCGGGCTGTAACAGCCCTCAGCCTTTCATCTTCTCGTATGTCTCCTCGAATTTTGAGGAGATCTTTTTAAAGACATTCAATACCTGCGGATCGAAATGATGCGGCATTGTCCTTTCGTCGCCTTCTATGAGAATCCTGCACGTTCTCTCATGATCAAATGCAGGTTTATAAACTCTCCGGTTCCTCATGGCGTCATACTGGTCCGCGATGTTGAGTATTCTCCCCTCGATTAATATCTGTTCGCCTTTCAGTCCATAAGGATAACCGCCGCCGTCCCATCTCTCGTGATGCGTCAAGGCAATGTTTTTTGCCATTGTCAGCCTCACATGCTCTCCGAGTATCTTGGCGCCGTATACAGGGTGGAGCTTCATATTTTCAAACTCCTCAGGCGTGAGTTTGCCCGGCTTCTTCAAAATCTCCGGCGGTATGTGAATCTTGCCCACGTCATGCATCTGTGCCTGAAGCTTTATTGTGCTGACAAATTTTTCAGGCATGCCGAGTTCCTCCGCGATCAAGGCGCTGTATTCGCCGACCCTGACAATATGATTGCCCGTGTCTTCGTCATTGACTTCCGAGGCCCTTGCAAGGGCATGCACTGTGTATGAGAATGCATCCTCCGTCTCATTGATCTGAAGGGATAATGACCTGAAGAACAGGCTCTGCATAACAAGACTGTTAAGAACTGCGGTGTCATATGAAGAGACCTCCCTGCCGTAATTGACGGCATGAATACAGAAAAACCGGCTGCTGAAGCGGACATAATTTTGAACATCCATACCGAGAGACTTAAACAATTCAACATGTGGCTGGTGTTCCGCGCTTTCAAGCTCAGAGGCATTGGCGTAAATGATTCCCTTGCTCTTGTCAGCATCAATCATGCAATGATGATTGCCGCCATCATATGAAACCTTTTTAAGTGTGCCTCTGCTGAATTCATACTTGATCAATTTTGACGCATGATTATTGCCGGAAGTTCTCAGGACAACTGTCTCTGGTTTTCCGGTATCCTCATCTTTTTTCCTGATGATCTGTTCCACAATCTTTTCAAAACAGGCTGTCAGGTCAAAATTCAAAGGGTTAAAGGATTCAACCATCTTTTCGCCGAAAGTTATAAGGTTATTGATATTGTCATACGCGAGGCTCAGCCTCTCATTGAGGGCCTTAACCTTCAGCAGCATCTTTATGCGCGCAAGCACCTCAGTCTGATCAAAGGGTTTTGAAATGAAGTCCTCCGCGCCTGCCTCAATGCTCTTTACCCTGTCCTCCTTTGACTGCAAGGCGGTTATCATGACGACAGGTATGTTTTTATGTTTATCGTCAGACTTAATCTTTCCGCAGACCTCATAACCATTCATACCCGGCATCATCACGTCAAGCAGTATGATGTCTATTCCGTCTTTCTTTACCGTATCAATGGCTTCTGCGCCGTTTTCAGCCTTGATGACCTCATATCCCCTCGGCACAAGCAGCGCCTCAAGTAGCTTCAGGTTTGCCGGCTCGTCATCAACGCATAAAATGCGCGGTTTTGTGCTATTCATGCCATTCCCCTTATTATTTTCTCACCGGTATTACAAATGTAAATTTACTCCCTTTGCCGTACTCGCTCTCCGCCCATATCCTGCCTCCAAGCTGTTCAACGAGCTTCTTTGTCAGGCTAAGGCCGATGCCTGCGCCGCCGTATCTTTTCGTGTACGGCGACTCCATCTGCGAAAACGGCTGAAAAAGCTTTTCAATGTCTTCAAGTCTTATGCCGATGCCTGTGTCTGTTATGCTGATTTCGATGAAATCTCCGTTAGTGCTGAAGCGCGAAAGCGCAGAAGTCTCTGAAGCATCATCCTTCCGAACTTCTGAACTTTTTAACTTCCGTGCCTGCACGCTTACGCTTCCTCCCTCCGGCGTAAACTTAACAGCGTTGTCTATGAGATGAAACAGTATCTGGGTGAGTTTGCCGGAATCGGTCTCAATCTCTGTATCAGCTTCAGGCTCTATCTGAAGGGTGAGCTTAAGGTTATGCATTATTGCTTTCTCATTAAAGATAGCGGCTGAAGCTTTCAAAGCATCTCTCAGCAGAACCCTGTTAATCCTCAACTCGTCACTTCCTGATTCTGCCCTGACAAGGTTAAGCATATCATTTATTAAGCTTAGCAGGCGTATGCCGCCCTGAAGAATATTATCCACATATTCCTGCTGATGCTGATTCAGCTCTCCGTAAAGGCCGTCTTTCAGCACTTGTGAAAAACCAATAACCGAGTTTAAGGGCGTTGTTAGTTCATGGCTCATGTTAGCGAGAAACTCAGACTTGGCACGGTTGCCGGCTTCGGCCTTAATGAAAGCATTTCGCAAGTTCTCTTCCACCTGCCTGCGCTCGGTAACGTCTCTGAATATCCCAGTAATATATTTTTTTCCTTTCAATGTTAACGGATACCCGCAAATATCCGCGTAAAAAATGCTGCCGTCTTTTTTCTTCACCGGAGTATTATATGCGTATGAAATGTTTTTATTAGATTGCTTTTCAAAAGTATCAATTATAATTGCGAGGCTTTCCTTTGGATGAATATCCTCAACTCCGAGATTGCCGATTTCTTCAGGAGAATATCCAAGCATTTTGCTTATCGCCATATTGCCAAGATAAAGTCTCCTGCTCTCGGGATTGGCCAGAAAGATGCCGTCGGATGCGTTATCAAAAATAGCTTTAAATCGTTCTTCGCTTTCTCTCAATTCTTCTGTTGCCCGTATTAGATTAACGGTTCGCTCCTCAACTTTACGTTCCAATTCTTTTCGGTATTCCTCCTCGCTCTCACTGATAGTTTCCAGAAGCATTTTGCGTCGTGCGCTGAAGATTGCAAAGCCTAAGAATAAAATGCAAACCAGTATGTTATATGAAATTCCCACGATAAAATGTTCTATATCAAAATAGGGGATTTCAGGATGGAACACACTGTCAACTATAGCGCTTAAATTGCCGGTCAGCAAAATTACCGCAATAAAGAATGCGATCTTGGGAATAGTCGCCTCCTGTCGTATAACAGACAGAAGCGGCATGATTTCACTTCGTATCGTTTGCGCTTTACGATTTATATTCACTGTTACTCCCCAAGATATCTCCTCACAATCTCTGGCAGGGCTCTGGTATCCATCGGCTTTGCTATATAGTCATTAAACCCGGCAGAGAGAATCTTTTCACGGTCGCCTGCCATAGCAAAGGAAGTCAAGGCGATCACCTTGATATCTTTCGTTAAAAGATTCTCACGCAATAGTTTAAGTGCTGTAAAACCGTCCATGACCGGCATCTGTATGTCCATCAGGATAAGGTCGGGCACTTGGCTAACGGCATATTTCACAGCCTCCTCTCCGTTGACAGCCTCAATGACCTCGTATTTGTAATATTTTAAAATATCTGCTATCAACCGCAGGTTTTTGTCATTGTCCTCGACTACAAGTATCTTTTTCATCTCATAGCCTCCTTTCTACCGCCCCGTTCCGAAGTGTCGGGACCCCCCTCCTAAAATAGGAGGGGAATTAAAATATAAAGCTCCCCTCCTATTTTAGGAGGGGATTAAGGGGTGGTTGGTATCACAAACACAAACTTGCTCCCTTTTCCGTACTCACTTTCGACCCATATCTTTCCGCCGTGAAGTTCGACCAGCCGTTTTGTCAGGGCCAATCCAAGACCCGTACCCTCAAAGTTTTTGGTATATGCTGATTCAAGCTGTGTGAATTCAGTGAAGAGTTTGGGCATATCCTCAGGTTTTATGCCTATTCCGGTGTCGGCGACAGAGATTTCTATGAACTCATAAAATCCCCCTTCATCCCCCTTTGTCAAAGTGGGAAATTCCCCTCTTTGGAAAAGAGGGGTTAGGGGAGATTTATCCCCATTATTCGTCAATCGCGCAGCGACACTCACGCTTCCCCCATCTGGCGTAAACTTCACAGCATTGCTCAAAAGGTTGAACATGATCTGCTTCAGCTTCCGCTCGTCTGCTTCAATCTCCGTATCGGCATCCGGCTCTATTTTAAGACCCAGCTTTATCCCGTGCTTCATCGCCTTTTCCTTAAGCATTGACATTGATGCATTCAAAATATCGTTTAAAGGAAATCTGCTTGGTTCAAGCTCCAACTTCCCTGCCTCAACCTTTGATAGGTCGAGAATATCATTGATGAGAGAGAGAAGGTGTCTGCCGCTTGTGAGAATGTTATTAACATACTCTTTCTGGTTCTGGTTAAGCTCTCCGTACAGGCCGTCTTCGAGAATCTCTGAAAACCCGATGATCGCGGTCAGAGGCGTTCTCAGTTCATGCGACATATTCGCAAGAAAATCTGACTTTGCCTTATTGGCTTCTTCGGCCTGGCATGTCGCTCTTTCCGCCTCCTGTTTTCTGTGTTCCAGTTCACCGGCCATATCTTCAAGCACTGCGTTGTTCTCTTTCAACTTCAGAGCTTTATTCAGTGTTATCTCTCTGGCAATGGTAAGGAAGAAAAATAAGAGGCTTATAATCATACTGCCTGTAAAAATGGAGACCGGAAGGTATTGGTTAACAGATTGCTCAAAAGGGGGCATCGACTTGAAGCGAAGCGTCCACTGGCGGCCATTGGTCTCAATGAGTTTATCTGTTGAAAACAGGCGCACGCTGGTTTTTTCTAAATCATAATAGATGCATAAATCGTTGTCAAACATCAGGGCGTCATTGGTAACATCCGTTCCGTCATAAATCTCCAGATCAATATCATCAAGTTCTTTCTTGAATATTCCATCAATAAAGTTGTTCATTCGCAGAGGGCTGTACACATATCCCACAAGTGTTGCTCTTCGTTCCTCAACAGTATTGACCGGCATATGCTGTTTGTAAAGAGGCGCATAGAGCAGGAATCCGGCCTGAACGTCCTTTTCAGACTCCTGCATCAGCTTTACCTTGCCAGACATGGCAATATGCCCGGTGTCCCTCGCCCTTTCCATGGCAGTACGTCTCGTCGGCTCGGAAAACATATCATATCCGAAGGCCCGCTGGTTGCGCGTATTAAAGGGCTCAAGATAGATGATGGATGTATAGGTATCACGACGGCCTTCAGGACGCACGGTATAATTAGGGAACCCCTCTGCCCTGATCTGCCGGATGTGACTGTCCAACTCTGCCGGGCTGATAAGCTTTGAGAACCCGACTCCCTGAATGCCCGGGAACAATTCTGTGAGCTGCAATGTTTCGACGTAATCGCGCCACTCCTGTCTGGTAACATTCTCTGAAGCTATGAATAATCCCACTCCACCTCGGAGAACCGTGCCGTTGAGACTCAGTTTATTGACAATCTGCAGTGTTATTTCATTTACCCTGGACTCAAATCGTCTTTGCTCAATCTGCATAAAATGAACCTTTGAGAAATGCCAAAGAAAAATAGAAAATATGACACAAACAATTAGGACTCCAATGGGGATCAATTTTCTTTTTCGCATGTTCATTATTGGTTGCATACAGATTTAACCGTTATTTTTTTAAATTTGGCTTTTCTCAGCGGTATCGCTACAATCAATATTCCCGAAAGTAAAATTCTCCAGCGTTTTTGCAGAATCCATTCCTTCGTCTGAACTCCCTGATAATACAGTTATAGAACCATATATCCAATATAGATATATATCGCACTTCTTATTCACAGTCAATGTCTTATAGGACCAAACCAAGCGCTTGTACTAATAGGATTTGGCTTTCTCACAGTAATATTCTCTAAATGAAAAGATTAAAGTGTGATATAATATTTCAATGCAATCTCTTTATAAAAAAAGCCTTTTTTGGGATGTTGACATCAACAAGCTTTCGGAAGAAAAAGACTGGTTTTTTATAATTGAAAGAATTCTTGAATTCGGCGATATTGATGATTATTTTCAAATGAAAAAACTGTTTTCTGAAGATAAAATAAATACCGTAGTCCGAAAAAGCCGAATTCTGTCCCCGAAGACGCGCTCTTACTTCAATGCCTCAGTCCATGCGTCCTGAAACCATCGACGGCAATATGCTCAAACTCAGCAGGGAACTCGGTTTCCTCAGCGAGTTTTCTTTTTATCTTGCCGGGGGCACAGGGCTCTCCCTTCAAACAGGGCACCGGAGATCATTTGATTTCGACTTTTTCACGGATAAAGAGTTTCTTCCCGAAGAACTTTCCTCTGCCATAAGACGGGAAAAGCTGCCGATGCAGGGAGAGATGCGGAGACACGGCACGTTATATTGTGCCCTTTCAGATGTGAAAACCTCATTTATTTTCTATGACGCCCCGCTGATTTTCCCGGTAATAAAATTTAATTCCATTTATATTGCGGACTGGCGCGACATAATAACAGAAAAACTGCGCACTGCCGGAGACAGAGGCCAGAAAAAGGATTTTTATGACCTCTATATCGGCATCAGGGAACTGGGCATTGATAAAATAGTGGAATTCTCTTTAAAAAAATACGGCAAAAATATTAACTATTTTCATCTGCTTAAAGGGCTGACATATTTTGAGGACGCCGACAAGAATCCTGACCCGATTATTATGGATAAGGCTTTGTCATGGCCGGAAATCAGGAATTTTTTCATGGCTCACTCAAAAGACTTTGAAAATTCATTCGGTAAAATAATTTTATAACTTTAGTCCACGCGCTGGAATGAACCATTACTTCATCACAATAACACTGCTCCTCTGCAGCAATATATTCATGACGTTCGCGTGGTACGCGCATCTCAAGAACATGTCTGAGAAGACATGGGTCATTGCGGCGCTGGTGAGCTGGGGGATAGCGCTTTTTGAATACCTTCTGCAAGTGCCGGCAAACCGCATCGGCAATCAGGTGATGAATATCGGCCAGTTAAAGATACTTCAGGAGGCGATCACGCTTACGGTCTTTGTCCCCTTCTCCCTCTTTTACCTGAAGGAGGACCTCAATATGGATTACTTCTGGGCAGGCATCTGCATTCTCGGCGCGGTCTTCTTCATCTTCCGCTCAAAGCTGTTCGTTTAAGTTAGAGCTTCGAGGTATGCCGCAAATAAAAAAGACCTGAGATTTGTTCGCAGGCCTGGAAGTCATACAGAACACGGGTTTTCTTTTAGAGCTTTTTTATAGTTTTCTTATACTCTGGAAGCGGATCGATTATCTCCATCCCGAGATCATATTTTTTACCTTCGAGTACATCTGCCTTTTCATCAATTCTTTTAATTTCGCAGTACATGCAGAATTTTTCTCCCGAGGAGAACTGAAACCTTACGGCAACCATCTTGCCGGGAACAAGATCGCCGATTACTTCTTTGGCATGAACAGTCTGGCATAATCCGCCTTCGGATAAGTCTATCATGCTTCCCGAGTAAAAATTATTATCAGTTATTATGTCAGCATTAAATTTGAGCCTTTTTCTTTCAAAGCGCCTTTTGTCCATGTTTTATATTAATACCTTTTAAAAATAAAAGCTAATGGATTAATGACAGCTAATGGATTTTGAAATCAAATATCAGGATATTGCCCAATAATAGCTTAGTAAAATAATCACATATATAATCTTTTAATTTTGTGGATAAAAAAAGCCTGCAAGTTTGTCTTGCAGGCTTTTTACGTATTATGTTGAAATAGAGCAAAAATTAATTCACTTTGGGTGCCGTTAGATCTTTCGCTGATTCTCTTTTTTCTCTCCTCTTGTTTCTTTTTGCCTCTGCTGCTGCCTTCTCTTCCTGATTCTGGAGTTCCTCATAATCCACGAATTCAAGCACCGCCATGGAAGCGTTATCGCCTACTCTGTTGCGAGTCTGAAGGAGGCGCAGATATCCGCTGCTGCGGCTGATCTTGGGAGCTATCTCATTAAAAAGTTTTGTCACGGCATTCTCATCGGGAACAGATGAAAGCGCAAGCCTTCTGGAATGCAGATCCCCCTTCTTGCCAAGCGTGATCACCTTTTCAGCCAGCTTCTTTGTTTCTTTGGCTTTGGCAAGAGTCGTCTCAATCTTTAAATGGGTTATAAGCGATATTATGAGCCCCCTGAAAAGCGCTTTTCGCTGTTTGGTATTTCTGGCTAAACCCCTGCCCGCAACTCTATGACGCATTCTTGACTCCTTTGGCCCTTTCTATCTGCCTTAAGACATCCGGCTCTATCTTCATGTTAAAATGCAGGCCCATCCTCGAGACAACTTCTTTTATCTCGTTAAGTGATTTTCTGCCGAAGTTTTTTGTCCTGAGCATCTCTGATTCGGTCTTCTGAACCAAGTCTGCGATTGTATTAATATTGGCGTTCTTAAGGCAATTGTTGGAACGAACCGAAAGCTCAAGCTCATCAACACTTTTAAGAAGGTTGTCATTAAAAACGGATACCGTGCCGCCGTCTTCTTCCTCAAACTCATCCACTTCATAATTTTCCGTTTCCGGATCATCGTCTGTTTCAACCATCTCCTCGCGGATTGAAAAAAGAGAGAGATGCTCTTTAAGTATGTTAGCGGACTGAGAGAGCGCCTCACGCGGCGTTATACTGCCGTCAGTCCATATCTCCATAATAAGCTTGTCAAAATCGGTTGAACGTCCAACCCTTGCCCCTTCTATCCAATAATTGACTTTTTTGACCGGCGTAAAAACAGAATCAACTCTGATGGTATCCACCGAGCCGTCATCGTCGTGCACATCGTCCAATAACCTGTAACCCCTGCCTTTTTCCACGGTAAGCTCAGCAGTGAATTTAACTTTACTGTCAAGGGTCGCGATATGTTGTTCAGGCGTGAGAACCTCGACTCCGGAATCAGTCGTTATATCTTTGCCTTTCACTTCACCCGGGCCATTTACCTCTATGGTAACCATCTTTGGGGTATCGGTATACATCTTAAACCGAAGGTGCTTTATGTTGAGTATTACATCTACAATGTCCTCTTTGACTCCCCTTAATGTGGAAAATTCATGAAGTACTCCCGGGATCTTCACCGAAGTAACCGCAGCGCCTTCGATAGATGAGAGCAATACCCTACGTAAAGCATTGCCTACGGTGGTTCCGTACCCTCTTTCAAAAGGCTCTGCAATAAGCTTGCAATATGTCTGGGTGTTGCCAGAATCAAAATTAACTCTTTCTGGAATATTAAAACCCTTATTTTTGAGCTCCATCAGTCCTCCGGAAAAATTAAAGAAATTGAAAAGTTAAATTAATGTATATCGAACCGTTAGATGCCTGTCTATTTAGAATAAAGCTCAACTATTAACTGTTCATCAAAAAAAGTGCTGACCTCATCCCTTGCGGGCAGATGCAGTATCTTGCCTTTAAGTCCTTCGACATCTCTTTCTACCCATGATATCGCGCCTCTCTGATCTGCCTTTTCCATATTTTCCTGAACTATCTTAAAATTCTTGCCGGAATCTGTGGGGCTGACAATGTCACCTTTAGAAACGAGATAAGAAGGAATATTAACGCGCTTTCCGTTAACAGTAAAGTGCCCATGGGTCACTAATTGCCTTGCCTGATTACGGTTAGAAGCAAAACCTATACGATAAACAATATTGTCAAGCCTCCGTTCAAGAAGCTGGACTAAATTGCTGCCTGTTACCCCGCTCATCTGGTCAGCCATATGAAAATATTTATTAAACTGGCGCTCAAGGACACAATATGTTTCTTTTGCCTTCTGTTTTGCTCTCAACTGCACGGCATAATCTGAAGCCTTTTTCCTTCGCTGGCCATGCTGGCCCGGCGCGTATTTTCTTCTCTCGACGCCGCATTTATCCATAAAACATCTATCACCTTTTAGAAAAAGCTTCTCGCCCTCTCTCCTGCACAGCCTGCATAATGCTCCGGTATATCTGGCCATCAGACTCTTCTCCTCTTTGGCGGCCTCGTCCCATTATGTGGAACCGGGGTAATGTCTCGTATAATATTTACGCCTAACCCGGCAGAAGAGATTGCTCTTATAGCGGATTCTCTTCCGGCTCCGGGGCCTTTAACAAAGATATCAACCTGACGCATGCCTAAACCCACTGCCTTTCTCGCGGCATTATCAGCCGTTATTTGAGCCGCGTAAGGGGTGCCTTTCCTGGAACCCTTAAAACCATGTGCGCCTGATGAAGACCAGGCGATGACGTTGCCTGATTTGTCAGTTATAGTTACAATTGTATTATTAAATGAAGCCTGGATATATGCAGCACCGGAATGCACTATCTTCTTCTCTCTTTTACCGCTTCTCTTTTTTTGTGCCATTAACCCTCCGTTTATTATTAATACTTCTTAAGGTTCTGTGATATGTTATTTCTTTTGTAGTCCGCCTATTGACTTTTTGGGCCCCTTGCGTGTCCGGGCATTTGTCCTTGTTCTTTGCCCTCTCGCTGGAAGTTTAAGCTTATGACGAGTTCCTCTGTAACTGCCAATATCCCTCAGCCTCTTTATGCTCAGGGAGACTTCACGCCTGAGATCCCCTTCAACAGTAAATTCTTTATCTATAAGGCTTCTTATCTTGAGGCCGTCTTCATCAGTAAGGCTTTTTACTCTTTTATTGGGGTCAACCCCGGTTTCACTAAGTATTCTCTTTGAAGCCGACCTGCCAATCCCATATATTTTTGTGAGGCCGGACTCTATCCTTTCGTTAAGCGGTAAATCCACTCCTGCTATTCTCACATTTTCTCCTTAATAATTAAAATGGTTAATTCAAGCTAAATTAACTATGAAAAACTTATGTGTTCTTATCCCTGTCTCTGCTTATGCTTCGGGTTACTGCAAATGACTCTGACAACACCTTCTCTCTTGAGAATTTTACATTTTGAACAGATTGGTTTCACTGATGAGCGTACTTTCATTTATCCCTCAATATAAGTTATTATTTCTACGCAAAAAGTTATTTGTACCTATAAGTTATCCTGCCTTTACTTAAGTCATAAGGAGAAAGCTCCACATTGACCTTATCGCCTGGCAGAATTTTTATAAAATGCATCCGCATTTTGCCGGATACATAAGCCAATATTTCCTGCCCATTGTCAAGTTCTACCTTAAACATCGCGTTCGGCAGGTTTTTTAATATAGTGCCCTGTACCTCTATTGATTCTTCCTTTGACATTAACTTATAAGTATAAATAATCTAATGAAATTTAGTCAAGATTATCGGTTCCGCTGAAGTTATGGCAATCGTATGCTCAAAATGGGCTGAAAGGCTGCCATCTTTCGTAACAGCCGTCCATCCATCACTAAGAATATCTACCTGCCATGTCCCCGCATTTATCATAGGTTCAATTGCGAGAGTCATCCCCTCTTTTAAAACAGGGCCTAAGCTTGGCTTGCCAAAATTAGGAATCTGAGGTTCCTCATGAAGTTCTCTGCCGATCCCGTGGCCGACAAATTGTCTCACCACGGAAAAACACTTTTCCTCAACGTGCTGCTGTATCGCATATGAAATATCAGAGAGCCTGTTCCCGGCGACCGCTTTGTTAATTCCAAAATAAAGCGCTTCTTCAGCAGTCCGCACGAGTCTTCGCGCGTCTTCTGATACTTCCCCAACTAACATCGTTACAGCGGCGTCTCCATAAAAACCTCTGTAAAAAACACCGACATCAATACTGATTATATCACCATTTTGAAGCACGGTCGAGCCAGGGATACCGTGCACAACCTGGTTATTTACAGATGTGCACAAGGTTGCAGGATACCCTCTATATCCTTTAAATGCCGGGAGAGCCTTCCTACCCATTATTATTGTTTCGGCTATGGAATCAAGTTCTTTAGTCGTTATGCCGGGGCTTAATGCTTTTCTGATTTCCTGAAGTACCTCAGCCGCAATGCGGCAGGCTCCTTCCATTTTGAGAATCTCATCTCGCGACTTAAGAACTATCAAAGCATTATCAACTAATTTAACTTTAACAATAAAAGAATCTTGCTTTTAAAAACCTGCAATCTTTCCATGAAGGAATATTGATATACTCTATGAATGATGGTTAGCCTCTCCTGCCTCGAATCCGACCTTTCTTAAGAAAGCCGTCATAAGAGCGGGTAACAAGATGAGACTCTATCTGCGAAATGGTGTCAAGTGCCACGCCGACTACGATGAGAATCGAGGTGCCGCCAAAATAAAAAGGGACATTGAAATAACCGATAAGAAACTGAGGAAGCAGGCATATCAGCGCAAGGTAAACAGCGCCACCGAAAGTAATCCTCGTAAGCACTTTATAAATATGGTCTGATGTCTTTTGACCTGGGCGAACTCCAGGAATAAACCCGCCGTGTTTTTTCAGGTTTTCGGCAATATCAACCGGATTAAATGTTATCGACGTGTAAAAATAGCAGAAGAAAAAAACCATCGCAGTAAATGATATCGTATAAAAAACAGAACCGGGGGCAAATTGTTTAGCAAGCGACTGAACCCACGGTATAGTAATAAATCCTGCTATCGTGGCAGGGAACATAAGAATGGACGATGCGAATATGGGAGGGATAACACCTGAGGTATTAATCTTCAGGGGAAGGTGCGTGTTCTGCCCTCCATATACCTTTCTTCCGACAACTCTCTTGGCATATTGGATTGGAATCTTTCGCTGGCCCCTCTCAATAAAAACTATAATGGCTATAACTGCCACCATTAAAACGAGAAGCAGCAGCATGACTATAAGATGTATTTCCCCAGCCGCGATGAGGGAATATGAACTGATAACAGCATTAGGAAAACCAGCAACTATCCCTGCGTAGATAATAAGTGATATTCCGTTGCCTATCCCGCGTTCGGTTATCTGCTCGCCGAGCCACATAATAAATGCTGTACCCGAGGTCATGGTGACCATAGTCATCAGCCTGAAAGACCACCCCGGGTTTGCAACAAATGCCCCCTGTCCCATACTCTCTATGCCGACGGCGATGCCTAATGACTGTATAATGCTGATAAAGACCGTTCCATACCTTGTATACTGAGTAATCTTTTTTCTCCCTCTTTCACCTTCTTTGGCAAGTTTTCCAAGCGCGGGGATAACGACTGTAAGAAGCTGGAGTATGATTGAAGCGCTGATATAAGGCATTATGCCCAGCGCGAAAATGGTTGCTCTCGAGAGGGCTCCTCCTGAAAACATATCAAAAAAGCCCATCAGAGCTCCGCCCTTATCCAAAAGATATTTGCTGAGTTCCAGGCCGTCAATGCCCGGGGTAGGAATATGCGCGCCTATCCTGTAGACCGCAAGTAAACCGAGGGAAAAGAGCACGCGGCTCTTTAGTTCCGGGATCTTAAAGATATTCTGAAAGCTCGCGACTATGCTCATTCTCAATAAAGGATAAAACTAATATATAGGAGTACTATGTTTTAACCTGCGTTTTCAGAATCTGCAGCAGGTATTGTCTTGGCATTCCCATTCGCCCTGGATATCTTCTCCTTTGCAGACTTGCTGAAGGCATGCGCTGACACGTTAATAGGGTTTGTTACATCTCCTGAACCAAGTATCTTTACCGCATTTTTATAGTTTTTTATAAGGCCCTTCTCAACAAGCACTTCAGGGGTAATTGAAATATCTTTTAACTCATTCAAAACGCCTACATTGACTATTGAATACTCTTTCTGAAAAATACTCTTAAATCCTCTTTTAGGAATCCTGCGCTGTAACGGCATCTGTCCGCCTTCAAACCATGGCTTTGCGCCTCCGCCGCTCCTTGCCTTCTGCCCTTTATGTCCCCTGCACGCAGTTTTACCGTGGCCGGATCCAGTCCCTCTCCCAACCCTCTTCTTCTTTTTTGTGCTGCCTGGTGCTGGTGCAAGTTCAGATAGTTTCATCAGATTCCCTTTTTACTATAAAAATTATCTAGTGTTGAGATCACTTTTTGGATTCCACAATTTCAAGCATATGGGATATTTTATGAATCATTCCCCTTATTGACGGTTCATCCTTGTGAGTTACTGTCTGGTAAAGTTTCCTGAAACCAAGCGCTCTGACAATTCTTCTCTGTTTTTCAGGTTTGCCTATTATGCTTTTTATTAAGGTAATTTTAAGATTCTTCATTGGCTGTTCCCTGTTCCTGACCTTCTTCCGTCCGGCCCGTCCTTTTGTGGACAGTATTTATATCCTGTAATTTAACAAAAGCGTTTATGGTAGCCCTTATCATATTAAAAGGATTTCTGCTGCCTATGGATTTTGCCACTATGTTGCGAATTCCGACCATCTCCATAACCGCCCTTACCGGCCCTCCTGCAATAAGGCCTGTACCGGGCTTGCCAGGCATAATTACAACTTTGCCCGCGCCATAACCTCCTATGACCCTGTGAGGTATTGTCCCGTTGTCAACTGCTACCTTCATCAAATTTTTCTTGGCATTCTCAATCGCCTTTCTTATAGCCTCAGGAACCTCTCCGGCCTTCCCCTTTCCAAAGCCGACATAACCTTTTTCGTCGCCAACAACAACAAGGGCGCTGAATGAAAAACGCCTTCCGCCTTTCACCACCTTCGCGACTCTGTTAATAAAGACTACTTTATCCTTAAGATTCAAACTTTCAGGGTTAATCCTGCCCACCGTACCTCCTGATAAAAACAGTTATATCTATTAAATTATAATTAAAATTCCAATCCGCCTTCTCTTGCGGCATCGGCAAGAGCTTTAACTCTTCCGTGATAAAGATATCCACCCCTGTCAAAAACAACCTTCTTAATTCCCTTGCTTAAAGCCCTCCTGGCAATAAGGTGTCCGACCATCTTTGCGGAATCGATGTTGCCTCCGTTCTTTATTTCTCCTCTGAGTTCCTTATCAAGGCTTGAAGCCGAAGCAATGGTTACGCGTGAGTAATCATTTATTACCTGGGCATATATGTGATTCATGCTCCTGAAAACATTCAGCCTTAATTTCTCTGTGGTGCCGAAAATCTTTTTCCTCACCCTGAAATGCCTTCTATGCCTTGGTGCTTCTATCATTGAATATGCCTCCGATTAACTTGCTATGTTACTTTGCTCCTGTTTTGCCAGCTTTAAGCTTAATCTGTTCTTCTTCAAACCTGATGCCTTTGCCTTTATATGCGTCAGGAGGCCTTATTGCCTTTATGTTTGCGGCAACCTGTCCTATGAGATGCTTGTCTATCCCGCTAAGAACAAGTGTCGTCTGTTTTTTGTCAATCTCGGCGCTGATTCCCTGCGGCAACAGAAAGACCACAGGATGTGAATATCCTATGCTGAAATTTATCTGGCTGCCTTGCACCTGCGCCCTGTAACCCACCCCGATAATCTGGAGTGTTTTCCTGTATCCTTCCCTGACGCCGGTGACCATATTGGATATGATGCTTCTCGTCGTACCGTGGAGCATCCTGACATCTTTAGAATCAGATAACCTCTCAACAATGATCGAATTATCTTTAACCGAAACCTTCATTTGAGGGGGAAAATCCCATTTCAGGCTTCCCTTGGGCCCTTTTACTGAAATGTTACGCCCTTCTATTTTTACATCGATTCCGGTATCTGTTTTTATCGGGTTTTTACCTATTCTTGACATATTATCTCCAGACTTTCTCTACCATATCTGACAGAGCACTTCTCCACCGACGTTCTCCTTCCTGCACATATCATCGGAAAATACGCCTTTTGAAGTGGAAATAATTGCTAATCCTGCCCCGCCCATCACCTTTGGGATGCTCAGGCTGTCCGCATAAACGCGTCTTCCGGGCTTGCTCACCCTCTTTAGTCCGGTTATCGCCCTCTCATCTCCTTTAAAATACTTTAAGGATATTCTTATTATGCCCTGCTTGTTATCCTTAAGTACCTTATAACCCCTGATGAAACCCTTTTCCTTAAGTATCTTGGTAATCTCAAGTTTCAGTTTAGAAGAAGGAAGGTCGACTTTCTCAAGCCTTGCCAAATTACCGTTCCTTATTCTTGTAAGCATATCCGCTATAGGATCTGTCATCATATAAACATACCTCTTACCAGCTTGATTTTGTTACTCCCGGAATCATCCCCTTAAGAGCAAGTGCCCTGAAACATATCCTGCACATGCCGAACTTTCTGAGATAACCTCTGGGCCTTCCGCAAATACGGCATCTGTGATAAGACCTTACCTTGAATTTCGGCGTTTGGTTTGATTTAAAGATTAAACACTTCTTTGCCATAAAACTCCATTATTTATTTTTTTTACTGACTGTTTTGGTAATGAAAGGCATGCCTAAATTGCTTAACAAAGCCCTTCCTTCTTTATCTGTCTTCGCAGACGTGACAATGACTATATTCATGCCGTGAATGCTCGCTATTTTATCGAAACGTATTTCCGGAAAAATCGATTGTTCCCTTACGCCAAAAGAAAAATTTCCTCTTCCGTCAAATGACTTAGGGGAAACACCGTTGAAGTCTCTGATCCTCGGCAGGGCAAGCGAGATGAATTTATCAAGAAATGAATACATGCGGTCTCCTCTGAGGGTCACCTTGGCTCCTATGGACATCCCCTGCCTCAGCTTAAAGGTCGCTATGGATTTCTTAGCCTTTGTTATCACGGGCGACTGCCCTGAGATGGTGGCTAACTCCTTAACAGCGGCATCCAGAAGTTTTATATCCTGAATCGCCTCTCCCATGCCTACATTAAGCACAATGGATTTTACCCTCGGAACCTGCATGATATTCTTGTATGAGAATTCCTTCATCAGATTCGGCACGGTCTCATTTATATATTTATCTTTAAGCCTGTTCATAAGCAGAGTTAAATAACCTCCCCGCACTTATTGCATGTTCTTACCCTGACGCCGTTTTCAAGCGCCTTGTTCCCTATCCTGACAGGCTCGCCGCATTTTGAGCATATAAGCATTACATTTGAAATGTGCACGGGCGCTTCCTTCTCTATGATGCCGCCTTGTTTGTACTTATTATTAGGCTTCATATGTTTTTTGATAATATTAATTCTTTCAATGACAAGCTTGCCCTTGCCGGGAAAAACTTCGAGAACTCTCCCTCTTTTCCCTTTGTCATCTCCTGAAATTACCAATACTGTGTCTTCTCTCTTAACTGTTAATCCCACAAATTCTCCTTAATAAACTTATAACACCTCGGGAGCAAGAGATATTATCTTCATATAATCTTTCCATCTGAGTTCTCTTGCGACCGGGCCGAAGATCCTTGTGCCAACCGGTTCGCCTTCAGCATTTATCAGAACGGCGGCATTCTGGTCAAACCTGATATAAGAGCCGTCCTGCCTGCGAAGCTCCTTCTTCGTCCTGACTACGACGGCCTTAATGACAGTCCCTTTTTTTATATTGCTGTTAGGGATAGCCTCTTTCACGGTGACGACTATCCTGTCTCCAATTCTCGCGTATCTCCGCCTGGAGCTGCCGGAAACCCTGATGCACATAACCTTCTTTGCGCCTGAATTATCGGCAAC
This sequence comes from Nitrospirota bacterium, assembly GCA_016213935.1. Lineage (GTDB taxonomy): Bacteria > Nitrospirota > Thermodesulfovibrionia > UBA6902 > UBA6902 > JACQZG01. The sequence goes on from JACQZG010000056.1 coordinate 31,214, forward strand.
GTCTAATACTGTCTGGACCTGTATCATTCGCTTCCTCTTTCAACGATTTCAGCGACCTTCCACCTTTTGTCCCTGCTGATAGGCCTGGATTCTATAATCTTAACCACGTCGCCGGCCTTGCACTGATTATCCTCATCGTGCGCCTTGAACTTTGCCACCTTTTTTATGGTCTTCTTATAAAGGGCGTGCTGCGTGGTCATGGTCACAGCAACAACAACTGTCTTGTTCATTCTGTCGCTTATCACTTCACCTGTGTATATTTTTTTAGGCATACTCTATTCTCTCTGTTTATTAATTAGTTTTTATTTCCCATCTTTGTATTCATTACAGTCAAAACCCTTGCAATCCCCTTCTTCACCTGACCTATTCTACTGGGGTTCTCAATCTCACCTGTAACTTTCTGGAATCTTAAATTGAAAAGCTCTTTCCTGAGGTCCGTCTCCTCTTGTCTAAGCTCTTCTATCGTCATTTCTCGAAGCTGGGAAGGTTTTTTCATAATACCTCTCCCCTCTTCACAAATTTTGTGGAAATGGCAAGTTTATGCGAAGCAAGTTCAAGCGCTTCTCTTGCAAGTTCCTCATTTACGCCCGCAAGCTCATACATAATCTTACCCGGCTTGACAACCGCAACCCATGATTCAGGGGCTCCCTTTCCTTTACCCATTCTTGTCTCAGCCGGCTTTTTTGTAAGCGGCTTGTCTGGAAATATTCTTATCCAAAGCTTGCATCCCCTCTTAGCATGCCTTGTAATTGCAATTCTTGCAGACTCAATCTGACGGTTAGTTACCCAGCCTGGTTCAAGCGCCTTAAGGCCGTATTCGCCAAATGATATGGCAGAACCCCTGTAGGCTTTGCCGTTCAGCCGGCCCTTCATCATCTTCCTGAATTTAACTTTCTTCGGCATTAACATGGCTATTACCCTTTAATTAATCGACTCTGCGCCAACTGACTGAGTCAAAACAGGTTTTTCAAGTATATCTCCTCTATATATCCAAACCTTTACGCCTATCCTCCCGAATGTAGTCTTGGCTTCGGCAATTCCAAAATCAATATCAGACCTGAAAGTATGTAAAGGAACCCTGCCTTCGCGGTACCATTCTGACCTGGCTATCTCAGCGCCGCCTAACCTTCCCCCGCACATTACTTTGATTCCCAATGCGCCAAACCTGCGGGCGGTCGCAACGGCCTTTTTCATAGCTCTCCTGAACATTATCCTTTTTTCAAGCTGAAGCGCTATATTTTCAGCAACAAGCTGCGCGTCAAGTTCCGGTTTTCTGATCTCTTTAATGTCTATTGTGACCTTCTTGCCTGTCATATCCTCAAGAGTCTTCTTTAATTTATCTACCTCTGCCCCTCTTTTGCCAATTATTATTCCGGGGCGCGCGGTCTGAATAATCACCCTAAGCTTCTGGCCTGCCCTCTCTATTTCGACATTCGGCACGCCGGCGTGGAAGAGCCTGTCTTTTATGAACTTCTGAATGTTCAGGTCCTCATGAAGCAGGTCTGCATAGTCTTTCTTTGCAAACCACCTCGAATTCCAGTTTTTAATTATCCCGAGCCTTATGCCTATTGGATGCGTTTTCTGTCCCACTTATATTCCTCCGCTCCTATTCTTCAAGAATTAATGTTATGTGGCTGGTTCTCTTTCTTATGACATCCGCCCTGCCCATGGCACGCGGCATCATCCTCTTCATTACAGGACCCTGGTCAATGAAGACCTTTTTAATTACCATGGCCTCAGGGTCAGCAACCTTCTTCTGTTCTGCATTTGCTACTGCGGACCTAAGGACCTTTGACACTATCCTGGCAGGGCTGTGGGGAAGAAACTTTAAGCTGATAAGCGCGTCACCAGCACTCTTGCCCTTTATCAGGTTCGTAACTCTCCTTACTTTTCGGGGTGAGACCCTTGCGTATCTTAATAGAGCTTTCGATTCCATAACTATTTCTGTTTGGTTACCTCTTTCTTGGCGCCGGAATGAGCCCTGAACGTTCTTGTTGCTGAAAATTCTCCGAGCTTATGGCCGACCATGTTCTCGGTAACATATACGGGGATGAACTTCATCCCATTATGTACTGCAAACGTTATTCCTATAAATTCAGGGACAATGGTCGATCTCCTCGACCAGGTCTTTATCACCTTTTTCTCGTTTTTTTCTGTCATGAGAAGAACCTTCTTCATCAGCTTCTCATCAACAAATGGTCCCTTTTTCAGCGATCTGGACAAAATTTACCTCCATTATTGCAACTGCGCTTTTATTTCTTTCTTCTCCTGACAATCAGCCTGTCAGTTTTCTTATTGCTCCTGGTCTTTACGCCTTCGGGTTTTCCCCATGGCGAACAAGGCGGCCTTCCACCGGATGTCCTGCCTTCGCCACCGCCCAAAGGATGGTCAACAGGGTTCATTACAACCCCTCTTACGCCGGGCCTTCTGCCAAGCCACCTGCTTCTCCCTGCTTTCCCGAGAGAGATGTTTTCCCTTTCGACATTGCCGACCTGGCCTATAGTTGCAAAACAAGCAGAAGGAATCAGCCTCACTTCCGAAGAAGAGAGTCTTACATGACACATATCCTTGTCTTTTGCGACAAGCTGGGCAAATGAACCGGCGCTTCTGGCTAAAGACCCGCCTTCTCCAGGCCTTAATTCAATATTGTGAATAATTGTCCCCAGCGGAATATTGCCAATAGGCAACGCGTTTCCGTTTTTTATCTCTGCCTCAGCACCTGACAGAAGCGAATCTCCGACCTTTACTCCTAAAGGTGTCAGTATATAACGCCTTTCGCCGTCAGCATACTTGAGAAGACTTATACGAGCCGTCCTGTTTGGATCATATTCAATCGTCTCAACTGTGCACGGTATATTGATTTTATTGCGTTTAAAATCGATTATCCTGTAAGCCCGTTTATGTCCGCCGCCTTTGAGCCAGGCCGTTATGCGACCCTTGTTATTCCTTCCGCCTGATTTCCTCATAGGCAGGAGCAATGGTTTATGCGGCTTTCCCGCGGTAATTTCCGCGAAATCAAAACCGCTTTTAAAGCGCGAACCCGGCGATGTAGGTTTGAATTTCTTTATTGCCATTTACGCACCCTCAACAAGATCAAATTTCTCTCCTTTTTTCAGCATAACCATCGCCTTTTTCCAGTCAGGCCTTTTGCCTGCATATTTTCCGAGACGCTTTTTTTTGCCTTTGCAGTTAATGGTCCTGACAGAATCGACTTTTACCTTCAGAAGCTCCTCAACAGCCTTTTTAACCTCTATTTTATTCGCATCCCTTCTAACCTTAAGAAGTACCGTATTCTGGCTCTCCTTAAGATGAGAGCCCTTTTCAGTTAGGTAAGGCCCGCGTATGACATCATATCTACTGCTCATCCAAATAAATCTCCTTCATAAGGTCAACCGACTTTTTAAGAATAAGAACCTTTTCATGATTGAGAATGGAATACACATTAAGTTCATTCACTCGCGCAATATCAACATTTGGGATATTCCTGGCCGAAAGCTCAAGGGCGCTGTCTTTCTCGGGTGTAATTATCAAGACGCTCATATCAAGTCCTAATCCTTTAAGGACACTGTAAAGCTCCTTTGTTTTTGGGCCGGACACTGTCAGGTTATCAATCACAAAGATTTGGCCACTTGCCGTTTTTGATGAGAGTGCCGAGCTCAATGCGCCCCATTTAACCTTTTTGGGCAACCTGTATGAATAGTCGCGGGGCTTAGGTCCAAAAACTGTGCCGCCGCCCCTCCAGACCGGAGACCTGTTGCTCCCGGCTCTCGCTCTGCCGGTTCCTTTCTGTCTGTATGGTTTTTTTCCTCCCCCGCTTACCTCGCCTCTGGTCCTCGTTGATGCGGTACCCTGTCTTCTGTTTGCCAAATAATTTCTTACAACATCATGCAGAAGGTCTTTTCTTACCTCAACCCCGAAAATATCATCAGGAAGGTCAACCTTGTTTACGGCCTTATTGTCTTTATTTAAAAGATCCACCTGAGGCATCAGTTTCAGCTCTCCTTGACAGGCTTAGCGGGAATAGGTTTTTCAGAACCGATAATGAGATAATTACCCGTTGCGCCGGGGATGGAACCTTTTACCAATAAAAGATTCCTCTCCCTATTCACATCAACAACCTCCAGATTCTTTGTGGTTACCGTTACATTCCCCATTTGCCCCGGCAGCCCTTTGTTCTTCCATACCCTTGACGGAAAAGAACTTGATCCGATCGAACCGGGAGCCCTGTTAAACATCGAACCGTGAGAAGAAGGCCCTCCTCTGTAGTTTAGCCTCTTCATTACACCCTGAAAACCTTTGCCTTTTGAAACTCCCGAAATATCAACCACATCACCTTTTGCAAATATATCGACTGTTATCTCTTCCCCTTCCTTAAACCCTTCTATACTGATCTCCCTCAAAAAACGGAATGCGGGTGAAGATGTTTTCTTGAAATGGCCAAGCATCTGTTTGGACACGTTCTTCTCTTTCCTGTTAAGGTCAAACCCAACCTGAACGGCGTCATAACCGTCCCTGGCCTTATCTTTTATCTGCAAAACCCTGCAAGGGCCTGCTTCTATTACGGTCACCGGCACAATACGCCCGTCACCGGCAAATATTTGTGTCATGCCAAGCTTTTTACCAAGAATCGCCTTCATAATTTAATCTCAACATCCACGCCTGCGGAAAGGTCGAGCTTCATAAGCGCGTCAACCGTCTGAGAAGTGGGTTCAAGTATGTCGATAAGCCTCTTATGCGTCCTTATCTCAAACTGCTCTCTTGACTTTTTATCAACATGCGGCCCTCTGAGCACGGTAACCCTGTGGATCTTTGTCGGCATGGGTACAGGGCCTGCTATCTTAGCCCCTGTGCGCTTAGCGGTTTCCACTATCTCCTTGACTGACTGATCCAGGAGTCTGTGATCATAAGCCTTCAAGTTGATTCTTATCTTCTCGTTCATATTCTCCGATACCTGATTATTTTTAATGCTATTCTATGACCTTTGTGACAACGCCTGCCCCTACCGTCCTTCCTCCCTCTCTAACGGCAAACCTCAACCCCTCTTCCATCGCTATGTTGCTTATAAGCTCTACCTCTATGTTAACGTTGTCCCCGGGCATCACCATCTCT
>JACQZG010000057.1 GCA_016213935.1 Nitrospirota bacterium
AGAGATGGTGATGCCCGGGGACAACGTTAACATAGAGGTAGAGCTTATAAGCAACATAGCGATGGAAGAGGGGTTGAGGTTTGCCGTTAGAGAGGGAGGAAGGACGGTAGGGGCAGGCGTTGTCACAAAGGTCATAGAATAATCAAAGCAGTTTGGTGTTAGTTTTGTTTTTTTGGCTAACAACTAAAAACTAAAAACTTATAAGGAAACCGGGATATGCAGGAAATAATACTTTTACAGTGTACAAGCTGCAAAAACAAAAATTACTCCACCACCAAAAACAAGAAGAACGTAAAAGAAAAGCTGAATGTGAAAAAATACTGCAAACACTGCAGGCAGCACGTAATTCATAAGGAGACAAAGGCATAAAGGCCGTGATGCGTTATGCGTAAAGGGCAAGCATAAGCATTTTCCCCGTTACGTGTCACGGATTACGCATTACGATACGGATAGGCCAGTAGCTCTAATGGCAGAGCACCGGACTCCAAATCCGATGGTTGGGGGTTCAAATCCCTCCTGGCCTGCCATTTACCTGTGAAGGAGAGATAAAATTGTTTGAGAAGATAAAGATCTTTATTAATGAAGTAAAGAGCGAATTGAAAAAAGTTGTTTTCCCCGGCAGGGAGGAAGTCGTGGGTTCGACAAAGGTCGTGCTCGTACTCGTCTTTATCACGGCTTTTTTTCTCGGGATAATAGACCTGGTTCTTTCAAAGTTCGTAGAATACATTATTAAATAGTAAGGGAACATAACTATGGAATGGTATGTTATTCATATTTACTCAGGCTTTGAAGATAAGGTGAAGGCATCTATCGAGGATGCCGCGCGCAGGAGAGGGCTTACGGACAAGATAGAGCAGATTATGATTCCGATGGGAAAGGTCGTGGAGTATAAGGGCGGCAGAAAGAAAGAGTCTGACAAGAAATTCTTTCCCGGTTATATCCTCATAAAAATGGAGCTGAACAACGAGACATGGCATCTCGTAAGCAGCACACCGAGAGTAACAGGTTTTGTGGGCGGGGAGAATCCGGCTCCGCTTCAACAGGACGAGGTCAATGCCATTATGCAGCAGATTGAAGAAGGGCCGGCCTCAAGGGTCAAGACCCGCTTCAATAAAGGCGATGGCGTAAGAATTACCGAAGGCGCTTTTGCCAATTTTAACGGTTTTGTCGATGAGATAGATGAAGTGCACAGCAAGCTTAAGATCATGGTGAGCGTTTTTGGCAGGCAGACGCCCGTTGAACTCGATTTTTTGCAGGTAGAAAAGACATAAAAGAGAATAAGGCATATAAGACTCATATGACCTATATATCGGAGGTTTAAATGGCACAGAAGGAAGTGGCTGCACAGGTTAAGCTGCAGATAAGCGCGGGTAAGGCAAACCCCGCTCCGCCGATAGGGCCGGCGCTGGGCCCTCACGGCATAAATATAATGGAGTTCTGCAATGCCTTCAATGCGCAGACAAAGGCATTGGGAGACACCATTATCCCGACCATTCTTACAATCTATAAGGACAGGTCGTATACTTTTATCCTGAAGACCCCGCCCGCCTCGCAGCTTATCAAGAAAGCGGCCGGCATAATCAAGGGTTCAAGCGTTCCCAACAAGGATAAAGTGGGCCAGATATCATTGGCGCAGGTTGAGGAGATTGCGAAGACAAAGATGCCGGACCTAAACGCCTTTGAGCTCGAAAAGGCTATGGAGACGATAAAAGGTACTGCAAGGAGCATGGGCGTAGATGTAAAGTAAGACAGCCTGCGGTTGACAGTATATTTATCAGGCTTAAAACTGACAACTAAAAACTGAGAACTTTATATATTGAGAGGGAAGAATGAACAGGAAACATAATGAGGCTAAAAAGCAGGTGGACAAGACAATTCAATATGACCTCAAAGAGGCGATCGGGCTTGTAAAAAAGCTTGCGCACGCGAAGTTTGACGAGACTGTCGATCTCGCGGTGAATATAGGCATTGACGCCAAGAAATCCGAGCAGGCGGTGAGGGGAAGCGTTGTTCTTCCTCACGGGCTTGGAAAGACGACTCGCGTCCTTGTCTTTGCAAAAGGGGAGAAGGTGAAAGAGGCTTCGGAAGCAGGCGCGGATTTTGTAGGCGCCGAAGATTTTGCCGAGAAGATCACTAACGGATGGCTCGAGTTTGACAGGGTGATTGCAACGCCTGACATCATGGGCGTTGTCGGCAAGATAGGCAAGATACTCGGCCCGAGAGGCCTTATGCCCAACCCGAAGACCGGAACCGTTACCTTTGATGTCGCGGGCGCGGTCAGGGAAGCCAAGGCGGGCAAGGTTGATTACAAGACGGAAAAGGGCGCTGTCATACATGTTCCTATCGGGAAAGTATCTTTTGACAGTGAGAAACTTTATGAAAACGCCCAGATGGTTTTAAAATCCATCGTGAAGGCGAAGCCTGCCGCGAGCAAGGGGAAATATTTGAAAAAGATATCGGTTTCTTCAACCCATGGCGTTGGGGTCCCGGTAGACACGCAGACAGCCGCAGCAGTCTGATTGCAGTGAAACGGCCTTACTTAGGCTGATAAAATAATAAAGATCAGAGACCGCAGGCGCCGGCCCGGGGCATCGGGAGGCTTAAAAGATCTGGAATTTTCCTGCGCAGATCGGAAAAAAGTTAAAAAGCCGGAAGTGAAAAGTTTAAAGTTAGCGGCGTTAAACAACTTTAAATTCTCAACTCTTGATTTTCAACTCTTAAACCGGGTTCTCTGATTATTTGAAAGGGGGGAAAGAGTCTGAAGAAAGAAGAAAAAGCCCAAATCATATCAGAGCTTCAGGAGAAGTTCAGCAAGGCGACCGGCCTCATCTTTACCGAGTACAGAGGGCTCACCGTGGAGGAAATATCCGACCTCAGAAGAAAACTGAGGGAACATTCCTTCGAATACAAAGTCGTAAAGAACACGCTTGCCAAGAGAGCGGCGGCTGATACTCCTGTGGATGCCGCCAGGGAAACCTTCAAAGGCCCGATAGGCGTGGCCTTCAGCTACGGCGACCCTGTTCTTCTCGCCAAGAAGATACTTGAGTTCAGCAAGGCCAATGAGAAGCTCCAGATCAAAGGCGGCATTGTGGAAGGCGGCGTATGCAGCCCTTCGCAATTGAAGAGCATATCCGAGCTTCCGTCAAGAGAGATACAGCTTGCCATGCTGATAGGCGCAATGCAGTCTCCTTTGAGCAAGTTTGCCGGGCTGCTTAACGCGTCGATCTCTCAGTTTGTTTATGCGATGAAAGCGCTCCAGAACAAGCGTGAATCATAAACCGTAATCTAAAAAATAATAAAAAAATAAGGAGGCAACATGTCAGCAACAAAAGAAGATGTTTTCGGATTCATTGACAAGATGACGATTCTTGAGATGTCGGAGTTCATTAAGGAGTTTGAGGCGAGATACGGCGTCACGGCAGCGGCGCCGGTGGCGGTTGCCGCGGCGGCCGGGGCAGCTCCAGCAGCAGCCGTTGAGGAGAAGACGAGCTTTGACGTCATCCTTTCCGCGGCAGGCGAAAAGAAGATACAGGTCATAAAAGTCGTAAGGGAACTCACCGGGCTCGGGCTTAAGGAGGCTAAAGACCTTGTTGACGGCGCTCCGAACCCCGTAAAGACCGGGGTAACGAAACAGGAGGCGGAAACCATCAAGGCGAAGCTTGCGGAGCAGGGCGCAACCGTGGAAGTGAAATAAGAATAAATTAAAAGTTTGAAAAAGAAGTGGGAAGTTCAGTTGCGGGCTTCTTACTTCCAGGTTGTCATTTTTTACTTATAAAAGGAGAGATATGGCGAGTAGTTCAAGGGTTAGAAAAAATCTTGAAAATGTGTCAGGAGAGGTGCTTGAGATCCCTGATCTCCTTGAAATTCAGAAGAGGTCTTATGAGCGTTTTTTACAGGAGGATGTGGAGCCGTCCAAAAGGGAGGATATAGGCCTGCAGGCGGCTTTCAACAGCGTATTTCCGATATTCGATTACAACGAAACCGCGTCAATGGATTTCGTTGAGTACATTGTCGGCGCCCCTAAGTTCGACGCGAGGGAATGCCTTGAGAAAGGGGTCAACTACGCTACCCCGTTAAAGATTAAGGTAAAGCTCAATTTCTGGGAAAAGAATGATTCCGGCAAAAAAAGGATCAAGGAATCGAGGGAGCAGGAGGTTTATCTCGGAGAGCTTCCGCTAATGACCGATACCGGTACATTCATAATCAACGGCATCGAAAGGGTCATAGTGAGCCAGCTTCACAGGTCGCCCGGCGTCTTCTTCAGCCCTGATAAAGTTAAGACGAGCATAGGCGGCAAGACCCTCTTTTCCGCCCGCATTATTCCCGCAAGGGGCTCATGGTTTGATTTTGAGTTTGACTCGAAAGATATTCTTTATGTCCGGATCGACCGGAGGAAGAAGCTTCCGGCAACGATAATCCTAAAGGCGCTTGACTATTCCGAGGAGAAGATACTCGGGATGTATTACCCGACCGAAATTGTTCACGTTAAAAAAGGCGCAATTACGAGAAAGATGAGCGATGTCCTTATCGGGCTCAGGTCGTCTATCGAGATAATCGCTCCGAGAACCAAAGAGGTCATTGTTAAGGAGAACGGCAAGATAACCGACTCTGCCTATAAAAAGATAGTTGCCGCCGGAATAGATGAGATCCCGCTTCTGAAAGAAGAACTGGTCGGCAGGGTAACACTAAAGGATATTATTGACCCTGATACCGGAGAGATCATTCTTGAGAGCAATGAGGAGATCACTGAAGATAAATATGAAAAGATAACCTCTCTGAAATCCATCGAGCTTCACCTTCTTTTTATAGACGGGGTAAGGTATCTTCCTTCGCTCAGGAACACGCTTATGATGGACAAGGTCGAGAGCAGGCAGGAGGCGCTCACTCAGATATATAAAAAGCTGAGGCCCGGGGACCCGCCCACAATAGCGGATGCGGAAGAGCTTTTTAACGGCCTCTTTTTTGACCCGAAGAGATACGACCTCTCGACCGTAGGGAGGCTTAAGCTCAACAAACGCCTCAGGCTCGACATTCCCCTCGAGACAAGGATACTCACTGACAAGGACATTATCGAGATTTTCCGGTATCTCTTTGAATTAAGGGCCGGCAGGGGAGAGATAGACGACATAGACCATCTCGGCAACAGAAGGGTAAGGGCCGTCGGTGAACTTCTTGAGAATCAGTTCAGGATAGGCCTTGTGAGGATGGAGAGGGCGATAAAGGAGAAGATGATCCTTGCCGAGCTTGAAACCGCAATGCCCCATGACCTTATAAATGCAAAGACCGTCATAGCTGTCATAAAAGAATTTTTTGGTTCGAGCCAGTTAAGCCAGTTCATGGACCAGACGAACCCGTTATCCGAGATTACGCATAAGAGAAGGCTCAGCGCCCTCGGGCCCGGGGGGCTCACGAGAGAGAGGGCAGGGTTTGAGGTGAGGGACGTTCATCCGACCCATTACGGTAGGATATGCCCCGTTGAAACTCCTGAAGGGCCGAACATAGGGCTGATAACATCTCTTGCGACATACGCGAGGGTCAATGATTTCGGATTTATAGAGACCCCTTACAGAAAAGTGAAGGACGGAGTCGCGACAAAGGAGATACAGTACCTGTCTGCCATAGACGGAGAAAGGCACATAATCGCGCAGTCAACGACTCCTCTGGACAAGCACGGCAAACTCATAGGCGATTCGGTCGCCGGCAGGGCGGGCGGCGATTTCAAGATGCTTCACCCGAAAGAGGTCCAATACATGGATGTTTCTCCCAAACAGATAGTGAGCGTTGCAACAGCCCTCATTCCGTTCCTGGAAAATGATGATGCCAACAGGGCGCTCATGGGCTCGAACATGCAGAGACAGGCCGTTCCGCTTCTTCATACCGAAGCGCCTGTGGTCGGCACCGGAATGGAATCTGTCGCGGCAAAGGGTTCCGGAGTAGTTGTGACGGCAAAAAGGCCGGGTGAGGTGGCTTCCGTCGATACATCCAGAATAATCATAAAGACTGACGACGGAGGCGCTGACCTGTACAATCTCGTGAAATTCTACAGGTCGAACCAGGCCACGAGCGTCAACCAGAAACCGATCGTGAAGATTGGAGAGAAGGTTAAAAAAGGGCAGGTGATAGCCGACGGGGCCGCGACTGAGATGGGAGAGCTTGCCCTCGGCAAGAATGTGATGGTCGCCTTCATGCCGTGGAGAGGGTATAACTTCGAGGATGCGATAATCATCAGCGAACGGCTCGTAAAAGAGGATGTTTACACCTCAGTTCATATTGAAGAGTTCACCATTGAGGCGAGAGAGACAAAGATCGGAGCCGAGGAGATAACGAGGGATATTCCCAATATAGGCGAAGACGCGCTCAGGAATCTTGACGAGAGCGGGATAATAAGGATTGGGGCAAAGGTCAAGCCGGGCGACATACTTGTCGGCAAGGTAACGCCGAAGAGCGAGGTGCAGCTTACGCCGGAAGAAAAACTGCTTAGGGCGATATTCGGAGAGAAGGCGGAAGAGGTGAGGGAGGATTGCCTTTATGTTCCGCCCGGAATAAACGGCACGGTTCTCGACGCAAAGCTCTTTACCCGGAAGAGTTCTGACAAGGACAAGAGGGCAAGGAGCATTGAGGATGATGAAATGCGCCGCCTCGAGCGCGACCATGAGGATGAAGCCGCCATTCTCAAAAGCAGCGCCTATTCAAGGATAAGAAAGCTCCTTCTGCACCAGACAGTGGCTGAAGGGCTAAAGCTTCCCAATTCAAAGAAGGTGCTCTGCGCAAAAGGGAATCAGCTTACCGATAAGATTCTCGAGGATATCCCGGACAGGCTTTTGCCAAAGATAAGCATATCAAACCAGAAGAAGAAGGAAGAGATAGACGCGGTTACCAAAGACCTTGCCGCGAAGCTGAAAGGCCTCGAGAGCTATTATGAAGGCAAATATGAAAACCTTAAGAAGGGCGATGCCCTTCCGCCGGGCGTATTAAAGACGGTAAAGGTTTATATAGCCATGAAGCGGAAGATACAGGTCGGCGACAAGATGGCCGGAAGGCACGGCAACAAGGGCGTCATCTCCATCGTAGTCCCGGAAGAAGACATGCCATATATGCCGGACGGCACGCCTATTGACATAATTCTTAACCCGCTCGGGGTGCCTTCGCGAATGAATGTCGGGCAGATACTTGAGATACATCTCGGATGGGCGGCAAAAGAGCTCGGGCTTTATATGGCTACGCCCGTGTTTGAAAGCGTCAAGGAGACTGAGATAAAGAAGCTTCTGAAGGAGGCGGGCCTTCCCGAAAGCGGCCAGATAGTCCTTCATGACGGCAGGACAGGAGAGCCTTTTGACAAGCAGGTCACGGTAGGGTGCATGTATATGATGAAGCTTCATCATCTTGTTGAGAACAAGATGCATGCCCGTTCCATAGGCCCATATTCGCTGGTGACGCAGCAGCCGCTCGGAGGAAAGGCGCAGTTTGGGGGCCAGAGGCTCGGAGAGATGGAGGTCTGGGCGCTTGAGGCGTACGGCGCGGCATCCACGCTTCAGGAGTTCCTGACAGTTAAGAGCGATGATGTTGCCGGAAGGTCGAGGGTCTATGAGGCGATTGTTAAAGGCGACCCGAACCTTGAGCCCGGCGTGCCTGAATCTTTCCACGTTTTGATAAAAGAGCTTCAGAGCCTGGGGTTGGATGTGGAGCTGCTTGAGGAGAAGCCTACGGAAACCGGCAGGCCGGAAACCGAGGAACGCAAACTCGCGGCCTCCGGCAAGGCGAAGGGGGGTAATTAATTGGAAGACATATATTCGATTTTCGAAAAGCCTAAAAACCCGACCGAGTTTGAGGCGATAAAGATAAAGCTCGCGTCGCCCGAAAAGATAAGGGCGTGGTCATACGGAGAGGTTACAAAACCCGAGACAATAAACTACCGCACCTTCAAGCCCGAAAGGGACGGCCTCTTCTGCGCGAAGATATTCGGCCCGGTAAAGGACTGGGAGTGCATCTGCGGCAAGTACAAGAGGATGAAGCACAGGGGGGTTGTCTGCGACAAGTGCGGCGTGGAGGTCATACAGGCGAAATCAAGGCGTGAGAGGCTCGGCCATATAGAGCTTGCGACACCTGTCGCGCATATCTGGTTTCTGAAGGGGATACCTTCGAGGATAGGCACGCTGCTTGACATAACGATGCGCCAGCTTGAGAGGGTACTCTATTTTGAAAGCTATGTCATCGTTGACGCGGGCGACACGAAATTAAAAGTTAAAGACCTGCTTACTGACGAGGAGTACAGAAAAAAGACGCAGGAACTCGGAGACACATTCAAAGCCGGCATAGGCGCCGAGGCCGTAAGGGAGATGCTCAGAACCCTTGACCTTGACGCTCTTGCCAAGGAGTTGAGGAAGAAGATACAGGCCTCTTCATCTCTTGGGGTGAAGAGGAAGCTTACAAAGAGGCTGAGGGTTGTTGAGGCATTCAGGAGGTCCGGCAATAAGCCTGAATGGATGATCATGGATGTCATCCCCGTTCTTCCGCCCGACCTCAGGCCCCTTGTCCCGCTTGAAGGCGGCAGGTTCGCGACCTCTGACCTCAACGATCTTTACAGGCGCGTCATAAACAGAAACAACAGGCTCAGGAGGCTTATGGACCTCAAGGCCCCGAGCGTTATCATCCGCAACGAGAAGAGGATGCTTCAGGAGGCGGTTGACGCCCTCTTTGATAACGGGAGAAGGAGCAAGGTGCTTAAGGCCGCGACAAAGAGGCCGCTCAAGTCGCTGAGCGACATGCTTAAGGGAAAGCAGGGGCGTTTCAGGCAGAATCTCCTCGGCAAGAGGGTGGATTATTCAGGCCGTTCGGTCATAGTCGTAGGGCCTGACCTTAAGCTCCATCAGTGCGGGGTTCCTAAACATATGGCGCTTGAGCTGTTTACGCCCTTTGTCTTCAGCAAGCTTGAGGAGAAGGGGCACGTCACTACCATAAAGGCCGCGAAGAAGATGGTCGAGAGGGGAGAAGAGGTTATATGGGACTGCCTTGACGAGGTTATCAGAGAGCACCCTGTTCTTCTCAACAGGGCGCCGACCCTACACAGGCTCGGGATACAGGCCTTTGACCCTGTCCTTGTCGAGGGCAAGGCGATAAAGCTTCATCCTCTCGTCTGCACCGCGTTCAATGCGGACTTTGACGGCGACCAGATGGCGATTCATATCCCGCTTTCAATTGAAGCGCAGATCGAGGCGAGGGTGCTGATGATGTCCGTGAACAACATCCTCAACCCTTCAAACGGCGAGCCGATCACAATACCTTCACAGGACATGGTGCTCGGCATTTACTACCTGACAAAGGAGAAGAGAGGCGCAAAGGGAGAGGCATTGCCCGACGATGAGATCGAAAAGATAAAAGGCCCCGGCAAAAAGCTCAGGGCTAAGCTTAAAGGCAGGTTTGAGAGCCCCGAGGCCGTGAGGATGGCTTATGATGCCGGGAGCGTAGAGCTTCATGCAATGATAAAGGTTAAAATGGACGGCGCTTTTGTAGATACGACTGTAGGCCGAGTCCTGCTCAATGAGATAATCTCTGACAAGATACCCTTCAGCATGGTCAATAAAATAATGACCAAGAAAGAGGTTGGAAAGCTCATAAGCTATTACTATAAGAAGGTTGACAGAAAAGAGACGGTAGCTTTTCTCGATAACATAGAAAAGATAGGTTTCAAATACGCGACCATGTCAGGCTCCTCGATCTGCATAGATGACATGCACATTCCGGAGAAGAAGGGGCAGTTCATCAAAAAAGCGGAACATGAGGTAATGGAGGTGGAGCAGCAGTATGCCGACGGCCTGATAACCAACGGCGAGCGTTACAACAAGGTGGTTGACATATGGGCGCAGGTCACTGAGAAGGTGGCTGATGCCATGATGAAGGAACTGGGCGCCGAGGGCAAGGCGCACGTGGACAGGATGAGCGATGAGGAGCTTGAGGAACTGCGCTCGTTCAACAACATCTACATGATGGCGCATTCGGGCGCGAGGGGCTCAGCCGCGCAGATAAGGCAGCTTGCTGGAATGAGAGGCCTTATGGCAAAGCCCTCGGGCGAGATCATCGAGACACCGATAACAGCCAACTTCAGGGAAGGTCTTGCCCCGCTCCAATACTTCATCTCGACACACGGCGCGAGAAAAGGGCTTGCGGACACCGCGCTAAAGACCGCGAACTCCGGTTATCTTACGAGAAGGCTCGTTGATGTCACGCAGGATGTGGTCATCACCGAAGAGGATTGCGGCACCCGCGAAGGCATAGAGGTCTCAAGCCTTGTTGAGAGCGGTGAGATAATTGAGCCGCTTGAAGAGAGAACCTTCGGAAGGGTTGCGTGCGAGGATGTTAAAGACCCTGTGACAGGCAAAGCGATCGTGAAGAGGGGCGAGGACATAAACAGCCAGCTCTCTCAGGATATAGTCGGCGCCGGCATCAGCGCAGTCAAGATCAGGTCTGTTCTCACCTGCGAGTCCAAATACGGCGTCTGCAGGCAGTGTTACGGCAGGGACCTCGGCAGGGGAATTCCTGTTGAGATGGGCGCGGCGGTCGGCATAGTCGCGGCTCAATCCATAGGCGAGCCCGGGACTCAGCTTACGATGAGAACCTTCCATATCGGCGGTACCGCGACTCGAATGGTGGAGCAGAGCGTGCTCAAGGCAAAGAACAGCGGCTCCGTGCAGTTCATCAACCTCTCCACTGTCAAAGACAGGGAGGGCGCTCTTGTCGCCTTGAACCGCAACGGGAGCATTGCGATTGTCGATGCCAAAGGAAGGGAGAAAGAGAAGTATTCGGTTGTTTACGGCGCAAAGATAAAGGTCAGGGACAGGGAGAAGATAGAGGCAGGGCATCTCCTTGTGGAATGGGATCCTTACTCGATCCCGATAGTTACGCAGGTCGGAGGGAAGGTCGCGCTCGGAGACATCATAGAGGGCGTGACTGTTAAAGAGGAAGTTGACGAGGTCACCGGGCTTTCACATAAGGTTGTTATAGAGTATCCGCCTGACAGAAGGCCGAGGCTCTCTATCAAGGATGAGCACGGCAGGGCAACGCTGGTTCTTCCCGGCACAAACAAGATCGCGCGTTATCTTCTCTCGCTCGGCTCGCATATCCTTGTCGACAAGGGCGATATGGTGCACCCCGGAGATATCATAGCAAAGATTCCGAGAGAGACCTCAAAGACAAAAGATATCACCGGCGGCCTTCCGAGAGTCGCTGAACTCTTTGAGGCAAGAAAGCCGAAAGAGCACGCCGTTGTGAGCGAAATAGACGGCATCGTGGAGTTCAAAGGCTTCCATAAGGGCATGAGGGTCATCACTGTCAGGGGAGGAGCTGATACGAGGGAATACCACATCCCAAAAGGCAAGCACCTCAATGTCAATGAAGGCGAATTCGTCAAGGCGGGCGAGCCTCTCATGGACGGCTCCGTGAACCCTCACAGCATTCTCGAGATTCTCGGGCCGAAGGAGCTTCAGCGCTATCTCGTTGGAGAGGTGCAGAAGGTTTACAGGCTGCAGGGCGTTTCGATCAATGACAAGCACATAGAGGTCATCGTCAGGCAGATGATGAAGAAGGTGAAGATAGAAGACGCCGGCGACACAGGCTTCCTCGAGGGAGAACAGGTCGACAAGGCGATCTTTGACGATGAAAACCAGAAGGTCATAAAACGTAAAGGAAGGCCCGCGACAGCTAAGCCCATACTCCTCGGAATCACCAAGGCATCTCTGAGCACGTACAGCTTTATTTCGGCCGCCTCTTTCCAGGAGACGACGAGGGTTCTCACCGAGGCCGCCATCAGCGGAGTCTATGACGAACTGAGAGGGCTCAAGGAGAATGTTATCATGGGCAGGCTCATACCCGCAGGCACGGGGATGGCCAGGTACAAGGATACATTTGTCGGTTCGGGAGAAGAAGAGGCAGAATAACAGTATAAGCTAAAAGGGACAGGCATGCGCGCATTCAACGGCATGCCTGTCCCTTTTTTATTAGCATGTTCCGGAAAAAGGCTTGAAAACTCCTGCCGATTCTTTATAATTGATAATTATGAACATTAAATTCAGCCTGCTCCTGCCCTTTTTTGCCATTATCGGCGTTATATCTTTAGGCACGGCGGGCTACGTGATTATAGAGGAGTGGGACCTGTTTGACTCTCTCTATATGACAATAATTACGCTGACCACGGTCGGGTATCAGGAGGTACACCGCCTTTCGCGGGCGGGCAGGTTCTTCACCATCTTTCTCATACTCTCCGGCGTGGGGGCAATGCTTTACGCGCTTGGCTCGGGCGCAAAAATTATATTTGAAGGCGAAATAAGGCAGATATTGGGGAGGAGCAAATTGGATAAAAAAATTCAGGGCATGAAAGAACATTTTATTGTATGCGGATACGGAAGGATGGGAAAGATCATCTGCAGGGAGATGATACAGAACGAGGCTCCTTTTGTCGTCATTGAGAACGCGGCAGGCGCGCCTGAAGCGACGGACGGTGGGATTCTTTTTGTAATCGGCGACGCGACACAGGACACGGTTCTCAAGGAGGCGGGCATAGAGAGGGCAAAGGGGCTTATATCCGTGCTCCCTTCGGACGCTGACAATCTTTATGTCGTGCTTTCGGCAAGGGGGCTTAACCCCGGGCTCAAGATAGTCGCGAGGGCGGGCGAGGAGGGCTCAGACCAGAAACTCCTCAGGGCAGGAGCCGACCATGTAATATCGCCTTATCACATCGGAGGCTTAAGGATAGCCCATACCCTTTTGAAGCCGTCTGTTGTCGACTTCATAGAGTTTGCCACGCGCAGCGGCAACCTCGAGCTTCAGATAGAGGAGATAAAAGTGAGAAAGACTTCCAATTTTATCGGCAGGACGCTCGACGAGTGCGGGCTCCGCAAGGCGCTGAGGGTTATCATCGTGGCGATAAAAAGAGAGACCGGGGAGATGGAGTTCAATCCCACATCAACAACTGACATACGTTTCGGCGATACTCTGATAGCAATGGGCGACAGGAAACAGCTCAAATCGCTCGAAGAGCTGATGGGAACGTAGGCGGCCGCCTTCAGAGGGTCTCTTCTTCCGTTATATTACAGCCTGAATCAGCGGTAAACTTTTTGCCTCCGTCTTTATGCCTGGCGTTTATCTTCAGGTATCTTTGCGAGCCGTCGTAAATCGTAAGTGCGACCTCTTCCGAAGGCATAAAACCCTCTCTCTTAAGGTCGCTCAAAGTAATAATCCTGTTCGGGTCGTCCATGAAAATGGACTGTGCCATACTGCAGGCGGCCGTCAGCTCTTTTTGAGTCATGCTGTTTTCTGCGCGCTCCTTGAAACCGAGAAAAGAGGGTATCGATATTGCCGCGATTATCCCGAGCAGGATTATTAAGGCTATCACGAGCCCTATTATCAAAGCCGGGCCCCCTACGCCTCCGACCTCGGCTATGACAGCCCTCTGCGTCTCCTGCGAAGAATGCTGCTGCTTTATCTCGGAGATTTTTGATTTCACATGCCTGAAGTAGATGTAATTCGCTGTCGTTGCCCATGCGATATTGATAAAGATCCCGGCATACGGTATCAGCCCCGCCCACCCGATGATGAATGCGAGGAGCGCCCATCCGTATAATTTTCTGTAAAGCATCCAGATGAAGGGCGCGAAGAAGGCCGGCCAGTGCCACGTCAGCCTGAAATTGTCTATCCCGCCGGCATTGAATTTTGCAAATTTAGGGAGATACCTTTCAGAGTTCTTGCCGACGAATGCCGTGAAATCGTCATTCGTCACGGCTGACCGCATGCCCTGCTGCTGGGCATGATTTTCAGCGCTTGATAAATTCTCTCCGCAGTGGGGGCAGAAAGAGCCTCCCTCCGCCGTCTCTTTGCCGCACTTTCTGCAATAAGCCATTTCGCTGCCTCCGTCGTTTCAGTCTTTGAAAATCTTAACTATTATAAATCAAAAAAGGGCTTATGAGGAGGAGTATATTATATCGCGGTCAATCTGAAGCGGCGCCGCGCGTAACATATTCTGGCCGGCGGGTTGATATGCTGAACTTCGCATGACGGATTTTTTCAAAATCCGTTACCGGGGAGTCTTTTACCCTTTCCTCCTCAGAGGATCCGCCGGGGTGGAGACAACCGGAGGCCTTTTAAGTGTTATGTTCTTCATTGGTGACAGGCACGGGCTACATGGCGGAGGTTGATGCTCAGTTGTCCGATGAATCCATGCCAATCTCTATAAACACGAACTGTAGATTTCCTGAATTTAGGAGATCCCTCGGTAACTTCACACTTACCTTTAATCATCCACATAGTTTGAGCTATTAATTGGGACAGCGGGTATCTGTCCCATGTAGGTATCTTATGTGGATCAATAAAGCCTCTTTGTATCGTGTTTGTACAACTTATTAAATTCTCATCCCAAAATCCCTTTTCAGAAGGATGCCGTGGATGAATCGTGTCATTCTTATAATCATCAGCCCAAGTATTAAATTCCTTCTCACAATTATAAAATAGAGACTCTGAGACGATCGTCCAGTCTAAGTCTGACTCCATATCGAAAGGTTTACCGGTTTTTGGAGGTGGTGAAATCGAACTCCCTTGGCGTCCACTACCTATCAACGTTATCTCTTTAGCATGAATACTTAGCCTCTTTGATATCCAATCTCTCAGCACTTCGTAAAGTGCTGGCATTTCTCTAAATGCAAATGGAATACCTTCAGAAAGCCATAATCGTGAAATAGCCTCTAACTCTAGAGTTCCCCCCTTGCTGGCAGCTTGAATGATAACGTTTGCGGTCGGATGAGCAGTAGTGATAGTCTTAATTGCAATGGGAACATCAAATGGCCGCATTAGTTTCTCCTAAATTTAAATTCGTGTAAACCGTTGTTGAATTATGAATAGCATGAAGATTAAGTAGATGTCTCGTGCGTATATTGATTTGGGTAGCTCGTCTTGCAGTTATCACCTGTGGCTGAGGATATTTCAGTCTTGCAACAATACTTGCAGCTTCTAACATCGACATATTAAATGGTGATATTTTTAATCTTGTGCAGGCTTCTTTGAAATTGTTCATGCGCCATCCGAAATAACCAACTCGAAGATATAAACCAGGCAAATCCCGTTTCGGGATTATCGAAGTCACAAGAGTAGCTAATAATATTTCCTTAAATTTACGTTTCAATGTTCGTTCATATCTCCCAGATAATACTCTTACAACTTGCTGGTCAATAGTGCTTGCACCTTCTACTATCCCAAAAAGAGATCTTCGATATATAGCACGACATATTGCGAATAAATCGAAACCGGGGTGCCTGAAAAACCTGTGGTCTTCACCGGAGATTAGCAACTCCTGAGCTTTAAGTGGAGGTTGCCACATATGATCACGACGATAATCCTCGTATTCTTTAAGCAAGCTGATACTAAGATCATTCCATTCCTTTGCAACTAATTTTACTGCAACTACTTGCAACCATCGTTTAGCCATAGTGTTTTTCATTTCCTTGAACATAACGTCCTGATCAGTGAATCGAACCACTGAATGACTTTAGAAAGGAATAAACCGATTTGCAAATCTCAAACTCTAACCTGCCCCAAAAGCGCCGTGTGGTTCGATTTCACTGCAGCGTCAGGTTAGATTGCCTACACTGCAATTGCTTCAACCATCTTCCAACCTTTTGACTCTTGAGAT
>JACQZG010000014.1 GCA_016213935.1 Nitrospirota bacterium
CGCAGGAAAGAAGACAACAGGCGTAACTGTCATGGGCATTGATCCTGTCAGAGAGGCGAAGACGACCCGTCTTAAAAACAAGGTGAGTAAAGGGAGTTTCCTTTCAGCTTCTCCTGAGTTGGAGGTTGTGATAAGCGACGGACTCGCACGGGTTTTGGGAGTGGGTCTTGGGGATGAGGTAGCGCTTATAGCGCAGGGCGTTGACGGCTCTATGGCAAACGGGCTTTACAAGGTTACGGGGATCACAGGCGGCGAGGGCAAGTCATACGGCGAGTCAAAGTGCTACATCCATATAAAGACGCTTCAGGATTTCCTCTCGATGGATGAGGGCGTTCATGAGATAGCTGTTGTGCTCAATGACCATTCAAAGACTCAGGAGGCTGCACGCCTGATTGCTGAAACACTGAATGACCCGATGATAGATGTTGACCCGTGGCAGGTTGTTGAGGCGCAGTTTTACAGCGCGATGCAGGCTGACCTAAAGGGCAACCGTTACTCCATCATAGTCTTTACGATAATCATTGCGGTAGGCGTACTGAATACGATCCTCATGGTCGTGCTTGAGAGGACACGTGAGTTCGGTGTACTAAGGGCATTAGGCACAAGGCCGTCGCAGATATTCCAGTTGATAGTCCTTGAGACATTATTCCTCTCACTGCTCAGTATACTGGCAGGCACTGCAATAGGCATAGCAGCGAACTGGTGGTTTCATACATACGGCATTACATACCCGACACCTATTGAATACGGCGGATATCTTTTTACAAAGGTCACATCTGAAATAAGTTTTAGGTCCATATTTGTGCCGCCTCTGATAATTATCGCGACAGCTTTGATAGTCAGCATATGGCCTGCGGTAAGGGCTGCGAAGATAGTGCCGGTGAAAGCGATGAGGGCGAATTAGTGAAGATACTTCTAAAACTCGCATGGCGTAATGTCCTAAGGAACAAAAGGAGGACGTTCCTCTCTGGAACAGCCGTGGGCATCACCCTCGCATCGCTCATGCTGATAGACGGCCTCTACATAGGGATGATAAAGGGCATGATAAGCACGGCAACTGACACATTCCTCGGCCAGGGGCAGATACACGCAAAAGGTTTCAGCGACACGCTTGAGGTTGAAATGACGATAAACGGCTCAGATAATATCCTCGCCTCATTGGATAAGGATGCCCTGCTTAAGGCCTATGCACCAAGGACAGCATCATTTGCCATGCTCAGCTCGCCAGCAGGTGTGACCTCTGTGCTGCTTTACGGTATAGAGCCTGAAAAGGAGAAGGATGTATCAATGATAGATGAGGCGATAAGGAACGGCGAATATCTTTCAACGGAAGGCGAGAGGCAGATACTCATCGGCTCAAAAGCAGCTGAGACGCTCGAGGCAGGTCTCGGCGACAGGCTTGTGCTGACGGTCGCGCAGGCAGGCACAGGCGAACTCTCTCAGGAGATGTTCAGGATATCGGGAATATATCATATGGGTATTAGGGAAGCAGACAGCGGCATGGCATTCATAAATATTGATAAAGCGCGCCAGCTTCTTGCCCTTGGCAATGGGACTCATGAGATCGTTCTGAAGTTTAAAGACCTTGACAACGCAGGCGACAGAACGCTCTCTTTCTGGAGCAGATATTCAGGTAATGGGAATGAGGCGTTAGGCTGGAGAGACCTGATCCCTCAGCTTGACGGGGTTATTGAGATGACCGATATATCAACCATCATCACATCGACCCTCGTATTCTGCATAGTGGCTGTGATAATAATGAACGCGTTATTTATGTCGCTCTATGAGAGGATGTTTGAGTTCGGCGTATTGCGCGCGGTCGGAACGCGCCCGGGGAGCATGGCGCTGATGATATTCTTTGAGGCTGCATCGCTCTCTGCACTAAGCATCATAATGGGGCTTCTGATGGGGTTAGGTGTTGTCACATTCTTTTCATGGTATGGTATAGATTATAGAGGTATTGAGTTTGCGGGCGTAACGGTAAATGAACTCCTTTATCCTGAACTTGCCATAAATCAGTTCACGACCTATCCGCTTCTGATATTTATTTTTTCGCTTGTCGCCGCAATATACCCGGCGCTATTCGCTGCAAAGATGACGCCCGCAAGGGCGATGCAGAGGAGTATGTAGTCATGTCTGACAATGTGATAGAGATACAGCAGGTCACAAAGGTGTATAACACAGACGGCTCCGAGGTGCATGCTGTTAACATTCTCAGCCTCTCTATACAAAGAGGCGAGTTCACCGCTATCGCCGGGCCGTCCGGTTCAGGCAAGACCACGCTTCTGAATATAATGAGCGGCCTTGATACTCCGACAAGCGGAAGCGTAATTCTTTCCGGCAGGCTGATAAGCGGATTAAAAGGGGGTGAGCTTTCAGACTTCAGGCGCGACCACATAGGTTTCATATTCCAGTCCTATAACCTTATCCCCGTGCTCACTGTAAAGGAGAACATCGAGTACATCATGCTCCTTCAGGGCGTGGGCGATAAAGAGAGAAGGGAGCGTGTTGCCTCGATATTGGCCGAAGTCGGATTGAACGATATGGAAGGAAGGCTTCCGAAACAGCTTTCAGGCGGCCAGCAGCAGAGGGTTGCTATCGCAAGGGCAATGGTCTCAATGCCTGATATCATCCTTGCCGATGAGCCGACAGCGAATCTTGACTCGAATACTGCATCAGCGCTGCTTGATATCATGCGAGTCCTCAACGAAAAGAGCGGCATGACATTCGTCTTCTCAACTCACGACAGCATGATAATGGAGAAGGCAAAGAGGCTCATCCTTCTTAAAGACGGCATGGTTGATAAGGATGAAGTGAGAAGGCTGTGAATGTCATAAGAAAAATAATGATAACCTTTTTTATGCTTCTACTCTTTTGCGCTTCCGCGTATGCTGAAGAAAAAAAGATAGAAGCCGGCGGATATATCAGAAGTTTTCTTATAATCAACAGCTTAGAAGGCGGCAATTCCACTGAACTCCTCTCAAGGCTGAGACTGAGACTCTTCATCCCGAAAGAAGAGCTTGTGTCATGGGAGTTTGCGTATGAACTTATGCCTGCCGTAATGGAAAATGCCGCCGCCCTCTCAGCTAATGCGCGTTCTCTGCGTTCATACCGGGTGTTTGATCTTGATGAGCTGGTATATCCTGACAGCGCAGATGCCGGAAGTGATCTTGCGCTTTATCAGAACCTTGACAGGGCCAGCGTGACCTTAGCGTTAGATCATTTTGATGTATTCATAGGGCGGCAGGCGCTTGCATTCGGCTCGGCAAGGGTGATAAACCCGACAGACATAATAGCTCCATTTACTTACAACACTATTGCAAAAGAGGAACTTACAGGCGTTGACGCGATAAGGATAAAGACACCTTTAACTGATATGGGTGAGTTAGATATGGGAGTCGTGTCAGGACATGACTTCAGGATTGAAGAGAGCGCGGCATTTATCAGAAGCAGGTCTTACATAGAGAAGACTGATGTCTCTGTTATGGCAATGGTATTTAAAGAGAATGTCTTGGCCGGGCTTGATATCGCCCGCGCGGTCAAGGGCGCAGGGGTCTGGCTTGAGGCCGCCCAGGTATTTGCAAATGCAGCAGACAGTTATAGGCCGGATGAAAATTACTTCAGGCTCTCAGCAGGCGCTGACTATAGTTTTACTGAAAAACTGTACGGTTATATCGAATACCATTATAACGGCACAGGCAGGGGGAAGAGTGAAGATTATTTTGCCGCTGACAAAGAAACAGCCTCCATAGAAAGGGCTGTCTATCTCCTCAGCAGGCATTACATCGCTCCGGGCTTTTCATATCAGATAACTCCGCTTCTGCTCTTCAGCGGAAACGCGCTCATAAACCTCAACGACGGTTCAGCACTCATATCACCTATATTGGAATACAGCATCGCACAGGATATCTACGCAAACCTCGGCGCTTATATCGGATCGGGTGATGGCTCAGATAACCCGCTCAAGCCGGAGAGCGAGTTCGGGTTATACCCTGATATATATTACGCGGCTTTGAATATTTACTTTTAAAAAGGGAGATACTCAAAGGAACAGCGGTCAGCGTTTCTGTGGAAAGCAGAAAATAAGCGGCTGCTCTTCTTCCCGGCATATGCCGTCAGGATGGCTTCATTGAAGATTGCGGCCCGAGGAATTCTCGATATCATATTCTATCTCTCCCTCGATATCATGGCCTGATATAAACTCCTCAGTCATCCTGAAGGCTATATCATCACTGAACTGTTTCGGAGGATGTTTCATGAAGAATGCCGAAGGAGAGTAAAGCGCCCCGCCCTTCCCCCTGTCGAGAGCGAGTTTGCAGCACCTAAGCGCGTCGATGGCGACACCCGCTGAATTTGGAGAGTCCTCAACTGAGAGCCTAAGTTCAAGGTTCATCGGCACGTCCCCGAATATCCTGCCTTCCATGCGGATAAAGCAGACCTTGTTGTCATTCTGCCAGGGAACATAATCGCTCGGGCCGATATGAATGTTGTCAGCCTCCATCCTCCTGCCGAGAATAGACTGTACCGCCTCGGTCTTGGAAGTCTTTTTGGATACGAGCCTGCTCCTGTTAAGCATGTTAAGGAAGTCAGTATTACCTCCTGTATTAAGCTGGTAGGTCCTGTCAAGCGTTACGCCCCTCTTGGTGAATAGATCCGCAAGCGCCCTGTGAGTTATTGTGGCGCCTATCTGCGCCTTTATGTCGTCCCCTATTACGGGCAGGCCCTTCTCTTTGAACCTTTTCGCCCACTCGGGGTCGCTTGCGATAAAGACAGGCATATTATTTACAAAGCCTGTGCCTGCCTCGAGGGCGCATTCGGCATAAAACTTCGAGCCCTCTTCAGAGCCAACCGGAAGATAGTTAAGAAGCACCTCGGCCCCGGTCTCTCTGAGCGTGGAAACAATATTCTCCCTTGTCGACTCATCCTCGTCACTGAGAATGAAGGTACGCTTAGGTTCGTATTCATTCATATGCCTTGAGAATCCGTCAAGAATCCTGCCCATCTTCACCTTCACCCCTGTGCGCGGGAGGTCTTTACAAAAAACGGCTGTGCAGTTTGGAAGCGCGAAAACAGCCTCAGAAACATCCTTGCCCACCTTCCTTTTGTCAATATCAAACGCGGCAACGACCTCTATATCGTACGGCCTGTAGCCGCCTATTTCCCAATGCATCAGGCCTATCGACTCTTCCGCAGTTTTTCCCCTGTAATATTCAATCCCCTGTATCAGGGAACTCGCACAGTTCCCTATCCCTGCTATCGCTATCCTGATCTTATCCATATCTTAAGCCCTCTCCCATCAAGTCAAAGTAATTTGATTATACGATGATTCCCGCAATATGCAAAAAACCATTATCATAATATCAATAAGGACTGATTTCTTTCAAGACAATTTTTATTGTCATAGCGACAAGCTGCTTGTCAAGGTTAATATTCTGGACAAATAAGCAGCTATATTATATCTTAAACACTGTCAGGGTTAACCAATCCCTGCGAACAGGTGGCGTTAATGGTAAAAAACGACAGATGGATAATTGAGATGGCAAAAAAAGGCATGATAGAGCCCTTTGCAGAGAAGCAGGTTAAAAAGGGCATCTCATTCGGCGTGGGGTCATACGGTTATGACATGAGAATATCAGATGAGTTCAGGATATTTAAGAGCGAGAACAGGTCTTTTGTGGACCCGAAGAACAGCAGCCCTGACAATTTCATTAATTTCAAAGGAGATGTCTGCACCATTCCGCCAAACTCTTTCGTTCTTGCTCAGTCGCTCGAATACTTCAGGATACCGAGGGAAGTGGTCGTAGTCTGCTTCGGGAAATCAACATACGCAAGGAGCGGGATCATCGTAAATGTTACGCCGCTTGAACCTGAATGGGAGGGGCATGTGACTATATCGATATCAAACACTACGCCGTTGCCGGCAAGATTATACGCCAATGAAGGGATAGCGCAGATACTGTTTCTCGGCGCTGCTGAGTTATGCGCGACATCCTACGCCGACAAGAAAGGCAAATATCAGGCGCAGAAAGGCATAACGCATTCAAAGATCTAAGCATGAAAATTTCAGATAAAATAATACTGGCTCTCGATGTCGCTGACAGCGATTCAGCAGTTGAAATAGTTGAAAAATTCAAAGACCATATTGAAATATTCAAGATCGGCTCGGAACTCTTTACTTCTGCGGGGCCTGATGTCGTAAAAAAGATAATTTCCATGGGCAAAAAGGTCTTTCTTGACCTTAAGTTCCATGACATACCTAACACCGCGGCAAAGAGTGTAAAAGCGGCGGCCGAGATGGGCGTTTTCATGTTGAACGTGCACGCCTCCGGAGGCGCCGAGATGATGAGAAAGGCCTCACATGCTGTCTCTGAACTTTCTTCCAAAAAGAATATTGAAAGGCCGAAACTGCTGGCAGTAACGGTTTTAACAAGTATTGACGAAGCTGCCCTGCAAAAAGATGCCGGAGTAGGGAGAAGCATTGAAGAGCAGGTGATGCACCTTGCAAAACTCGCTATGAACTCAGGGCTGGACGGGGTTGTCGCATCTCCGCGGGAGACTGAGATGATACGCTCACAGTTCGGCAGGGACTTCCTTATCGTAACTCCCGGCATCAGGCCGTCATGGGCTAATGCAGACGATCAGAAGAGAACTATGACTCCTGCTGAAGCGATTAAGAAAGGCTCCGATTACATTGTTATTGGAAGAGCGGTCTTATCACAGCCTGACCCTATCGGCGCATTGAAGCGCATTATAGAAAATGAAAGTTGAAAATGAAGAGTTAAGAGTGAAAAGTGAAGGCAGAAAAAATACTTTAGTTAATTATTAACTTTCAACTCTCAACTTTTAACTTTTATTTATATGCTTGTACATCCCCTCAAAGAAAAATTTCTCGAAGATATAAATGCCGGAAAGGTCTTCCCCGTCTATACCGAGCTTCGGTTCTTTGAGCCAAAAGAAATATACGAGAAGATCAGAAAACCACACAGTTTTATTCTTGAAAGTTCAAAAGGGCCTGAAAACATATCCAGGTATTCATTCATAGGCACAAGCCCATACCTCAGATTCAGAGTTAAAAACGGAAAAGTCGATATCCGGCGCAACGGTCACCCGGTCACATTATCATCATCGCACCCTCTCAATGAACTCAGAAAAATAATCTCCTCTTATAAAACCGAAAAAAACGATATTCTGCCCCCTTTCACCGGAGGTGCTGTGGGCATGATAAGTTATGATTTTGTCCGCTATCTTGAAAATATTCCCAGGACGGCCCTTGATGACCTGAATATTCCTGACGCTGATTTCATGCTTTTCGATACGGTAATAGCCGTTGACCACAAGCGGCGCAAGACATTCATCATCTCCTGCCCAGGAGTTGAAAGCTCAGATATGGGCAGTTGGGGAGAGCATTATGACCGCGCTGTTGAAAAGATAAACGCCTTACATGAGAAAATAACATCCTCTGTTCCACACTTTACCAAAAGCGAAGGAACCAGCGGCACCCCTGACAAATCTTCAACTCAAATTATTTATGAGATGAATAAAGCCGGTTACATGAATATAGTCAGGAAAGCAAAAGAATACATAAGGGCAGGCGACATATTTCAGGCAAACCTCTCACAAAGAGTATCTGCATACATAGGTGATGCAGACCCATGGAAAATATATAAAGTCCTCAGCGGGATCAACCCGTCTCCGTTCGCGGCTTATATGGATATGGGCGATTATTTCATAGCAAGTTCGTCGCCCGAGAGACTGGTCAGGGTATCGGGAAAGAAAGTTGAGACAAGGCCGATAGCCGGTACCCGGCCGAGGGGAGCGGATGCCGAGGGAGACAGGCAGATGCGTAATGACCTTCTCCTTAATGAAAAAGAGCGAGCGGAGCACCTTATGCTCATAGACCTCGAAAGAAACGACCTCGGCAAAATATCGGACTACAGCACAGTCATAGTGGATGAGCTGATGATAACCGAGAAGTACTCACATGTTATCCACATAGTTTCGAATATCAGAGGCCTCCTTGCGGAAGGAAAAGACTCATTTAACGTTATACGGGCGACGTTCCCGGGAGGCACAATAACGGGAGTCCCCAAAGTCAGGTGCATGGAGATAATCGATGAACTCGAACCTGTTGCAAGGGGCCCCTATACAGGGTCGCTCGGCTATATAGATTTCAACGGCGACACGGACCTCAATATCATTATCAGGACATTCGTGATAAAAGATTCAAAGGCCTATGTTCAGGCCGGCGCGGGGATAGTAGCCGACTCGGACCCTGAGAGGGAGTATTATGAAACACTTAAAAAGGCTGAAGCGCTTATAAAGACCCTTGAGATTATGTAATGCGATTAATCGCATAATCCTGATTCATTATTTCGTTTTCCCCTAAACCTTCCTGCCTGATACCCTATAGACTAATATATAATTGCATGTTATATTCCATATAAGATTTCTCTCTGCAAAAAGCGGCCAAAATAAAATGAACCCTAAAAACTGCTGGGAATTCTGGAACTGTGCGGATAAACTTAAAGCAAAGTGCCCCGCTTTTACAACTGATTCAGGCCGGGAATGTTTTGACCTGGCAAAGGATTACTGCCCGAAGACAACAGATGAATTTGAACACTGCTGGGAGTGTCCATGGTATCAGGAAATCCAGAAAGAGCGTCTCGATAATGGAACGTTAACTGAAAAAAGGCTCTCTAAAAGATTTACCACCAGAATCAGTGCTGAAATATTCGAAGATGGCTCTTCATATTTAGCCAATATAGAGGATATTTCACAGGAAGGATTCGGAATACAGATAACAGCCGTCCCTATAACGGAAGCTTCCAATTTCAGAATAATGCCCGGCTCAAAAATTACGGTTAAATTCAAAACCCCTGAGAGAATACAGATATCTCTTAAGTGCAAAATCAAATGGGCGCATATAGAACAGAGAAAGGAAGGGCCGGTATATGTTTTTGGAGCCCTGGTCAACAACCCGGAAAAAAGATGCCCTACGTAAGAGAATGGAAAATCCCTATTGAGGCAGTCACAAAAGAAGAGCTTTTTGAACGCATAATTAAAGGGGATGACTTTATTCTTGTGGATACAATAGGCAAATATGGCGGCAACCGGTACAGGATAAAAGAAGCGATTACGATTGATTATCCTTCTGTCATAGACAGAAGAAATGAACTCCTCGGCCACAAAGAGATAATAATTTACTGCAAACACAAGGACTGCACGGCATCAAAAAAAGTGGCTGCGGCACTGATTTCACTCAACGTGAAGGATGTCAAAATATACGAAGGCGGCATAGATGAATGGGTCGCCAGCGGCCTGCCCGTGGAAGATGAGTAGAACAGGCTTGCGCTTGTCTCTTTTGTAACCATTTAACCACAATTTCATTAATTGGCTTTGTATTTTGAATTAAATTTAGTATACTGGTAATGTTGACTAATCTAAAAGCAAATTGCTGGGAATTCAAGAAATGCGGACGTGAGCCCGGCGGCTTAAAAGCCGTGGAATTGGGGGTCTGCCCTTCTGCCATTACGTCAAAATATGACGGCGTGCACGGTGGGAAGAATGCCGGCAGAATATGCTGGGTCGTCGCGGGCACTCTCTGCAGAGGAGAAGTGCAGGGCTCTTTCGCTCAAAAGATAGGCAATTGCCAGAAATGCGACTTTCACTTACATGTCCTTTCCGAAGAAATGAATAACTTCAGGCTGTACAAATAAATCTACCAGCAGGCCGAAACCGCTTGGCCGAGTGAAAGACCGCCGTCATTTGACGGAACGAGCTGATGAATCAACGGGGTAAAGCCTCTCTCTTTTAATTCCGTAAATACCCCTTCTATAATAATTCCGTTTTGAAAGACACCTCCGGACAGAGCAACCTTATTAATACACAGTTCATTCCTTAATGACTCTGAGAGAGATATTATTATCTCTATAATTGTATTATGGAATTTTTTTGCTATTGCTTCTGATGGAACTTCTGACTTTTTATCTTTTACAATCTCTCTTATCATAGGCCTGAAGTCAATGATGCCCTGATTTATATGGAAAGAATAGCCGCGTGCTTCATCTGAACGCAAAGCCGCCTGCTCAAGCATGACAGCGGCCTGGGCATGATACGAGATATGACGCCTTAAGCCGATAATTGAAGCAACGCCGTCAAAGAGCCTCCCCATGCTCGTTGTCAAAGGCGAGTTAATGCCTCTCGTTATCATCTCCATATAAAATTTCTTTTCCTGTTCAGTCAAAGACAAAAGATCAACCTCTGACGCATCTCCGAATGTCTCATACAATAAAGACAAAGCTGTTCTGAAAGGTTCTTTAAGAGCCTTTTCTCCTCCGGGCAAACGGTAAGGACGGAGATGATATGATCTTTTGAAACCTGAATATGAAACGATCATCACCTCGCTGCCCCATACAGTCTTGTCAGTTCCATAACCTGTCCCATCAAATGCAAAGCCTATCACCTCTTCATCCGTCTGAATATCATTTTCAGCCATGCATGAAAGTATATGCGCGAAGTGGTGCTGGACCTTAACAAGTTTATCCTTGTAATACTTCTCCCCAAAGACCGTGCTGAAATACCCAGGATGCATATCAGCGACAACTATCTCAGGCTTGATATTGAA
>JACQZG010000020.1 GCA_016213935.1 Nitrospirota bacterium
GAATAAGTGTCACTAATATTAACAAGAAATTCATCTCGCCCAATTGAGAAGTTGTTAATTCTTCATAGCTTGACATCAATGCAACAGAGATAAGCAAAAACGATGCTATTGATAAAGGAATAATGGCCCCTTTGTTTTTTCGCTTTAGAGCGACGTAAAGAGCAAATAATATTGTTGCGGGCCAAACTACAGAAAAAATCAGATAGATAATAGTTGGCATCATTTAAATGTCACTATGAATATAGTTAAGCAAATCCGGTATCAGTCTTTACCCCTCGAATTTTCCTATGCAAAGGCACGCATTCTGTCCGCCGAAGCCGAAGGAATTTGATATCGACCTCCTGTGTTCCTTATGTCTTGCTTCATTAGGCACGTAATCAAGCCTGCATTTTGGATCGGGGAATTCATAATTGATAGTGGGCAGTATTATTGAACGGTTGATCCCAACTAGAGTAAGGATAGATTCTATTGCGCCTGCTGCGGCTATTGTGTGTCCGAGCATTGATTTGTTGGAGCTTACGGGAATCTCCTTTGCCCTTTCGCCGAAGACCTCTTTTATGGCAAGCGTCTCCCCTATATCATTCTGAATCGTCGATGTTCCATGCGCATTTATATAGTCAATATCTTCGGGTCTCAAAGAGGCGTCATCCAGAGCGCCTTTTATTGCCAGAATTGCGCCCTTTCCTTTGGGATGCGTGTCAGTGATCCTGTAGGCGTCTGCTGAAGAGCCGTAGCCTAAAAGCTCTCCCAATATCGGAACGCCCCTTGCGCGGGCATGCTCCAGTTCTTCAAGGATTATAGCCCCGGCGCCCTCTGACATTACAAAGCCGTTTCTCTTTCGGTCAAATGGCCTTGATGCGTCCTGAGGCATTGTATATTTTTCGGCAAGCGCCCTTATTAAGACGAAACCTACAAAGCCTGTAAAGTTCAGGGCCGCCTCGCAGCCTCCGGCGATCATCACATCGCATTTTCCATCCTGTATGATCCTCTGCGCCTCTCCTATAGCTTGTGCACCGGCAGCGCATGCGGATACTATGGAGGTGTTTGCGCCTTTACAATTAAATAGGATTGAGAGAATGGACATTGCCGCATCAGGTTTTCTACGGAAGAAATTGAGGTAGGAATAACCACCTGCCTCCATCAGCTTCTTAATGTCCCAGTTGCCGTTGCCGTCATAGAACCTGTGAGTGAACATCATGTCTTCAATTGATGGAGTGTCGCCGTGAGAGCCTAATGAAACGCCAATCCTTTCACGGTTCTTGACTTCATCAAGCCTTGCCTGTTTGGCGGCCTCTAATGTTGCAACCCTCATCAACCTGAGGCCGCGGGATGAGATCTTATCGAATTTATGAGCGGCTTCGTCTTCAACACCTTCAAGCCAGGCGTTATCAATCTGCCCTCCGATTCGGCATGGCAGCCCTGTGGTGTCAAAGGCAGTGATGTAATCAACGCCTGAAGAGCCTTTGCTTGCTCTTTCAAAGGTCTCTTCGGTGTTCTTGCCGAGGGGGGTGACCATGCCGTATCCGGTAATGACCACCCTGCGTTTTGAAGTTTCTCTTGACATTATAATAAACCTGTATTTTCTTAGTTGTAAAAAATAACAGGGAACTGTTTTCGAACGGCTTTTTTCGCTGAAAGCGAAAACCTCAGAGTCCCGGTTTTTCGGGACGAGAATGAGAGAGGAAACTGTTACCTGTTATATTCTATTGCCGTACATCAGAATATCTTCTTCTCTTCCTGCACTTTTGTAAGCCACTCTTTTATCAAATCGTCGCCGTTTTTAAAGGCAGCATCAGCGCCGCATGAGCCGCACTTGATGCGAACTCCTTCAGCCTTCCACGCGGAATTGCCGCAATTCGGGCATTTTTCCAGCAGGCTGTCAAGAACATCCATTACCCCTCCGGACATTGTACCAGCGGTAACCAGAGCCGGTATCTCATCCATATCCATGCCTGCGCTTAAATTGAATACATTACCCCCGTACCTCACCTTTAAAAGCTCGATCGCCTTATCCGTCAATTTGCCGTCTTCATCAATCGCCGAGCCTTCGCCGAACATCTCTTCCACATGCTCAAGTACAAAATGGCGCGCCAGCTTGATCCCAAACGCCTGCTCCAGCCTGTAATTCACATCAAGGAAATCAAGAGATTCAGCGCCGAGGTCGTTGATCAGCGAACTCTCCGGTGCTCTTCAGTAATAAGGTTCTGCTTCATAACTCCCCCTTTTATACCCAAAAAATGCATTAGATAATGCAGATGTTGGGAAAGAATTTGTTTTTCGATACCTTTAAAATGTAATTATAATCGTTATATCAGTGAGTATTATTACTCAAAGCCATATGCATAATGTGATAAAAAATCATCGAGTTAAACAAGTTTTTGAGCAATGTCTGCATTATCTGTTTTGCCCACTAACTCTTCTTCGGCGATCTGAGGAGTCTGCTGCTGAGACCCCTGTCAACCACAATCGTCTGCCCTCTTATCCCTCTGCTCTCAGGAGAGCATAAGAACAATACTGTGTCCGCTATTTCTTCAGGCTCCATAATCATCTCCTCAGGCATAAGCTCAATCTCTTCGATATATTGCCTCAGGACTTTAAATGAGTCTGTCCTGACAATGCCGCCGCAAACACCGTTAACAGTTATTCCCTTCTCCTTCAGGCTCTCCGCGGAATCCCTGACTACGGACTCCATTGCGGCCTTCATTGACCCAAGCGGATACGAAGGATTATAAAAACGGCTTCCGAGACTTGAGATAAATACTATCTTCCCGCCGCTCTCCTCATCCTGTATCTCTTTGCATAATTGCTCGCCCTGCTCCTGCGATGCTCCACCGGCTTTCCTATAGTTTAAAACTATATCAGCGCCTGCAAGGGCCAATTTCCGGGCAATAGCGCTGCCAATACCGCGCGAACTGCCTGTTATTAAAGCTGTTTTGTCCTTGAAATAGTCCTGTTGCATGACTTGTTATTTTATTCTAAAAGATGACTTAAGTAAACCCCTTCTCCCTCTGAAACCGACTATGAGACATGTCCTCCGCTCTCCTCAATCACAATCTGGTATAATGTTTTGATTCTAAAAAACAAGGAGGAACTTATGGCAGAAGAAAAGAAAGAATCCTGGCTGAACTATCTTGCGCTTATGACCGTCCTATTAGCGGTCTGCGCAACGCTCTCGACCTTTAAAGGCGGCGGGTTCTCCACGCGTTCAGTGCTTGCGCAGTCGCAGGCTTCAGACCAATGGGCGTATTATCAGTCCAAAAGCATAAAAAGTTATATGTATGAGATGCAGAAAGAGAAGCTTGAACTTGAACTCAGAGAGAAGAGGCCGAAGATTTCTCCTGAGATAATTGAAGATTATCAAAAAAAGA
>JACQZG010000010.1 GCA_016213935.1 Nitrospirota bacterium
ACGCCTTCAGGGTATGTATCAAAGACACCCATAAGACACTCACCGTGCCCGATAGTGTCTCTTACTTTTCTCCAGTAAAGTTGGCGTGACTCCTTACTGACCGAATGGATTTCAGCGAGGTACAATGCCATCGCTTCTATTTTCTGAATATCAATTGGATCAAGCCTCTCCTTTTTAGAAAATCCCGCAAGGTCATTGAAATAATGCCTCCCTTCAGCCCTCTCCATCAAGAGATAATATTCCCTGCCGCCGCCGATGGATTTTATTGACCCGTCTTTAAGCTCTGCAAGCACATCAACCGCCTTCACATGCTTCGGCAGATTCTTGAATTCATCGAGGTCGAGCAGAAATACCCCTGCCCGGTCAGAAGGGTAATCATGCTCCAGCCCTTCATGGAAGAGCCCTTTTATGACATACTGCTTAATCTCACCAGGTCTCTTTATCTCGACAAGAAAACCAGCGCCCTGCACGCCTTCGCCGAGCTTGCGGATATTCACCTGTCTGGCATTAACACCGAAAAGATTTTTGATGTACTGCGTTATGCTCTTTTTATTGATCATGCCATGATCGCTTCCCCCTTTTTATAAGAGGGGGATTATCTAAGTGACTTCTTTATCAGTTCAGCTGTCTTTATATTTATACCCTTTAGGGACGCTATGTCATCTATAGTTGCCTTTCTTATTTTATCTATGCTCCCGAAATGTTTCAGAAGCGCAAGCCTCCTTGTCTTTCCGATGCCGGGGATCTTTTCAAGCGGGGATTCGAGAACTCTCTTTGTCCGCAGTTTTTTGTGATAAGTAATCGCGAATCTGTGGACCTCATCGCGTATCTTCTGGAGCAGGTGCGTTGATGGGATAAAAGGGTCTAAAGGTATCGAATCTCTCCTGCCATGCAGAAATATTCTGTCCGGCTCCTGCCTGCTCTTAATGGTCTTTGCCTTGGCTATAGCGGCTATCTCAACAGACAGGTCAAACTCTTTCAGCGCGTTCATCGCGGAGGTGAGTTGTCCCTTTCCGCCGTCAATCAGTATAAGCTGAGGCGTCTCTGTGTCCCCTTCTGAAATTCTCTTCAGATGCCTTCCAACTACCTCCTCCATCATCGCAAAGTCATCAATGCCTTTTACAGTCCTTATCTTATAGGCCCTGTATTCGTCTTTAACAAATTCCCCGTCCTCCCAGACCACAAAAGCCCCCACCGCCTCAGAGCCGGAGATGTTTGAGATATCAACCGCCTCTATCCTTTCAGGTATGTTCTTTAATTTCAGAAGCTCCTTTAGCACGAGAAGTGTTTTGTCGACCCTCTTGTCTTTATGCTTACTGAGGGCAAAGAGGGCATTCTGATTGGCCATATTAAGCACCTTTTTTTCGTGCTCCCCCCTTGCGTATGAGAGCCTGACAGGCCTGCCGCTTCTTTTATCAAGCCACTCTTTCTCAGTATTTAGTTCAGTTTTTATTGGTATGATTATCTTTGCAGGAATGAGTATATCTTTGGAGTAGAACTGCTCTATGAAGCTTGATATAAGCTCGATCTCCTCAATATCGCCGACATTCTTCAGGAAGAACTCTTTCTGTCCTATAACCTGTCCGTTCCTGATAAAGAGCATAAAGACCAGCGCCTCGTTATCTTCCTTGAATAATCCGATGACGTCTATGTCCCCCAATTCAGGCGCGATGACACGCTGTGACTCCCAGGCCCTTTCTATGTTGCTTAAGGTGTCTCTAACCTGCGCAGCCTCTTCATACCTCTGTTCTCTGGCAAGGCTCGTCATTCTCTGATGAAGGCTTGACAGAAGCTCCTTCTTCTCACCCATGAGCAAGAACTTCACATCGTGAGCTTGAGGTATGGGTAGTTCTTGTCGTCCCGCAGAATTATGTTGAATTTCGGCTTGAACCGCTTTATGAAGTTCGCCTCAAGCGCAAGCGCTTCAACCTCGTTTTCAGTAACGATATACTCAAAGTCCCTGATCTCCTCCACCATCTTTGCCTTGCGGTTATCAAGCGCAGCGGACTTCTGGAAGTATGACCTGAGCCTGTTCCTTAGGTCCTTGGCCTTTCCGACGTAGATCGTCTTCTCTTTTGCCCCCTTCATTATATATATGCCGGGAGAGGATGGGGCTTGCAGGAGTTTGTTTGTTAAATCCATAGGGTAATTATAACTGAAATCCTGTTCTAAGGATAGAACGAATTGAGAAAGCATGGAAACATCGGAAAAGACTTTAGAAAATATTTTTTGATATAATGTAAATGGTTTCTTTAACCTTAATACAGACAAAGGGGCTATATGACTGAAGAAATTTACGATGTTGTGATTATAGGAGGAGGGCCTGCCGGGCTTAGCGCCGCTCAGTATGCCGCGCGCTCAAACCTCAGGACAATTGTGCTTGACAAATCCCCTACCGCAGGAGCACTCGCATTTACAAGCAGGATAGAGAATTATCCGGGACTACCTGCTCCTGTGAGCGGTAAGGAATTACTTGATATCTTCCGTAAACAGGCAATAGGATTCGGCGCTGAATATGTAGAAACACAGGTCGTGGGCGTCAACCTGGAGGGTGAGGTAAAAGAGGTCATGACAATGGACAAAACCTATAAGGGAAAGTCTCTGATAATTGCAACGGGCGCTATGGGCAGAAAGCCCGGCATAAAGGGTGAAAAGGAATTCCTCGGCAAAGGCGTGAGCTACTGCGCCATATGCGACGCCGCGTTCTATAAAAATATGACCGTCTCCGTGATCGGCGATTCTGAGGAGGCTGTAAAGGAAGCCGAGATATTGGCAAGATTCGCAAAGACCGTGCACCTGATAGCCCCGTCAAGCGAGTCAAAAGTGGAGCACTCGGCGCTTCAATCCGATAAACTTAAGGTTATTACAGGCCAAAGGGTTATAGAAATTGCCGGTACTGATTTTGTCACGAAGATCAGGATCAAGGATATTGAGACTGATGAGGAGAAAGAGATGCCTACAGACGGCGTCTTTGTATATCTGCACGGCAGCAAGCCGGTAGTGGATTTTCTCAACTTTGCGGTAGACCTGAGCGATGAGATGTGCGTTCTCTCGGACAAGATGATGGAGACCTCCACACCGGGAGTATTCTCAGCCGGCGATGTCACATGTGTTGAGGTGAGGCAGGTTGTTGTCGCGGCTGCTTACGGCTGCATCGCCGCGCTTTCCGCTGAAAAATACCTGCATCACAGAAAACGAAGAAAGTACGACTGGTCGTAAAGAATGCGAGGAGAGAAGCGGTTAACTCTCCCTATCAATTTCTCCCTTTTCCTCTATTTTACAGACAGCAATATCGTCAAAAGTCCGGCCTTTTTTCACCGCACCCAATCTGGCTGCCGCATATATTAATGCCGCAAGTATGATAAAGGCTGCTCCGACTGACAACGGAGTCAACAAACTCTTCGGAAGGTTTTCGTAAAGCCCGTATCCGCCAAAAGCAATGA
>JACQZG010000021.1:0-13976 GCA_016213935.1 Nitrospirota bacterium
ACAAAGAAGACCTGATTAAAAAGGGATTGCGACGTAGGGGCACAGATATCATCATATTTATGCCCGGAAACAAAGAAGACCTGATTAAAAAGGGATTGCGACTAAAAAAGTGCGGAAGAGCGGAGGAAGGGTAGGGTAAGGGAGGGGGTGTCCCCCCTTCGCTTGAAAGCCCTAACTGCTACTATTTGCTAAGATTTGCCGCTATTTGGTAAACTCTAACTTCTAAAAAGATTACATTAATTTTTATTTCAAGGAGAACAATCATAGAACCGCGGGAAGACAGCAAAGAGGCGTTAGA
Source organism: Nitrospirota bacterium (assembly GCA_016213935.1). Lineage (GTDB taxonomy): Bacteria > Nitrospirota > Thermodesulfovibrionia > UBA6902 > UBA6902 > JACQZG01. The sequence continues at coordinate 299 of JACQZG010000021.1, forward strand.
GATTTACCGCCACAGTGTTTCTCATGTAATGGCGCATGCCGTCAAGGAGCTCTTTCCCGATGCAAAACTCGCGATAGGCCCGGCGATTGCCGACGGGTTCTACTATGACTTTGACACCGAGCATTCTTTCACCGATGAAGACCTCCCTCTTATCGAGAATAAGATGAAGGAGATCATCAAGGCGAACAGCCCCTTCATAAGAAAAGACCTGCCGCGTGATGAGGCTATAAAGCTCTTTAAAAGCATGGGCGAGTTGTACAAAGTCGAGCTGATCGAGGAGTTGCCCGACGAAACCCTTACTGTTTATCAGGAGGGCGGCTTCTCTGACCTCTGCCGGGGCCCTCACATCAACTACACAAAAAAGATAAAGGCATTCAAACTCCTCTCCGTCGCCGGCGCGTATTGGCGCGGGAATGAAAAGAACAAGATGCTTCAGAGGATATACGGCACGGCTTTCTTCACGAAAGAGGAGCTTCAGTCTCATCTCGAATTTCTCGAAGAGGTGAAGAGGAGGGACCACAGGAGGCTCGGCAGGGAACTTGACCTCTTCAGCATGAATGATGAAATCGGAGCAGGGCTTGTTCTCTGGCATCCCCGCGGCTCCGCTGTCAGGAATTCCATAGAGAGGTTCTGGACTGATGAGCACAGGAGGTCCGGCTATAACATAGTCTATACTCCGCACATGGCTAAGCTTGATCTTTGGAAAACCACAGGGCATGCGGATTTCTACAGCGAGAATATGTATTCGCCAATGGAGATTGACAAGCTTGAGTATGAGATAAAGCCGATGAACTGCCCGTTTCATGTCTCTATCTTCAAGAGCCGCCTCCGCAGTTACAGGGAGCTTCCGATAAGATACGCGGAGCTCGGCACGGTTTACCGTTATGAACGCTCAGGCGTGCTTCACGGGCTTCTGAGGGTCAGGGGTTTCACGCAGGATGACGCGCATATATTCTGTTCGGAAGATCAGATTGACGAGGAGATATTGAATGTCCTTAACTTCACTCTCTTCATTTTAAAAACCTTCGGGTTCGAAGATTACAGGATTTATCTCTCGACAAGGCCTGAAAAATATGTCGGAAGGGATGACGCGTGGGAGAAGGCGACAAACGCCCTCAAGAATGCTCTGACGCTCAGAAAGCTTGAGTATACTATTGACCCGGGCGAAGGGGTTTTTTACGGCCCGAAGATAGATATAAAGGTAAAGGATTCTCTCGGCAGGGAGTGGCAGTGCAGCACGATTCAGGTTGATTTCAATATACCTGAGCGGCTCGACATAACTTACAGGGGAGCAGACAACAGAGACTGGAGGCCGATCATGATCCACAGGGCGCTGATGGGCTCTCTTGAAAGGTTCTTCGGTGTCCTTATCGAACACTATGCAGGAGCCTTTCCGTTATGGCTGGCGCCGGTGCAGGTATCAATATTGACTATTTCGGAGAAGCATGTAAAATATGGAAGTGATTTTCTCGAGCGCCTTCTGAATGCGGGCATGCGCGCCGAACTTGATTCGGAAAATGAAAAGGTCGGGTACAAGATAAGAAGGGCAACTATGTTAAAAATCCCGTATCTTTGTATAATAGGTGACAACGAAGCTGAAAATAATACCGTAAATATCAGGAAGAGGGGCGAAGAGAAATCGGTTGAAATGCCAGCCGATGAATTCTTAGCGCTTCTTAAAAAGGAGGTTGAACATAAGTAAGAATTTCACAAAGAAGGGCCCCCACGGCGACGGCTTAAGGGTCAACAGGCGCATCAGGGCGAGAGAGGTTATGGTTATAGACAATGACGGCACGCCTCTCGGAATATTAAGCGTTAACGAGGCGCTTAAGAAGGCGATAGACCAGGAGCTGGACCTTGTGGAGGTATCTCCAAACGCCTCTCCTCCTGTATGCAAGATACTCGATTTCGGAAAGTATCTTTACCAGCTTAATAAGAAACATACGAAACAGAAGACGGTTTCGCTTAAAGAGATAAAGGTAAGGCCGCAGACGAGCGAGCATGACCTTGAGTTCAAGATAAAAAACGCGAAGAAGTTTCTGGAAGAAGGGAACAAGGTCAAGATATCGATGATGTTCAGGGGCAGGGAAATAGTTTACGCTTCGAAATTTTCTTCCCAGATATTCGACCAGTTTGTAAACGCGCTCGCGGATTCCGCGAATGTCGAGATGCATGCCAGGATGGAAGGGCGCCGCATGATGCTCGTATTGGCGCCCAAATAAAAATACGTTAAGTGTGAATGTTAAGGAGGTTGCTTTGCCAAAGATAAAGACTCACAGGGGGGCAGCAAAGAGGTTAAGAAAGACCGCTACGGGAAAGGTCAAGAGGAACAAAGCGTACGCGGGCCATATGATGACGTGCAAGAATGCCAAGAGGAAGAAAAAATTGAGGCAGGGCTGCATGGTCAGCAGCGCAAATATTGACGCGGTTAAAAAGATGCTGCCTTATTAGAAAACATTAAAACTGCCGACACATTATGGTTTTATTGCAGGTCATGATTCACAGCCGGAACTGACGGCTGTGCCGCTCGTAAATACTCCATAACTGCCGCCTGTTTAAAAAACTACTCTTTTTACTGTATAATATTTTCCCGTGTATATTAATTGCATATGAATGCCAGGAGGAATAGATAAATGCCCAGAGCAAAAGGCGGTTTCAAAACAAACAGGAGAAGAAAGAAGATCCTTAAGATGGCCAAAGGCTATTATGGAGCGAGAAGCCGCCTTTTCAGGGTAGCCACTCAGGCTGTTGACAGGGCATTGCTCAGTTCCTATAAGGACAGAAGGCGGAAGAAGAGAGAGTTCAGGTCATTGTGGATTGTACGCATCAATGCCGCTGTCAGGGCGCTGGGCATGTCTTACAGCCAGTTCATGAACAGCCTCAGGAAGCATAATGTGCAGTTGAACAGGAAAGCGCTTGCGGATATGGCATTCAACGATCCTAACGCGTTTCTGCGGCTCGTTGAAACGACAAAGAAAGCTGAATGACAAGCGGGATAGAATCAATAAAGAATCTTGCAATAGAAGAGATAGGAAAAGCCTCAACACTTAACGCCCTCCAGGCCCTCAAGATAAAATATCTCGGCAAAAAGGGCCTGCTCACCGAAAAATTGAAATCCATCAGTTCTCTCCCCGCTGAAGAGAGGCGCGAATACGGACGCGTCATCAATGAGGCGAAAAGCTTAACTCGCGGGAACTCGACGGCAGGCTAAAAAAAGAGCGGATAGACACAAGCATTCCCGGCGCAGGGATTCCGTTCGGGCGGCTCCATCCCGTCACGCAGGTGTTAGATGAGATAATAAGCATCTTCGTATCACTCGGATTTTCCGTTGAAGAAGGTCCTGAGGTGGAGCTTGATTACTATAATTTCGAAGCCCTTAATATGCCCAAGGACCATCCCGCAAGAGACATGCAGGATACTTTTTATGTCAGCGAAGACGTTGTGCTCAGAACCCATACGTCATCCGTACAGGTCAGAATCATGGAGCGGAATACTCCGCCTCTGCGCGTCATAGCTCCGGGGAAGGTTTACAGGTGCGATGCCGACGTAAGCCATATCCCGATGTTCCACCAGCTTGAAGGGTTTATGGTTGACAAACATATATCGATGAGCGACCTGAAGGGCGTTCTTGAACTCTTTATACACAGGGTCTTCGGGCCTGACGTGAGGCTTAGGTTAAGGCCGAGCTTCTTCCCCTTTACCGAGCCGAGCGCTGAGATAGACATATCATGCGTCATGTGCGGGGGGAAGGGCTGCAGTGTATGCGGCGGCACCGGATGGATCGAGATACTGGGAGCGGGCATGATCAATCCGAGAGTATATGAGAAGGCCGGCTACGACCCGGGCATTTATTCAGGCTTCGCGTTCGGACTCGGAATAGAGCGCGTGGCAATGCTCAAATACAGCATAGACGATGTGAGGCTCTTCCCCGAAAATGATAAAAGGTTTCTTGAGCAATTTTAAATACAGTTTTCTGTTGTCAGTTTTTAGTTTTTAGTCTAACAACTGACAACCAACAACCGATAACTGGCAACTGATCATGAAAGCATCTTACAACTGGCTGAAAGAGTTTGTTGATTTTAATCTCTCTCCCGAAGAACTTGCGCATGCCATTACAATGGCGGGGCTCGAGGTTGAAGAGATAAAGACGGTTGGAAACGATACTGTTTTTGACATCGGTATTACGCCTAACAGGCAGGATTGCCTGAGCATAAGAGGCATTGCCCGCGAGATCTCCGCGATACTCGGCCTTCCCTTTAAGGATATATCCGCAACTATTGAAAACGAAGAAGGGGAGGGCCCCGAAGTTTATATAGAGGAACCGGACCTCTGTCATCGCTACTCCTCGCGCATCATTACAGGAGTCAGGCCTGCCCCGTCTCCCGCGTGGATGGCTGAAAGGCTCGGCGCGTGCGGCATAAGGCCTGTATCAAATATAGTTGATGTTACCAATTATGTCCTTCTCGAGACAGGCCAGCCCCTTCACGCTTTTGACCTTGATAAACTGTCAGGCAAGAAGATCGTAGTAAAACTTGCGGATGATTCGCATAAATTCACAACTCTTGACGAAGAGGAGAGAACCCTTCACAAAGAGGTGCTTCTTATCTGCGATGCCGACAGGTCGGTAGCGGTTGCCGGCATCATGGGCGGCAAAGAGACCGGCGTTTCGGACTCAACTGCCAGCATACTGCTTGAAAGCGCGTATTTCAAACCGGCTTCCATAAGAAAGTCCTCAAAGAGGCTCGGGCTGATAACAGAATCTTCATACAGGTTTGAGAGAGGCATTGACAAGGAGACGATAACACTCTCGCTTGACAGGGCGGCGCAGTTAATCCATGAACTTGCCGGAGGCAGGATAAGCCGCACAACTGACATTTATCCTTCGGCTTTTGTTCCGAAACCGATATCAGTGAAATTCTCAAAAATCAATTCGCTTATCGGAGTTGATATTGACAGGGCTTTCGTTGAGAAGACGCTTAGGAACTTCGGCTTTAACCCCAAGACAGAGGGCGAAACAATTATTGTTGCGCCGCCGAGCTACAGGCAGGATGTCACTATGGATGTGGATATTGTCGAGGAGATAGCAAGGCTTTACGGTTATGACAGGATACCTTCAACCATGCCTGTAATGCAGATGAGCCCCGCACCCCGGCATTCCGGCCGGGAGCTTTGCAGGTCGCTCAAGACTTCTATGGTGAAGTCCGGTTATTTTGAGGTTATCAACTACAGTTTTATCAATCCAGACGCGCTTGATATGATGCTGCTTCCGCCCGCCGACATCAGGAGAAACCTTGTCTATATAAAAAACCCGCTGAGAAAAGAGGAGTCAGCCATGAGGACAACTCTTGTGCCGTCATTGCTTAATAACATCATGACGAATCTCAACCGCGGCGAAAAGATGCTGAGGTTTTTTGAGATATCGAGGGTATTCCTCCCTTCAAACGGCAAGCTTCCCGGAGAAATCCTGCATCTGGGCATTATCTTTCATAAAGAGAAGTCAGCATCGATATGGGAGGCAAGTCATGAGAGCTTTTATGACGTCAAAGGCGTAGTGGAAAATATTCTGTCAGAGATGAAAATATCAAACGTCTCTTTTCTGCAGAATGAGGCTGCGCCGGAGCCGTATCTTCATCCGGGGAAATCATGTTCCATAACTGTTGACGGCGAAAGGATAGGGAGCATCGGGGCCCTGCATCCTGCCGCAGCGAAGAATTTCGATATAAAAGGGGACGTCACGATATCCGAGATATATTTGGACAGTATTATAACAAGGAACTCTTCGCTCGCAGTGTACAAACCCATACCTAAATATCCCTATGTCGAGAGAGACGCCGCTTTTATCGTGGATGATGCCGTGACCGTTTCCGAGATAGAGAAAGAGATCTTTAACGCCAGGTCGGATATCATAGAGTCTGTCAGGCTTTTCGATGTCTATAAGGGAAAGCCGATACCCAATGATAAAAAAAGCCTTGCCTTCTCCATCCGCTATCGCTCCGCGGAGCGAACTCTTACGGATACTGAGGTCGATAAGCTTCACGGCAGGATTGTTGATTCCGTCAAAGCAAATCTTAAAGCTGAGCTCAGAAGCTGACCGCCTCACCCGTTTGCCAAAGAAAACGATATGTTGTATCTTTTCTTATGCATCTTTCAAAAAAAATCCTCTCTGACCCGGTAACCAGATGGTTCTTTTCAAGGCGTAAGAACAGGGCTTATCTTGTAGGCGGTTATCTCAGGGACATTCTTCTCGCCAGGCATTCCAAAGACAGGGATTTTGTTGTCACCGGCAATGCTGAAGAGATTTCAAAGCTTGCCGCCCGCAGATTCAACGGCAAATTCATTTCCCTCAAGAAGGGATTGACTTGCCGTGTCGCTCTAAAAGAGAGAGGCTTCATTGACATCAATCATCTTGAAGGATCCATTGAAGATGACATTAAACTGCGCGATTATACCCTTAATGCCTTAGCCTGGTCGCCTGAGACCGGCATCATTGACCCATGCGGCGGTTTAAACGACATACGAAAGAGGCGGATAAAGGTTGTCAGCGCTGAAAACCTCAAAAAAGACCCTTTGAGAATTTTAAGAGCTTACAGGCTGTCGGCTGAACTCTCTTTTACAATTGATAAAGACACAAGAGAATACCTGAAGCAATATTCCGGCATGCTCTCAAAACCTGCGCCTGAAAGGATCACATCTGAATTAATAAAACTGCTCAACCTCACTGATGCAGGAAAATACCTGAAGGAATGCGCGAGAGACAACGTGCTTGGCAAATTACTGCGCGTTGATGAGGCGGTGATTAATAAAAACATCCGGTTCATAAATAAATTCGACCGCATTTTAAACAGCATGGAAAAAGAAAAAAGAGTATTAGATGAGGAGATCAGCCAGGAATTGAAAAGGGCAGGTTTGATAAGGCTTGTTTTATTATTGATTGATGCGGGAACCCTTCACCCGAAAAATCTTAAACTAAGCCGTATAAACATAAGTGCCCTGATGAAGATAATTGAAAGCATTGGGGACATGAGAACCCTCAAAAAAGCCTGGCTCTTCTCTTTTCTAAAAGAGACTGAGCCGTATGCCTTGGAGAGCATGATAATTCTTGCGGTTATATTGAACAAGGATATTGATACATATCTGAATGACGCAAGATATTTCATGAAGATAATGAAAGCTCCCATTGTAACTGGCGATGAGATACAGAAGATATTGAACATACCGCCGTGCAGAAAAGTCGGAGAAGCCCTTTCAGCAATCGAAGAAGCAAGATTTTATCGAAAAATAAGGACAAGACGGGAAGCTCGGGCATATATACAATCACACTGTTGAGCTTATGCATCTCAAAAAAATATACATAATTTCCGGAATCGCAATCGTCTGCCTTTTAATCATTAACCTGAAGGTATTTATCTACGCGACCTACAATGAGATAGCCGAGACAAAACAGATTATTCTTGAAGCCAAAGAACGTTATCCGAGGCTGACTGATATTGATGAATCATTAATACTCAGCCTTATAGAGGTTGAAAGCAAGTTTAACCGAACCTCAGTCGGCAATGCCGGAGAGATAGGCCTAATGCAAATTAAGCCTTCGACTTACATATGGATAAACGAATATTACGGAATAGACGGAGGAGATGCCATGACTGACAGGTTTGATAATATAGTTGCCGGAATGCATTTTCTTTATTGGCTGAGAATAAAACTTAACGGCAGTGTTTTTAAGTCGCTTCAGGCATATAACGTAGGATTGAAAGGGTTGCAGGACGGTAATTTTTCAATTATTTATGCGTTAAAAATATATGCCGGTTCTTTTAAATACAGGCTTATTTAGTGTGGGGAGACAGGGGATGACTGAGTCATTAAATAAGGCTTCGTTGCGGCTGTTGATGGTAAAGATAATATCTAATTTAACATAATACATATTATCAGACATAAAGCATGGCGGGCGTATGTTAGAAAAATGTTGTTAATACTATTAACAGACTGTGTAACTCGCCATTAATAATCGTTTTAGCAAACATTGCATAAGAATTATGCAGTAAAAATAACTTGAAAATACAATATGTTATGTGGGATATAACAATCTCAGTCTTGGGTACAGATGATGTCGCTCCCTTCCAGTTTTTTGAAGGTAACCTGATACCTTTTACCTTTGATTAAGCCGTTGCCTTTGACCTTTATCTTTAAATAATTGTCGGAAATTGCTTCATGATATTCAGTAGTTGCCATGCTTCTCTCAATTATTACATCAAGTCTCTTGCCTATTTGCTTTGAGATATAGTGATTCTTTTTAGTCATCCCGAGCTCTCTGAGCATGCGGGTTCTCTCTTTCTTTATTTGCTCATTAACCTGATTCGGATATCCTGACGCCTTTGTGCCGGGCCTGTTTGAGTATGGAAAAACATGAAGATAGCTCAAAGGCAATTCTGCCAACAGATCATAACTTGCCTGAAAATCGTCATCTTCTTCACCCGGAAAACCCGCTATAATATCAGTGCCTATCGAAACTCCAGGCACTTTTTCGGCAATATCATTTATCAGTTTAGAAAAGAACGAAGCGTTGTATTTTCTACCCATATTCAAAAGAATTTTGTCGGAGCCGCTTTGAAGCGGTATGTGGATATGAGGGCATACATTTTTGTCCTTCATTAGATCAAGGATGCCCGATTCAAATTCCTGCGGCTCAATCGAACTGAGCCGTAAACGGATTTGCGGATATTTAATGGAAAGCCTTTCGGCCAGATTTAATAAAGATGTTGAAGGGTTGAGGTCGAGCCCGTAACAACCGATGTGAATTCCCGTTAATACGATCTCTTCGTAACCTTGAGATGTAAGCATTCCGGCAGTATCAATAACATCCTCTGCCGAGAGGCTCCGGTTTCTGCCGCGGGCCAATGGAACTGAACAGTATGTGCATGAAGAATCGCAACCGTCCTGTATCTTCATAAATGCCCTTGATCTATCTGACCTGTAGGCATGAGGCTTGAAGATATTATTGGGTTCGCCGATTAAAATTTCTGAAACCCCGTTGCCTTTATAGAGAAGATTGAGCCGGTTAACTATATCTTCTTTTGCATGATTCCCAACAATAAGGGACAACCCTTTGATATTGTGTAATTCATCATGCCTGAGCTGGGCATAACATCCTGTCGCGACAACTTTGGCGCCCGACTTCACTGCCCTTCTGATCATCTGCCGCGACTGATAATCGCTCTTTTTTGTTACGGTGCATGTATTTATTATAAGGATATCAGGCGACTCAGAGCTGTCCACCACCTCGAATCCGCCTTCTTTCAGAAGCCCTGATATGATTGCGCTTTCCGACTGATTGACCTTGCACCCAAGCGTTTGCACGGCAACCTTCATTTAAATCTTTTCTCCAAAGAGCGAGTGCTGCCCCGCTTCGAGTATTTTAATATTAACAAGCCTTCCGATATCCTCTTTATCTCCGCAGTAATTCACTATTTTATTTGTCCTTGTCCTGCCTGTAAGCCTTGACCTGTCCGTCTTGCTTGCGCCTTCAACAAGTACCTCAAGGGTCTCTCCAATTAATCTCCTGTTCTTTCCAGACGTTATGGATTCCTGAAGTTCAATCACCTTTGCCAATCTGTCAGATTTAACATCTTCTTCAATATGGAACGGGAATTGTAATGCCGCTGTTCCAGGCCGTTTTGAATATTTGAAGGCAAATATTCCGTCGAATTCCATATCTGTTAATGCGCTAATCGTCATATTGAAATCATCTTCTGACTCGCCGGGAAAACCGGTTATGATATCGGTAGTTATCGCGATTCCGGGAACCGCGGCTCTGAGCATCTGAATCTTTTCAACATATTCATTATATGTATAGCCGCGATTCATCATCTTGAGCACACTGTCAGAGCCTGCCTGAAGCGGAAGATGAATGTGCTCGCATAATTTCGGGAGAACTTTCATGGCAGTTACAAGATGCGGGGAAAGGTCTTTTGGATGAGATGTGACAAACCTTACACGCTCAATCCCCTCAGCTTCATGTATCACGTAAAGAAGTCTTGAGAAGTCAGCGCCGTCACTCAGATTTTTTCCATAGGAGTTTACATTTTGGCCCAGAAGCGTCACTTCTTTGCAGCCGTTTGCCGAAAGAGTCCTGACCTCATGGAGGATATCCTCAACCGGCCTGCTCCGCTCCCTGCCCCGAGTGTATGGGACAACGCAATACGCGCAATAATTATCACAGCCGTACATAATAGATACCCATGCCCTGCCCCCCTCTTCCCGCTTAACCGGCAGGCCCATTGTGTGATATGACGGATTATCAGCAATGTCTATTGCCTGTTGTCTGTTGGCCGTGTTATAAGTTCCGAGTTCAGGGTTCAAAGTTATAGCACTGTCTATCCAACCCTTAAGTTTCCCGATATTATTTGGGCCGAAGACATAATCAACATAAGGAAACCTCTTGAAAATATCTTCGCCTTCCTGCTGTGCGATGCATCCGGCAACAGCAATTTTAAGGCTGGGTTTGCGCTTCTTTGCGGCCTTCAGCCTTCCGAGTTCGCTGAAAAACTTCTGCTCAGCCTTCTCCCTGATGCTGCAGGTGTTGAGGATTATCAAATCCGTGCTCTCATGACCCCCGGCCTCGTTGAAACCTGATTCGGTCAATATGCCCGCCATCTTCTCGGAATCATGCACATTCATCTGGCATCCGAATGTATGTATAAGGAAATTCTTTTTCATGGAATATTTTACATTATTCGGAAAGAGATATATTGCGGCGGGAGAAAAAGGGACATATAATATGGTTGGTTCTGATACCCCGGCAGTTAATCCACTTGCTTCATCATTTAGGCTCTTTAATATATTTGGTATCGATATGACATATCAGGCAAAGCTGCCCTTCTGAATCGTCAACACGTTTCAAAAAAGCAAGGCCGGATTCGCCGCCGTGAGGATCATGGCATGTAACGCATTCCGCGACCGCGGACCCCATGTCTTTGCCGAATAAGGGCAGCCTGCCTCTTTCAGCGGAGATATAATACATACCTTCGTCTATTATTATATTATTATTAACGGATTCTTTATCGAAACTCAGAGGCGAAAACTTTATGGGGTGATTATTCATCACCTGAACCCGGCTTTCAAGGATATTCCCGGGATGGATGGTAACCTCATCCCTGTGACATGATGTGCATAAACATGACAGGTCGTCTTCACGGAATTTTATTGATCCGATCTCCGGTTCATCTGATGAATGACAGTAGCCGCATTTGCTTTCAGAGATATCATGAACGTTTTTGAACTTTATCCCGTCAAGGGATCTGCCGATGGCCGTCTTTATGGGAACGGCATTATGGCACACATTACATAACCTTTCACATGAGTTATCAACCCTCAGCATCTTTGAAACTCCTGATTCGCCGTGAGGGTCATGGCAGGTCGGGCACTCCAGCGTGGCTGTTTCTCTGTTATCGCCAAAGAGCGGGAGCCTGTCCCCTTTATTCTGCACATATACCCCGGCTTCGTCCTGTTTGATTATTGTTCTGAACTTATCGAAAAAGAGCGGCTGTTTGATAGCATGCCTGTTCATCGGAAGCACATGCGTATTTAGGGTATTGCCGCCCAGTATAGTGACGGTCTTTTCATGACATCTTATGCATATATCCGAGGTATTCGGCTTCAGCGCGCCTTTTTCAGAGTGACAGATATAGCAATAAGCCTCCCCGAATCTTTTATGGACGACCAAATCATTTCCCCCTGCGGCAGGAGATACAATGAAATAGGATAGCGATAGCAGAATGATAATAAGAGAAATACGTTTTGATAGCATATTAGTTGCAAACAATAGACATCATATGATGTAATCCAAAGTCAGTCCTGATGCGCCTCGAATATTTCATTAAAGTCATGAGTCAGTTTTTTGAAAGCTTCCATGATATCAGGGTCAAAGTGCTCAGGCATGGTCCTGCCGTCGCCTTTGGTTATTATTTCAACCGCCCTGTTATGGTCAAAGGCAGGCTTATAAGGACGCCTGCTTCTCAGCGCGTCATACTGGTCAGCAATATTCATTATCCTTCCCGGCAACGGAATATTATTCCCTTGTAACTCATTGGGGTATCCTCCGCCGCTCCAGCGTTCATGATGTGAAAGCGCTATTTCAGCGCCCATCCTGAGGAACGGCGATTCAGCTTCCTTGAGAATGTTGAAACCAATGATTGTATGAGTTTGCATAATCTTCCATTCAGCCCCGGTATGCCTGCCTGGTTTTAATAAAATCGCGTCCGGAATCCCGACCTTACCGATATCATGCATGGGAGCGCCGTAAAAAATGTTCTCCATAAAATCCCTGTCCATGCCTATCTTTTCAGCGATAAGTTTTGTGTAATACCCCACCCTCCTGATATGGGCGCCTGTTTCATCATCTTTATACTCAGCCGCGATAGTAAGCCTCTGCACAGACTCAACATAGCTTGACTCAATCTTCTTGTGCGCTCTGCCCAGGCTTGCAAACGCCTCCGTCAGTTCCCTTGTCCTCTCGGCAACCTGTGCCTCAAGAATAATGTTATGCTCTTTCAGAAAGTCATGGTACTGCTTTATCTCAAGGTTGTTCCTGACCCGCAAAGCCACCTCTTCTGAATCGATCGGTTTTGTCAGAAAATCATTTGCGCCTATTGAAATGCCCTTCAGCCTGTCCTCGCGCGAATCGAGGGCGGTTACGATTATTATGGGGATATGTTTTGTAAGTTCATTTGCCTTCAGCTTTTCAGTCGCTTCAAACCCGCTCATCACCGGCATCATGATATCCATGAGAATTAAATCCGGCAAATATTTATTCGCCTTATTAACAGCCTCTTCACCGTTGACGGCGGTCAATGTTTCATATCCGGAATGGCCGCAGATCGCCTCAAGAAGTTTCACGTTCTTCTCTTCGTCATCAACTATCAGTATTTTATGATTCTTCTTGTCAGCCATATTTATTTTCCTTGAGTATATTTATCAATTACCCTGATAAACTCATTGACATCTATGGGTTTGGATACATAGTCGGTAAAGCCTGTTGCAAGGAACTTCTCTTTGTCGCCTTTCATCGCATATGACGTTACTGCAATTACCGGAATACCGGCCGTCTCATCTTCTGAATGAAGTATCTTTGTCGCCTCAATGCCGTCCATCTCAGGCATCTGAACATCCATTAAAACAAGAGCAGGCTTGCTCTCTTTCGCAAGCCTGACGCCCTCTTTTCCGTTATCAGCCTCAATCGTTTCATGCCCATGGCTCTCAAGGATAACCTTTAAGAGTTTTCGGTTTTTCGCATTATCGTCAACAATAAGAATTTTTCTCATCATTTTCCTCCTGTCACAGGCAAAGTAAATACAAACCTGCTTCCTTTTCCAACCTCGCTCTCAACCCATATTTTTCCGCCGTGAAGCTCGACAAACTGCTTGCAAAGACTGAGGCCGAGCCCCGTACCTTCAAACTTTTTGGTAAGATGCGACTCTATCTGCTGAAAAGGCTGAAAGAGCTTTTCCATATCTTCAGACGCGATGCCTATGCCTGTGTCTTCCACGGAAATTTCTACGAAATTTCCGTCAGTGCTGAAGCGCTGAAGCGCGGCAGTCTCAGAAGTTTCATCCTTCCGAACTTCCGAACTTTCAACTTTCCGTGTGCTCACCTCCACGCTTCCCCCATCTGGCGTGAACTTGAA
>JACQZG010000021.1:14047-21944 GCA_016213935.1 Nitrospirota bacterium
GCCGAGGAGGTTGAGGATCACCTGCTTTATCTTCCGCTCGTCCGCCGTTATCAAAACCGTATCTCCGGACACATCCGCACTTAATTTTATGTTGTGCTTCATCGACTTCTCCTTGAAAAAGAGGAGGCATGATCTAATCAGGTCATCGACAGAGCACTCACTCAATTCAAGCACTGTCTTGCCCGCTTCTACTTTGGAAAGGTCGAGGATGTCGTTTATCAACCTCAAAAGATGTCTGCCGCTCTCCCATATATCCTGCACATATTCCTTCTGCCTGTCTGTTATCTCTCCCGCGATCCCGTCCCTTATTACCTCAGAAAAACCGATAATCGAATTAAGCGGCGTCCTAAGTTCATGCGACATGTTGGCAAGGAAGTCGGACTTCGCGCGGTTTGCTGATTCTGCCTGAACCTTTAAAAGTTCAAGCTCTTCAGTTCTTTTTTTAACCTTGATCTCAAGTTTTTCGCTGTATTCCTTAAGCTGTTCCTCTGCCCTCTTGCGTTCCATCATGCCCGCAATCGTATCAGCTATCATGGTAAGAAAAGTTATTTCATCAAGGCTCCTGTGGTGCCCGACCTGAAGGTAAAGCACAATTACACCAAGCACCCGGCCCTTTGAAAGAATCGGTATATTGTAATGGCCGTGAGGCGTCAGCCCTTCGTAACGGTTTTCATGCCGCTCGTCAAGACAGTCAGCAAACTCAACCTTACGGCTTGCCGCGGCTCTTCCGCAGAGGCATTTGCCAAACGGGACCCTCGCGCATATACCCTGCAACGGGACCGGCAGGTTGCGGTTTGCTTTCAGAACAAGCATCTCAGGCTCATCTTCAACAACAAAGATGCCGCCTTTTGGCTCAAGGGTCAGAAACGGGGCGGAGAGAATAACATCAATGGCTTTTTCAAGCAATTCATTAAGCGGGGCGTCTTCGAGAGATATATGGAGAATCGAATTTAAGATATTCTGAACCTCGTAGTTGTTCTTTAGGGTTTCTTCCGCATGCATGCGCGATTCTTCACTTTTATATGCCTCGATAATATTCGAGCAGGTTGACAGAAAGACTTGCAGATATGACACGAGTTCTTCATCATAGCCGCCCGGCCTGTTGGCAACGCCTGACATGCCGATAAGTTTTTCACCGCTCAGAATGGGCAGCCCTAAAAAGGCGTTAAGCCGGGGATGGCCTTCGGGAAGGCCCCCGCGCCTCGGGTCATGATACGGGTCATTGGAGATGACATGCCTGCCCGTTGTCATCACAGTGCCGAAAAGCGATTTCAGATTACGGAACTCTATGCCTTTATGCATATTTTCTTCATAATATTTTCGTGTCTCATCATTCCATGCGATATTGGTGATCGCGTATGTCTTCAGGAACGGTTCCCCCTTATCAGTATGGAAAACTTCTCCGATAAAACCGTATTCGCTACGGGTCAATATAAGAAGAGTATCCAGAATCTCATCAAATAATGAAGCCCTCTCTTTATTTGCTATAAAACCTGACTGTATCCGGCTGATTGATTCAAGCAGGCTGTTATTTCGCTGAAGCTTGTCTTCAGCCTCTTTCAGAGCCGTTATATCCTGAACCGTTCCAATCCCCCTTACGGCAATGCCTTCGGGATTAAACTCCACCTCCGCGATCTCCCTTACCCACTTCAGGTTACCGTTAACCAATACACGGTGCTTAATATCATAAGGTTCTCCTTTGAGTGCTGCGTTCCATGCCTTATCAATAAATTCCCTGTCATCAGGATGGACAATATCAAGAAAGCACTTATAGGACAAGATAGCTTCCATCGGGATACCGAATATGTGGTAAGTCTCTTCAGACCAGAAAAGTTCATCTTTTAATATGTCCAGGTACCAGCTTCCGATATGCGCGACAGACTGCGCCCTTTTAAGGCTTGCTTCACTCTCGCCAAGCTCCTCCTCCATCTTTTTTCTCTCTGTGATGTCACGGGCAACACCAAAGAAGCCTGTTATATTGCCGGCGTCGTCAATCTGCGGAACCACCTTGTCTTCAAGCCACCTGTATTCTCCGGTATTTTTATGCTTAAGGCGGTATTCCCGCAGTCCATACACCTTATCTGACAGTATTTTTCTTGTAGATTCAGCTACTGAGGCCGCATCATCAGGGTGAATGATCTTTACCCAGAGAGTGGGATTATTCATGAACTCTTCAGGTTTATATCCGATGAAATCTTCAGAATGCCTGCTGATAAATTGGATATTCCCCCTGAATGGGTCATCTCTTATCGCAACCAAATAGACTATCTCCTGAATGTTGTCAAGGATCAGACGGTGCTTCTCCTCAGCAAGCCTCTGCTCCGTGATGTCAAAACCATATATCCTGATCGTATCCGTATCAGGCAGAATATGAATATATTCACCGAACAGCGTATCGCCGACTTTAATTTCTTCATACAATACGCTCTTGCCAAAAACCCTCATGCCTTCCGCGATCTCCTGTACATCCGAAGGCATCAGATCCCTCACTTTTATGCCCAGGTTTTTAATAATGCCGGCCGCAACCGAGTTGATATATGTGATATTGCAATTTGAATCGCATTCAAGCACGGGATACGGGCTCTTCTCAGTGAATGAGGCGAGATGATTCATCCTGCTTCCCATTCGGGCGTCATTTATGGCAATCGCGACAAAGGACGCAAAGGAGACCGCTATCACTTCATCTTCTTTAGTAAATATCCCGCTCTCTCTCTTTTGAGTAAAGAAAAGCCCGCCGATGATCTGGCCATGCAGGATTACCGGAATGCCCATAAAAGACTTCATGAGAGGATGCCCGTCCGGATATCCCTCAAAAGCCGGGTGCAGTGATACATCATCCAGCCGCAGAGGCTTCTTTTCATCAAGCACAAGACGTTTGACCCCCCTGACTTTGGGTAAGCCGTATTTAGCGCGGAGTTCTTCCATCATGCCGGAAGCAAGGCCCGAAGCGACAAAGTGTTCTGTATTTCCACCGCTGTCAAGAACAACTATCGAGGCATACTGAGAGTCAATAAGGAGCCGGGCGTTATCAGAGGTCTTTTGGAGGAGTGTGTTTATGTCATGTTCGATGATAATATTTTTTGCAGACTCAAACAGGGCGCGTTGGCCCCTTATAAGATTTGCGTTTTTATCAAAGACCTGCGCTATCGTATATAAGCCATAGCGTTAAAACTTCTGCCAAGCTCCCCGATCTCATCGTTAGTAAGAACATCCACTCTTGATTCGTAATCCCCCTTCCCTATCCTGAGCGCCATTTCCTTTAATTTTATAATCGGAGAAACAAGCCTTTTCCTGACATAAACAGCCATTGCTAAAAACATCAAGATGGAAAAGCCGATAATGCCAAACCGCAGGTTATTGTAGATTCTGAATTCAACCTCATAATTATTAACAAGCCGGTCGACAAATAAGTTAATGGTATCAATGCATTCCCTGCTTCTGACATCGTATGCCGCCTGAGCGCCCTCCTCTCCTCTCAGAACCTTGTCAGCAGTTTCCGCGATTAAAGGCTTCACTTCTGTCCGCCATTTTGAGATAAGATCATTTAAAGGAAGGATTAACGGCTCGTGTGATAAATGGCCGAGCCTGGAGCCTTTATCCCCATATTTAATGGCATCGAGCGTCTTGTCTATTTCAGCGATCTTTTCTCTCGTGACTATCTCAATAATCCGGCCGCGCTCAACACCTTCTTCATGCCCTGCCCTGTTAAAGAACCACGCTATCTCTATCATCTTTAGTCTCAGCGAACCGGCGGCATTGATCCTCCTTGCCTCGCTTCTTAAATGTTCGGTAAACCAGAATGACGTAACAGTGAAGGATGTAACTATGAAGAGGAAGGTTGAGCCGATGATGATGTATTTTGTGTTGAGCGATCTTGCGTTCAGCATATCAGAATATCAAGCATGTCATGGCAATTCCCGGTTTAACAAAATGATATCACGATATTAACAGAAAATTAAGATAAGCGTATATAGGGTCTTTTGCCGATTACAAGCTTATAATTCAACCCTGTTTCTGCCCTTCTTTTTGGCTTGATACAGGGCGTTGTCAGCCTCATTGACAAACTCGTCCTCTTTCATGCCTTCGAGGTATAAAGCGACTCCAAGACTGATGGTGACCTCTGTATTGTTTTCAACAGCCCTTCTCATCCTTTCGGCGATCTCAAAAGCCTCTTTCAGATCAGCGTCATACAGAAGTATGAGAAACTCTTCTCCGCCGTACCTGACGGCAAGGTCTGCCTCTCTTATTTCCTTATTTATTAGTCCGGCAAGCCTGACAAGCAGGTCGTCGCCTGCCGAGTGTCCGTGAGCATCGTTGTATTTTTTGAAATAATCTATATCGAGCATGATAAGCGAGAGGGGCCTGCCGGTACGCTTTGCCAAAGCGATGTTCTTCTCAAAGACTAAATACATCTGGCGCCGGTTCGCAAGGCCCGTAAGAGGATCATGAAGCGCGGATGCCTTTGTCTCTTCATATAGCTTCGCGTTCTCTATCGCTATTCCTATCTGGTTCCCTATCGAGACAAGCAGTTCGAGCCTGCTCTCTTCCATCACAAAGTCAGGCGGAAGATAAAGATAGAGAACGCCGGCTACCTTATCCTTTGCCTTGAGAGGAAGGATGATATGGCCATGATGAGCCATTCCGGAATACCTGATGGTATGCATGGCGTCACACCCCGAATTTTTCGATATGATAATCTCGCCCGTTTTCGCGGCATGGCCACAGAGGCAGACGCCGACCTTCATCTCTTTATGCATCTCAAGGAAGATATCCGGATGCCCGAGGTGAGAGACAAGCTCCATGTCTTCGCCTTTGACAATGAATACCCCGCCCTTTTTCTCAAGATTCAATACCTCTAATCCGGTTATGGTAGTCATGATGATATCAAACAGTTTATCAATGTCTATTGTCTGGCTGATGGCCGTAGAGACTTTGTAAAGCACTGACAGGTCAGCCTGTCTTCTTGAGAGTTCTCTTTCCGCCTCTTTTCTGCGTGTAACATCACGGAACATGGCATGGGTTGCCAAAGGCCTGCTATTTTCAAAACGGCACCTGACATTGCCCTCAACCTCGATCCTGCGCCCGTCTTTGCTGACAAAAACAGCCTCCATATTATCAATGGCCTCGCCGGACATTATCCTCCTGAAGACTTCGTTGCAATGCGCTTTGCTGTCGGGGTGAATAACATCAAATATTGTTATGTTATCAAGTTCCCAGCGCTCATAGCCCATGGTCTTCAGCCATGAATCGTTAACAAGCATGAACCTGCCGTCAGGCGCGACTGACTGGATCATGTCATTGGCATTTTCAAACAGGTTGCGGTAGCGCTCCTCGCTTCTGCCCAGGCGGGCCGCGCCGAAAAAGATCCCGGCTATCCCCATTACCCATATGAAAACATGAAAGAACGCCAATCGTGAGATGAGAGTTGAGGCAGAAGCCCATAGATGTTCCATAGGAACGGAAATGCTGATGCCGCCCCTGATATCACCGGCCTTATACCCCTGTTTCGCGTGACACTTGAGACAACTCGTCTCAGTAATGAACGGCAGCATCAGGCGCATATACTCTTTGCCGTCCATCGTCTCGACTGAGCTTACTTCTGCCTTCCCTGCTTCAAAAGCCTTCAGCGCCTCAGCCTCCCATTCATCAGGCTTATTCTCCGGCCTGATGGGTTTTAAACTGGTGACATGGCCGACGATCTCTCCAGCCTCTTTTGCCAGCTCATAGACCTGACGTGTCATATAAGCGGGGTTCATTAAAGTTAATAACTTGCCGGAAGGCATTGAAATATCACGATCAGGAATATCAGATAAATAAGGATTAGGCGGAGTTTTATCAGTCACAGGCACATATACACCGCCATGCATAGCGGCCCAACGGCGGTAAAGCAGGTCTTTTTTGTATGCATCCATGACATGTATCCGCGCCATGTTAAGGGTATCCTGCCTCACTTTCAGAACATTCATGCCGAGTGAAAAATATATGATGACAGTCCATATTGCCATCAGGGCAAAGACATATCTCATAACATGCGGGCCGGCAGGTTTTATTTTATTCAACATGTGATTACCTATAATAAAAACTGATTATCTTATACTCTCAAGCTCTGACTTCAGCATTATTATCTCTTCTTTTAGTTCCTTCATCCTCACTTCCCTGTTGACCGCTATCTTGTAAAAATTCTCAAGCTCAAGCACTCTTTCACGTATCTCATCCTCCATCTTTCTTCTGTGAGATATGTCTGTAATCGAGGCCATCATGCATAAAGGCCTGCCTGAGTCGTCTGTAACAAGGCTTGCCGAGAGCTCCGCGATAAATACCGAGCCGTCTCTTCTCACAGCGGTACGCTCGCCTGACCAATGCCCTTTTTCCATAAGCGAAGACTTACTCGTTTCAGACATCTCTTTTTCAAGCCAAAAATCAATGCACGGCCTTCCCATCACTTCTGATTCATCGTCATACCCCCACATCCTGAGAAAGGAAGGGTTAACATAAGTCAGATTTGAGTTGAGGTCTGAAAGCACGATGGCATTACTTGACGATTTAACTGCCCGGTCCATGACTTTAAGCTTCTCGTCAATCTTCTTATAACGGGTGATATCTCGTATTGTTTCGACAGCCGCGACGATATTGCCGTCACTGTCTCTAATGGGGGAAGCAGTTATCTCATAATATGTCAGGGCGCCCTCCGCCGAAGAAACCATTCTTTCTCTCGTGTGGATATCCCCGTCGCTGAAAGACATCCTCACAGGGCATCCTTCGCATATTTCATCACGCTTTTCGTAAGCCTGATAACAATACTTGCCGAGGTGATCGCCCGCGAACTTCCTGTGCGCGCGGTTTTGATAAAGAACCCTGTGTGACCTGTCCTGAATGCTGATGCCGTCGCCTATGGCATCAAGGATTTTGTGCCGCAGGACATTATGGAAAAAATCTTTATGGAATGTGTGGCCGCTCTCAGTCATAATGGCGCCCTCTCTTCAGGATATAAAACAAAAGATTGCTATCATAGCAGAAGGCTAAAAAAAAAATACATCAGGTCTTTCCCTGATTCTATCACTTATTTTGAAGAGTGAGAAAAAAGTCATGACTGATTTATTAATGTAATGTTTTTATAGTCATTTCACTATGATTTAAATCATACCCTCCCTTTTTCGCCTCTGAAAATCCTGAGAGCAAAAAGGGAGGGTATATAAGGAGAGTGAACATGATATGGTTAATGGCTGTGAACGCCGCCTTCTGCCGGGGCTTTCATCTGGGAACGAAGTCCTTCCACAAAATGAGTGAATATGATGTAAGCCTCGACGAATTCGCGCCCTGCCGCAACACTGTGATCTGCATGTTTTTGAGCCTCCAGCGCCCGCTGAAAACGTTCGTGCAGCCCTTTTGCCATTGCGCCTGTCAGGACTTCAGTCAGCTTTTCGACGGCTCCTGTCTTAAGCGACTCGTCTGCCAATGCAACGGCCGGGTCAACCGCTTCTCCCGGCTTTAGCCCTGTGTATGGAGCTCCCTCTCCTGCCCTGTGTATGCGGACTAATGTTTCAAAGAAATACATATCCGCAAGCTCCTTTGCCTCAGCGCTCAGCTTCCTGACGATGAGAGTCTTGTTAAATGCCTCTTTGATTTCGTTTTCATGCTCTTTCTTGACCCATTTGAGCAGAGGCGTTACATCACTTTTTTCAAGAGCGGCCTTAGCCGTAAGGACAACCGGGCCGGCAAGTGTGTCGCAATGCGCTTCAGCAATACCCTGCAATACAACCGCCGAAAAAATAAGAATAATTACTATGGCAGCGATCTTCATCTTCTTCATCCTCCTTTATTTTTATGAATTTTACCATCATCTGACTTAACTGCAAGCCTTCCTTCTTTATTTTTTCATATAAATATAGCAAAATAT
>JACQZG010000022.1 GCA_016213935.1 Nitrospirota bacterium
AGATACGGCATATTAAAGCACTGTCCTCTTTCCGCCCTTCTCAGGAACATCTCAGTAAACTTAACAACCGTATCCTCTCTCCCTGCCTTGTCCGTCATTTCGAAATTAGCATGGATTGTATATGCAACATCCCTCAGTAACAACCCCGCCCGTTGCTGCCTCTGCTCTTCAATAAATATTCCGCTTGTTCGTGAAGACATAACAGCGCCGACTTCATTTCTCCGCACCGATTCCCACTTGATCGGATTCAGAACATCAATTTGCGTTACCTTCCAGCGGATAGCGGGCTTCCAGAGTATTGCTTCAAGTACCCCACGCGCGGCAGACGGTGTCATGACATCGTATGAAACGCGCTCAACCTTCATCTCCGGTCTTGTAAAACAAGCATTCCTTCCCCAAACCTTTAGGCGGAAGGGCAGACTTTTGATAAGTGGATTACTCATCTTGATACCTCCTTTCTATACACACCCCTAACCCCTCTTGATAGAGGGGAATTTTACTAACACATCAAATCATCCGGTTCATATATCATAGATTTATCAGCGCAGAAGCCGAGATCATTATGATACATTGCACCGTATTCCTGAACAAATATCCCAGGTTGAACTTCCATAATAGCGCCTTCGTTACGAAGTTTCATGTGAAGATATCTCGGCAAATTTACAACATATCTTTGCAGCTTCCGCATCAGCCACCGTTCGGGACCAAGTTTCTTCAATATCCCTATCAATCGCTCTCCTTCCTCATAACGAACAATTACAGGAGCGTACCGCGAATCATCAATCAACTTAAACTTCTGAGCAGCAGTATAAAAGCTAAACCGAAGTTCGCCGGCAGTCGCAAGGTCTTTCAGTATGCCTTGTTTATCAAGATTTTCCCCTTGCAGCCAGTAAAGTGATTTAAAAAACTTCTCAAACATAGCTGGTAAAAGCAGGTCGTTTGTTTTATCGGACAGCATCATCAAACTGGTATTTGCCGCTTGCCTTAGATAACCAACAGGTATTTTGCTCGGCGGAACAAAAACTACAACACTTCCTTTATCGAGAAGTCCTTCCCTGTTGCATCTACCCGCAGCCTGTGCAATAGAATCAAGCCCCGCAATAGCGCGATATACGACAGGGAAATCAAGATCAACGCCTGCCTCCACAAGCTGGGTACTGATTACGAGCGTAGGTAGTTTATCCTTGAGCCGTTGCTTTATTTGTGCAATGACTTTTGACCGATGCGCTCCGCACATGAGAGCGGAGAGGTGAAATGTCCCTTCCGGCATTAGCTCATAAAGCGTCCGGCAATCGTCTCGCCTGTTGACGATACACAGGACAGACGAATGCTGAGCAAGTTCTTTTGCAAGGTCTTCCCATGAGCGGGAAGTCTGAAGATTGTCTGCCACTTGGATTTCAACGCGATTGAATGCCTTATGTAAAGCAACCGGATTTTCCATGATCTCTACTGTTGACCCCAACCCCTCAAAATTAAAATCAAATGATTTATGTTCACCAAACGCGGGCTGAGTAGCAGTGCTCAAGACAAAGGTCACACCATAATTTTTGTGTAGCTCTTTCATGGTATGAAGAATAGGATTAAGATATTCGGGCGGGAGAAGCTGCACTTCATCCAGCACCACAACACTGTTTGCAATATTGTGGAGTTTACGGCAGCGGCTTGAGCGATTGGCAAAAAGTGATTCAAAAAATTGAACCGATGTTGTCACGATAACCGGAGCGTCCCAGTTTTCACAGGCAAGCCTGCTTTTTGTTGTCTCGTGTCCTTCATCCGATACGTCAACATTGCTGTGATGCTCGACAACTGCATCTTTGAAAATATCTCTGAATTGGTCGGCAGTCTGTTCAATAATACTCGTGTAGGGGATGACATAAATAATGCGCCTCTTACCGTGTTTTGCTGCATGATGCAAGGCAAAAGCCATTGACGACAGAGTCTTCCCGCCGCCAGTCGGAACGGTCAGCGTAAAGATTGCAGGTTCATGTAATGAGTTTGAAATACATTGCCTGAGTATATCGGCCCGCTGTTTGTTGACATCGGTATCATCAGCATTAGCCTGTTTCATTTCCATATAGGTTTCAAAAAGAGGCTGAAGTTCATTCAGTGAAGGGAACCCTTTGCGCGTCCTTGATTTATCCGGATCAAGAAACGCCTCCGTATCAAGAAAGTCAGCGTCAACAAGGCAGGAGTATAGCATCCTGATCCAGAGTGCATGCCCTTCGCTTGTCCTAAATTTTTGCTTGGGCAGAGATTGCTCTGTGATCTCCTGTGGGATATTTGATTCGAGGGCTTTCTTGAGAAGATCATCATTTTGAAGACGGTGGATTAAACTCCTATTGCCTGCTTCAGCGGTTTGCCAGTCAGCAAGTCCGGCATGGTGTCCTGCGATAAGATAGCTGAATATTCTTCCCGGTATATTAAATTTCTCAACAGAGTGAATTGCCCCTGCCGTTGAATGGTCAACCCTGCCGGATCTTGTTTCAATATGAGCATTGACAGAAGCAAAAAGCATTTTCTGGAATGCATCCGAATACTTTCCCAGATCATGCCACAACCCCGCCAGATACCCCCATTCCCCCGACCCGAACGCATCCGCAAACGATTTCGCAAGTTCAGCCGTCCCCTTCAAATGCTCTTCAAGCAAATGCCATTCATCAACCGGCTTTCCCTCAACACTGTGCGCGAAAATCATTATCATAAAATCTCCCCTTGCCCTTCAGGGGTATGCAATCAGCAACAATGCCTTTTCTCAGTTCAGATTTCTGATAAACCGCTCAACATCTTTCTTGTTGAGAATTCGTAAAATTACGGCACTATTGCCTTCAATCATATAGAACACCCGGTACTTCTCCACCCTGAGCCTGTAATAATCTGAATTCGTCCCTTTGATTTTCTTGATTGCTTTCCCTCTGGGAAAAGGGTTGTCCCTGAGTGTCTGTAATGCTCTAACAATCTTCCCACATACCCCGTCACTGAAGCGGTCAAGGTCTTTACTCGCATGGGGTGAAAGGGTTATCTGAAACTTATCCACGCTTTTTTTTCCTTTTTGACAGGTAATCTTCCAAAGTAACGCCGCCTTTGCGATGGTACTCTGTCTGAGCTTCCGCTATCATATCCTGAAGACCGGCGCTCTTTTCGAGGAGATAGTCTTCAAAGTCCTCCTCCGAGATCGCAGTGACGATCGCCCGCGGCTTGCCGTTGGATGTAATAATCACAGCCTCTTTCTCGGCATTTCTCAATATCTCAGATGTCTTGTTCTTTAATTCTCTAACATTGGCGAATTTCATCGCATCCCTCCATGTGGCTATATTTGTAGCTACTATGTCATATATCGTGAACCTTGTCAACCGGTTTCACTGTACAATAAGGAAGACGCATTCTGTATGATTTTTGAATTGTAAAACAGGCAGGATAGGATTGGGAAGTTCAGCGTCTTTCTGCATATACGCCAAGGCGGCAAAAAGCGATACATGTACAGGCTATATCGTCTGGATATATTCGTCGACTTCTCTTCTCAGCCGTGCCGCAGTTTCATCCACGGCGTCGGCGAGGCTCCTGATATCATCCCATTCGATATTGAAAATATAGTTGTAGATAAAGTAGTTCCTGAATGCCAGATAGTTTGAGAGCGTCTGGAAGAGGTCCGGGGGAAGAATGCCTATCTCGCCCGCTTTTTTAAGAAGGGTTTCATGCCATCCCGGAGAATCTTTTATATCGAGTTTGTCATATACAAGCATCTGTTTGAGAACCTTCTCAATGCCGCCGTAGATGTTGATTATAAAGGTGGCTATGGATGCCTGTTCGGCTATTGTATGCTCCTGTTTGCTCTTGTCGTAAACAGAGCGCATGTGCTGAAGGATAATGTCAATATTTTTAAATTCATCCTCGCAATTTTTTTTAAGTTCGTCGATCGTCATTGTTAACCTCCTACAGCCTCCCTGATTTGAGAATGGATATCAGGAGCCAGAGCCCCAAGAGAAACGCCATGAAGAAACCTGCCGCTCCTATGGCGGGAAGACCGAATATCCTGGGGCCGATGCCGGACTGAAGCAAAAGCGACGAGCCCACTATTATGGCCGCCACGATGACGCTGAAGGCGAGCCTGTTGCTTGAGCGGTCTATGTCGCGTATGAGCCTGTCGATGCCGATGGGGTCAACCTTCAGGCTGATTTCGTTTTTAAGCGCCTTACCGAGGAGCCTGCTTATCTGTTTCGGCGTTGTGATGAGCAGGTCGCTTATCTCGGCAATATTATCTTTTGCCTTGTCGAATATTCTCTGCGGGTTTAAACGGCTTCTCGCCATCTTTGAGGCATACGGCTCTGCCGCCGCTATGAAATTGAAGCCGGGATCGAGCTGCCTGCCGATATTGTCGAGCATGAGAATGGTCTTGTTTACAAGTATGAGGTCAGATGGTATCGTGAGGCCGTGCCTTATGGCGAGGCGCGAGACCTTCTCCATGTAATCTATGAAATTGATTTCGGAGATGGTCAGGCCGTAGACCGGCTCGAGAAGCTCCACGAGGTCGGCCCTGAACTTCTTCCTGAAGATGTCGGGGTCAATGCCCTCTTTCAGAAGGCCGAGGTCAATATACTCATCTATCAGCCTGTCAAAGTCTTTATTGAAGAACGCGAGGAAGGTGTTCGCGATGCTCTCCATCATCTCGGGCGTGAGCCTGCCGACCATTCCGAAGTCCATGAGCCCGATCCTTCCGTCCGGGAAGACAAAGATATTTCCGGGATGCGGGTCAGCGTGAAAGAAGCCGTCTTCAAATATCATTTTGAAGTAACCGTTGAGTCCGTCTCTTGCAAGCTTCTTCCTGTCAACGCCGAGAGATGCAATGGCGCTGATGTTATTTATCTTGACCCCTTCGAGCCTTTCGAGGATAATGACCTTTTCAGTTACGAAATCAGGGTAAACAGCCGGGATATAGACAGATTCGCTGCCCGCGAAGTTCTTTCTGAATCTCTGAGCGTTCCTCGCCTCTCCGATAAAGTCAAGCTCTTTTGTGACGGTCTTTGCGAACTCCTCGACAATGCCTTCGGGGTTGAAGACCGCGGCGTCAGGGATGTGCCTTACCATAAGCCGCGCCACAGTCCTCAGGATGGCGATGTCGGTATCAATGAGCTTCCGGATATCGGGCCTCTGAATCTTGACAACGACCTTGTCCCCGTTCTTAAGCGTCGCGTTGTGAACCTGCGCAATCGAGGCCGCGGCAAAAGGGGCTTCATCGAAATCGGAGAATATCTCCTCAATAGTAGTTCTAAGTTCCGCCTCTATGACCTTTTTAACATCAGCGGAGGGAAAGGGCGGTACGCGGTCCTGCAGTTTGCCGAATTCGTCCGCGTATTCATTCGTGATTATGTCAGGCCTTGAAGAGAGTATCTGAGCGAGCTTTATGAATGAAGGGCCGAGTTCGCTGAATGCGATCCTGAGCCTTTCGGGTATCGAGTGCTTCTCAAGAGGCTGCCATTGGCCGAATACACGCAGCCTTTTTCTGAGGGGGATGAAGCGCTGAAGGTTTATCTGCTCGATAAACTGCCCGAAGCCGTGCATAAGAAAGACATTCGCTATCTGTCTTATGCGGGCAAGATTCTTGTAAGTCTGCCAGAACCTGACTAAACCGGAGGGGCTCATATTATATGATCAATCATCTGATCAGTCTTTGGCCAGAGCCTTTTCGAGCTTATCCACTTTTTTTGAAAGGGACTGGAGCTTTTTGCCGAGTTCATCCATCTCTTTTTTGGTCGGGACATTTAGCTTCTTGATTGATTTTTCGATAAGCTCATTCAGATTTTTATCAAAGTCGCCCTTTGCCTTGCCTGCCTTGTCAGACCATTCTTTAAAGAGTTTCTTCCCCTGCGCCTCGCTGAGTTCGCCTTTTTTGACAAGCTCATCAATCAATTCGCCGAGCTTCTCCTGAATGCCCAACCCCGCCAGCAATGTCTTTTGAAAGATTTCGGATAATGCCATAACGTTCCTCCTTATTTTCTCTCTGTCTCTCCCTTAATTATATCAGCAACCGAGGCGATTGCCATATCCATATTGCCCGTGTCTTTTGTGCCGCCCTGCGCCATGTCAGCCCTGCCCCCGCCTTTGCCGCCTGTTATCTTTTTAAGTATCTCCCCCGCATGAAAGCGCGGCGCGAGGCCTTTTGTGACAAGGCACACATACGAGGCCTGTCCGTTATGAATAGAGCCGAGTAGTATTATGCCGGAGCCTATTTTGTCTCTCAGCTTGTCGGCAAGCTCTCTCAGGGTCTTCATATCGAGGCCGTCTATCTTATGAGAGATGAGGCGGACATCGCTGATATTAACAGCCCTGTTGAGGATGCCCTCGATATCCTGTGACGCTGAAGCGCTCTTCAATTTCTCCGTCTCTTTCTCAAGGAGCTTCATTTCTCCAAGAAGCCTGCCCACTTTTTCAGAGAGATTCAACGCGCTAACTTTCAGAAGGCCTGCCGCCTTCCTCAGCTCTTTCTCTTCCTCATTGATGAACCTGTGAGCATAACTGCCTGTCAGAGCCTCTATCCTTCTTATGCCTGCCGCCACGCTTCCCTCTGAGACAATCTTGAAAGGGCCTATATCTCCGGTTGCCATGCAGTGAGTCCCTCCGCATAATTCGGACGAGAAGCCGCCTGCGGTAACCACCCTGACCACTTCCCCGTATTTTTCGCCGAAGAGGGCGACCACTCCCTTTGAGACGGCATTATCGAGGGAAGTCTCTGATGTCTCCACAGGGATGTTCTGCATAATCTTTTCATTGACCATTATCTCGGCATCGCTTATCTCCCTCTCATCCATGGCAAAGAAGTGGTTGAAATCGAACCTGAGCCTGTCCGGCCTGACGAGGGAGCCCGCCTGCTTGACGTGGTCGCCGAGCACCTCCTTGAGCGCCTTGTGGAGAAGGTGGGTGGCTGTGTGGTTGCGCCTGATGGATTCCCTGCGCTCTTCGTCTATCTGTGCTTTTACATGAGTATTCTGTCTTAATGTGCCGTTCGTTATCTTCGAGACATGAACGATAAGCCCGTGTATCTTCTTTGTCTCAATCACTTCAACATGTAATGAGCCGTCCTCTGAAGTTATCCATCCCGTATCCCCGACCTGTCCGCCTGATTCGCCGTAGAACGGTGTCTTGTCAAGGATTACCTCAACCTCTTCATTCACCTCGGCGCTCTCGATAAGCTTTCCGTCCTTTATCAATGCTATTACATGGCTGTCTTCGGAAGAGTGCTTATCGTAACCCACAAATTCAGTCAGCCCGTAATGGGCTTGAATCTCTTTATAGACCCCTGAGACCTCATCTTCCGCGCCGACCCATGAGGCGCGCGCCTTTGTTTTTTGAACCGACATCTCCTCATTAAAGCCCTCTTCATCTATCTTTAACCCGTTGTCTTCCGCTATGTCCCTCGCGAGGTCAAGCGGGAAGCCGAAGGTGTCATAAAGCTTGAATATCTCAGAGCCTGGGATGGTGTCTTTTTGTGATGATTTAACTTCTGCCATAACTTTATCGAGCATCTCGGTTCCCGAAGAGAGTGTGCGCGCGAACCTCTCTTCTTCGAACTTCAGGACTTTTCTGCTCATCTTCGTATTCAAAACAAGTTCGGGATACGCGCCTGACATCATCTCGTAAACAGAATTCAGCACATCATGCAGAAACGGCTCCCTGATACCCAACATGAGGCCGTGCCTTGCGGCCCTCCGGATTATCCTTCTGAGAACATATCCCCTGCCTTCATTTGACGGGACAAGCCCTTCGGAGAGAACGAACGCGGCTGACCTGATGTGGTCTGCGATTACCCTCAGTGAGATGTCAGATGATTTGGCAGCGCCGTATCTCTTTCCCGAGATGCCCTCCACGTACCTGATTATCGGCATAAAGAGATCAGAGTCAAAATTGTTCTTCTTCCCCTGAAGCACTGACGCGAGCCTCTCAAGCCCCATGCCCGTGTCAATGCTCGGTTTGGGCAGTGGAGTGAGCTTGCCGGAGTGCTCCCTGTTGTACTGCATGAAGACGAGGTTCCAAATTTCGAGAAACCTGTCGCAGTCGCAGCCGACTCCGCATTCCGGCCTTCCGCATCCGGTGTCAGCCCCCTGGTCAATGAGTATTTCTGAACACGGCCCGCACGGCCCGGTGTCGCCCATCTGCCAGAAATTATCTTTTTCTCCGAGCCTGAAGACGCGGCTTTCGGGAATGCCGATATCCTTCTGCCATATATCAGCGGCCTCGTCATCCTCTCTGAAGACGGTTATCATCAGCTTCTCTGCCGGAAGCTTTGCCTCCTGCGTGAGGAACTCCCACGCCCACTCGCACGCCTCTTTCTTGAAGTAGTCGCCGAAAGAGAAGTTGCCCAACATTTCAAAGAATGTGTGGTGCCTCGCGGTCCTGCCGACATTCTCAAGGTCATTGTGCTTTCCGCCCGCCCTGAGGCATTTTTGTATCGTAACCGCGCGGTTCGTTGAGGCCTTTGCGTCGCCTAAAAAGACGGATTTGAACTGTACCATGCCCGCGTTCGTGAAGAGGAGGGTCGGGTCGTCCTTTGGCAGAAGCGGGGAGCTCGGGATCACCGTATGCCCCTTTCTGCTGAAGAAGTCAAGAAATAGTTGTCTTATGTCGCTGCTTTTCATTTCGGGAATTTGCTCATGCTGATTTTTAATAACGTATTATACAAAAATCAGTATATATTTATAGAAGTTAGTGAATGGATGTGCGGCGGATGGCGCCACCCATAAGGAAGCGCTTACTAATGTTCAAGTAATTATTAAAGAATGGATTGCAACTGCAAAAGAATTAGGACGCCCTATTCCCCAGCCTAAAGGCCGATTGGTCTTTGCATAATAATTTTACATACCTATTTCGAAGAAAACCGGGTCAAGTTTTTCATTTTACTCTTTTGCCTAAAGAACCATAAAACACCCTGCGCCCCTTTGCCCTGATCATCGCTGCTATTGTGATTAATGCCTTTATCACCTTTCAACAGAAAAAAGGCTCTGTCTCATGATGAGGTAATGTGAGGCGGCAAAAAAGAGATGCCTCGAAGGGGAAGTAAAACGTACGGCGTTATTTTAACGCTGAGCTGACAACATTCCTTATCACATCGGCTGAGAAGCCTCTTCGCTGGAGCATGCCGTAGAGCCTTCTCTTTTTTGTCTCTTGGGGGAGGTTCTTTAATGAAGCCAGTTTTTTAGCAACGAGCTTTTCTGCGGAGCCTTTCTCATCCTCTTCGGAACGGCAGGTTATGAGCTTTCTCGCTGTATCTTTTTCTATGCCGCGTTTAAGAAGGAATGCCTCGGCGCCTCTTCTGCCAAGCATCTTCTTTTCAACCGCGTGAGTAATGAGGCCTGCGGCAAGCGCTTCGTCATTTATCAGCCCGGCCTGATGCAGAAAACTGAAAGTGACTTCAATCTCTTCTTGGCTGAAGCCCTTTGTCTTGAGGCGCTCAAACATCTCTTTGCGGCTTCTCGGCCGGTAACTGATGAGCCTGAGGGCGTATCTTTTCGCGTCAGCCTGAGAATCTTTCAATATCAGGTTCTTTCTTCTTCTTTTTGGCGGCCTTCAGCGCGGGGTCCTCATAATTCGGAGAGGCCTTGTCTACCTGAACCATCAGTTTGAAATCATCCTTGTTCTTTGCCCGGCTCAATGCCTCCCCGTATGTCATGGAGCCGTCTTTGTAGAGCATGAATATTGTTTCATCGTCAAGATCTTCGCGTCCGGCATATTTCCCTCCGGCAGCCTTGTCCCTGTCATCGTCCATGAAGGTCTTTGTGGACTGGACGCCTTTGACCATAAGGGCAAAGTCATCCGGGTTGGTAGACCTTGCGAGGGCGTCTTCGTATGTTATCAGGTTGTCTTTATAGAGGCTGAGAAGGGACTGGTCGAATGTCTGCATTCCGTACTGGCTTGCGCCTTCCGCGATGTAATCATTAATAAGGCCGGTCTTGTCTTTATCTTCAATACAGCCTTTTATCGTCTTTGTGGCTATGAGCACTTCGACTGCGGCGACCCGCCCTTTTCCATCGGCTGTCGGCACAAGCCTCTGCGAGATGATCGCCCTCAAAACAGAGGCGAGCTGTATCCTCATCTGCTGGTGCTGATGGGGCGGGAAGACCGCGATTATACGGTTGACGGTTTCAGCGGCGTCCATGGTATGAAGCGTGCTGAGGACGAGATGCCCTGTCTCAGCCGCCACAAGTGCGGTCTCTATCGTCTCGTGGTCGCGCATCTCTCCTACGAGTATGACGTCAGGGTCCTGCCTAAGGGATGCCTTGAGCGCCTTGCCAAAGGATTCAGTGTCTGAACCGGTCTCTCTCTGGTTAACAATGCTCATCTTGTCTTTATGCAGGAATTCGATAGGGTCTTCTATCGTCATTATGTGTTCATGGCGGGTCGTGTTTATCTCGTCGATGATGGCGGCGAGCGTGGTCGATTTTCCGCTTCCGGTCGAGCCGGTTACGAGAACGAGCCCCCTTGCTTCTGCCGCTACCTTCTTCAGCACCTTCGGAAGCTTAAGGCCGTCGATCGTTTTTATATCCATGGGAATTACCCTGAATACAAAGCCGGTTGTCCCCCTTTGGGTGAAACAGTTGCATCTGAACCTGCCCAGCCCCGGGACACTGTATGCGACGTCGATATCCTTTGTATTCTCAAAGAGATTCCTGTGGTAATCATTGAGCACGGCAGAGGCGATCTTATTTGTATCGATGCCGGTGAGTTTCGGCTCATCTTCCATTATGATGAGAGTGCCGCTTATGCGTATGATGGGGGGGCTGCCGACCTTTATATGAAGGTCTGACGCGCCTCTCTGAACGGTCTTTCTGAGCAGTTCATTTATGTCAACCTTTGATTCATTCGCCTCAACTCCCATGGCTCACCTCTTGTCTTTTTTGAAGTTGTACGCCTCAAAAACCTTACCCTCTATCTCTTTTGAAACCTCCGGATTTGACTTTAAATAGAGGATGGCATTTTCTCTTCCCTGCCCGATACGGTTTCCGTTATAAGAATACCATGCCCCTGACTTTTCCACAATTCCCTTTGCCGAGGCGTGCTCGATGATCTCTCCCTCTCTTGAGATGCCTTCATTGAAATATATATCAAATTCAGCCTGTTTGAAGGGCGGGGCCACCTTGTTCTTTACGACCTTCACCCTCACCCTGCTTCCAACTGACTCCTGGGCATCCTTTATTTGCTCAATCTTTCTGATGTCAAGCCGCACAGAGGCATAGAACTTGAGGGCGTTGCCGCCGGTGGTGGTCTCGGGGTTTCCGAACATCACGCCTATCTTCATTCGTATCTGATTTATAAATATGACCGTTGTGTGGCTCTTTGAAATGGCTGATGTCAGCTTTCTGAGCGCCTGGCTCATCAGCCTTGCCTGAAGCCCGGGAAGGCTCTGTCCCATGTCCCCTTCTATCTCTGCCTGCGGCACAAGCGCCGCCACCGAATCTATAACGATTATATCGAGGGCGCCGCTCCGGACGAGAGTTTCCGTAACCTCAAGCGCCTGCTCGCCCGTGTCGGGCTGGCTGATGAGAAGCTCGTTGATATTTACCCCGAGCCTCTCCGCGTATGAAACGTCAAGGGCATGCTCTGCGTCAATGAATGCGGCTGAGCCGCCCGCCTTCTGCGCCTGTGCGATCGCGTTTAAGGCGAGAGTGGTTTTTCCCGACGACTCCGGGCCGTATATCTCGATGACCCTTCCCCTGGGGAATCCGCCTACGCCTAACGCTATATCAAGGCCTATGGAACCTGTCGGTATTATGCCGACCTCAATCTTTTCGCCCGCGCCAAGCTTCATTATGGCGCCTTTGCCAAACTGCTTCTCTATCTGCGAAATTGCAACGTCAAGCGCTTTTAACCGGTTCTTGTCTGTCATTGTCTTCCTCCTATGGTTTAACTTTTATATTATTTTAAAAATACCTCGCCGAGTTTTGTGTATACCGCTCCTGACGGGTTAAGCTCGCTCTTCATGAAGATGACTGATTTGACATCAAATGACCCGAACATTTTATCCTTCATTGAGACGGCCTCTTTTATCAGGGCGTCTTTATTCTCCATTGACCTGAACCTCCCGATCGTAAGATGAGGGGTGAATGCCCTCTTCTCAGGCGGGAAGCCTAAAGGAGCGACAGCCTCTTCAACTTTTTTCTGAAGCATGACGAGACTCTTTTCGCCGTTTAACCCCATCCATAATACTTTAGGCGCGCCCGGCCCGGGAAAGAGCCCGATGCCTGCCATATTTAATTTAAACGCGCTGAAACCATCGCATGCCCCGATGATCCTCATTAATATCGCGTCAACATCTTCTTCGCGGGTGTCGCCTAAAAACTTGAGCGTGAGGTGGATATTCCCGGGCTTTACCCATCTGATGTCGGCCCCTGATTTTTTGAGCGCGGCCTCAGTTTCTGCGAGAAGGTTTTTTGCCTCTTCGGGAAGCTCTATGGCGATAAAAGACCGCAACATCACCCATAGGATAACATATCGCGGAGCAGAGGTTAAATTTAATAAATTAACCTGAAAATCTGAAGGCAAATGTTTGAATAGACGGCGGCTAAAATGTCATCGAACATGACACCTTTGCCTCCGGGAACCGTTCTCTCAACCTGCCTCACCGGCGGAGGTTTTATCACGTCAAAGAACCTGAAGACAAAAAATCCGGCTATGAGCCAGGGCAACGTTTTCGGAAGGAAGAGGATGGTTATGATGGAGCCGCAGAATTCGTCTATGATAATGTGTCCGCTGTCTTTGCCAAGCATCCTCTCTGTTGCATCAGCGGCGCTGATGCCGATGAGGAATACAGGGATGAAAATTGCCGTCAAAAGGATGTCCTGATTGATAGGCAGATATCCGAGGAGGTAGATGAAGACCATCGCGGCTCCGGTTCCCCATGTGCCCGGCGCTATCGGCAGATAGCCGATAAAACCGAGAGTCGCTATATGTTTTAGGGTTTTATCGGACATTGTTTAATTTTTGTCATTGACCTTAATATGCCCCCCTTTGTCAAAGGGGGAATAGATGGTTCGACAGGCTCACCATGACAATGCTGTTGCTCTGAACCCTTGACAAGTGTCGCCCTAAGCCTGACTGCCGTCAGGCAGGCTTGTCGAAGGGCTGTTCTTTTCTCACTCCTCCTGCATTATCCTGTATGAATGCGTAATCTCTGCGGTTCCGGAAAGCGTGGCGCCGACTGAGCAGTATTTTTCAAGCGAGAGCTGTATCGCCCTTTGAAGGGCATCCTCAGAGATATTTCTTCCTTTAACCACATATTCAATCTGAAGCGATGTGTATTTATGCGGATGCTCCTCCGCCTGTTTGCCGAATACATTTATCTCAAGCCCTGCCACATCCTGCTTCTTCTTTCTCATTATAGAGATGACGTCCATGCCCGTGCATCCGCCGAGCCCCATAAGAAGAAGCTCCATCGGTTTTGAGCCCGTATTATTTCCGCCGACCGGCTGAGGCGCGTCCATGACGACCCCGTGTCCCGAATCCGCGCTCCCCACAAACTGCATCCCGTCAACAAATCTTACAACCGCCTTTGGCATCGCAAACCTCCGGATTATTATTACTGACAAGTGTTACTTAAGGTAAGACAAAGGAGGATTTTTGTCAATTTCTCCTTCTCTTTTTAAGGTAGAGGCTTGCCGTTATTATATATCTTAAAAAAATGATACTTTTTTCAAAGATGATAAAAGAATCGTGAAGGCATCAGGTTCAAACAAGCCAGTTGCTCAAAAACTCCAATCGGTTTTTCATCTTCTCTGCGCTAATAGAAAACGTAAGCCTGCTCAGACCTCGAAGCATTTCGCCAATAGGCCTTTGATCAGATAAGATTATCCCATAATGCACTTTACCTTCATAAATATATTATTTGTGAAGCAGTATGAAATCTCTTTTGTTATATGTTAAGAAAGCTCTTTGCACATCAACCGCAAAGCTAAGCTGTTCCGAATCGTTTAATCGTTTATTGCGAACTTCCTGAGTGGTGAGTACATCAATGCCTTTTTGTTTGAGGGCTTGAGCGAGGGAAACATCAACATCTTCGTCAAGATATAATTTTATCTTAAAAGGCCGAATTCTTGCCTTATCTTTTCATCGGAATCAGAATCGATATCCCTGTCAATTTCGTCCTTGTGATCATAATAATAAGACAAGGCGTCGTATATCTGGGCAAGATTGAGATGCGGGAGTTTTATTTGTATCTCTTCGGGGGTAGAACCCATTCTATTATATATAACAATGCTTCTGACCGGAGTTCGCGTGTCTTTGATAACAGGCCGTCCGCCCTGTACCCCTGAAATGTTTTCTATGTATGCATGCTTAACTTTTATCGTCATTTGATATTAGTTTACTCGCAATATCGCAAATGTGTCAATGAAAAGATTAAAAGCAAAAAAAGGGCTGCGTTGCCGCAGCCCTCGAATTATCAACATTCTATCGCAATAATATCTTCTGCTATTTACCCTTTCTTCTTGCTCGCAGG
The DNA here is from genome assembly GCA_016213935.1 of Nitrospirota bacterium. Lineage (GTDB taxonomy): Bacteria > Nitrospirota > Thermodesulfovibrionia > UBA6902 > UBA6902 > JACQZG01. The sequence goes on from JACQZG010000022.1 coordinate 14,480, forward strand.
ATTAAAGAAACAGCTATAAATGTTATCAGGAATGTCCCGGCAGACGTTCGAGGATACTTCACCCCGTAGACGATTGGCGCGAGGGCGGCTCTTGTTATAACTCTTAGACCTTCATGCTTTCCAATGTAATGAGCCATCGGCGGTGAATATTTGTAATAGAAATTCACAAACGCGTTGCCGATATGATTTGTCAAAAGACAGTTGTCCCTGAAATTCCTGAGAAGCATGACCTCAGGATCAAGATAGCTTCCATATGCGGCAGTGGCAATAAAACATCCTCCACCTCCACCGCCGCCACTACCACCGGATGGCACTGAAGGATTGCCGAGGTCTGTGCCAAAGAGAGTAAAGTGCGACACCTTGAATGTCACGGTATGAGGGTCAGATGTCTCATCAACAACAATATCGGTTATCCCTTCACTGCTCCATGCGGGCGGGACAAGCGTATCATCCCAGAAATAAACCTGAGGCGACGGGCCGTGCACCAGTGACGGGTCATGAGGAATCGTGATGGTGACAGGCGTATTGAATACCGTGCCATCGGGCCCGAAATCAAGCAATATGCCTATGCCGTCGCTTGGAACCGGGTCAAGCCCGTCCCCGTCCTGAACCTCAACTGTGGTGATATTTGTATTCGCAGACAGGACTCCGGCAGGTATAACAACCTCAGTGCCGTAAAATTCACTCTCAGGGTCATCAACATCGCAGTTTCCGCCAATGGCGGCTACAACCGCATATGACGCAAGTATCGGATTGAGATAATCCTCAACCTCGCCATACTGCGCGGTGCCCGTAACACCAACATCCTCGCCATAATCAAGCCTGACACGGGCGTAATTGCCGACAGGCCAATCCATTGGAGATGTGAGATTAAAGATAAATGTCTTGACGCCGTCTTCCCATGTCTCAGCCGGAGGATCAATGGTAAAGGTGTCTGTAAGGCGGCCAAGGTATGTGCTGCCGCTTCCAGTGCCGATTATCTTCTCGCCTGTGTCGCTCCAGTCGCCGTCGCCGTTTCTGTCAATCCATGCGTTAAGGTATATGCGTTCCTGGTTTTCTGCAGAGTTGTACCTGCCTGTGTCCGAGGCGTCTTTGACGCTTACTGTTACATCCATGCGTGAAAGTTTGTTCTGAGCGTTAAAGACAAATATCACGCCGTCATCATGCTCATCCGCGTTGGTCTGACGGGAATCAACCTCGCTGTCAACATCATCTCCGAGCCATTCCTCTGTGGTGATAATATGATTTGCGCCGTCGTTTGAGGCTAATGAAGGATAAGCTGGGTCAGGGGCATCTCCAAAATCCGTTTCGCATGTTCCATCATGATTGGAATCTGGGCCGTCATTGCCAGCGTCAAAACTTCCTGAACTGCAGTCATCGCATGTATCATCATCAGTATCGCTGCACAAATACCTATCAAGCGGGCTACTGTCAGAGCCGTCTGCCACCCCGTCGTTGTCATCATCAGCGTCAGTGATGTCATGAGTGCCGTCTCCGTCAGTATCTTTATTGAATGACGCTATCACTGTGCAGTTTGCGGTTACGGCGTTTGTCGTGTATGTATTGCCCGCTAAATTGCCTCCGCATGTCCCGCTCATTGACGTAATATACCCTGCGCTTGGCGTTACTGTAAACTGTGCCGTCGCTCCGTGATTGACCGTCTGCACCGTGCTCGGATTGATGCCCCCGTTCGCTCCGGCAGACGGCGTGACCGTATACTGTGCCAATGCGAATGTGGCCGCGCAGTTCTTTGCAGAATCCATTATGACTGCCCCGTCCGAGCAGTCGGCGTCCCCGCTCCATCCAGTGAAGGCCGAACCTGCATTGGCTGTCGCGGTAAGCGTCACGGAGAGGCTGTAATATGCCTCTGAGCAGTCGCCGCCGCAGTCAATACCTGATGGAGAACTTGTGACTGTGCCTGAGCCCATGCCTGATTTTGTGACGGTGAGGGCGTAAGCAGAAAGAGGCTGCCATGAACTGCCAAACACCGCATTGTTTCTCCATGGATCATTACATGTAAGGCCCGGATTAGTTATCGCTATTGCCGCGCAGTCCCAAGATTTGGAAGTAGCAAAAGGACCGCTGCAATCATAATCACAGTACTCCAGACTGCCGTTATTTTGGATTATTGAAGAGTCAGTGATCATAGTCTCGCCCGTGCCCTCGTCAAACTTCCAGTAGCCTATAAGGTTTGCATTCGCTATTCCGCACTGCCCTGCGCCTGCAACCAGTTCAGCATTCCTGCATGCCGCTATGTCAGCCGCAGTTCTCGCGGCCTTCCAAAACCTCACATCATCTATTATCAGCCAGTTTTTGTCTCCGGGACTCGGCATAATGACTAAGTTCCAGTTCATCCCGAACGTAGGTGACCTCCCGATCCATTCGTACATTGGATTAATTGTAAAACCATGATATTGGAATGCAGGAAGCGCCCTGCCTCCTGTTGACCCGCAGTCCCTGTAAACACCGTTCATATAGATATCCATATGAGACGCCTGGCCTTCTGCTCCTGCGGCGGCAGTGCATGCGGCATGCACGCCGGTATGATTCTGAGTTGTAAAGACTCCTGCGACATGTATCCATGTGTTATTGGGCTGTGCCACATTATATCTGGCATTATATGCGGTTGAAACATCCAGAAACTTCAATGCCAGATAAGGCTTTCCGTTTGCCATGAAGAAATTAAAACCTTCATCGTCTCCCCCGCGCGAGAAAATTGAGGAATAAACATTTGTAGTTGCCTTGCTGTATATCCATGCTTCGATAGTGAACTCTATGCCTGCCATGCTCGGAATGCTTTGCCCGAGAGGGACATAACCGATCTCACTTGCTGTTCCTGTATTCGGCGGGCTGATACTGAAGTCCATTGCCCAATCCCCGTTGTCTACAGGTGCTGAGAATGCTTTTGAAGTACATGAAAGAAAAATAACAAAAAATACCGCAACCAATAAAAAGACCAGAAGCGTATGCGGTTTTATGGGATATCTCATTTTAGAAAGCCTCCGTGTATCGGGTTCATATTAATAAGCAATAAGGATATTACAATAGTAACTTCTTAATTAAAATACTATAGCCAGTTAACCAGCATAAAACAATCAGGCTTATAGGAGTCATAAAAATATTTAATAAAAATTTGCCGGGCCACGCAACTAAGCCTTTTCTATTCTCATTTCCGCCCCCTTCGACAGGCTCAGGGTGACAATTGTTATGGTGAGCCTGCTGACGCCTGCCTGACGGTAGGCAGGGCAGACAGGATTGCTGAACTATAGGAGGAAGTTGTGGAGAGTTACTTAAAAGTATTTTCGGGTCAATGTTAATATAGGTCATGCGAAAGGCGGCGGATTATTCAGCGCTGAAAAAGAGGCTCGACATCCTCTACAGGGATTTTGATTTTGAGAACCGGCTCAGGCATGACCCGATCGAGTTCCCTCACCGCTATTCAAAACCTGAAGACATTGAGATCGCGGGATTTATCGCATCATCATTTGCATACGGCAAGGTCGGGCTATTCAAGCCTGTGATAAAAACGATACTTCAGCCCAGTGGCAAGCATCCGGCATCTTTTATCATTAACTTTGATCTTAAGAGAGATAAAAAATATCTGAAGGGCATTAAATACAGGTTCAGCACGGAAAATGATGTCCTCTGTTTTATCCATATGTTAAGCAATGCCCTGAAGAGATTGGGTTCGCTGAAAAATCTCTTCTATAACCATTACAGCCCTGAGCATGAAGATGTCAAAGAGGGATTGAGAGGCTTTACTGATTATTTTCTCAGCCTCGAAACATCTGAGGTATACGGCAGAAATATTAAACCCCACGGGCTCGCGCATCTCTTTCCCTCACCTCAGAAAGGAGGAGCCTGCAAGCGGCTCAACCTTTTTCTAAGGTGGATGGTCCGGAGAAAGGATATTGATCTCGGCATATGGAATAAGATACCGCCTTCAAAACTCGTTATCCCCTTAGACACTCATATAGCGAGGATATCAAAATGCCTCGGCCTGACAGCAAGGGCGTCATCAGACTGGAAGACCGCGAAAGAGATAACCGAATCCTTAAAAAAGTTTGACCCCGAAGACCCGCTGAAATATGATTTCGCCCTCTGCCATCAGGGAATTTCAGGCCTCTGCAGTGGCAGAGGGAGCAAAGAGATATGCTCAGCCTGCGCCGTTTCCCCCCTTAGTGAAAATCAAATAAAATAAGCCGTTATGATTTAAATCATGGCGGGCGCTTTCCCCCTGTTGTAAAACAGAGTAAACCGTGATAGGTTTATCTCTAAACAGTTAGCTAATCAGAGGAGGGTTAATTTTATGAGCAACAATGCCGCAAAAAATCTCTTTATCTACGGGAGCCTTTTGTGTTTTGTCGTGCTTATCATTCTCACCGTAGATACGATGGGGACTCTTAAGGACAGGGCGCCCGAGATAACCGAAAAGGTCGACCTCGGCAAGCAGGTTTGGCACAAATATGACTGCATAGGATGCCATACAATTTTTGGAAACGGCTCGTACTTCGCTCCTGACATGACCAAGGTGACGGAGAGGAAGCCGCTGGATTACCTTAAGAAATTCATAATGAACCCAAGGGCGGTTAAGCCCGGAACCGCGATGCCTGTTCTCGGGATAAGCGCAGAAGAGGCTGACAACCTTATTGCGTTTCTCGTATGGACGTCGAAAGTTGATACCAACGGATGGCCGCCGAAACCGATTCTCGCCCTTGGAGGAAATAAGAAGGAGAGTGCGGGAGAAGCTCTTTTCAGAAAGAATGACTGCGCCGCGTGCCATCAGATAAACGGCATGGGCGGCACGGCAGGGCCGGACCTGACGCACGTTGGCTCGAAACGGCCTGACATTAACTGGCATATGCGGCACCTTAAGAACCCTCAGTCAGTCGTTCCTGATTCCGCGATGCCGCCTTTTGAAGACCTGACCGAAGATGAACTTGCAGATTTGGCAGGATATCTTATCGAGTTTAAATAATTTTTGATGGAGGATAAAAGATAATGCAATACAAAAGCCAGAAAATAGCACAAAACTTTTATACCGCCGCCGTGCTCCTCTTTTTGGTGCAGGTGATTGTCGGTATAGTCGCCGCGCTTCAGTTCATGTGGCCGGACTTCTTTTTTCTCAACTTCAACACAGTAAGAACGCTGCACATCAACGCGCTTGTCGTATGGCTTCTCATGGGCATGATGGGCGCGACCTATTATGTCGTGCCTGAAGAGTCTGAGACAGAGCTCTGGAGCGTTCCGCTCGCGAACCTTCAGTTCTGGGCAACCGTCTTTGCCGTGGGACTCGTCATTATAGGCTACATCGTGATGGGCATCAATCCGCAGGCCAATATGCAGGTATTCGGCACAAATCTGCTTAACGAGGGACGGGAATATATCGAAGCCCCGAGGTGGGCGGATGTACTCATCGTCATATCCGTGCTTCTCTTCCTCTTTAACTGCGTTATGACTGTTTTAAAGACCAAAAAGTTCACGGCAGTTCAGGGCGTGCTTTTGGGAGGCCTCACATTTCTTGCGCTCATGTATCTGCCAGGAATGTTTTACACAAAGAGCATGGTGATGGATCAATATTGGTGGTGGTGGGTGGTCCATCTCTGGGTTGAAGGCTCATGGGAGCTTATAGCCGCGGCGCTTCTCGCCTTCATGCTTCACAAGCTTTTAGGCACTGATGTTAAGGTTCTCGCAAAGTGGATGTACATAGAGGTGGGGCTCGTCATGTTTACCGGCATACTCGGGCTGGGGCATCATTATTACTGGATAGGGACTCCGAAATACTGGCTCTGGGTCGGCGGGATATTCAGCTCGCTTGAGCCGATACCGCTTTTACTTATGGTCTGGGACGCCTTCAGAACGACAAGGGAGACGCGCGCGCCTGTAAGCAACAGGCTCGGCCTTTACCTCACTGTCTCTCACGCGATATTTAATTTCGTCGGAGCAGGGCTTTGGGGTGTTGTTCATACCCTCCCGCAGGTCAACAAATGGACCCACGGCACTCAGGTCACGACAGCTCATGGCCATCTCGCCTTTTACGGCGCGTATGTGCTTCTTGTAGTTGCCATGATATATGTGACGCTTCCGTCCATCAGGGGCGTTAAGGAATACAACCAGACAAGGGGATATCTATCCTTCTGGTGGATGACGATATCGATGATATTCATTGTCATAACAATAACCGGAGCCGGCATGGTGCAGACATATCTTGAGCGCCTCTTCGGCCTTGATTATGTGACAGTCAAGGCGAATTATAACCTCTGGTTCTGGATATTCAGGGCCATATTCGGCGCAGGCTTCCTTGTAGGCGTTCTGATACTGGTTGTTGACTATTTCAAGCTCGGCAAGGAAAAAGCGTAGTAACTGTTAATATTAAGCCGTCATTCCCGCAGTCTTCTGAGCGGGAATCCAGTCTTCTTAAGAGGTTCTGGATACCCGATTACAGACTTCGGGTATGACAAAAATAAAAAATGGCATTTTATAAACAAACCCTGCTTAAGATGGGGGGTGAGGCATTCACCCCCCATCTTAATTACTTATGATTTATCTCATAGCATAACTTATCTCAAAGCATCAGAATAAGACATGAACAGAATACATCTGTCAAGAAGGTTTTCGCAGATACTTTTTATACTCCTTATTTTTCTCATCCCTGTCTTTGACATATTCCGCATAGATTCTGGCACAGGCAGCCTTATCGTCTTGGGCAATGAATGGAGCATCGGGCTTAAAGAGGGTTTTTATCTTGACCCTTCGCTTAACAACGCGGCTCATGTCGCATGGCGTTTTTTCCTGAAGGCGATACTTCCGTGGATAGCGGTTCTGGCGGTCTTTCCGGTTCTCGGCGCATTGTTCGGCAGGTTCTTCTGCGGGTGGTTCTGCCCGGAAGGCGCATTATTTGAACTGTTCGATTTTCTTACGCTGAAGATATTCGGAAGGAGAAGCCTCTTCTCAAAAAGCGCGAATGACCCTGAATGCCGTGCTGAAAAGAGGCTCCCATACATCCTGCTCACTCTCCTTTCAGTAGTCATTATCCCACTTGTCACCGGCATTGCACTCACTGGCTATTTTGTCGCGCCAAAAGTTATATGGAGCCAGATACTCAATTGGGAGTTCACGTTCGGGGTGAAGGCAGGAATAATCGGCGTTTCAATCTATGTTCTTGTATCATCATTGATCGTAAGGCATACTTTATGTAAATACGTATGTTCGGCGGGGCTGATGCAGATGCTCTTCGGTTGGGTAAGCCTGGCCTCTTTAAGGATAAAGTTTGACACTGCCAGGATGGCCGAATGCACCGACTGCAAGGGCTGTGAAAAGGTCTGCTTCATGAACGTTAGGCCGAGGCTTCCGAGGCGCGACATAAACTGCGTAAACTGCGGCGAGTGCATAGAGGCATGTAACAGGGAATTGGGAGAAGGAAGGGGGCTCTTCAGTTTTCATAAGCCGAAGATCTCACTGCCCGCATCAGAAGGAGAGATGGATAAAAGCGCCAGGGGCTGTAACGGCCATGAGAGGCTTGAAAGGAGGTTAACATGAAAAAACCTATAATTGACTATGACCTTTGCATAGGGTGCGGCTCATGCGTGGAGGTATGCCCCGAGGTATTCGAACTTAAAGATGACGGCAAGGCGTATGTAATAAAGGCAGAGAAGTGCAGTACATGCAACTGCGAAGATGCGGCAAGCATCTGCCCTGTCGAGGCGATAACATTAAAAGATTAGGCATAAAGGAGACGAGCCATGAAAACTTATGATTTAAAGAAACTCGTAACATTCAAGAAGGAGAATCTGACAAGGGAGATGCTCTTTGATTCACCTGAGATGAGAGTTGCGCTTATGTGCCTTGAGCCGGGCCAGAAACTCACGCCGCACAAAGCGCCTCTAAGGCTGATGATGTACGTTGTGGAAGGGAAGGGGACATTCACCGTCGGCGATGAGAAGTTTACTGCCGATGAAAAGACCTGCATCCCATGCGATCCGATGGTGCCTCACGGGTTCGAGGCGGATAAGGGAGACAAGCTCGTCGTAATGGCGATAGTCACGCCGGTCGAGAGTGAATAAAAAACCCCTCTTTTTTGACAACCTGAGGTGTAAAACGAATATTGTTACGCGGCCGCTTCTATGAGTATCCTTGCTTTGAAATATTCTCCGATTGTTGGAATATACGATAGAGGATGAAGGCACTTCAGAATATTGTAATGCGGGATCAACCATACATGCTCTATTTTAAAACCGGCTTCTCTGAGAATTGACAAATTCTGCTCAGGGGTTCGAACAGCAATATGCTCCGGAAACTGTTTGACAATGAAGTTCCTGCTTTTCATCATCTCTAAAAAGAATTCCGCATTTGGCGTATGCAGATAAAGTTTTCCATTTGGCCTGATGCTCGTTCTAATGCTTCTCAGCAGTTGCGCCAATTCAGCATCGTAAACATGTTCTGAAAAATCTAATGCAAAACCCACATCAAAAGTGTTTGGATGGTTTTGGCAGAACTTATTGATATCTGCGCACATGAATTCCGCGTTTTTGATAAGCGATCTTTCTTTTCTTTCATTTGCCGCTTTAATGGAAGGCTCGGAAAAATCAATCCCAATGTATGATTTAACCTTCGGGGCAATAAGCTCCATAAGCATGCCACCCCCGCAGGCAAAATCGGCAACGATAAAAGTTTTATTTAACTTTATGTATTTTAATAACTTGGCCAATCGCAAAGGCGATTGTTGTTTGTAAAGCTCAACATATTTTTTACCGTATAGTTGTTCAACCGTTTCTTTTGACTTCATTTTTTTATTTCTTATAAAAGTTATATAGCCGTTATGTCCTTCTGAATTCAGATAATTATATTAGTTTGCCGTAACTGTTACAACAGCGGCATAATTTTGAAAATGAATTTCAATTTCTTGACATAGCCCTTTCCGGCGTGTTATAAAAGTATACCGCGAAATTAATTTCAGGACGGCTCGGTTATTTAAATGAACAGGCAGGAGAGCATCTCTGACAAGAAAGAGCATCTTAAGTCCTTTATAAAGACAAAGGGGCTTAAATCAACGCGCCAGAGGGATATCATTGTGACGGAGTTTCTCAAGACGGAAGGGCATGTGACAGCGGAGGAGTTTTACAGAAAGATAAACAGGCGGCACAAGAATATCGGATTCACGACCGTTTACAGGACATTGAAGCTTCTTGCCGAGTCAGGGCTTGCGGCCGAGCAGGTCTTCGCGGACAACCTCACGAGGTATGAGTCGCTCTTGGGCGAAGAACACCATGACCACCTGATATGCCAGAAGTGCGGCTCAATCACAGAGTTTAAGGATAACAAGCTTGAGAATATGCAGGTGAAGATAGCTGATGAACTCGGCTTTCAGATATTAAATCACAAGATGGAGTTTTACGGTTACTGCTCTAACTGCAGGAAATAGGGAAGGAATATGCACGACCATTGCCACACAAAAAAAGAGACAACGAGCGACTGCCCGAGGATATTTCTTGTCGGCAACCCGAATGTAGGCAAGAGCGCCATATTCGGCCTTCTTACCGGAAGGTATGTGACTGTCTCAAACTATCCCGGCACGACCGTCGAAGTGACAAAGGGCGAGGCGGTCATTCATAAGGATAAGTTCCAGATCATTGACACTCCGGGCGTGAACAGCCTTGTGCCGATGAGCGAGGACGAGAAGGTAACAAGGGACATACTTCTTGAAGAGACGGCAAGCTCGGTGATCCAGGTTATTGATACAAAGAATATCTGGAGGGGGCTCTCAATTACGTTACAGCTAATCGAGATGGGACTTCCGCTTGTCATTGACCTAAACATGAGGGATGAATCATCGAGCAGGGGTATAGATGTGAAGGAAGATGTCCTGAGGGAAAAGCTGGGGCTTAAGACAGTTTCGACCGTAGCCGTGCAGAGGAAGGGGATATCAGCCCTGAAAAAGGCCGCGACAGAACCTGATGTATCGGGATATCGTTTTACATATGATGAGAATATAGAAGAGTGCTTATCAAAGATAGAGCCGCTTCTGCCGGAGTCGAACATATCGAGGCGTGCGCTTGCTTTGATGATCCTTGCGGGCGACAGGACATTGAGGGGATGGCTGCTTGGCCACATTTCCGCGGATGTCATAGAGAAGATTGAGGGGTTAAGGGATGAGGCCGCGAAGAAGTTTCCTGAGCCGCTCAGCATGGCAATAAGCCGCAGGAGGCTTCAGCAGGTTGACGAGATAGTCGATGAGGTTGTCGTCAAAACGCCTGCAGAGAGGAAGGGGCTGGCCGCCCATATAGGCGATGTCACCACTCACCCCGTACTCGGCATACCGTTTCTTTTATTCGTGATTTTTCTGATGTATGAATTCGTCGGCGTCTTTGGCGCGGGCACGCTCGTTGACTGGTTTGAGGAAGTCCTTTTTGGAAAATACCTCAACCCGTGGGCTGTAAAGATAGTAACGGTTCTGCTTCCCATTGCATTTTTGCAGGACCTGCTTATAGGCCCTTACGGCGTTATCTCCATGGCGCTTACTTATGCCATTGCAATAATACTTCCGATAACAGCCACATTCTTTCTCGCCTTTTCCATAATGGAGGATTCGGGTTATCTTCCTCGCCTGGCCGCCATGCTCAACAGGGTCTTCAGCCTGATGGGGCTTAATGGGAAGGCCGTGCTTCCGATGGTGCTCGGGCTCGGGTGCGATACAATGGCAACGCTCACTACAAGGATACTCGACACTCCTAAAGAGAGGCTGATTGTCATAATCCTTCTCGCGCTCGGCGTCCCTTGTTCCGCTCAGCTCGGAGTCATACTCGGCATGTTCGGGAACCTGCCTGTCATGGCATTTATTATCTGGGCGGTTGTCATCGTTCTTACGATCCTTTTTGTGGGCTTTATCTCTGCGAAAATTCTTCCCGGGGAGAGGGCGGATTTCATCCTTGAGCTTCCGCCAATAAGGAGGCCGCAGGTTTCAAATGTCCTCATCAAGACGCTCTGGCGGATAGAATGGTATCTGAAGGAGGCTGTGCCTCTCTTTATTCTGGGAACCCTTATATTATTTACGGCTGATAAATTGAAGATAATTCCTGCTCTCCAAAAGTTCGCGGCTCCGGTTATCGTCACTGTGCTGGGGCTGCCTGCCGAGGCTACGGAATCTTTTATCATGGGATTTCTGAGGCGCGACTACGGCGCGGCAGGCCTTTTTGAGCTTCAGAAGCAGGGGCTTCTCAACACCGAGCAGGTGGTCGTGAGCCTTGTCACGATAACGCTCTTCATCCCGTGCATCGCCAACCTCTTCATGATAATCAAGGAGAAAGGGGCTAAAACAGCGGCCTGGATAGCCCTTTTCATCTTTCCTTTTGCAATCTTAATCGGCGGTATAATTCACAGGATACTGACGCGGCTGAATATTTTCGGGTGAGCAAGGCTTATTACGCACGGCGGATTGATATATTCTGTTCTCACGGACTTATGGAACAATCGGCAGAAGAGACAAAAAAGATAAATACGGCGGCAGCCTTTTATTTATGGTTTGCCACTCTCGGTTATATGGGGTTGATTTTTTATTCCTCATCCCTTGAGGAGACAGAGGCTTCCGATGATTTATTGACCGTTATACTGAATATTATTTTTGAGAGATGCTCCGGCATCCCCTATTTCCCGCTCTTTTTCGATAAACTGATACATCTTTTCATTTACGCCGTTCTCGGCCTTCTCTTTTATCTTTCATTGAGGGAGAGCGGGGTTCGGAAAAACCTCTTTTGGCTTGCCGCGGGCTTTTCAGTGGCTTACGGAATAACCGATGAGTTTCATCAATCTTTTATTCCCGGGAGGATACCTTCGTTCGGGGATTTAACAGCGGATGCCTTTGGCGCAGTTCTCGGCTGTCTTGCGGCTTCGGGTTTGATATCAATATGGCGTAACCGCTCTTAATAATTTGTATTTTTACATCACCTTAGACGGAAATTCTATAAAGAATTTTAATAATATAATCTCCGCATTGACAAATTACTTATGTAATATATAAAATTTCTTGTTTTCAATTTTCGGCTTAAGGAGGTTTTGATATGAAGCTGGCTGTTTTTGTGAGTGATTACAGGCTCACGGCGGATACGCTGGAAAGGTTAACTTCTGATAAACTCGGCATCATTTTCGTCAGTAACGGTGTTTATCATGCAACCATCAAAGAGAAAGGCAATTCTTCAGCTTTACTGAAAAAAAATGCTCAGTTTTATGTTCTGCACGATGACCTGGAGACAAGAGGGCTCGGCGGCAGTGATATCGCGGAGAACGTTAAGCTCGTCAGCTACGGCGAACTGGTTGAACTTATATTCAACGATTACGAAAAATTAGCGTGGTTATAGGAGGATAAAATTTATGGGTAAACTAACTATAGGCTGTTTTTCATCGCTTATCGGTTCCATGAGCCTCGATTTCGCAGTCAAACTCGCGGGCGCCGCCATCGAGAAGGGGCATAAGGTGGATTTTTGGGTTTCAGGCAACGGCACAATGCTTTCGATTAAGGCTCAGCGTCCGTTCAAAGATTATTCGTTTCTGGAAAAACCCGTTAAGGAACTTGTGGCAAAAGGCATGCAGATAACCGCTTGCGAGGCCTGCGCCGAGGCGAGAGGGTATCACAAGGAAGAGACGATGGAAGGGTTCAAGAGGCACAGCATGGACTGGTACCTTGCAAGCACATTCGATGCCGACAGGGTGCTTCACATAGGAGGTGAGTAATCATGGCTACGGTTAAACTCGGATTTATCGTTCAGAGGCCGCCTTACAAGAGCGAAAACCCCAAACTCGCGCTCACTCACGCCATAGCGAGCCAGAGCGTCGAGATGTACCTTAATGACGGCGACCTTGTGACGGCAGATCTCGCCTTTGTAGGCGACGGCGTGCTTAACTGCCTGAAGAATCAGAAGGCCATGGACAAATATGGCCTTACCAGCACGGAATCTCACATAAAAAGCGCCCTCATGCTCGATTTGAGCGTCATGGTCTGCAAGGAAGACCTCGAGAGGTTCGGGCTTTCCGAAGATGACGTGGTGCTTGACGCAGAGGAGTTCGGGGCTGATATGGTCACGAAAGTTGTTCCTTATTCTGAAATAGCGAAAATGATGGAAGATTCAAATCATCTGCTTTTCTTTTAAGTTTAAATAAAGAGGGAGGTTAACATGGCTGATTTAAAATCACAAACCCCGACACAGACTTTGGATGTTCTCGGAAGGGTCTGCCCTTTTCCGCTCGTCCTGACAAAGAAGACGATTGAGAAAGCTGAACCCGGCACGCTTCTCAAGGTTCTTTGCGACGCGCCGGCATCGGCAGAGGATACTATCCCGAAGTACTGCGAGAAGAACAATTACGCGTATGAGTTGGTCAAGATCGAAGACAAGGGATATTGGGAGATTTACATTAAGAAATCTTAAGAAAGATTGATGTTGAATAAAAAAAGCGTCCCGATCGCTCGGGACGCTTTTTTTATTGCTTAGAAGATTCGGTTACATCTCTGTTACTGTAATGGCGCTGTTCGGACAGCCCTCTACGCAAGTCAGGCAGAATACGCACTCATCTGGCTTTACAGGTTCAGACTTGCCGTCCTGCATCTGAAAGACCTCTGAAGGGCAAAGGTTGACGCATTCTTCGCATCCATCGCATTTTGACTTGTCAACTGTAACTATATACACGTTTCCTCCTTATGAATATATGGGGTTAAAATTAGGTTAAAGTATAACCCATCATAACCGGTAATTTCAATAAGTTGAATTTCATATAATTAGGTAATTGTAAAACTTTTGGCACCAAATTATACTGGTGTCAATGGATATAAAAACATTCGAGTCCCTATGTAAAACCGAGAATAAAGCGCGTCTTTATTTTAAGAAATACTGCTGGCAAAATCGCCATGTTTTTTG
>JACQZG010000059.1 GCA_016213935.1 Nitrospirota bacterium
CAAAAAACATGGCGATTTTGCCAGCAGTATTTCTTAAAATAAAGACGCGCTTTATTCTCGGTTTTACATAGGGACTCGAATGTTTTTATATCCATTGACACCAGTATAATTTGGTGCCAAAAGTTTTACAATTACCTAATTTAAAACTGCATAAATGCGTCATGGCAAATTCACCGGTATGAATAAGAAAGACTGGAAGATATTTATCGGGAGCGTGTTCCTTGCCAATATCTACTGGGCGCTTGCGTGCTAACGCAGCCCTAAAGCAACCTCTAACGCGTCATCTAATTCCCGCAATTTTTCATGAGAAAGCGCCCCGATATAATTGGTCAATGATGTTTTGGGAATGCTGACAAGCTCATCACAATGGATACTGCTGTCATGCTTCAGCCCTTCATCAATGCCGGCTTTCACCTGAGTGGATAAGCCGTCATAACTTGAATAAACCGGCGCGCATATTACAGTAGAAAATCTTGAATCAATCAAAACCTGACGGCTTACTATGACAAATACGCGAAATTTTTTTGGATCATGAGAGGTTCCTTTGTAAACACGGTAGAGTTCGCCGCGTTTCATAAATCGGCCTGATAGGAGAGCACATCTTCCGCCTCTTTATTGAGTTTCACGGCTTTCTTGTTAAGAATTCTCATGTCTTCTTTATCTCTTTCCCTTTTTGCCTGCCTCTCGATAAAATCCCAAACCGCCTTCTCAATAAATTTAGACAAATTTTTTTGCTTGCCCACCTTTTCATCAATGCTGTGAATCAAGTCTTCCGAAAGGGTTATAGATGTCTTAACTTTCATACTATAAATATACTACTCTTGTCTTCCATTGTCAAACTTTCTTAGTAAACGCATCTGGATATTGCACGCAGGCTGCGGGCGCCGTGGCAAATACAGCGGCATGAATAAAGGAATTTAAATCAGAAAGGCACAAGGTCAATACCGTCGGCCGCGGTATCAATAACTTCGTCAGCCGTGTTGCCTACGCCGGGGACAACGGAAACAACAGCCCCGCCGACGCGCATGGGGACAGTAACGACCTTTGTGAAGAAACAGCCGTAAAGCTGTAGGAGAAGGAAGGCCATAAACAGAAGCCTGAATAATTTCATGAAGGTTTTCATGTTGCTGGTTCTATTATAGCATCATGAAGGACTAAACCGGCGGTTAATCGATAGCATTCAACTTCTCCACAGCGCCCGCCTCAAGCAGAAGCTTGGCAACAGCCTCTGCCATCATGCGGTATCCTCTCACATTGGGATGAATATAATCGCTCTTCAAGCTCGCGTTAGATATAATCTCGAACAATATCTTATTGTCATAAGGTATATCAAACTCAAGGGCAACATCCCTGTAAAAACCCGCGGCAGAAATTGACGTGAGGCTGAGCCTCGGAACACCTAACAGGACAACGTCAATGCCCCTCTCTTTTGCCATTCTCACCATCTTCCCAAGATTATCGGCCGCCTCCTCTTCGCCTAACTTTCCGAGAAGGTCATTGCCGCCGTGGCAGAGAATCAGTAACGCGGGGTTATAATTATCAAGAAGCGCCGGAAGCCTCTTAAGCCCCTTTGCCGTGATCTCGCCTGATACCCCGGCATTTATAACCTTCCGGTTTATCAATCTCTGAAGCACTGCCGGATAGGCATTTTCAGGCCGCTCCGCGCCCATCCCGAATGTGAGGCTGTCGCCGAAGGCGAGTATGACGGCATCCTCCTTTAAAGGAGAGAGGGACGGGGCGCCTCTGCTGCAAGAGAAAAGAAATACTGCCGCAATCAGCCCGATGAAGAGTATCCGGACTTGGCAGTTAATAATCCTTAAACCTTTATTTTTTGCCATGCCTGCCCTATATTACCTTTCCCGCCTGATTTATTAAAGGCTTAATCCCTGCCCTCAGGATTAATTGACTTTAACTATACCGTTATGGTAAAAAATATACCTATTAAAATTCCGGAGAAGATAAATGTACGCGATATTTGAGACAGGCGGAAAGCAATACAGGGTATCTGAAGGAGATACCATAAAGATCGAGAAGATCGAGAACAAGAAGAGCGTCACGTTCGGGAATGTCCTTATGATATCCGACGGCGATAAGCAGACCTTCGGCAACCCTCTCATCCCCTCGGCAAAGATTACCGCAGATGTAATCGGCGGCGGAAAGGCCAAAAAGGTCATTGTATTCAAACAGAAGACGAGGAAGGACCACAGGAAGCTGAGAGGGCACAGGCAGCCTTACACAACAGTAAAGATTAAAAACATCGTTGCAAACTAATAACGGAGAATACTGATATGGCTCATAAAAAAGGTGTCGGAAGCACAAGAAACGGGCGTGAAAGCCACTCCAAACGCCTGGGCGTAAAGAGATACGGCGGCGAGTTGGTTAAAGCCGGAAGCATCCTCGTAAGGCAAAGGGGGACAAGGATACATCCCGGCTTCAATGTAGGCAGGGGCGGAGACGACACCCTCTTTGCAAAGGCTGACGGAGTCGTGAAGTTTGAGCAGAAGAACAGGGACAGAAAGCTCGTAAGCGTATATCCTGTCGGGCAGGCTTAGTCAAACCCCGGGAAATATAAATTATATTTGAAGACTGAAAGGCGGGTATATCCCGCCTTTTTTATTTCTGCCGCAACCCCCTTTCATGCTGTAAACTATAATCATGAAAAAAGAGGATACCATCGCGGCCATATCAACCCCCGCAGGCAACGGGGGCATAGGCATCGTGAGAATGAGCGGCCCTCGTGCGCTTAAGATAGCAGATAAAATTTTTCTTTCCGCTAAAAAGAAGAAACCCTCTGAGGCAAAATCACACAGGATACTCTACGGACAGATTGTTGACCCTTCCACAAAGGAGAGTGTTGACGAAGTTCTCCTCTCCGTGATGAAGGCGCCCGATACATACACAAAAGAGGATATCGTGGAGATAAACTGCCACGGAGGGAATGTCCCTCTGCGGAGAACGCTTAATCTCCTCCTCAATGCGGGCGCGAGGCTTGCCGGGCCCGGAGAATTCACGCGCAGGGCATTTTTGAACGGAAGGATTGACCTTGCGCAGGCAGAGGCAGTCCTCGACACTATCAGCTCGCTTACGGAGAAGAGCCAAAAGGCGGCAATGAGCCAGCTTGAAGGCAGACTCTCCGAACGTATCGTGAAGATAAGGGAAGAACTGATAAACCTTGCCGCAAATGTAGAGGCATACATAGATTTCCCCGAAGATGACATTGAACCTGCCTCGAAGAAAGAATTGAATGAGAAAGCGTTAAAGGCCTTGGAAGCGCTGAAGGAGCTGACAGACTCATCTGAGCAGGGGATAATCTTAAGAGAAGGGCTCAAGACGGCAATCATCGGCAGGCCGAATGTTGGAAAGTCATCCCTCCTTAACGCGCTCCTCGAAAAAGAAAGGGCCATCGTGACAGAGATGCCCGGCACGACAAGGGATGTCATAGAGGAATATCTGAACGTAGGCGGCCTTCCGTTAAAGATTCTGGATACTGCCGGGATAAGGGAGTCGCACGACCTTGCGGAAAAAGAGGGCGTCAAAAGAAGCCTTAAGGCTTTGGATGACGCAAGCCTTATACTCCTCGTCCTTGACGGCACAGAGCCTCTTCACAAGACAGACAGGATGCTTTTAAAAGATACCGCATCAAAAGATACGATAATTCTGATAAACAAAAGAGACCTGCCTCAAAAGATAAAGAAGCATCTTCTGCCCTCTGACAATCCCTTTATCATGATCTCGGCGACAAAAGGGACAGGGCTTGATAAATTGAAGGAACGAATTGTTGACAAATATTTAAAAGGCGGTTTGGAGCCGGGGGGAGCTATGGTCACGAGCGTGAGGCACCTTAAGGCTCTGCAAAAGGCATCCGGCTCAATCAAGTCGTTTAATGCGGGGTTAAAGAAAGGGCTCTCTCCTGAATTCCTCTCTATCGAACTCAGAGAGGCGCTTGACGCCGTGGGAGAGATACTCGGCACCACAACCGCGGAAGATATTCTCGACAGGATATTCAGCAGCTTCTGCATAGGGAAGTAGGTTTTTCTTTTTTTAGTTTATAATCATAACCATGGACAGGCTAAAAAAAGTACAGCGCGTCCTCTTATACACCCTCTTCCTCAACATGCTCGTAGCGGGCGCAAAGATATTTTACGGCTATACGACAAACGCCATGAGCATGCTCTCAGACGGCCTCCACTCCTTTCTTGACGGCACATCAAACATCATCGGCCTCATAGGCGTATGGATCGCTTCGCGCCCGCCTGACAAGGAGCACCCATACGGACACAGAAAGTTCGAGACACTCTCGACTATAGCGATAGCCGTCCTTATTCTGCTTGCGGGCGTGGAGATACTTAAAAGAGCTTACCACAGCCTCGTTGTGCCGCATGAAATAGAGGTCACCTCTCTGAGCTTTATGATAATGCTCATGACTCTTGCGATAAATACAGGCGTCATGATTTATGAGACAAAAAAAGGGAGGGAACTCAAAAGCGAATTTCTTGTTGCGGACGCTATGCACACAAAAACCGATATCTTTGTATCGTTTTCAGTAATTGTGAGCCTCATTGCCGCGACAGCAGGATATCCGTTTATCGATACGGTGGTCTCGCTTTCTATCGCCTTTCTGATAGTAAAAATGGGGTTTGGGATTCTGAAGCCTGCCACGGACGTCCTGACCGACGCGGTCTGTATAAATCCTGATGAGATAGAGAAGGTCGCGTGCAGGCTTAAAGGCATCAAAGAGTGTCACGGCATAAGGACGAGGGGCAAGGAAGGCGCGGTACATGTAGACCTGCATATTCTGGTTGACCCGGAGATGAAGACGGGCGAGGCGCATGAACTCGCGCATTCAGTGGAGGACGCTATAAAAAAAGAGTTCCCTTCAGTTATCGACGTGGTGGTGCATATAGAGCCTTTTAGATAAAACCCGTCAGAAAAACGAGAGTAGCCTCTCTGAAGTCATCTGCTGCCTTATCGACATCGTATGTATAATCCCCTTCAGCACTTTTATTCCCGGGCCGGGATACGAGCTGATAAACGAGTCGAGCCCGTCGTGAGAGAGCGCAAGGAGGCTCGAATCCTCAAGCGCCTTTATCGTAGCCGTTCTCTTCTGCCCCTCAAGCATCGAGAACTCTCCGACAAACGCACCCCTCTTGAGAACCGCGAGGACTATCTCCCTTTCTCTGAACTCTGTCCTCTTTTTAACCTCAAACCTTCCGTTTATCACGAAGCCTATAAAATCGCCCTCATCGCCCTCCCTGAAGACTGTCGCGCCTGAAGGATAATCGATGATGCGTAGATAAGGGAGTATCTTCCCGGTCTCATCATCGTTAAAGAGCCTGAATATCCTTATGCTCTCTTTAAGGCTGTAGAAGGCTTCCCTCACCGTTAATTTCATATCTGCTTTCTCTATCAAACATTCCCCGCGTATTTTACTATAATCTTTTCTTTTTCCTTCATGCCACCATAAACCTCCACTGCCTTATAAAAGGGTGAAATTTGGTATACTGTAACAATCGGACACAATAATATTAATCAATATAAAACCAGGCAAGGAGTTTACCATGTCATATTCAATCAGCAGGCCGAGAAGGCTCAGGGCAAACGAAAATATTAGGAGGATGGTGAGGGAGACCCGCCTCAGCGTCGACGACCTTGTGCACCCGATGTTCGTCACCTTTGGAAAAGGAGTGAAGAAGAAGATAGAGTCAATGCCAGGATGTTTTCAGCAGTCTCTGGATAATATCGTCAAAGAGGCGAAAGAGGCTCAGAGGCTTGGCATACCCGCCGTTCTCCTCTTCGGCATACCGAAACATAAGGACGCCCGCGCGTCAGAGGCGTACAACAGCAAAGGCGTTGTCCAGCAGGCGGTAAGGGCGATAAAGGAGAAAGTGCCGGGGCTCCTCGTAATAACGGACGTTTGTCTCTGCGAATATACCGACCACGGCCACTGCGGCGTGATAAAGGACGGCAAGGTGCTCAACGACCCTACCCTCGAACTCCTCGGAAAAGAGGCTCTCTCCCACGCCCAGGCAGGCGCGGATATAGTTGCCCCGTCGGATATGATGGACGGCCGGGTAGGCTTCATCAGGGATGTCCTTGATTCTCACGGGCTTGAAGAGACCCCGATAATGAGCTATGCGGCAAAGTATGCTTCAGGTTTTTACGGCCCATTCAGGGAGGCCGCTGAATCAGTCCCTCAGTTCGGGGACAGAAAGAGCTACCAGATGGACTGTGCCAACAGGATAGAGGCGTTAAAAGAGGTTTCGCTCGACATAGAAGAAGGCGCTGACATAGTCATGGTGAAGCCTGCCATGACATACCTTGACATCATATCAGACATCAAGAGCACGTTTGACCTTCCGGTAGCGGCGTATAACGTAAGCGGCGAATACTCGATGGTCAAGGCCGCGGCAAAACTCGGATGGATAGACGGTGATAAGGTCATGATGGAGATACTGACCTCCATAAAGAGGGCCGGAGCGGACATCATCATCACATACCATGCGATGGAAGCCGCAAAAATCCTCGCAAAATAGCCTCGGCGATGGATATAACCCTCACATCAGGAAAGAAGATACCTGCATCAGAGGAGATGACCATACTTGAGAGCCTCGGCAGGGAGGGGATATTCCTCACCTCTTCATGCGCGGGCAAAGGCACCTGCGGCAAGTGCAGGGTTATCGTAAAGTCAGGCTCTGCAGATTCAAAGGCAAAGACAAAGCTCTCACATGAAGAGATAGGCCGGGGCTATGTGCTTGCCTGTAAGGCCTTTCCGCAGAGTGACCTGACAATAGACATACCAAAAGAATCTGTCCTCACGATCGAAGGAAAGATAGCGACTGAAAAGTCCAAAGACCTTCAGGCCCTTTTCGCAGCTTCAGGCGCGGAGCTGGATCCGCTTACCGAGAGGACTCTGCTTCAGCTTCCTCCGGCGTCCCTTGATGACAATATCAGCGACCTTGCGAGGCTTAAGAGGGGGCTTGATGC
This sequence comes from Nitrospirota bacterium, assembly GCA_016213935.1. Classification (GTDB taxonomy): domain Bacteria; phylum Nitrospirota; class Thermodesulfovibrionia; order UBA6902; family UBA6902; genus JACQZG01. The sequence goes on from JACQZG010000059.1 coordinate 6,985, forward strand.
ACACGGCCTCAGCTGTTTAAATGTGCCTTTCAGGCTGCTGAAGAACCTTTCCGCAACATTGAGAAAAGAGAGATGGGAGGTAACGATCTCATCAATACATACCGAAGACTGCCATGAGGTGATCAATATCTTTCCGGGAGATAAACAGGCGCCGCGCTACGGTGTTGCCGTTGATATCGGCACTACAACTCTTGTGCTCTATCTCATCGACCTGACAGACGGCAAGGTCGTGGATATCGCCTCAACTTATAATTCACAGATAAGGTTCGGGGATGACGTAATAACACGGATCGTGCATGCGACAGAGCATGGCGAACTCGCTAACATTAATGAAGCTGTCATAAATGACATCAACATCATGCTGTCATTGCTGATGAAAGCGCATGCTACAGACCCTGATACAATAGACCAGGTCGTTATCGCGGGCAACCCCACAATGACCCAGTTCTTCTTCAGCCTTGACCCTTCATCCATAAGAGAGGAGCCTTATATCCCGACTGCAAATACTTTTCCGATCTCTTTCACGGGAGAGCTCGGAATAAATATAAACCCGAATACGCCTGTATACACATTCCCTTCAGTGGCAAGTTATGTGGGCGGAGACATTGTCTCAGGCGTTTTAGCTTCAGGGATGCATACGAGAAAGGAACTCTCCCTGTTTATGGATATCGGCACAAACGGCGAGATAGTGCTCGGCAACTCTGAACTGCTCGTGGCTGCGGCATGTTCTGCAGGCCCGTGCTTTGAAGGAAGCGGGATGAAGCACGGCATGCGCGCGACAGAGGGCGCGATAGAGGATGTGCAGATAAACCGCAATACGCTTGAGCCTGAGATAAAGGTGATAGGCGATGCTCCTCAGCCTCTCGGCATCTGCGGCTCTGGGATGATCGACGCGATATCAGAGATGTTCTTTACAGGCATCATCGACCAGAAGGGCAAACTTCAGAAAGATATCTCAAAAAGGGTGAGGGTGGGTGAGGACGGCCTTGAGTTCGTAATCCACTACGGCAAGGACAGGGATATCGTGCTTACCGAGCCTGACATAGAGAATATACTGAGGGCAAAAGCTGCCATCTATGCCGGCATTTCGATACTTCTCAATGAGCTCGGCTTTTCTTTTGACAACATTCAGAAAGTTTATATCGCCGGCGGCTTTGGAAAGTTCCTTGATATTGAAAAAGCGATAATATTAGGCATGCTCCCCGATATGCCGAGAGAGAAGTTTAAATTTTTGGGCAACACCTCTGTCACCGGCGCATACCTCTGCTCGCTCTCCAGAAAACTGCGGGAAGAAGGCGAGAAGATAGCAGAGAGGATGACATATCTTGAGCTATCTGTCTCACGCTCCTTTATGGATGAGTATGTTTCAGGATTGTTCATCCCGCATACAAACATGGATTCATTCCCGAGCGTAAAAGTTCTGATGAAGAAATAGCTCTTATTGAATCTTCATACATAAATCCTGTATTCTTTTCTAACTATGACAATGCTAAAACCAGAAGAACAGTTAGAAATAATCAAAAGAGGCACTGTGGAGATACTCCCCGAGAACGAACTCCTGAAGAAACTCGAACACTCCTATAAAACCAAAACCCCATTAAAAGTAAAGGCAGGATTTGACCCCACAGCGCCTGACATACATATCGGCCACACAGTGCTGCTGGAGAAGATGAGACAGTTTCAGGAGCTTGGACATACGGTCATTTTTCTTATAGGTGATTTCACCGGCATGATTGGTGACCCGACCGGAAAGAACGAGCTGAGAAAACCGCTGTCAAAAGAGGATGTTCTAAAGAATGCCGAAACATACAAAGAACAGGCTTTTAAAATTCTTGATCCGGACAAAACTGAAATAAGATTTAACAGTGAATGGATTGAGAAGATGTCCCTGATTGAATTTGCAAGTCTTGGCGCAAAGCAGACCGTTGCCCGTATGCTGGAGAGGGATGACTTCAAAAAGAGGTTTAAGAACGATCAGGAAGTAAGCATAGTTGAATTTTATTACCCATTAATCCAGGCTTATGACTCAGTAGCGCTTGAAGCTGATATAGAACTTGGGGGCACAGACCAGAAGTTCAACCTTCTTATGGGGCGTACCATACAGAAGAGATATGAGAAACCTGAACAGGTCGTGATAATGATGCCGCTTCTTGAGGGAACTGACGGTGTTGACAAGATGAGTAAGAGCCTTGGAAATTACATCGGCATCTCAGAGCCTGCAAAGGATATATACGGAAAGATACTCTCCATCAGCGATGAGCTTATGGTCAAGTACTATGAACTCTTAAGCCATATATCTGTTGATGAACTTGTTAAATTAAAAGAAGGACTGAAAGACGGTTCCGTCCATCCTAAGAAAGCAAAGGAAGAGCTTGCCCTTGAGATAACCGAGAGATACCACAGTAAAGATGATGCGCTCAAGGCGAAGGAAGAATTTGACAGCATCTTTAAAGATCATGGCGTGCCCGATGACGTTCCTGTTTACACGCTTGAAGATGACAAAGACTTCTGGCTTCCCAAAGTTTTAAAAGATTCAGGCTCAGTCAAAAGCACCGGTGAGGCCATAAGGCTTATGCAGCAGGGCGGCGTGAAGGTTGATGATGAGAAGTTCGATGATCCCGATAAAAAACTCCCTGCTGGTGAATATCTGTTAAAAGTCGGGAAGAGACGGTTTTTGAAGATAGTGAAGAAGAAGTAATTCCGCTCCTATAGGCGTCATTCCCGTGAAAACGGGAATTCAGTTCCTTTTCTGTCATTCCGGCTTGTCCGGGATAGTATTTAACCTCCATTTGTCATTTTGATCTCAAGCATACAAAGATAGAGACCACTAAGAAGTATTAAATGATAAAAGTTGTAGACGTTTTCAGAGAGATGAAGAAAGAAATAATAAATGGCAAAAACAGAAAAAGCACTTTATGCACAATTATCCTATAATTTGTATAGGTGATTATAAAGCTTTTGGCACAGTATGACACAGTTTTTCAACTAAAAAGGTGAATATGTCATTGTTTCTGTTATTGTATCTGAATTCCATCTCTTTCAAGTACAAAGGGAACTTTTCCTTGGAGACTCCATGAAA
>JACQZG010000017.1 GCA_016213935.1 Nitrospirota bacterium
CATCAGGTGCGCGCCGCTGCCCTGCTTGAGATAGAGAATATATTAACCAGCAGGGGCATGTTTGAGGATATGCTGAAGATCCTGACTGAGGCATTGAGGCATGAAAGAGACGAATTCGTGCTCCGCGTTGCGCTCAGATGCGCTGTCCGTACAACCGCAATAAATATCAAAAGCGGTGATGAGGGGCTTGCTTCAAGGTGGCATGACGCGGTGCTTTCGGAAATAGAGCACTTGCATACACATGCAGAGAGTCTTGCGGTCAGGAGATGGGCGGCTCTGACAAGGGAGCAGATATGGGCGGAATATAACCGTGAAGCGAGAACGGTTAAGGAGATACTGCTCAAGGAAATAGCTGAGATAAAGCCCGGAAAGCAGAGACGCCTTCCCATCACGCTTTTTTCAAACTTTACAATTGAGACAATTGCAAGGACGCTCTCTGTCCTGTGCCAGGAAGATTACGGCTGCCAGATAGGACAGGGCATATTCGGAAAGTATATTGCGAGAGGCAACTTCTTTCATTTTCGCCTATGGAGGTTCCTTCACGAATTCAGGCACCCATCCCCTGACAAGAGGCAGGCATTCAGCCACACAATAGGCAGGATATTCACAGGAAATATACATGTCCCGTCCTCAATCATGGCGGAGCTGACAGAGACAAAGGTCCCGGGAGAGCCTCTATTCATGCCTTATGAATCAGGCTGGAGGCCATATCTTCCCCTTGCGGATGAGGCGGTATCAAGCCTGAGATACGGGCTATCATCCGGCACTGTAAAGATATTTACAAGCGAGGGCGTCACTGAGATTACGGCTCCGAAATTAATCACTAAGAGGCTGCTTGCCTATATGAAGCTGACGTGGAATTTTCCTAATTATGCGCGCCTGCGAAACTGGCAGGAAGGGAGCCAGAGCAGTCCGTCAACATACATACGGGCCCTCACGGATCTCGGTTTTACAATAAGACATTCAGAGCACGAGGCTGATAGTATCAAGACCTCTCCTGACCTTTCTGTAAAGCGCTTCTTCCCTTTGCTGGCCTTTATTGATCCGAACACATGGGCGGACATGAAGGATTACTTCTTCTCTGTGTATAAAAACTCGCTCTATGAACTCGGTATCTTTACGGGAATAATCATATTGGCGCTTGTGCTGAGTATTCTTTTGCAGAGCAGAATGATACGCAGGATACGTGATAGCTTCCCACTGATGCTTGGTGGATGGGGGACGCGCGGGAAGTCAGGCGTTGAGAGGCTAAAGGCCGCACTTATAAATTCACAGGGCTACAGCCTCGTCTCAAAGACCACAGGATGCGAGGCGATGTTCCTTCATGCGCGCCATTATGAAAAGACCCAGGAGATGTTTCTCTTCAGGCCTTATGACAAGGCAACCATATGGGAGCAGTTCAATCTGATGCGGCTTGGGAGGGGGCTTAAAGCGGATGTCTTTCTCTGGGAGTGCATGGGGCTTACGCCGTCATATGTAAAGATACTCCAGCGCAAATGGGGGCGGGACGATATATCAACTATTACGAACACATATCCCGACCATGAAGACCTTCAGGGGCCTGCCGGAATAAATATCCCTGAGGTCATAGCAAACTTCATCCCTGAATCAGGCACTGTTTTATGCAGCGAAGATCAGATGAGGCCTGTGCTTATAGAGACTGCAAAGAAATTAAAGACCAATATAAAATTCGTGGGCTGGCTTGAGGCAGGAATGCTGACGCCTGAGGTGCTTGAACGCTTCCCTTATCAGGAACACCCTTACAATATCGCCCTTGTGCTTTCGGTTGCGGAAGAGCTTGGGATGGACAAGGATTTTGCGATAAAAGAGATGGCTGACAGGGTCATTCCTGATATCGGAGTGCTAAAGGCATTCCCGATAGCCTCCGTTAAATCGCGCAGGCTGGAGTTCGTGAACGGCATGTCCGCAAACGAGCGCTACGGTTTCCTCAGCAACTGGCAGAGGATGGGCTTTAAGGAGCATGACTATGAAGAGGAGCCGGGGGTCTGGCTTTCAACAGTCGTCAATAACCGGGCAGACCGCGTGACCCGCTCCCGCCTCTTCGCAAAAATAGTGGTTGAGGACGCAAACGCTGACAGACACTTTTTAATAGGCTCAAACCTTAAAGGGCTCACGGGCTATATACAGGAGGCTTGGCAGGAATATATCGTACAGATAAGCCTGTGGCCCGACACTGGCGATTCCTCCCCGCCAGCACCAGTAGAAATCCTAAAGCAGTCAGCCCGCAGGCTGAGGATACCCACATCTGAAGAGCAGGTGATCAAAAGGCTCACTGAAATGTTAAAGGGGCTGAAGATTGATATTGAAAAGACAGACTTAACCGTTTTCTGGAACGCGCCTGATAAGCTTAAGGAAAGGCTGGATGCCGAAGGCCTTGAAAAACAGAGCGATGATATCATTAAGCATTTAAAAGAGTACACATCTTTGTATGAAGAATACAGGGGATTTTCAGAGCGTCTAAGCTCCGCAGGACTTCAAAAAGAAGGGCTTGATAAAGAGTTCCGTGAGATGATGTGGAGATGGTTTGAGAGGAAGATCGTTGTCATCTGGGACTTTCACGCGACCGGAGACAAAATCGTGAGCATCATAGCTCAGGAGACGCCGCCAGGGCTCCTTAATCGCGTAATGGGGAGCCAGAATATAAAGGGCACAGGACTTGACTTTGTTTACCGCTGGCAGGCATGGGAGAAGTGCTTTAGTTACTGCGCAAAATTGCCGAGCACTGATACAAGAGAGTTTGAGGAGGGGCTGAGCGACCTCTCTGTTTTTCAGGAGTACGGGGTGCTCTGTGAGGACCATGTGAGAGAAAAGGTTGAAATTGCGAAGAAAGCACCGCTTGCGCAGAATGAAAAAGCCCAGGCTGAATTAGCTGTCGTACTCTCAAACCTTCAGGGCGCAATGACATGGGTGCGTTCCAAGATGGAGACCCAGCGCAAAGCAGGCTTCTTAATAACCATAGTTGACGCAATCGAGGCGTTTCTGGATATCGGGGATGCCGTAAAGCGGCGCAAGAAGGCGGATCGTATTTACAAAGATATGATAACCGAGAGGATCAGCCATGAACGCGCTATAATAGAGCTGAAAGAACTCAACAAGCGCCAGAAAGGCGGCTGGTTCTGGGCGCAGTTTACCGAGTTAAAGAACCTTATTATCAGAAAACCCGCCGGTAAAAATTAGACCGAAAACCTTTACCTTCCGGCGGATGACTTGATGAAGTTTTCTATCTTAACCTTTGTTGACGGGTCAAGCTCCGTAAATTCCACGCCGTAAAAATATTGGCCTGAATCCCTTCTCTCAGCCCTTACAATATTTCCGCTTGCGGTTATTATATCCTTGCCGAGATGAAACTTGCAGGTTACGTTTGCGCCGTTTTCAATAACTTCATCAGTTTCAAAGAGCATTCCCGTGAGGCTGATATTCTCTGAATTGGCATAGAAGGACTTGCCGTTGACCTCCGCCTCAACCGTGACATTAACAATGACCCTCAGATGGACCCTCTCCGCAATATTGATAAGCTTTATTATCTTTATAATCAGGGCGGAGATATCAACCGGTTTTGTCACAAAAGTGTTCGCTCCGCAGGCATAGGACTTTTCAATGGCAGATTTATCGCTTTCGCATATCGTCAATATAGAGACCTTCTTGTAGCGGTCGTCATTTCTAATGCCTTTAAGATAAGGGCAGACATCATCCCCGCCTGTTTTAAAGCCGATGCCTGCGATTATAAGATCCACATCTTCAATCAGGTGAATTTCAATTAATTCTTCGCCTGATAACGCCGTGAATATCTTGATATCTTTCCTTGAAAGGAGACTCTCCCCTTTCTCTATAATCGTTCTGATATTTTCTGTGATGAGAAGTTTCTTCATTGCTGAATAGTATTGTAGCAAATTGCGGATTTTTAAGTAGCGGCGGCCGCTTTACCGTCAAAACATAAGCCCGGGGAAATGTTAAAATACTTCTGAATTCACTGGAAAGCGAGAGATAAAATGCCGAAGAGAATACCTCTAAAAGATATTAAATTCATCCTCCTTGATATGGACGGGACCCTGCTCGACCTCTATTTTGACGATTACTTCTGGGCACACCTTGTTCCTGAGAAGTACGCGGAGAAGCATGACATGTCATTCGGCGCGGCAAAGGAGTATCTCTACAAAACATATAAATCACACGAGCGCACACTCAACTGGTGCGATATTGATTTCTGGTCAAAAGAGCTTCATCTTGATATCCCCGCGCTTAAAGAGCAGATAAGGCACCTGATCGAGGTGCATCCACATGTAATAGATTTTCTGAAGATGATGAGAGAGCAGAAAAAGAAGATATTCCTCTTAACCAACGCCCATTCAAAGACTGTAAAGATAAAGTTCAAAAAAACAGAGATAGGCAAATACTTTGATGCCGTGCTCTGCTCCTTTGATGTCGGTTATCCCAAAGAGTATCTTGAATTCTGGCACAAGGCAGCAGAGAAGCTCGGCTTTGATAAGGAGCATTCTC
>JACQZG010000060.1 GCA_016213935.1 Nitrospirota bacterium
CGGGTCATAGACTTATCAGGAATCTAACGGCGGGAAAACGATCCGGGCAAACGTTCAAGCTATACGGATTCGGTCTTTTTTATGGGTGACTCCGTAAGCGTCAAATAAACCCCACTGGACTTGTGTAAGAGGCAAACTCTATTCACTCATTTATTTAACTGCTGATAATCAGCCTCCCTCCGTTGCCTGCCATATCTCCCCTCATGTGACATGTGCAAAAGCAGAAGGAGAAAGGCTGTTATCTTTCGCCGAAAACTGCTGCTGTAAAATTTGTCGTAACGGATTGTCTTTAAAGTCAGAAAGCCTTAATGCTTATTAAAGCATGTCCAGCAAGCAAAAAACACCTGTCAGAAATGACAGGCAGAGGGAATTATTTTTTGAGTGAGGCATTGAAAGCGCTACGGTCCAGGTGCAGCGGCGTGAGGTTGCGGTAATCATCAGACGTTGTGGCATACGGCAGCTTCTCAAATACGTAACGCAGGTACCGGTACGGCTCCAGTCCGTTGGCTTTGGCCGTCTCCACAAGACTGTACAAGTTTGCACTGGCCCGTGCTCCCGCCGGTGAACCCGCAAACAGCCAGTTCTTCCTGCCTACCGCAAACGGACGTATCGCATTCTCAGCCGCGTTATTGTCGAGGCCGACATAGGGATCTTCCACGTAAACCACCAGACGAGGCCACTGTTTCAAGGTATAGTTCATTGCCATACCCAACAGTCCCTTCGGCGGAGTCCCGCCTATACGGGCCTTAAGCCAATCATAAAACTCCTGCAGCAAAGGCAGGGCCTGCTCACGACGGAATTGTAAAAGGTCCTTGGCGGTAAGCTCACGGTTCTTCGCCTCCTGCTCTATCTCATACAAGCGACGTATCTTCGACACCGCAACATCTGCGCTGCCGCCACGGCGTTCCTTCCCCTTCTGCGCCTTCTCCACTGCCTGCACCACTTCCACAAACTTCCGGCGCACGTGCGCCCAGCAGCCCGCATGTTTTACAGAAAGCTCAGGCAACACCTCATAGCCAATATAGCCGTCTGATTGTGCACAGCCTTTGTAGCCCGTAAGATATTCCTTCAGTATTTCATCCCCCGATCTCGTCGGTCGATAGTCAAATATCACTATTGTACCCCCGCCCCGGTCAGGAGGTCTGCCTCCACGGAACACCCACATATAAGATTTCGTCGTGTTCGCACGCCCCGGCTCATTCAATACCTGCACAGGCGTTTCATCTGCGTTTATCAGCGGCCCGGCCCGTAGCTCTTCTCTGAATATCTCCAATAGCGGACTGCAGAGTACTCCAACCCGCACCACCCAGTTCGATAGTGTCCCACGGCTTATCTCTATTCCCTCACGGCTGAATCTCGCTGTCTGCCGGTATAACGGTAACCCATCTGCAAACTTCTCTACCACCACCGTGGCTATCAGCCCTGCTGTCGCTATCGTCTTTGGCAATAACTGCACCGGCGCAGGCGCTATCTGCACTGCACCCTTTTCACTTTCTACTCCCTCACACTGCCTGCATGCATACTTCGGACGAATATGCCGGATCACTCGGCACTGCCTGGGGATTATATCGAGTTCCTCACTCACTTCTTCCCCGATCCGGCTCAACCTGCTGCCGCAGCCGCATACCTTATCCTCTTCTTCTATATCATGCACTTCCTCTATACGGGGAAGGTTGTCAGGCAATGCGCGGCGGCCCCCTTTCTTCCTCTCGTACTGTATGACCTGTATTTCCTCAGCAACTTCCTCTCTCGCTTCCGCTTCTGCTTCGTTGAAAAGATGAGGCTGCACCTCAGGGTCAACCACCACCATCCGCTCGCTCTTCGGCCCATACATCTTCTGCCTCAGAAGACGAAGCTCCATCTCAAGCCGCCCGATCTCGATGTCCTTTGACTCGATCATTACAGCGTTTTGCTGAAGTATGGTCTTGAGGCGGGTGTTTTGTTCGCGAAGTATTACAAGCTCTATTTGCACGCCGAAGAGTATACCAAATCAACTACAGTTTTGAAATAGAAAATCGACACAAAAATAAAATAATAATCTTCTTATTTACGTTACAGATCTGTACTGCACTTGCCGGTGCGCTCTGCCCTGAACAAGCTCCAGTCCGTCAAGCAGCCACCTCAGTTGCCGGGAACTTACCCTCACCACTTCTTCCGCACTCTCCGGCCATCGGAACCGCTCCCGCTCCAATCGCTTCTGCCACAGACAAAACCCGTTGTGTTCCCAGTACAGTAGCTTTATCATATTACGCCGCCTGTTTGAAAATACAAATATCTGACCGGAAAACGCCTCCAGCTTCATCCGGCTCTCTACAAGGATCGACAGCCCGTTTATCGCCTTCCGCATATCCGTGCTGCCGGTGGCTATATACACTCTCACGCCGGATGCCGGGGTCAGCATTGCAGCTCCCTTATGATCCGAAGCACTTTCCCCAGCGCCTCAGGTTTGAAGTCTTCTTTGATCTCTATGCGGTATCCGTCTTTGCACAGCACAAGCCCTGACGAGATATCCGCCATCTGTGCTTCAGGCTTCACCTCTACAGGCACGAATGAAACCGCCGACTTCTCCCTGAATATGCCCTTCCAGTATGTAAACGATTTTGCGCTCAGCTTGTGCTGCCGGCAATACTCCGCCTGCCTGCTTCCAGTTCCCCTCCATTCCTCTATATGCCGCTTCCAGAACTTCCGCTTCTGCATCTGTTCATCAGTTATTGTCTTCATGCCATGATTCTCCTCCATAGTTTTGATGAATTTATCATCGCATGCTCTGATGCTTCATTGGTAGATGGGGTTTATTTGACGCTTACGAATAAAACACCGTTATCATAATGACTAAGTCAAACAAAGAATACATATTCGAAATATTCATGCATGAATATGGAAATCACCGTGGGGAAATGCAAAATCGTATTACGCTGCAAAATGCCATGGCACAACGAGGTATAAATATTACTGTTTTAACAGTTACCTTGTTAGCTGGCCTCTTTTCATTTTTGATGAAAGATACCAATAACAAACTTACTAC
>JACQZG010000061.1 GCA_016213935.1 Nitrospirota bacterium
ACAGTGTCAGTGTCAGTTAACAGTGTCGTGTCACCCTTCGACAAAGCTCAGGGTGACAGTCATGGTGAGCCTGTCGAACCATACTGTCACTGACACTAATTACTGACACTTCATTATTGGAGAAGATATGCCTTTTTTCGGAGAACTTTTTGTCAGTGAAATATTAAAAAAGCCTGTACTTGATCCCAAAGGTGAGGAACTCGGCAGGGGAAAAGACCTTGTTGTTGTTAAGGGTGAACCCTTGCCCAGGGTCTCCAGCCTTATCATCGAAAAAAAGAGGAAGATATTTGTTATCCCGTGGGACAAGCTGAACATATTCAATAAGAGAATAATCTCTGCTGTTGTTTATGGCGAAAACCTTTATCCTTTTGAGCCTGAAGAAGAAAACCTCTTTTTAGTCAGGGATATACTTGATAAGCAGATTGTTGATGCCAATGGAGCAAAGGTTGTTAGGGTAAATGATGTTAAACTCGAAGGCTGGAATACGGAGGCTGTGCTCATTGCCGTTGATGTTGGGATGAGGGGCATAATGAGAAGGCTCGGAGTTGAAAGGGGCGGAGAGGACCTCATGAGGCTTTTTAAATCGCATCTCCCCTATAACCTTATAAGCTGGAACTACATACAGCCGCTCGAGCCGAAACTCACGGCAATATCCCTTACGGTACCGAGACAGATGGTCTCGGAGCTTCATCCGGCCGACATTGCAGAGATCATTAGTCAGGTTCCTCATAAAGAAGGGGCGACATTCTTTAAAGACCTCGATGTCGAAACCGCAGCTGAGGCACTTTCGGAACTTGAGCCCGATACACAGGCAGCAATAATAACAGGAATGGATACGGATAAGGCGGCCGATATCATCGAGGAGATGCCTCCTGATGAAGCCGCGGATGTAATAAGCGACCTGCCTGCTGAAAAGGCAAAGGCCATTCTCGAACACATAGAAAGAGAAGAGGCTGAAGATATTCAGGAACTCCTCGGACATGAAGAAGATACCGCAGGCGGCATCATGACAAATGAGTTTATAGCTTACGGGCCGGACATGACAGTTAGGGAGGCAATAGAAAGGTTTAAGCAGGATGCCGGAGAGGTCGAGACGGTTTATTATATTTATATTACGTATGAAGAAAAACTCAGGGGTGTGGTATCCCTCAAGGAACTCCTGTTATCTTCGCCCGATGCAAGGCTTTCGGAGATCATGGAAATTAAACTCAAAATAGTCGCGCCGAAGACCGATGAGTTTGAGGTCGCCGGCATTATATCGAAATATAATCTCGTCGCACTTCCGGTCGTAGATTCCGAAGGTTTTATGCTCGGCATCGTTACCGTGGATGACGTCATAGACAGGATCCTGCCGCCCGAGGCAAAGCGCAAGAGGAGAAAGGTATGACCAAAAGTTTAAAATTCAAAGTTCAAAATTCAAAGTTCAAAATTGCAGAAGATTAAAGAGGAAATTCCCGATGAAGTTAAGCAAAAAAATTCTGCTGTTCCTCGCTGTAATGGGGCCGGGTATCATAACCGCAAATATAGATAATGATGCAAGCGGTATAACGACTTATTCCGTTGCAGGTGCGAGATTCGGTTATTCTCTCCTCTGGACCCTCATCCCCACAACTCTGGCACTCGTTGTAATTCAGGAGATGGTTGCCCGGATGGGTGTTATAACGGGAAAAGGGCTTTCCGATCTCATAAGGGAGAACTACGGCATAAAATCCACATTCTTCATGATGCTCGGTCTTTTGATAGCGAATTTCGGCACTACGGTCGCAAACCTTGCAGGATGGGCAGCGAGCATGGAGATGCTCGGGTTGAGCAAATATATTATGATACCCATCGGAGCGATTTCCATATGGATGCTTGTGACAAAAGGGAGTTACCGCTTTGTCGAAAGGATACTTTTATTTGCATGTCTCTTATACTTCGGATATGTTATTTCGGGCTTTATGGCCAAACCCGACTGGGTTCCGGTTATCGAAAGCACCTTCATACCAAAGATTAAATGGGATGCCGAATATGTAATGTTGAGCATAGCCATAATCGGAACTACCATAACACCATGGATGCAGTTCTATCTCCAATCGTCAATTGCCGAAAAGGGGATAAAAAAAGAGCAGTATAGGGCATCACGTATGGATGTCATCATCGGATGTTCCATAACGGATAT
>JACQZG010000027.1 GCA_016213935.1 Nitrospirota bacterium
AGTCGCTCCCCGCGCGGGAGCGTGGATTGAAACAGTTTGCAGGATTGGATAGTATGGCAGTTGAGATAGTCGCTCCCCGCGCGGGAGCGTGGATTGAAACAGTGAAATGCAGGCTCTTCGCATCTGCTCAGGGTGACAAATACCGCACTTCATGTGAACGCTACGGCATCAATCCAACACATATTTTTCGTTCCTTTGATTTTTTGCGCAATTAGTATAAAATTCAATTAAGAGCCATGCCTTATTTACCGATTAATATATTTTTCCCATTAAAGGAGACCATCTAATGAAAGGAAAGCCATACTTAATCGCCTTACTTGTCTTTTCAGCCCTGCTTGCCGTATCAGCCTGCGTTACAGAAATAAAGCAGGCTGAGCACCCGCCTGTTGACAATACATTAAGGATAATCGAGGGCGGCAAACTTTATGACAAATGGTGGGTAATCGTTTCAGGAGTGGAGGAGCCGAAGCTCAACCAGCCTTTGTGGTCTCTCCAGAATACGAACAGAAGGGGCGGCAGCGAGACATGGCGGTGCAAGGAGTGCCACGGATGGGACTACTTGGGAAGGGACGGAGCTTATGGCTCAGGCTCGCACAAGACGGGCTTTACCGGGGTCTTTCATGTGCAGAACCTCTCGACAAAAGATATAGAGGCGATACTGTTAGGCTCAAAAAACCCGTTTCATAATTTCAGCTACGTGATGGATTATGATTCCATCAACAATCTCGTCCTCTTTTTAAAAGAAGGGCTTGTGGACCTGAGGCCGTATATCGACCGAAGCACCAATGTCCCGTTCAACGCGGACACGAAAAACGGAAGGGAATTGTTCGAAAAGATCTGCATCAAATGCCACGGCAATGACGGCACCGAGCTCAATTTCGGCGATGAGCAGAAGCCTGAATATATAGGAACTGTCGCTGTCGCAAACCCCTGGGAATTCGTGCACAAGGTCAGGTTCGGCCAGCCCGGCACCATCATGCCTGCGCTGAGGCTGAGGCTCAAGCTCTCTGAAAAAGAGAACAAGATGCCGTCTGGAATAGAGACCGGGTATACCATGCAGGATCTGCTGGATATACTCAGGTATGCCCAGACACTGCCGAAATAGGGCGCATGCTATTTTTTTAAGAGCTCTGACCTTTTCCACAAAAGAATGAGCGTGCCTGCAAGGCATATCGCGGCCCCGGCCTCAAGCGCCTGCCTCATCCCCAAATAATGGGCAAGGCTTCCAATGGCAAAGTTCCCGAGCGTAGCCGTCCCCAAAAAGACGAGAGTAAATGAACTCATCACCCTGCCCCTCAGCCTGTCGGGAACGGCAAGCTGAAGCATGCTGTTTGCAAAGGCTATGTGGCTGACCGCCCCCCATCCGACAAAAAAGACGGTGATATATGAGAGCAGTGCAGAACCTGAAAAGGAGAAGATGAGAAGGCTGATTGAGAAAACTATACCGGATACGGCAAGAGAGAGCCCCTTATTCGCGGCATCTCCCCTAAGGACAAGGCTCATCGCCCCGCCGAAAGCTCCCGCTCCGGCAGTGCCCATGAGAAAGCCGTAACCAGCCGCCCCTGTATCAAGGATATCCCTCGCATACGCGGGCAAGAAACTTATATATGGAAGGCCGAAGAGGCCTATTATCCCGATAAACATCAAAAGCGAATAGACATCAGGCTCGCTGAATACATATTTTATCCCCTCTTTGAACTCCTCTTTCATGCTCTTTCTCTTCGCGGGGCTTCCGGCTGACACATCAAGCCTGATGAGCATAAGCCCTATGATGGCGGCAAGAAAACTGAAGGAGTTGATGAAAAAGCAGGCCGCGATGCCGAGAGACCCCATGATGAAACCCGCAATCGAAGGGCCGATGAACCTTGAGCCGTTAAAAGCGGCTGAGTTAAGCGCTATGGCATTGAGAAGATTCTCCTTCCCCACCATCTCGATAAAAAAAGACTGTCTCGCCGGTATGTCAAAGGCGCGGGTCGTACCGACGAGAAAGGCGATTACAATGACATGCCAGACAGAAACCGCATCTGCCATGACAAGCAGCGCGAGTGCAAGAGCGAGAAACATCAGCACATACTGCGACGCTAAAAGGATATTTTTTTTTGAAAGCCTGTCTGCGGCGACTCCTCCGGCAAGGGCAAAAACGACCGAAGGAAGAGTTGAAGCGCCGCCCACCAGCCCTAAATAAAAAGGGGAATCCGTAAGCTTAAGCACAAGCCATCCCTGCGCGGCAGAGTGCATCCATGTCCCTGTGAGGGATATCACCTGCCCGAACCAGTAAAGCCTGAAGTTCCTGTATGAGAGAGATGAAAACGGTTTAGCCGAAATCACGGAATAATATAACACAGCCATTAGAATTCAGAATCATAATATGTTTTTGCTGTATTCTGTCTTCTGTATTCTGAATCCTGTCTTCATCTTTTTATTTTTGACATGAATTTGCCCATGCAGTATCATAACGGAATGAAGAAGATAAGGCTTACTGAAAAGGTTAAGGCAGCCGGCTGAGCAGCCAAATTAGGTCCGGCGGACCTTTCTGAAATACTCTCTGAATTATGCGGATGCAGGAGCCGCGGTGTGGTGGTCGGCCCGGGAGACGACGCCGGCGTCTTCCGCCATAAAAATATCCTCCTGGTAGAGACTGTTGACGTCATCACTCCCATTGTTGACGACCCCTATACCTTCGGGGCTATCTGCGCCGCGAACTCCGTGAGCGATGTATATGCCATGGGAGGCGTTCCGCTAACCGCACTTGCTATTTTGGGGTATGCGTCATGCGACTTCAGCCCCGCTGTCATAATAAAACTTCTTAAGGGGGCAAAGGATAAACTAAGGGAGGCCGGGGCATGCCTTATCGGAGGGCACAGCATCGAAGACAATGAGATAAAGCTCGGCTTTGCCGTTACGGGTGTTGTTGAGAAGAAAAGCCTGCTAAGAGCGGGGGCAGCGTCTGAAGGCGATATTCTCGTTCTAACAAAAGAGCTCGGCACGGGAATCCTCACATCTGCGGTCAAACTGAAAAAGATGAAGCCTTCAGGCCTTAAGAATGCCGTTGATTCGATGCTCACGCTCAACAGGACGGCCTCAAGCGCCGCTGTTGCGTCTGGCGCAAGATGCGCGACCGATGTGACGGGCTTCGGCCTTCTCGGCCATGCGCTGAACATTGCCGAAAGCTCAAAGAAGACGCTTGTGATATCCTATGATAACGTGCCCTTTATGAAAGGGGTCAGAGAATTCATAGCCGCAGGCGTTGTCCCAAAGGGGGCGAAAAAGACCCTCGAATTCTGCGCGAAGAAAACTTCCTTTTCCGGTGCAATTACGGAAGCCGACAAGACTGCCCTGTCTGACCCGCAGACATCGGGAGGCATGCTCATATCCCTCCCCATAAAAGGGCTCAAAAAGTTCGCGGGCATAATGAAGAAGGCTGACGCCCCTTTCTGGATAATAGGCGAGGTGAGAAGGGGGAAAGGGAGGCTCATTGTCAAATAACGGAATGGAAGAGATGACAAAGATGGTCGCCGATTATATGGAAGGCGGTTTCCTCGACAATATAATCGCGATGTTCAGGAAGGACAAGAGCCTCTACGGAATCGTAGGCGACATTCTCGCGGACGAAAGGCAGAGGGTAAGAATAGGCATCATAGCTCTCGTGGAGACGATGAAGTACGAAGATTACCCCAACCTTCTCGCCTCCATCCCCGGCGTTGCGGCCCAGCTCAGGAACCAAAACCCTACCATACGCGGCGACGCCGCCTACCTTCTCGGGATAATAGGGCATAAAGACGCCCTTCCTTATTTATCCAATGCGGCTGAAGACAAGCACAAACTCGTCAAAGAGATCATTGACGAATCGATAAGAGGGATCAAACAGCATTCTCTTTCCCACAGAATTATAACCTCTGAATGAAATCTCCGCGCCTCTCATCAACCAAACGGATCAAAACCCCATTTCTTTTTCTATGGACAATAATGTTATTACATGATATAAAAAATGAATAAGCAGCATGTGGAAGCAGGCAGGCAAGATTACCCGCTGATCAGCCTGAAGCCGGAAATTTTATGGGGAAGCGAAGAGGGATAAGGAGAAAAGTCGCAACCACTATAACCCTTCTGCTCGTTGTCTCCATGACGCTGCTTGGAGCGGTTCTCTCATGGCAGATATTCATCAGCCAGCGGGATCAGACCTTAAACCTCCAGCGTGAAGTGACGGAATACGCCGTCAATGAAATTTCATGGGACATCCATGAGCTTGAGACAATTATTAATTTTACTATAACAAGCAGCGGCTTGATGAGCCTTGACAAAGAAGGCCGTGGCAATATCCTCTCCAAAATCCTCGCCCACCAGGATGTCAAGCTGCAGAATATTCTCGACGAACTCATTCTTCTTGACAAAAGCGGCAGGGAAATGAGCCGTGTATCCCGAACCGCCGTATCTTCACTGTCAGAACTCGGCGAGCGCTCCGGCGCGGATGAGTTTATCATCCCGTTGAAATCCGGTAAAACTCACTATGGCGGCATGACCTTTGACGAAGCGACACATGAACCGATGATAATAATGGGGATACCGATACGGGATATCAGAAGCGGTGGTGCGGCAGGCGTGCTGATGGCGAAAATCCGCCTGAACAAAATATGGGAGAACGCGGTTCAAAGGACGTTTGGCAAGTCCGGCATTATTTTTATAACGGATTCAAACGGAAAGGTCGTGGCGCACCCCGATTCTTCCCTCGTATACGGCAATATTGTCTTCAGGGCTGAAAAACAGGCAGGAATACAGGCCGGGCTGAACGGCGACAAAGCAATGCTGGTCAGCAGGGACTTTAATCTCGGCGGCAGGAATTTCAAAATATACGCATCCCTGCCTTTTGATGAGGTGCTGAGCTTATCCTTAAATACATTGTCCATAACGAGCCTTTTTCTTGTCAGCTTTATGCTTCTGGCCATTGCGGTAAGTTATTTTTCCCTGAGAAAGACCGTCCAGTCCGTTGAGTCGCTTGCCGAGAATGCCCGGATTATCACGTCGGGGAAATTTGTCTCCGCCGTGGATGTCGGGGATAATGACGAGATCCGCGACCTCTCCGAGGCCTTTAACATAATGACCGCGAAACTGCTCGACACGATAGACTCGCTCGAAAAGCAGATGGCCGCCCTCAGGCAGGCAAAAGAAAAGATTCAGCAGCAGAATGATTTGATGAACAGCATAATAAGCTCTTTAACGCACCCCTTTTATGTCATCGATGCCGAAGACTACACCATCAAGCTGGCAAACCCGGCCTGCCATTTCGGCACTATCTCGCCGGAATCGACCTGTTATTCACTGACGCATCACAGCAAAACTCCGTGCTGCGACGCTGAGCATCCGTGCACAATAGCAAGTGTGAAAAAAACAGGAAAGCCGGTAATCCTTGAGCATATTCACTACAACTCGCACAGCGAGCCGCAAATCAATGAAGTTCACGGATATCCTATCTTTGACAGCAGCGGAAAGATTGTACAGGTCATTGAATATAATATCGACATCACGGAACGCAAGAAATACGAAGAAAAAATTTTGGCGTCTCTCAAAGAAAAAGAGATTCTCCTGAGTGAAATTCATCACAGGGTCAAAAATAATATGCAGATCATCTGCAGCCTGCTCCGCCTCCAGTCCATGAGGACGCAGAACCCCAAAGACATCGAGATGCTCAACGACAGCCAGAACAGGATAAAATCCATGGCCCTCATCCATGAAAAACTATACAGTTCCAAAGACCTGTCCCACATAAACTTTGAAGATTACATAAGGGACCTCGCTTCCAATATATTAAGATCGTTTGGTGATTCCATGAGCAGGATAGCCATAACTACCGAGGTCAAGGATGTATGGCTTGAGATCGATACCGCCATCCCGTGCGGACTGATCATAAATGAACTGATATCCAATTCATTGAAACACGCCTTCCCCGAAGGCAGAAAAGGCGAGATAAGGATATCGTTGCGCAGGACTGACGGCGAAGTCGAGCTGAAAGTAAGCGATAACGGCGCCGGCATCCCGGAAGGTTTCGATTTCAGGAATACCGGGTCGTTAGGCCTGAATCTGATACGCACGCTGTCTGAAAATCAGCTTCAGGGAAGCATAAACCTAAACAGGGAAAAAGGAACTGAATTCATAATAAAGTTTAAAGAAGTAAAATACGAAGAGCGCATTTAGAGTGAAAGCTATGGAGAAAACAAAAATCATTGTCGTTGAAGATGAAAGCATTGTCGCTGAAGACATAAGGCAGAGCCTGCTTAAGATGGGGTATGAGGTCCCCGCGGTAGTCGCTACCGGAAAAGAGGCGGTTCGAAAAACCGAAGAGCTTAAGCCGGACCTGGTGCTCATGGATATAATCCTGCGGGAGAAGATGAACGGGATAGAAGCCGCGGACGCGATACATTCGATTATTGACGTCCCCATTATTTACCTCACCGCGTATTCAGACGAGAAGACCATCGGGAAGGCGAAGCTGACCGAGCCTTTCGGGTATATCATTAAGCCGTTTGACGACAGGGAAGTCAAAAGCACAATCGAGATGGCCCTCTATAAATCCGGAATCGAAAGAAAATTGAAGGAGAACCGCGAATGGCTCTTTACCGTATTAAAAAGCATTGGAGACGCGGTAATAGCCGCTGACGATAAAGGGGCTGTGATCTTCATGAATTCCGTTTCGGAAATGCTCACGGGATGGAGCGAGGAGGAAGCAAAAGGCAAAAATCTCAGCGAGATCTTCAGGATCCTCAGCGCCGAGTCCGGAAAGCCGATTGAAAATCCCCTCGAACTTCTGCTCGGCGGGGGAGCCGCGGGCGGACTGGCCGGTGACGCTGCCTTGATCTCCAGAGACGGAACTGAAATCCGGATAGACGACAGCAGCGCGCCCATCGTCAACAGAAAGGGCGAGATAACCGGCGTTGTGCTGGTCTTTCGGGATGTCACTGAGCGCAGGCAGATTGAGAATGAGAGAAATAAGCTCCTTCTCGAATTGCGAATGAAAAACAGGGAGCTTGAGGAGATTCTCTACGCAAGTTCTCATGATCTGCGCAGCCCTCTGGTCAACGTGGAGGGGTACACCGGCGAGATAACAAACTCGGTCAAGAGCCTCTTCTCTTTATTGCAAGACGAACAGATCTCCCCGTCTGCGAAAGAGAAGATGGCTTCCGTTGCTGAAAGCATTTCCGATTCTGAGAAATTCGTCAAGGCAGGCGTATCAAAAATGGCCTCCCTGCTTTCAGGCCTTATGTATGTTTCGCTCGCGGGCAGTGAATTGCACGAGACCCGCGAGATTGACATGAATGCGCTTATCGCTAAAATCAATGACGAATTCAAGCCATGGCTGAAAGAAGAGGATGCGCGTATCGAAATATCGCAATTGCCCCCGTGCAGAGGCGACATCCGGCAGATAAATCAGGTTTTTTCAAATCTCATCGAAAACAGCGTCAAGTTTCTCGACCCCGGCCGCAAGGGAATTATCAAAGTATCCGGCAGAATTGAGGAAGGACAATCGGTCTACTGCGTGGAAGATAACGGAATTGGCATACCGATTAAGTATCAGGAAGACATATTTAAGATGTTCCACCAGCTTGACCCGAAAAACACCGCAGGAGACGGGATAGGGCTGGCCATTGCAAGCCTGGCGGTTGAAAGGCACAACGGCAGAATCTGGCTTGAATCAGAGCCCGGCAAAGGCAGCAGGTTTTTCGTCGCGCTTCCTCGCGCATAAAAAGCGGCGGATGCCCGCGTCAGGCTGATGCGGCGGTTTCCGGAAGTGTCCCCATCTTTGATGGATTGATAACCCAGATGGTCCCGAAGCTCTTCTCCTGATATATCCTTGCGAGGCCGAGCCTGCTTATCTCAAGCAGGGCAAGGAATGTCACTATGACGGATACCTTTGTGAAGTCGCCTTCAAAAAGGTCATTGAACCTTACGCCATCCTCCTTCTCGATCCTTTCAACAATGAAGTTTATCCTGTCTGCCACCGTAAGGGATTCCCTCGTAATCTCAAGCACCGCCTGAGGCGACTTCTCGAGAAGTTCTTTAAAGGCTGTGAGGAGTTCAAAGACGCTCATCTCCTCGAAAAGGGGCTCGGGTTCAAAATCAAAATCATCTTTTTGCGGAAGGGGCCGGTGAAAGACATTTTTCCATGTCTCCTCTCTCTTTCTCAGGTATGACGACGATTCTTTATGAGCCTGGTATTCAAGAAGCCTCATGACAAGCTCTGACCTCGGGTCTTCGGTCTCATCCGCGGCCCCGTCTTCTCCCGGAGGCAGAAGCATCTTTGATTTTATATGAACAAGGGTGGCGGCCATTACAAGGAACTCGCCTGCTATCTCGAGGTTCATCTCCTTCATAAGCTCGAGATATTCCACATACTGTTTTGTTATATGGGCTATGGGTATATCGTAAATATCGATCTTCTCTTCCCTGATCATATGAAGCAGAAGATCAAGGGGCCCTTCAAAAACAGGAAGCTTAAAGAGGATGTCCCCTTCTGCCGTATATTGTGAAAATTCGCTGCCTGACGGTTCGGACATATGCGGGTATTATAACACGCTGCATTCGAATGATTTATTTTCTTGAAAAGCTCATCTCACGCATTATTCAGCAACCTTATTTTTATAGGAGAATTCAATAATACAAAGATGAAAAAAATGCTTGCTTATGCCTGCGAAGATAAGATATAATACATCGCTTCCTTCCTCTATTTATCAACAAGTTATAAACAGCTGTTGATAACTTGCCCTTTCACGGGTTTCAGAAGGAAATAATTTAGCCTATTTCTAACCATATGGAATTCGATATAATCTGGGAAAAAACCATTGTAATCATTAAAGAAAAGGTCGGAGACCAAGCCTTTGAACTCTGGTTCAGGCCCATTAAATTCATAAAAGTCAAAGACGACCAGCTTATCCTTGAAGTCCCTAACAAGTTCTTTAAGGAGTGGATAGAAGACCACTTCCCCATGATTCTCTCCTCAACATTCTCAGGCCAACTGAAAAAGGAAGTTTCAGTGAAATACCAGTTCTCAGAAAAGAAAACTGAAGCTGAAACCAAAAAAAACGCGGGAGGGCAGGAGGGCAGGAAAACGATGCTCGCGAAACGCGGCATATTCCTGAACCAGAAATTCACATTCGACTCTTATGTGATAGGGCCGAGCAATCAGTTCGCCAACGCAGCCTCACAGGCAGTGGCCGACTCGCCGGGGAGCAGTTACAACCCGCTGTTTATCTACGGCGACGTGGGCCTCGGCAAGACGCACCTCATGAACGCCATCGGCAACAGGATAATTGAGAATAACCCCGGCATTAAACTCAGCTACGCGCGCGCGGAGCAGTTTACGAATGAGTTCATCTATTCGATGCGGAATAACAAGATGGATTCTTTTAAAGAAAAATTCAGGAACCTCGACGCGCTTCTTATAGACGATATACAGTTCATAGCAGGCAAAAGCGCTACCCAGGATGAACTGTTCCACACATTCAACTCCCTCTACGACAGGCGCCGCCAGATAGTCTTTTCGAGCGACCGCCCGCCTAAAGACATAGCTGACATCACCGAAAGGCTCAGGTCGAGATTCGGCATGGGGCTCATCGCCGAAATACAGGCGCCCGAGGTAGAGACAAAGATAGCGATTCTCGGGAAAAAATCAGAGCTTGAAGGCATTCATCTCCCCGAAGACGTGGCCCTTATGCTCGCGAGCAGGATAAAGTCGAACATAAGGGACCTCGAGGCAGCGATGATAAGGCTGGGCGCGCACTCCTCTCTCTCGGGAAAAGAGATAACGGTGGAGATGGCAAGAAACATCCTGAAGGACATGATACATGACGAGGAAAAGGCCCTTACCGTCGAATATATCCAGAAGACGGTATGCGACTATTACGGCCTTAAGCTTCAGGATATAAAAGCAAAAAAAAGGACAAGAGACATCGCCTTCCCGAGGCAGATAGCGATGCATCTCTGCAAGACCCTTACGCATTCTTCGCTCAGCGACATAGGGAGAAAATTCGGGGGCAAGGACCACTCCACGGTCATACACGCCTGCAAGCTGATAGAAGAGCAGAAAAAGAAAGACAGCGACCTGAACAGCAAGATTGAATATTTCATGAAAAGGTTAAGAGAAATATAAACCGACGACGGATTTGTCCGTTCCTGTCCGAAATCTTAGGAGGAGAAAATGAAGCTCAGGATCGAAAAGGAAGAACTGCAGAAGGCGTTGCAAAATATCCAGGGTGTGGTTGACAAGAAGACGACCATGCCCATCTTAAGCCATTTCATGCTCAAGGCTGACAAAGCCGCCTTTATAATGGCCACTGACCTGGAGATTGCCCTGAAAGGGCCGATAACCGCCGAGATAATCGAGAAAGGGAGCCTCTGCATCCCGGCAAGGAAGCTCTTCGAAATAGTTAAAGAGGTCGAAGGCGGCATACTGCTTGAGTCTCAGGAGAACAACTGGCTCAGGATAAGCGCGGGGAAAAGCACTTTCAAGCTTATGGGGCTGCCTGAGGAAGAGTACCCTGCCCTGCCGGAGATAGGGAAGACCGAGGAATTAAACATTGATGCCGGGCTCTTAAGGAACATGATAGAGAAGACCGTGTACGCAACCGGAGACAGCGACACGAGATACACGCTTAACGGCCTGCTTCTTCACCTCATACCCGCGAAAAAGACGACAGAGCTAAAGCTTGTCGGCACCGACGGCCACAGGCTCGCGATAATCTCAAGCAAGTTGGCCTCGCCGCTCTCTTCGGAGATGAAGCTTATACTCCCCAAAAAAGGCGCGATGGAGTTGAAGAGAATACTTGAAACAAGTTCAGGGACGATAACAGTGCATCTTGAGAAGAACCATATATTCTTCACGATTGGGGATATAGTCCTTACTTCAAGGCTTATAGAAGGAAACTATCCTAACTATGACCAGGTTATTCCCAAAGATAATGAGAAGCAGGTGATAATCGAC
The DNA here is from genome assembly GCA_016213935.1 of Nitrospirota bacterium. Taxonomy (GTDB): domain Bacteria; phylum Nitrospirota; class Thermodesulfovibrionia; order UBA6902; family UBA6902; genus JACQZG01. Next base: position 10,970 of record JACQZG010000027.1, read on the forward strand.
AAGGTCACCTGCCTCAAGGCGCTGAGAAGGACGTCTATAATGAGCAGGGAGAAGACAAACGCCGTCAGGTTTGATGTGGAACAGGGGAAGATAACCCTGATATCCATAAACCCTGACATAGGAGAGGCAAGAGAGGAGATTGCGGCCCAGTACAAAGGCGAATCGATTTCCATCGGGTACAACGCGCGCTACCTGATGGACGCGATCCAGGCGATGGACGGCGAGACCATAAGGTTTGAGATACAGGAACCGTTAAGCCCCACCCTTCTCGTCGAGGCAGCCGGCGAGGGAGCGATGTGCGTCATCATGCCTATGAGAGTGTGAGAAACCTATAACATATGGAGTCGTCATTCCTGCCGGCAGGCTTGTCCGGAATCATCTTTACAGGTTTTGAAGACTCCCGATTCTCCTCAGCGAATCCGCCTGAGTGCGGACAAGCGGGAGTGACACAAGTACTCTTCCCACAATAAAGCCTAACGAATTAAAATGAACAGAGTAAACGAAGGGGATATAGATGAACGAAAATGCAAAAAAGTCAACAGAAGATGACAGCTACAGCGCGTCGGACATAAAAGTCCTAAAAGGCCTTGACGCCGTGAGGAAAAGGCCCGCGATGTACATAGGCAGCACGAGTTTCGACGGCCTTCACCATCTCGTCTACGAAATAGCGGACAACAGCGTTGACGAGGCCCTCGCGGGCTTCTGCAATGAAATAAACATCACCGTGCATCTTGACGGCAGCATAACCGTTGTTGACAACGGAAGGGGCATACCAACCGGCGTGCACCCTACAGACCCTGACAAGAGGACTGCAGCTGAGATAGCTCTCACCGAACTTCACGCCGGCGGCAAGTTTGAGAATAAGGCGTATGCGATATCGGGCGGGCTGCACGGCGTCGGGGTATCGGTCGTCAACGCGCTGTCTGAAACACTTGACCTTGAGATCAAGCAGAACGGCGAGGTCTGGGAGCAGCATTATAAAAGAGGGGTCCCCGCAGGCCCTCTCACAAAGGTCGGCAAGACAAAAAAGAGAGGGACCAGGATAACATTCAAGCCTGATTCTGAAATATTCGAGAGCCTCGAATTCAACTATGACACCCTCAGCAACAGGTTCAGGGAGATAGCCTACCTCAACAAAGGGCTCACGATAAGCATCTCTGACGAGCGCTCGAACAAGGAAGATAAATACCGCTTTGACGGAGGCATCGTATCATTCGTCGAGCACTTGAACAAGAACAAGGCGCCCCTTCACCCGAATCCGATATACGTCGAAAAGATAAAAGACGGGGTATCTGTCGAGGTCGCGATTCAGTACAATGACGGATATTCCGAGACCCTTTACTCCTTTGCCAACAACATAAACACAAAAGAGGGCGGGACTCATCTCGTCGGCTTTAAGTCGGCTCTTACAAGAACCGCCAATAACTACGCTGTAGCAAACGGGGTTATAAAAAACGCCAAGGAGAGCCTCACCGGCGATGACATAAGGGAAGGCTTAACGGCAATCGTCAGCGTAAAACTGCCCCAGCCCCAGTTTGAAGGGCAGACAAAGACAAAGCTCGGCAACAGCGAAATAAAGGGCGTCGTCGAGTCGCTTGTAAACGAAACCCTCGGTTACTACTTTGAACAGAATCCTCAGGTCGCTAAAAAGATCATCGAAAAAGCCATACAAGCGTCAAGGGCGAGAGAGGCCGCGAGAAAGGCGAGAGACCTGACGAGGCGCAAAGGCGCGCTTGAGGACACAGGCCTTCCGGGCAAGCTCGCTGACTGCTCTGAAAAGAGCCCTGAATTGAGCGAGATATTCATTGTGGAAGGGGATTCGGCAGGGGGCTCTGCGAAACAGGGGAGAGACAGAAAGAATCAGGCGATACTCCCGCTAAAAGGGAAGATCCTTAATGTCGAGAAGGCGCGTTTTGACAAGATGCTGAATTCGGAAGAGATAAAGATACTCATAACCGCCCTCGGCACCGGCATCGGCTCTGAAGATTTCGACATCACAAAAGCCCGCTACCATAAAATTATAATCATGACCGACGCGGATGTGGACGGCGCGCATATAAGAACTCTTCTTCTCACATTCTTCTTCAGACAGATGGGGCAGATAATCGAGAAAGGATATCTTTACATAGCACAACCCCCTTTATTCAAGGTTAAGAAGGGAAAGACCGAAAGATATATACAGAACGAAAGGCTGCTCGAAGAGATGCTTTTTGAGCTTGCCGCGGACGAAATAAAGATACTGATAAATGGCAGCTCGCTCGCCGGCAAAGATATCATCCCCTATATTCAGAAGCTCTCGAAATTCGCCAAGCTCATCGAGTGGTTTGCGAAGAGAAAGATTGACACAGACATAATAAAAGCCATTGTTGACCTCGACGTAAAAAGAGAGTCGCTCAAAGACGAAAAAAACCTCTGGGGAATAATCTCGAAATTGAAAACGCAGTTCCCTGACATTTCCGAGAAGGTAGAAGAGGACGAAGAACACCAGGCATTCTGTGCAATACTCAAAAGGGAAGGCTTTAGTATAACGATCGGTAATGAGCTTCTCTCCTCTCCCGATTACCGGGAATTTCAGGCGCTCTACTCGGGCCTGAGGGAGCTTGGCCGCCCGCCGTTCAAGGTAATCCATGAGAATGAAACGATAACGTTCGACAGGATAAGGGATATGCTTTCTCACATATTGTCCATAGCAAAAAAGGGCATAAACATTCAGAGATACAAAGGTCTCGGTGAGATGAACCCTCAGCAGTTATGGGAAACCACCATGGACCCGAAGAACCGCACACTCCTGCAGGTGAACGTTGAAGATGTGGTCAAGTCAGAGACTATATTCACAACGCTCATGGGGGACAATGTCGAGCCGAGAAAAGCCTTTATAGAACAGCATGCCCTCGAGGTTAGTAATTTAGATATATAAAAACAGCTTTCAGCGATTAGCTCTCAGCAGTCGGTTATTGTTATTTCAGCAGCTGTTTGCTGACAGCTGACAGCTTATTAAAGGAGATTAGATGGAACGCCCCGTAATAAATATAGATGAAGAGATGAAGACGTCCTACCTTAATTACGCGATGAGCGTAATCATAGGCAGGGCGCTTCCTGATGTAAGAGACGGGCTGAAACCGGTTCAGCGGCGAATACTCTACGCGATGCTGAGGGAGGGGCTTCTCCCCAACAAGAAATACTCAAAATGCGCCGGTGTCGTGGGTGAAGTGCTGAAAAAGTATCACCCCCACGGAGACTCCGCGGTTTATGACGCCCTTGTAAGGCTTGCGCAGGATTTCAACATGCGCAATATCCTCGTTGACGGCCAGGGGAACTTCGGCTCGGTGGACGGCGACCCCGCGGCCGCGTACAGGTATACCGAAGCGAGGCTCACAAAACTTGCCGAAGAGATGCTTGCCGACATCGACAAAGAGACTGTTGATTTCATACCGAACTTTGACGAGACGACTTCCGAACCTTCAGTCCTTCCATCAAAGATACCCAATCTTATAATAAACGGCTCTTCGGGCATTGCCGTGGGAATGGCTACAAACATCCCTCCGCATAATCTTGGAGAGATCGTTGACGGCCTTGTCATGATGATAGACGACCCCGAAACAGATATCCCTGCCCTCATGAAAAAGATAAAAGGGCCTGACTTCCCGACCGGCAGTGTGATCCACGGAAGGAAAGGGATAAAAGACGCGTACACGACAGGAAGGGGCCTTATAAGGATACGGGCAAAGACGGCTGAGGAAGAGTATTCCAAAGGCACCCGCATAATCATAACAGAGCTTCCCTATCAGGTTAACAAATCAAGGCTTGTGGAAAAGATTGCCGAGCTTGTGCGCGAAAAGAAGATAGAAGGCATCAGCGACCTAAGAGACGAGTCTGACCGCAAAGGGATAAGGGTCGTTATCGAATTGAAAAAGGGCGTCTTTCCAGAAGTTGTATTGAACCAGCTTTACAAACAGACCCCCATGGCGGCGACCTTCGGCGTCATACTCCTTGCAATCGTGAACGGGCAGCCTAAGATCCTGAATCTCGCGGAGATGCTCTCTCTCTTTCTTGAGCACAGGCGCAATATCGTAAGAAGGCGGACGGAATTTGAACTGAGAAAAGCCCAGGAAAAGGCCCATATACTCGAAGGCCTCAAGATAGCCCTTGACAACCTTGACGCGATAATAAAACTGATAAGGCAGTCAAAGACACCTGCGGAGGCCCTTGATGGGCTGATGAAAAAATTCCCTCTCACCAAGATCCAGGCTCAGGCAATACTTGACATGAAGCTCCAGAGGCTCACCGGGCTTGAGAGAGAGAAGATAATTGAGGACTACGAAGCAGTAATAAAAGAGATAGAGAGGCTTAAGTCAATACTTGCCAGCGCCATACTCATAAACAAGATCATCAGGGATGAACTGCTCGAAATACGTGAAAAGTTTGCCGACAAGAGGCGGACCGCGATCACGGGAGAGGCGCAGGAGATAACGATGGAAGACCTCATCACCGAGAAGGAGATGGTCGTCACGATATCCCGCCAGGGCTTCATGAAAAGGACGGCCGTTGACCTCTACAGGAGCCAGAAGAGGGCCGGAACCGGAAGCACCGGGGCCGCACTCAGAGAGGAGGATTTCATAGAAACTTTATTTAACGCCTCGACACACGACTTTGCCCTCTTCTTCACAAATTTCGGCAGGCTCTACTGGCTGAAGGTCTATGAAATTCCCGAAGGAGACAGGACGACAAAAGGGAGAGCCATAGTTAACCTTATTAAGATAACCCAGCATGAAAGGATAACCGCTGTCTTCCCGGTGAGGGAGTTCCGGAAAGACCGCTATCTCTTCATGGCGACCATGAAGGGAACCATAAAAAAGACCCCGCTTGAAGCATACAGCAACCCAAGGGCGAATGGAATTAATGCCATATCTCTCATGGAAGGCGATGAACTTGTGGGAGTAAGGGTAACTGACGGAAGCAATGACATAAATCTCAGCACGAGAAACGGGCTTTCGATCCGTTTTAAGGAAAAAGACGTAAGGCCGATGGGAAGAACGGCCAAAGGCGTAAAAGGCATAAGCATTAAGGGCGACGACAAAGTCGTTTCAGTTGACGTACTTGAGGAAGACAAGACCCTGCTTACAGTAACAGAGAACGGCTACGGCAAGAGGACAAAAACTGAGGAATACAGATCACAAAAGAGAGGCGGCAAGGGTATCATAACTTTAAAAGTTACCCCAAAAGTCGGCAAAGTGGTCTCTGTGCTCAAGGTCTCGGATAAAGATGAGATAATGATCGTGACAGACGGCGGAAAACTCATCCGAATGGACACCTCAAACATCCGGACGATAAAAAGAAACACTCAGGGGGTCACGCTAATAAAGCTTGCTGAGAATGACAAGGTTGTCGCAGTTGCGGTCCTGGCAGAAAAAGAGGTGGAAGAGAATCCGGAAAATGCCGCTGCCGAAAAATGAAAAGAGGCTAAGTTAATTGAGGAGTTCCTTGAGCATCTCCTTGTAATTCTGGAGGGCATCTACAATCTCCATGCCTATGCTGTAGGTCAACCCATGCGGAGGCGTCTTATAAACCCATTTAACTCTGCAGTATAAGTTAACGGGCCCCATGCCGGGCTGCGCAAGCTCAACCATCATAAATGAACCCTGAGCTATGCTTAGGTCAGACATCAGGGGAAGCGTTCTCATATAAAGCCCGTCCTCACAGATACTGTTTGTAAAACCTTCCACAGTTGAATCACCGCACCGTATCCGGGCCTTTAGATTTACCATCTTCTTTGTCGGGCAAAGCATGTTACACTCCTTAATCTAATATGTTTGGTTACCGAAACCCATCAATAAACAACCCTGATTCTAATGAATCTTCCCTATAAATTAATTGTTGCACAAAACACCAGGATTTCAAAATTTAAAATTATGATAATTAAATAGCCTGGTTTTATTAGCTTGGCCTTGCGAAAAGAGGCTTAAATCGAAGATAAAGGTATTAATGAAAACGCCGGTCAGTCAGCCCACCAGAACTCATAGCCGTAACTCCAGTAAGGATACCCCATATAAAGATGATGGCGGGGGTGTCTGTAATAATCTTTCTCTTCTTCCCAGAGATAAAGTTCGACAATTCTGAAGATCGGATATATGTATTCAATTTCATCAATAACTCCTTTTCGCATGCCGATGTACTCACCCGCAATTGTCACCTCTCTCTTTTCCCTGAATATCATCGGATCAAGGATATTCTTATTGCCGGGGAATAAAGCGAGAACCCTTCCTGCCGGAGCATTATCCAAATGATAACCCCGGGAATCAACTGGCATATAAAGCGCTTCTATGAGCGAGCCTTCTTTTGTTAAGGTGGTCTTCGCTATTATTCCGCCGAACATTAGCGTCCTTCCTTCATAAGCCCCGGGGTGTTCAGCAAGATCCGCCAGCCTGAAGCCGTAAAGCGAATTGACTGCAAGCTCCTGCCTCAGCACAGGGGCGCAGGAAAGAAGCGGGAGAGAACATAAGATTATTAATAAAAACCGTTTCATACCTGAATCATACATGATGTTAACACTATAGTAAACGGGATTAGATGAATACTCGGTTTACGATGAGGGGTTCCTGAAAATTATGCGGTCATTGAGATGAGAAAATTGTCTATCTGGTGAATTGATATTGCGTAATGTCACGCAAATGATGGGCAGGCTACGGCACTAAACACTCTTCCTTCCATAAACAATCGGCCTCAGAACAATGGCCTGAGGTAGCGGTCCCAAAACAGTCAAAATTGCCTTCTGCTCTCTGTATCTCACGAATCAGATCGCCTTTCTTTTTCTTCACGTCTTTTATTCCAATCTTTGTCGCGATCTTCCTGATATCGTTAATCTTCATTAGGCCCCCTTTTCAGGATTATTGAAATGCATGTTTCCATATTATATTTCATATGAAAAATAAAGATAATTAGGCAAAACCCTATTTTGTTCATCGGAATACCTTAGGAGGCATGTAAACGAGAATAAGGCGGACGGATCATTCTGCGGCTTTATCAGATAATAAGCGGGTGTTTCATCAACTGGTTTTTACGGGCTGAGCGAACTGTGTTCTCAAGGAGCATCGCTATGGTCACAGGCCCGACGCCGCCCGGCACAGGGGTTATAAAGGAAGCTTTCTTCTCAACTGATTCGAAATCGACATCACCGACTATCTTCCCTTGTCCAAAGACATTAATCCCGATATCGACAACAACAGCGCCCTCTTTTATCATATCGCCTTTTATCAAGCCCGCTACACCGGCAGCAGAACAGATTATGTCAGCCTGCCTCGTAAAATAGCCGAGATCCCGGGTCTCCCTATGGCAGATTGTTACGGTAGCCTCTTTCGCAAGCAGCATGAGAGATAGCGGCTTGCCGACCGCAAGGCTCTTGCCGATAACAACGGCGTGCTTTCCCTTTATCCCGATTCCGTAGCTCTCGATCAGTCTTATGACGCCGAAGGGGGTGCATGGCAGATAACTTGAGACAGCATGCGCGGCCGCGCCGCTGTACAGGTTATCGTAATCGCCTTTTTTGAATATCTGAAATGTTGATTCGTCGGCTGCGAGCCTTCCTACCGATATGGCGCCGAGCCCGTCAATATCCTTTTCCGGAAGTATTTCATTTACAATCCTTCTCGGGTTTATCTTCCGTGGAAGAGGAAAGAGAACGAGGAGCCCGTTTATCCTTTCATCCCTGTTGATGGAATGTATATGATTCAGTATTTCATTCACTGAAGCGTTTGCGGGAAGGATATATTCATACGCTTTTATGCCGGCCTTGTTGCAGGCCTTAAGCGTTGCCAAGAAATACTGTTTTGAAGCAGGATTGTCGTCAAACATCAGCATCCCGAGCCCGACGTCTATGCCATGCTCTTTCAGTATCTCAACATCTTTGCGCACCCTCTCTTTTATCTTTTCCGAGAGAGAGTGCCCTTTCATTGTCTCTGCCACGTTATCCGCCTTCCTGTAATTGTTATGCTAATGATACCTCTAATATTAATATCCTATTTCTGAATTTTTGTCATTCCGGGCTTGACCCGGAATCCAGAAAAAAAACTGGATTCCCGCCATTCCGCCACGGCGGATCAGCCGAGGCTGACGCGGGAATGACGCTGAATAGGACATTTATGCAGCGTTCAATAATTTTACCATTGAACAGCGTCTTAATCCATACCATGGAAAATGTTAAACTTAATTACCCCGTATAAAACCAAAGGAGCATAAATGTTAAAGACCATACCGTTAAAAAATATAAAATATGTCCTGCTCGACATGGACGGAACTTTGCTTGACCTGTATTTCGATGATTATTTCTGGAGGCACCTCGTCCCTGAAAAATACGCCGAGAAGCACGATATGACATTCGGAAAGGCGCAGGATTATCTGTACAAAACCTACAAGCATCATGAGAGAACACTGAACTGGTGCGATATTGACTTCTGGTCAAGTGAATTAAAGCTTGATATCCCGGCGCTGAAGGAGCAGATAAGGCACCTTATTGAAGTGCATCCTCATGTCATTGATTTCCTGAAGATGCTCAGGAAAGAGAAGAAGAAGGTCTTCCTTCTTACAAACGCGCATTACAAGACGGTCAATATAAAGTTCAAGAAGACCGCAATCGGAGAATATTTCGACTCAGTGCTCTGCTCCTTTGATGTGGGGCACCCGAAAGAATATCTCGAATTCTGGGAAAAGGCAGAGAAGAAGCTCGGGTTTGAAAAAGAGCATTCCCTCTTTATAGACGATACCGAAGACGTCCTGAAGACCGCGAGGGATTACGGGATAAAATACCTCCTCTTTAAAGCGCTTGCGAACTCAAAGGCCGAGCATGGCAAGACAGAGGATTTTCAGTCCATCACCGACTTCAGGCAGTTGATGTAGCATAGCCTACTTGTTCATCATCTCCAGGAAATCCTTGTTGCTCTTTGTCCCGGTCAGCTTGTCAAGCAGAAACTCCATGCTCTCCACCGGGCTTAATGAGTGAAGGACCTTCCTCAGTATCCACATCCTCTGAAGGACATCCTTTTGAACAAGCAGTTCCTCTTTCCTTGTGCCTGAGGCATTTATATTAATGCTCGGGAATACGCGTTTCTCAACAAGCTTTCTGTCGAGGTGAAGCTCCATATTGCCCGTGCCTTTAAACTCCTCAAATATAACATCGTCCATCCTGCTGCCTGTATCAACAAGGGCCGTAGCTATGATCGTAAGGCTGCCGCCGTCCTCGATATTTCTGGCGGTGCCGAAAAACCTCTTCGGCTTCTGAAGCGCGTTGGAGTCAAGCCCGCCTGAAAGTACCTTGCCGCTTGCCGGGATGACCGCGTTGTAGGCCCTCGCCAGCCTTGTTATTGAATCGAGAAGGATGACGACATTCTTTCTGCTCTCGACAAGCCTCTTTGCCCTCTCCATCACCATCTCAGCGACCTGAATATGCCTCTGCGGCGGCTCGTCAAATGTAGAGCCTATAATCTCCGTATCAACCTGCCTCTTCCAGTCGGTCACCTCTTCTGGCCGTTCATCAATGAGAAGGATTATCAGATGGACTTCTGGATGGTTATGCTTTATGGCCTTTGCAATGGACTGAAGAAGTACTGTCTTGCCGGTTCTCGGCGCGGCGACTATCATCCCCCTCTGCCCCATGCCTATGGGCGTGACAAGTTCCATTACGCGCGTGGAATAATCTTCCTTGTCATATTCAAGCTCTATGCGCTTTGTCGGGTAATACGGGATGAGGTTGTCAAAGAGCTGTCTTTTTACATTTTCGTCAGGCGGCTCATGAGTTATGGCCTCTACTTTAAGCAGGGCGAAATATCTTTCGCTCTCCTTTGGAGGGCGTATCTGGCCTGTGACAAGGTCGCCGGTCCTGAGGTTGAACCTCCTGATCTGTGAAGGCGAGACATAAATATCGTCAGGCCCGGGCAGATAACTGTAGTCAGGGGAACGGAGAAAGCCGAAGCCGTCAGGCAGTATCTCAAGAACGCCCTCGCCGAAGATGAGCCCTGTCTTTTCAGTCTGGGCCTGCAGAATGGCGAAAATAAGGTCCTGCTTCCTCAATCCCCTGGCTCCCTCTATATTCATATCCTTTGCCATAAGGGTGAGTTCGGATATGGGCAGTTCCTTGAGCTTGGTGATGTTCATGCCCTCTGATCTTATCATGGGTTTGTTTTCAGACGGGGCTTCTGCCCTGGCCTCAATATTGTTTTCTGTCCTGTTTTCTGTCCTGGTGCCGTTAATTTTTCTTGCCACTGGTTGATTGCTCCTTTTTTTGTGGGGTTTATATTTGTGGGGATCTGGTCTTTTTTACTTATAAAATGTCAACGGGAAACTGAGCCCTGTAATTTAAGCCGGGATTTAGAGAAGAACTTCAGCTTGCATAAAGCAGATTAATGTTTATAACAGGATGTTTATGATTGTAAAATCTTATTACCGGAACCTTATTTTTATGCTTTGCTTATTCAGATAAATTAGGAAATCGCCTGAAGAACTATAACAACTATATAGCAGAATTTTTTTTTTGTCAATAGGGAGTATCCGCAACATCTTCATGATTTGTTAAATAGCTGAAGTTGCATTTTTATTTTCTCTCTGTAAAAATATTTATCTATGGCAACTCCCGATACCTGCAAAGAGATAGTTGTGATGATAACATCGCCCGGCGAAGAGGAAGCCGCTGCCATTGCCCGTACCCTTGTGGAGGAAAGGCTCGCAGCCTGCGTAACTATTATAAGAAACGTCCGCTCCATCTATTCATGGCAGGGCAAGGTCGAGGATGGCGCTGAAATACTGATGATGGCAAAGACCCGGGGAGAGCTTTTTGACAGCTTAAAAGAGCGGGTTAAACAGATGCACAGTTATGATGTCCCGGAGATAATAGCGCTCCCTATCATGTATGGTTCCGAAGACTACCTGAAGTGGCTCAGGAATTCCACGGGCAAAGCGCATCTTCCCTAATAAAAAGACGGCAAGAGAGCAAAAAGATTTAATGAAAGAAACTAATGAGGCAAGCGACATTGAGGTTATATTAAAAGAAGGCTACTCAAAGGTCTTTTACCGAAACTGGCCCGCATGGCTTGGCGGCCTCCTGATAGGAATTACGAGCATCATCACATTCGCGTGGGCAAGGCCGTGGGGCGTTGTCGGAGGGCTAAGGGAATGGGTGGACTGGTCTTTCTACTCGCTTGGGATATACTCTTCCCACCCTCAACTTAACCCGCTTCTGAGCACCGGTTCCATACTCACATTCGGCCTCCTCTGGGGGGCGTTATCATCCTCCCTCTTCTCAAAGGAATTCGGCATCAGAGTCCCTCCCCCTGTAGAATTTTTAAGAGGGGCCTTCGGCGGAATCCTTATGGGTATCGGCTCTGCAATGGCTATGGGCTGCAATGTCGGAGGCTTTTTCAGCGCAACAAGCGCCCTTTCATTAAGCGGCCCGGCAATGATGTTCGGCCTGCTTATTGGCGCCTTTCTTGAGACCCGTTATCTCTTCTGGGAGATGCAGCGCTTTCGCTACAGAAGGGGCGACGGCAAGGTCAAGAAACCGAAAGAAGGTGAATTCGACTGGAGAAATATACAGCCTCAATTAGGGGCGCTGACCCTGCTGGTTGTTCTTGCTCTTGCTTACATATACCGCGCCAATGGAATTGACCGGGCCACAGGCTACGATTATATAAAAACCGGCGGCCTCCTGATTGCAGGATACTCATTCGGGATGATAATGCACAGAAGCCGGTTCGCTTTTCAGCAGGCTCTGCGCGAGCCCTTTGTTTCAGGAAACGCGGACCAGGCAAGGGGAATGGTTATCGCGGTTACAGTGAGCGTACTCGGTTTTGCCGCCATCAAATACAGCGGATTAAGGCCTGAATACAGTTATGTCACTCCCACATTCTGGACAGGAAGTTTTGTCGGCGGGGTAATATTCGGTTTCGGCATGCCTTTTGCCGGGGGCTGCGCAAGCGGGGTATGCTGGAGGACAGCGGAAGGGGGCATTAAACAGCTTGTCGCTTTTCTCTTCCTCGGAATAACAAATTCTTTGGCACATTCATTCATCTCTTCATCAGAGACGCTCTCCTCAATGATGGGGGAAGAGGTCTTCCTCCCTGAATATATCACATACCACTGGTCTGTCATCCTTATCTTAAGCGTAATGCTCCTCTACTACATCGTAATGTCCTGGAACGAAAAGACCGGAAAGTTCATCTGACAAGCTTATGGTATTCCGAACTCTTTCTTAAGCCAGGCCTCAAGCTTTGGGGAAAGAGGATACATTCCGGCGACAGACTCAGCCTCTCCGCATTTTACCGAATCAAGCAGAAGCTCTTCAGGCGCGTCCTTTATGATCCCGACCGTTCTGCTTATAGTAAACCTGTTCTTCATTATAACTAAGGCGGGCTTTTCATCCCCGGCATCAACATAGAGCATGTAGCCGTCGATATTTCGCGGCGCTCCGTCTTGATTCCTGCCGGAGGATGTTCCCTGCCCCATAAAAAGTTTCGGCGTGACATCCCACCTTATCTCCTTAATGAAGCTCTCTTTCTTGTCTTTGAGCTCATTGATGCTGATATCTTCCATGTCATTACTATATACAAACAGCGCTCCTTACAGCAAACCACAGGGTATCATAACTCTTCCCCTCCCCTGCCTGCCCGGCAGGCAGGCTGCCCTCCTCCTTTATGAGGAGAGCCTTACTGTAAGGTCAATTTATTTCAGTGCTGTGCTAAAATGAGTAATCCCGTTCCCCGAATATTTTATAAGGAGGCGATAAAATGGAATGCCTTTTCTGCAGAATAATAAAAGGAGATATCCCCTCAAAAAAGGTTTATGAAGACGAGCGTGTCTTTGCGTTTGAGGATATTAATCCCCAGGCTCCGGTGCATATCCTCATAATACCTAAAAAACATATCTCCACCACCCTTGAAATAAAGAATGAAGATCACGAACTTATCGGCTGCATGCTTCAGGTTGGGAACAAGATCGCGAAAGAGAAAGAGATTGCCGAGAGAGGCTTCAGGCTTGTCATGAACTGCAACCGTGAATCGGGGCAGACTGTTTTTCATATCCATCTCCATCTTTTAGGCGGAAGAATTATGCATTGGCCGCCGGGGTAAAAAACAGGGCATAGGTATTAGTGGTCAGGGGTTAGCATACAGACCTCGGCTGTCATTCCCGCGTCAGCCTCGGCTGATCCGCCGTGGCGGAATGGCGGGAATCCAGTTTGTTATCATGAAGAGTATGGCCAACACAAATAAACCACATAAGAAAATTCTATTTGCTATCTATGACACTCTTTACAAATCCTTCGGCCCCCAACGCTGGTGGCCGGGCGACACCCCTTTTGAGATAGCAGTCGGAGCGATACTCACGCAAAACACGAACTGGGGAAATGTCGAGAAGTCGGTCAATAATTTAAAGAAAAAAAAAGTCCTAAGCGCAAAAGTTCTCAATGACATGCCACATGAAGAGCTTGCCTCATTGATAAAACCCGCCGGATATTTCAATATCAAAGCAAAAAGGCTGAAGAATTTTTTGGCTTTTCTCTGTAACCATCACAAAGGCAGTATGGCGCTGATGAGAAGAGAAGATACGCATGAACTCAGGCTCAGCCTTCTCGAAGTGAACGGCATCGGCCCTGAAACCGCGGACTCTATTCTCCTCTACGCTCTTGAGAAGCCTGTATTTGTAATTGAC
>JACQZG010000062.1 GCA_016213935.1 Nitrospirota bacterium
AAAGCAAATTTCGCTGGTGGAGAGGGGAGGATTCGAACCTCCGAAGGCGTCGCCGGCAGATTTACAGTCTGCTCCCTTTGGCCACTCGGGAACCTCTCCTTTCCAAAGCAATCAGCTATTAGCACGAAGCTGCCAGTTAAAAGAAAAATTTTTATCCCCTGCTTCCACTGACCTCTGATGGCTGACAGCTATTTGCTTTCATTATGGAGCCGATGAAGGGATTTGAACCCCCGACCCGCTGATTACAAATCAGCTGCTCTACCAACTGAGCTACATCGGCACCTCTGCTATCCCGAGAAAAAACAATAATCCGTCTTTGCACACAAGTCTGCCGAGCGTTTATTAAAACGCTGATACAGCCCTGATGCAAAACAACATTAAGGATAGATAATATAATAAAAACGCCCTGTTTTAATCAACTTGCATTATAGCATGGCGATTTTTTTATTTACAAGTAGCAAACAGAAGCGGTCTAAGAGAGGCCTGAAAGCAAATAGAGGAACAAATAAATTTGTTGCTTTCCAAGCATGAAGGTTTTAATTATATATTTATTACGCAAAAATAGGGATACGAGCCGGTTTATATCCCGCCTTAATCACTCCCGCTGCTTCCTGTGTTGTCAGGGGCATTATGATTGTCCCTGCTTATCAGATACGCCAAACCGCCTATAAAAACAGCCCCGATAACATATGTCCACGGATTGCTCCAGATGCCTTTTTCATCCGTAACTTCGTCAGACCGCGCGCTGCTCGAAACAAAATTCTGCGCTGAAGGAATATTATTCTGCGCATAGATGATTCCGTCAACCTTTGTGTCAGCCGATGCTTTCTTAGGCGTGTAAAGATCAACTCCGTTAAGCCTGAAACCCATGTCACCGGCAAGAACTGAGCCCGGGACAAGCGATATCGCAACAAGAAGAACAACCATCTTAAGGCAGTATGACCATCGGTTGTATTTCATAATCCTCCCGTGAATGCTGTTATGGTATTTTTTAAAATACAATTATTCCTATTCAACAAAGGATGCGAAATTCTACCCTTCAACCTCAGGATTTGTCAACACTATATTTACGCGGAAAATACCCCGCCTGACAGATTTGTTTAAATCTGAAAAGAGACGAAATCACACTTCTCCCTGTCCCATCTGAAGGCCTTTGCCACGCAGATATTCTTTTTTATAACAGAGACTACTATCTGAAGAGCGTCAGGGAATTCAGGCTCGCCAAAGACCGTCTGCGCCTCTTTGTCGGTTTCTGAAAAGCAGGCGTCGCAGTCTATGTGCGAATGATAAAACGCCATAACCTCATGACCTTTTTCTTTTGCTTCGGCATAGATGCGCCCGGCCTCTGCCCTGTCAATAGCGTATGCGGTCTTCGCGTCCCTCGTATGCCTTTCAGGGTCATCCGCATGAAGCTCATTCTGGATGTTCCTGCACTTGTGGACAGCTTGAACATCACCTTTCCCCGTTACAATGCCGCAGCATTCCTCGGGATAAGATTCGACTGCATGCTGATAGATACCGCCTAAAATCTCCTTATTGATCTTCATGTCGATAACTTATATCGTATGACTGAGGTACCTGTCACCGCCGTCAGGAAAGATGGTGACTATCACGCCCTTATCCATATCCTCCGCGGCCTTCAATGCCCCGACAAGCGCCGCCCCTGAGGAATGGCCGACGGCCAGCCCTTCAACACTGATAAGTTTCTTTACCATATCATATGCCTCTTCGGTATTTACAAAAATCGTCCGGTCGGGAAAGCTTAAATCAAATATCCCCGGCACTATGGAACTCTCCATATGCTTCAATCCTTCAATGCCGTGCATCGCGTCATCGGGCTGAATGGCAATGACTTTTATATCGGGACTATATTCTTTCAGGTACTTCCCTGTCCCGGTCACTGTTCCGCCGGTCCCGACGCTCGCGATAAAATGTGTCACCCTCCCTTTTGTCTGTTCAACTATCTCCGGCCCCGTGGCAAGATAATGAGCCTTCCAGTTTGAAGGGTTGTTGTACTGGTCAGGCATAAAATATTTACCGGGAGCATCATTATATATTTTACGCGCAAGCTTTATCGCCCCGTCCGAA
Organism: Nitrospirota bacterium; assembly: GCA_016213935.1. Taxonomy (GTDB): domain Bacteria; phylum Nitrospirota; class Thermodesulfovibrionia; order UBA6902; family UBA6902; genus JACQZG01. Next base: position 2,089 of record JACQZG010000062.1, read on the forward strand.
CCTTCAAAAGGGCTCGAATAGACAAGCGCCGCGCCGAAGCCTTCTATTATTCTTTTTCTCTCCGGGCTCGCGTTTTGCGGAATCACAACCTTGAGCCTGTACCCCTTTACAGCCGCTATCATCGCGTATGCTATACCCGTATTCCCTGAAGTGGAATCGATTATTATTTTGTCTTTCGTAAGCTCCCCTGACTCCTCCGCATCCTTTATCATCTGATATGCCGGACGGTCTTTAACTGAGCCTCCCGGGTTATACCTCTCAAGCTTCGCATATATCTCCACACCGCTTTTTATATGAGAGGTTATCCTGTGAAGGCGGAGCATCGGCGTCTTCCCGATAGTCTCAAGGATGTTTCCGTCAACAGTATTAATGATGCCGATCATATGTTTTGTATCAGGCATAATTGTTTTATTGAATAACCTGAAACCATGCAAGCGCGGCGATTGAACATATTTGGCGATACCTTAGCAAAACTTCCGGGATATTTGTTTGCATGCTATCTCTCATTCAACTGCGCCTATGATATATTATCGCTTCAAATAAGTTCAGAGCAGTGCTTGCATGAAAAATAGTCTTTCAGCCGCTGAAATCAAAAAGCCTCGTGCTCAGGTACCTCTCCCCGCTGTCAGGAAATATCACAACAACCTTTTTGCCTCTGCCGAGCCTCGCCGCAATTTTTTGTGCGGCGAAAAAATTGGCGCCTGAAGAGATTCCGCAAAGTATGCCCTCTTTTCTTATGAGAGCTCTTGCTGTTTCATAAGCATCTTCATCAGAGACCTGTATTATCTCATCGATTATCCTTTTGTTGAGTATATCAGGCACAAACCCGGCGCCGATTCCCTGTATCTCATGAATCCCTGCCCTTCCGCCTGAAAGAACCGCACTTCCGGCAGGCTCAACCGCTATTATCCTGACTTTATTCCCGAGTTCCCTCTTCAATACTTCTCCTATGCCCGTTATCGTGCCGCCGGTTCCGACGCCTGCAACAAAAGCATCTATGTCACCGGGTTGATTGAGTATCTCTTTTGCGGTTCCATTTCTGTGAGCCTCAGGGTTAGCCTTATTTTTAAACTGCTGCGGCTGGTAATAACCCTTGTCATCGGCGATCTCCTGAGCCTTTTGAACCGCGCCCGCCATATCCTTTTCGCCCTCAGTCAGAATAAGCTCCGCGCCGAATGCCCTGAGCATATTCTTCCTCTCAATGCTCATTGTCTCAGGCATTGTCAGGACGAGTTTATACCCTTTTGTCGCGCAGGCAAATGCAAGGCCGATGCCCGTATTCCCGGACGTCGGCTCTATGATGGTATCGCCAGGCCTTATCTTTCCCTCATCCTCAGCCGCCTTTATCATCGCGTGGCATATCCTGTCCTTGACAGAGCTGCATGGATTAAAAGACTCTATCTTCGCGTATATCTCTGCCGAATCTTTCCCGACAAGTTTATTGATTCTCACCATCGGCGTGTTGCCTATGAGTTCAAGCACGGAATCAACAGGCTCGGAATGAAAGAATGCCTTTTTCATTTATTGCCTTCCCCTTTAACGGCATCTGCCACAGCCGCGACCCTACGCATCTCTTTAACATCATGCACCCTTATGATGTCAGCCCCGTTGAAAATCGCAATGGCAACAGCCGAGGCTGTCCCCTCGATCCTTTCTGAGGGAGGGAGGCCGCCGAGAATGCTCCCTATGAATGACTTCCTCGAAGGGCCTATGAGTATAGGTTTCTGAAACCCTCTGAATTCATTCAGCCGCCTGATTATCTCAAGGTTATGCTCCGCAGTCTTTCCGAAGCCTATGCCCGGGTCAATAATTATCTTGTCATCTGAAATGCCGGCGCCGCGCGCGATTTGTATCGATTCCGTCAGGTAATCGATTATCTCAGGAATCAATGCCTCATAAAAAGGGCTCTTCTGCATACTCTCCGGGGTGCCTTTTATATGCATGACAACAACCGGAATCCTGTGCCTCGCAACAAGCCCGGCCATCTTTTTATCGAATCGTAACCCGCTTATGTCATTGACAATTGAAGCCCCGGCATCAAGCGCGGCGCGCGCCACATCTGATTTATAAGTGTCTATTGAGATGGGTATCTTTATTTTCTTGGCAACGGCATTGATGACAGGGATAACTCGCTTTATTTCCTCTTTTGCCGAAACCTTCTCCGAGCCCGGCCTCGTGGATTCTCCGCCGATGTCGATTATATCCGCCCCATCCTCCTCCATCTTAAGCGCCTGTTCCACGGCGTCCTCTTTTTTGAAAAAGAGCCCGCCGTCGGAAAATGAGTCGGGCGTGACATTGAGAATTCCCATGAGACGGGTCTTCTCAGAGAGATCAAGTCTGTATTTCTGCCACGAGAGTTTCAAAACCGCTCCTAACAATACAATTTAAAGATTATCCAGTGTATAAATATGCGGCAATGAAGGTCAAGCGGAAGAATTCTGAAATGCCTCGCAGCCTTCCTCTGTTATAATTAAGAAAGAAGGTATATCATTATGAGCCTGTCTGAAAGATTAAAGGCATTACCCGAAAAAATCAAAAGCTCTCTCGAGATCGCTGATATAGCTTTCATCGTCCTCAGGGCCGTTGTGCTTGCTGGCGGATGCGCCTGGCTCGTGTTCGCTGAAATACCGGCAGAGTCGATTCGGAATATCATCATTCTCTTTACATGCTTTGCGGCAGGCAGCGTTCTTATCTTTTTCCTGCTCTTTCTCTTCCCGAAAAAGATCATTTATGCTTTTTCGCTCTTTTTTGACCTTTCCTTCGTGACACTTCTCATATATATGACCGGCGGATTCGTCAGCCCGTTTTTCAACGGCTTTTATCTGATGACAGCTCTTTATTCTTTCTATTACGGGACAGTCGCCGGAATTTTCGTGGCGGCTTTATCAATAATGCTTTATCTTGCCGGCGGCAATTTCGATTTTTCAAGGTTCCCTCACTGGACGGATTTTTTCATCAGGGCGGCATTTATGTTTCTCATAGCGGTTCCCCTCGGCTTTCTCTCCGGAAAATTGAAGAAGAAGGATGATGAACTCGAAATTATTAATAAAAACCTTCAGGAATCACTGAGCGCCCTTAAAGACCTGCAGGAGAGGGTTGTGCAGGCGGAAAAGCTTTCTGCCATCGGAAGGCTGACCGCTGATGTCGCCCATGAGATAAGAAATCCATTGACCTCCATAGGTGGTTTCGCAAGGAGGCTCAACAAGACCCTTGCGGAATTTACAAAAGAAAAAGAGTACACCGGCCTCATCATATCCGAGGTAAACAGGCTTGAAAAGATTCTTAAGGATGTCCTTGCTTTTTCAAGGGACGTGAAATCGAACCCGGAGAGCCTCGATATAAGCGAAACCGTAAGAGAATCTCTTCGCATCTTCAGTGATATCTTTAATGAACAACCCATCAAGGTTGAGGAAAATCTCGACGCATCCCTGCCGCCGGTCATGATTGACAAGGATCAAGTGAAACAGGCGGTAAACAATCTCATATCAAACGCCGTGGACGCTATGCCGAACGGCGGAGTTTTGAAGATAAAGACCTTCATGGAAGAAATGTACAGCGTCAATTTTATCGTGGTGCAGATTGCGGACACGGGCGTCGGCATCCCCAAGGATAAATTAGATATGATATTTGAGCCATTCTTCACCACAAAAGAGATAGGAAGGGGGACCGGCCTCGGGCTCTCCCTTTGCAAAAAGATAATGGACGAGCATCACGGATTGATCAAAATGGAGAGTGAACCCGGCAAAGGCACGTCCGTCAAGCTGTATTTCCCGTATCAATGCGAAGAGGAGTCCGCCAAGATAAAGTGCTGGGAATTTCATAAATGCGGGGTTGAGAAGGCGGAAGGGGCCGCGGAATTCAGATGCGCCGCGTATCCCCATTACGGCCGGATATGCTGGGCTGTCGCAGGCACATTCTGCGGCAAGAGGGTGAGCGGGGCGATCGCCCAGAAGTTAGGGGATTGCAAAAAGTGCGAGTTTTACAAGAAAGTAGTTGTCCGCAAAGACCTTTAAGAAAAATTTCCAACAACAGCAATTATCCCGGCCATATCCTGAATGATTTTCTTCCGTAAATCCGGTATGCGCGGAAGCCTTTTATATCAAGAGTGAAAACTTCATCAATAGCAGCCTCTTCGGCCATGGCCACAAGAGTGGCATCGGCAAAGTCCATGGGGATATCCTTATACTTCTCCATTAATGCGATTGCCCTTGAGAGGCTTTCGTGAGACTGCGGCACTAAAGTGACCCCGCCCTGAAGGATAAAATCAAGACATGCCTTTTCCGCCTTTATTGACGGGCCGAGCAGATAAAGTGTTTCGGTCAGGACAGGCTCTGTGGCATATATTTCACCTTTGAAGGTTTTAATAAATTCGGCGCAATGAACATGCTTCCCTTCACTTTTATCAAGCAGCGCGACAAACGCGCCGGTGTCCAGAAGGATTTTACGCATACTTCTTCATCTTTTTCAGGAGATGTTTCCTGTGAGACTGCCCGAGGTCTGAAACCCCGCTTTCAACAGCGCCGATAAGGTTGCTGACGCGCTCATACGGGCTTTGCTCTTCCCTTACCCGTGTTTCTTTAAGAAATCTCTCCAGCGCTATTCTGACGATATCCGAGCGTTTCAGATGAAGCCTCTTTGCATAATTGGATATCTCCCGTTCAAGATTGTCCGTGAGCCTGACCGTCAATTGAGACTGCATATGCCCTCCCCTGTTTAAGAAATGCAATTTATTGTAATGCAATGCATCCCATCGCGTCAAGCATATAAAATGCAAGACTGTTTCTTGATTTACACGCGCCCTCTCATCCGTAGTCATTCCCGAAGCCCTCTATCCGGAATCCAGCTTCCTTTCTCCCCCTCTAAAAAGAAAGGGGCAGGGCGTGTTAAGCAAAGCCGAATTTCTTCTTTCCTGTGGTTATAAGAACGAAGACTAATCCTTTATCTTGAAAATTCAGGAGGTATCAGCTATGAAGCTTAATTTTTATCCCCGTCAGGAATCGAAAAGCAGAAGGCCGAGCCCTTTCCCGGCTCTGATTCGAGCCAAACCTTCCCGCCATGCATCTCAACAACCTTCTTTACGATGCTCAGCCCGAGGCCCTCTCCTTTTTTATCAGAGCTGACCCTGTAGAAGATATCAAACACCTTGTCCATATCTTCTTTTGCGATGCCTATTCCGTTGTCAGCTACACAGTAGACAATCTGCCCGTTCTTTTTCCCGCCTGAAACTTTGATGACGCCTGGACGTTTGGGGTCGAGATACCTGAGCGCATTCCCGATCAGGTTAGTCATTACCTGATTGATCTTCTTCTTGTCGCATATGCAGGAAGGCAGTTTGGAAATCTCATGCGTTGCGCCCTTCTCTTTAAACTGATGCTCAAGAGTGGAGATAACGTCCCTGACAAGGCTGTTCATATCAACTCCTGCCGCCTCAAACTCTGTTTTGCCGGAGCGCGAAATCTGATGCAGGGCAGAAAGCAGAGAATCCATCTTGAAAATGCTTTTAGTAATGTAATCCATGGACTCAGGTATATCCTTTTCAATAATGCGGGCAATCCTGTTCTTGAGAGTTTCCGGTCCTGCTCCGTCCTGCAACGCTGACTGCAGTTCATCAAGGGAAAGCTTAATCTCTCTGCTGTAACCTTCGATATTCACAAGAGGTGAACGGAGGTCATGCGAGGTTACGTAGATCATCTGTTCGAGTTCCCTGTTAAGGCGCTCTTTATCTTCCTCAGCCTTCTTGCGCTCGCTGATGTCGCTGACGATCATTCGTATCTGATCCTGGTCTCCAACGCTGTCCTTGGCCAGAATGCACTCAATCCTGGCGTAAAATATAGAGCCGTCCTTTCTGACAAGCCTTATATCGCAGGACTGCTTTTCCTTTGTTCTAAACAACTCATTAGACTTCAGATAATAGACATCCTTATCATTGTGATGAATGAAGCCGGTGAAAGGCTTTTTTATTAACCGGCCCCTGTCTGCCCAAAGCAATGAGGTCCCGGTGAGGTTTACTTCAAGGATAAGCCCGTTCTTATCAAGGGTAAAATAACCGGCCGGTGCAAAATCATAAAGGTCGGAATATCTTGCGCGGGACTCTTCAATCTCGGCCCGGGATTTCCGAAGCTCCTCGTTCTGCATCTCAAGTTCTATTTGGTGTACCTGAAGCTCGTGGATCAGGGAGTTGGTGTCCATGGAGATTGCCTTGAGCTCTCCAGGCCGTTCCTTGATTTTTTTTTCAGCGCTCTTGCGGAGTCGGGAATTTTCAGTTTCGAGTTTCGAACTGGAGGGTCGAAGTTTCGGATTTTGAGTTTTTTTCTTTATTATTTTTCGCTTTAAACTCATTAATCATCCCTCCCTGCATCAGTAATAGCCAGAAGAATCAACTCGTTGCCTGATGTGTTTTGCATGATCCTCCTGGCATTGAGCATCATCTTTTTATGGCCGATAGATGGAAAATCATGCTCAACCTTAAAGTCATGAAATTCGGTGTTTTTAGACAGGATGTCTTCTAAAAGCTCCCTGAGTTTCGGGATATCCCACTGGTGGTTGCCGAGATGGTAAATGATCTTGCCCTCCGTGTCTTCTTTGAGTACTTTAAAAGTCCGGTAAAAAGTCCTGTTTGCCGATACAACCTTCATCCCGGCATCAAGGACAATGAGAGGTTCACGGATTGTATCTATAATGCTTTCGGCGTAGATCAGTGTGTCACTCAATACTCCCTGCGCATGTTTCTGCTCTGTTATGTCTATGAATGTAATAACAACACCGTCAATAACGTTGTCAATGGTGCGGTAGGGCAGGATCCTCATTAAAAACCAGATGCCGTTCTTATCGGATACCTCCATCTCCTTTGGAATGAGGGTTCTCAGCACTTCCCCTGCGTCTTTTACCATATCTTCATATTCAAGTGATGATGCAAAATCTCTTACGGGACGGCCCACGTCAGTTTGTATAAGTTTAATCACCTTGCCGATTTCCGGAGTGAACCGTTTGATATTCAAATCATTATCCAGAAAGATGGTAGCAATTTTTGTGGCGGCAAGAAGGTTGTTCATATCATTGGTCACCTGCATCAGTTCATCGATCTTGCTCTGGGACTCGGCGTTTACCGTTATCAGCTCTTCATTAACCGACTGAAGCTCCTCGTTGGTTGACTGCAGTTCTTCGTTTGAGGCTTCGAGTTCCTCTATTGTGCTCTGAAGCTGTTCCCTCATGGATCTCAATTCAAATTCCAGCTCTGCGCCGCGCCGGCTGCCCTGTTTTCCCGTGTGCGGCAATTTTGAGTCCGCCCTGGCCCTCGGAGAAGGCAGGGCTTCCTCAAATACGACCATGAGCAGGCCTTTTAAATGGGCCGGTTTCTTTATGTGTTTTATGTTTACATTGACTCTATATATGTCACCGTTGGATTTCACTTTCAGGTTTTTGATGACGGCATCTGTTTTTTTGGTTACTGCTTTGCGTATCTCCGCTCTCAGTTCAAGCCTCAATCCCTCGCGTGCCATTTCAAAGATGTTGAGTTTGGCTTTTCCGGGGGAAGGCTCCAGATATTTACCTGTGCGGCCGTGAAAATAGAGGATGCTTCCGTTTTCATCTACGATCACACACGGCGGGGCATAGCGCTCAAGGAGCAGTTTTTCCGTCATACCGCCAAGGGTCATCTCACCGGTTTTTTCTTTATTAAAAGACTTCAGTTGCCGGGTCAAGGTTTTGGTCAGGGCCGGATAATAATCTATTGGAGCCGCGTGGACCAAGGAAGATTTCTTGGACCTGAATATTTTCCATTTGTTATTGACTGCGGAAAAAAGGTCGGGGAATCCCCCGATAGTTTCGGAAGTGCCTAAGAAGAGAATGCCCTCAGGCTTTAATGCGTAATGAAAAAGGGGTATGAGCTTTTTCTGCAATTCCGGCCCCAGGTAGATGAGCAGATTTCTGCAGCTTATCATATCCACCTTGGAGAAAGGCGGGTCTTTGGCCACGTTCTGAACGGCAAAGACAACTGATTCCCTTATCTTGCTGTTTATACGATATGAATTGCCTTCCTTGGTAAAATAGCGTTTCAGACGTTGCTGTGACACATCGGCAGAAATGCTGTCAGGGTAACTGCCGCTTCTCGCTGTTTCGATAGCGTCGCTGTCCAAATCCGTTGCAAATATCTGCATCTTACTGGCCGGCTTATGCTCGCTGATGTACTCATGCAGCACAATGGCCATAGAGTATGCTTCCTCGCCGGTGGAACAGCCCGGCACCCAGACGCGCAAGGGATATTCTTCACCGGCACGTTTAAACATGTCCGGAAGAATCTTTTTTTTGAGCAGCTCGAAGGCCTCAGGGTCCCTGAAAAACCTGGTGACCCTGATGAGGAGTTCCTTAAAAAGGATATTTACCTCGGATGGATTGTCTCTTAGATACATAACATAATTTGCGAGATTTTCAATTTGGTGCAGGGTCATCCGCTTTTCGATCCTGCGGATGATGGTATTAGGCTTGTAATGAGAAAAATCATGGCCTGTCTGGTTACGGATCAAGATAAATATCTTTTGCATGGCGTCAGGAAATTTATCCGGGGGGCTTTTAGGTTTTCTCAGGAGCTTTGTCTGCGGATGCCTCACATACTTCATGAGCATTTCCGGGATCTTCTCCGCTGGCAGAACATGGTCAACCATATCTGTAGCTACGGCGCTTTGGGGCATGCCGTCGTATTTCGCGGTCTTCGGGTCCTGAACGATAACCAGTCCGCCTTCGCCTTTAACAGCCTTTAAGCCGAGGGCCCCCTCGGTGCCTGTTCCGGAGAGAATAACAGCTACGGCATTTTCGCCCTGGTCTTCTGCCAAAGTACGAAAGAAGAAATCTATGGGATGCCTCAGGCCGCGGCGCTCCGCCGGTTCTATCAACTGAAGTTTGCCGTTAAGTATTGCGATATTTTTATCAGGCTGGATAAGATACACACGGTTCGGCAGGACTTTCATCCCGTCCTCTGCCTGGAGTATATTCATATCTGTATATTTCTTCAGAATGTCGCCGATGATGCTCTTGTGAGTGGGATCAAGGTGGGGAACCAGTACAAAGGCCATTCCGCTGTCTGAAGGCATATGGGTAAAGAACTCCTGGAACGCCTCTAATCCCCCTGCAGAAGCGCCTATCCCGACAATATAAAAGCCTTTCGCTTTGTCATCGGCTGGATTTGCTTTTACAGCTTTGGCAGGAGCCTTCTTTTGCCGGGCGGCCTTGCCGGAAGCTGTGTTTTTCCCTCGGGTTGTTACGGCCTTTTTGGAGGACTTTTTTGCTGTTTTCTTCTTTTTAGCCATTATGCGCCTCGTCTTCATCTGAAATCATTCTTTACCGAATATAGCCCCGTATCTGTCAGGCCTTCTGTCGCCTAAGATATCATTATAGATATTGAGTGATTTATCCCTCGCGGCAGAGATGTCGATATCAGCCGTGATAAGCTCTTCCCCGTCTGCGGAGGCCTTTGCCAGCACCTTTCCTCGCGGCGAGACTATCAGGCTGCTGCCTATGAACTTAAGAGACGCGCCTTGTTTCCTCTCCTCAATCCCGGTGCGGTTTGCGGTTATTGTGAAGACGCCGTTTTCAAGCGCCCTCGTGGGCATTGCCGCAGGGCAGTATGGAAGCACAAGGTTTGAAGGATGGGCAACAACATCAGCGCCTGAGAGCGCGAGAGACCTGAGCGATTCAGGAAAGAACCAGTCAAAGCATATCATCACTCCTATCCTTCCGATCTTTGTATCCCAGACCCTGAAGCCCGAATCGCCCGGAGAGAAGTAGAGATTCTCCTCAGAATATACATGCGTCTTTCTGTATGCGCCTATAAAGCCTTCGGGGCCTGTCACAACAGCAGAGTTGTAAAACTCATCCCTTCCCCTTTCTGCAAGCCCTGCGGCAATGTAGATGCCTTTCTCTTTAGACATGCCGCAGAGGAACTCTGTCGTGCGGCCGTTTGGGATGCTTTCGGAAAGCTCCGCGACCTCGTCTTTTGAAGTAAACTGATATCCGGTTGCGAAAAGTTCAGGGAGCACAAGGAGTTCAATGTCAGCATCTTTTGCTGCGGATGCAACCTTACCCAAGTTTTTCTCTTTTTCCCCGAATGCCGGATTGAATTGATAAAGCCCCGCTTTCATGCAGATAACTTAGCATCAAATGATGGAAATTGTCTAACCCCCCCTTCTTGACAAGCTAAGTGAAACTGCTATCATGGAATTACAGTCTGCTGAATCCAAAAAGAAAGGGGGTGGGGACAGGATGAAGAAGCCTTTAAGCATGGAAGCGCTGGCAAAAGAGGCTGCCTTCTGGGAAAGCCTTAAAAAGACTGACAGAGAGAATCCTGGCAAGGTATGCCGGAAGTGAAAGGGCTGAAAGAGTTCATAGTTGCCGGTCGGCAACTGAAAGGCGTAGATATGGCAGGGAGCCATGATGCGATTGGAAACGCGGCCCCTGCCATATCTGTCTTAACTGACGTATTCAATAACTATCATGCCTATCAAGCATAACTTTGACTTCTTCATACAGTGGCACCTTACCGAAAGATGCAATCTCAGATGCAGGCACTGCTACCAGTCAAAACGCGGCAATGATGAGATGGCCCTCCCTGAAATCAAAGAGGCGCTTTGTGAAATAGCAGAGACGATAAACATATGGAAAGAGCTTTACGGCATAGACTTCTCCTCAAGCTTCAACATAACCGGCGGAGAGCCTTTATTAAGAGATGATATCTTTGAAATACTGAAAGAGGTTTCTAAACCCGGATTTGAAGTATTTCTCCTCACGAACGGAATCCTTGCTGACAAAGATACTGCCTTCAGACTGCGCGAAGCAGGTGTAAAAGGAGTGCAGGTGAGCATCGAAGGCACGGATGAAATTCATGACTCGGTCAGAGGCAAGGGAAGTTTTTCCGCTTCCGCCAAAGGAATCGGAAACCTGCTCAACGCAGGGCTTGAAGTGACCGTGAACGCGACACTCTCTGAACTGAACGCGCGCCATTTCATGGAGATATTCAGGCTTGCCGCATGCCTCGGAGTTCACAAACTCGGCTTCTCAAGGCTTGTGCCGTCGGGCAGGGGCAGGGATATTGCGGAGAAGATGCTCAGCGCGGAATCAGCGGCTGAGCTTTACAAAAAGATATTCTCTATAGAATCAGGCAGCCTCGAAATAGTTACCGGAGACCCTGTTGCTTCACAGTCGCGGAAAAAGTTTGAGGCAAGCCAAATCGGAGATATTCCGTCAGGGGGTTGCGCAGCGGGAATTTCCGGCATCACGATCCTTCCCGATGGCACGCTTCTCCCATGCAGAAGGCTCGATGTCCCGATAGGGAATATCCGGAGAGATTCATTGAGGGAAGTCTGGGCAGGCTCAGAGGTTCTTCAGGCATTGAGGGATAAAAAGCTGTATAAGGGAAGATGCGGAAACTGCGAAAGATGGTCTGACTGCAGAGGGTGCAGGGCTATCGCGTTTGCTTATTCGGGTTTGTCCGGAACAGGGGATTTTCTTGCCGAAGACCCGCAGTGCTTTATATTTTAAGCAAGACCTGAAAGGTCTTTAAAATTAATTAATAAGGAGATCCCAAGTTATGGCAACATGGAGAGTTGACCCCGACCATTCTGTAACAGCCTTTTCAGTAAGGCACATGATGATAGCTTATGTGCACGGACAGTTCAATAAACTCTCAGGAAGCATTGAATATGACAGCAATAATCCCGCCTCTCTCTCAATGGATCTCGCTATAGAGGCGTCAGGCATCTTTACAGGGATAGCCAAGCGTGACGAGCATCTTAAAAGCAGCGATTTTCTCGACGTTGAGAAGGTCCCTTCCATAACATTCAAGAGTGTAAGCTCTGAAAAGATCGGCTTCAGCATTTTCAGGATCTCCGGCGATCTGAGCATACACGGCGTCACAAGGACGGTATCTCTTGAGGCTGCGCTTCAGGGCCCGGTAGAGAGCCCTTTCGGCGAGACGAGCATAGGCATTACGGGCTCGGCAGGTGTTGATCGCGAAGACTTCGGCATGACTTGGAACCAGCCGATGGAAGGCGGCATCTTTGTAGGCAAGGATGTGATGATAACAGTCAATATTGAAGCAGACCTTTCTGACGACTAATAACAGCCGGATTATTCGCTCACCAAGTCTATAACCGTCACCTCAGGCGAAGAGAGGAATCGTATCGGCGGCCCCCATGTGCCTGTGCCGCGGCTTACATATAATGATGATGTCTCGGAGAGATTCACATAACCGTCAATCACAGGGAAAAAGAGCCTTACGAAAAAGTTGAACGGGAATATCTGCCCTTTGTGAGTATGCCCCGAGAGCTGAAGGTCAAAGAGGCCGAGAGTGTCTTTGTCTATAATAGGCCTGTGCTTGAGAAAGAGAGTGAATTTCTCTTTAGGCAGTTTTGAGAGCATCTCTCTTTCAGATATTATCCCGGGTTCTCCAAAGGTCATGCCCGCTTCATCATCAACTCCGGCTATATTTATAAGCCCGTTCACTGTGACGCCTTCTCCCCTTAGCAGAGTAAAGCCGGCATTTCTTGTAAACTCGATAGACTTCTCAATACCCGCGTAATATTCGTGATTTCCTGTTATGGCGAATTTTCCGTATCGCGGAGTTATCTCTTTAAAGAGGCCGGAAAAGCTGTTGAGCTCGCTCCTCTGGCCGTCAACAAGGTCGCCTGTTGATATCAGAATGTCAGGCTCTGCTGATCTCACTCTATCGAGTATCATCTTGAGCCGTTCCTCACGCACAATGTGTCCAAGATGGATGTCCGATATCTGGACAAGGCGAAGGCTCTTGATCTCCTTCGGCAGTTTGGATGATCTTATCGTCAGGTTCTCGATCCTGATATCCCTTGCCTCAAAGTAACCGTAAGAGGCTGTAAGCGTTGAAATTAAAAGAGGCGCGATAAAGGCAAAGCCTGAAGATGGCCTCAGCATGGAGAGGCCCCTTCCGGATATGGTTTTGATGAGAAGAAGGATAAAGCGGAAGAGGTCTATTGCCGAGCCGTAGACAAAGAAGAGAAGTATGACGCCCATCCAGATAAACCCGGCATTGGCCGTGAGGTAAGCGAATGTCTCAAGGCCGTGTTTTTCATAAAACCGGACAAAGAAAGGCGAGGAGATCATCAACGCGAAAAAGAGGGCAAGAAAGATGAGAGGCTTTTTGCCCGGATGAAACGCGGCCCTGAATTTAAGGAACGCGTAGAGATGCATCCCGCCGTATGTAAGTATGAAGCTTATTAAGAATAAGTACATGAGTTAAAAGGGGTGAAACAGTCAGGCTTCTTCTCTGTAAATATGAACATCCCTCTGCGGGAAGGGCATCTTCACGCCCGAGGCGTTAAATCTTTTGTATATCTCCGAATTAAGCTGATGCACGATTAATCCCCTGAGCGCACCCTCTCTCGTCCAGCATAGAAGCTCAAGGTTGAGCGACGAATCCCCGAAGGCAGTGAATCTTACACATGCCCCGGGTTCCTTAAGAATGTTTTCGCTATTTGCGGCTATATCAAGAAGAATATTTTCGACAAAATTGACATCACTGCCGTACGCGGCGGAAACAGGGATTCTAATCCTGAAGACCGGGGAGGGCGCGCTCTCATTGACCACCTTTGAATTGGCGATTATGGAATTAGGGACAATTATCAGTATGTCATCAATCGTCTTTATGCGCGTGCTCCTTATCCCTATATTCACAACCTCTCCCCTTTCCCCCTTGTCCAATACCACGTGATCCCCTATCTTAAACGGCTTATCCATGAATATGCTTAACCCGCCGAAGAAGTTGCCGAGCATGTCCTTTGCCGCAAATGCAACCGCCGCGCCCGCCACGCCGGCAGAAGCTACGAGCGGCGTAATATTCACCTTCCAGAGGGAGAGCAGGACCATAAGTCCCGCGATAAAGAGGATTATCTTGGATATGTTCTCGACAAAAGGGATTATGTCGTTTCTTAACCCTGAAACCTCTCCCCGTTTCTGAATGAAATCTTCTATGACGATGTTGCTTATCTTAATGAAAGCAAAGAGCCAGGTTAAGACTATCACGGTGTAACAGATGCCGTTAAGGTAGAATACCGGCTTTTCAGAGAGTTCGATGTAGGATATCGAGAGGATAACGCCTGCGAAAACAGAGGTTATGAATAACGGCTTGTGGATAAGCTCGACTATCTTGTCGTCGATATCGGTTTCGGTATGCCGCGTGAGGCGCTTGAGAAATTGCGAGACAAAGATGTCCACTATCTTTGCGATTGCCGCAAACGCGGCTATGGTGACAAGCGCCTTCAGGTAAGGAGAGGTTATGTTGAATGATTCAAGCAGTTCGGACATGTTACTACTTTAAATGCTGTTGAGGTAAATTTCAATATTAGGAGAAAGATTGGTGGCGGTGGCTGGACTCGAACCAGCGACTCTACGGATATGAGCCGTATGCTCTGACCGACTGAGCTACACCGCCTTATGCGGAAAAATCGGAGAAATAAGGTAACAGAATAAAAGTTTCAAAGTCAATTATAACAGATTGACGGGATGCGATTATGAGAAGGGTTTATATCGAACTGATGTGGATTTTTTAAACTCCTATCTGGTAATATTCAATACTGGAAAGACGGAACCTTACAGCCATCAGCCCTCAAGTTTGCGAGCCGGGCTGATTTTTTAGTTTTTAAGGAGATCCGCGGATAAATATGAAAGCCAATGTCCTGCTTTTTGAGTTAGCCCTCACCTTTTATTTCTTTGCCACGGCAATCGGCATAATAGAGCTCTTCAGAAAGATAAAAAAGAGCTCATGGGCCACCCTCTACCTGACCATAACCGGTTTTCTCTTTCATACCGCGAATATAATCGTGAGGTATGCGCAGGGAGGCCACCTGCCTGCCGCAAACCTTCATGAAGCCGCCTCTTTCCTGTCGTGGTGCATATTGATAATCTTCTTCTATCATGAATACCGTTACAAAATCGGCCTTCTCAGCTCTTTTATCATGCCGGTAGTCTTCATTCTCATGCTCTCGTCATCAGTCTTTCCGAGAGAGATAACCGAACTCAGCCCTGTTCTGGAAAGTTCATGGTTCAGCATTCATGTCACGCTCGCTTTTCTCGGAGACGCGGCCTTTGCCATGGCATTCGGCATAGGCATCATGTATATAATCCAGGAGCGTTATGTTAAATCCAAACACTTAAGCAGCCTCTTTCAGAGGCTCCCGAGCCTTCAGTCGCTTGACGAGATTAATTATCACCTCATAACCCTCGGATTCCCCCTTCTTACCCTCGCGATGATAACCGGAGCGATATGGGCGAGGTCGGCGTGGGGGACATACTGGCGATGGGACCCGAAAGAAGTATGGTCTCTGATAACATGGCTGATTTACGCCCTTGTGCTTCACCTGAGGCTCACAGTTGGTTGGCGCGGGAAAAAAGCCGCCATACTTTCCATAGCCGGATTTCTGCTCGTCATCTTTACTTTCCTGGGAGTTACTCTGCTCTTGAAAGGAATTCACGTATTTGAGTAACAACGAATGAATATTTTAGTCGTCGGCCTTAACCACAATACAGCCCCGATCGAAGTGAGGGAAAAATTCGCCTTTGACGGCGACAAGCTTGAAAGGGCGCTCAAGATGCTCATGAAATCCAATATCGCGGGAGAAAATGTTATCCTCTCGACCTGCAACAGGGTTGAGATGTACTCCGGCGTCAGGGACATTGAATCCGGCATAGATAATATCAGGAACTTTCTCGCTGACTTTCACGGCGTGCCGAAAGCGCTTCTTGAAAAATCGCTTTTCATTCTGCACGGCAGGGAGGCTGTAAAGCACATTTTCAGGGTGGCTTCGGGACTCGATTCCATGGTACTCGGCGAGCCGCAGATACTCGGCCAGATCAAGGAGGCCTTCGATATCTCCTTAAAAAACAAGGCCACAGGCGCGATGCTCAACAAGCTGATGAAGAAGACCTTTTCGGTGGCAAAGCGCACAAGGACAGAGACGGGCATCGGCAAGGGGGCGGTGAATATAAGTTACGCCGCTGTAGAGCTTGCCAAGAAGATATTTTCAGACCTCTCCGCAAAGGCGTGCATGCTTATCGGCGCGGGCGAAATGGGGGAGCTTGCCGCGAGGCACCTCATAAACAACGGGGTCAGGAACGTCACAGTGACAAACAGGACATATGAGAGGGCTGTCAGGCTTGCGGAGGAGTTTCACGGAAGGGCTGTGAGGTTTGAAGATTTTGTCAGCGAACTCCGGAATACGGATATAGTCATCTCAGCCGTGGAAGTCCAGAAATACATTCTCACGAAAGACGACATCAAGCATACGATGAAGGCAAGGAAGCAAAACCCTGTCTATCTCATCGACATCTCCGACCCGCGAAGCATTGACCCCGGAATCGACGGCCTTGACAATGTGTACCGCTACGACATTGACGACTTGAACGGCATCGTTGACGTTAATGAGGAAGAGAGAAGGAAGGAGGCTGAGAAGGCCGAGGCGATAGTGGATGAAGAGCTTAAGACATTCCTGAAATGGCAGGAATCGCTCCTTGCTGTGCCGACAATTGTGGCGCTCAGGGAGAAGACTGAGGCCATAAAAAAGGAAGAGCTTGAAAAGGCATTAAAAAAACTGGGGCCTCTCGGCGAGAAGGAGGCTGAAACCATCGAATATCTCGCGGCTTCAATAGTGAACAAGATAATACATAATCCTATCGCTTTGCTTAAATCGGCAGGGGAAGACCAGGAGATCATAATTGACTCTGTAAGAAGATTATTCAGCCTCGAAGGGGATGATGATGAAAGGTAAAAAGAATATCGTAATAGCCACCCGCGGCAGCATGCTTGCCCTATGGCAGGCCGAATGGATAAAGTCAGAGCTTGAAAAATTGAGCGGCGGCGTCACAGTCGGGCTTAAAAAGATAAAGACAACGGGTGACAAGATACTTGACGTCCCCCTTGCGCAGGTCGGAGGAAAAGGCCTCTTTGTAAAAGAGATAGAGGAAGCCCTTCTTGACCGTTCCGCAGACCTTGCGGTTCACAGCATGAAGGATGTGCCGACCGAGCTTCCCGCAGGACTTCACCTCTCCGCGATCACAAAGAGGGAAGACCCGAGAGACGCCCTGATAGCGAGGCCCGGGATAAGCGGAATTAAAGGCCTCCCGCAAGGAGCCCATGTCGGCACAAGCAGTTTGAGGAGGATGTGCCAGCTTCTGAGCATAAGGCCGGACATCAGGATAACTCAGCTTCGCGGCAATGTTGACACAAGAATAAGGAAGCTCGATGAAGGTAAATTCGACGCCATAATCCTCGCCGCCGCGGGAGTCAAAAGGCTCGGCTACTCAGGCAGAGTGACAGAGATGATACCTGTTGAGACAAGCCTTCCGGCAATAGCGCAGGGCGCGGTCGGGATAGAGTGCAGGGTTGATGACGGGTTTATTAATGAGTTAGTAAGCAAACTGGACCATCACGAAACCGCTGTATGTGTTAGAGCCGAAAGGGCATTCCTAAAGAGGCTTGAGGGAGGATGCCAGGTTCCCATAGCCGGACATGCGGTGCTTGAAAAAGGCGGGAAGCTTGTTATGACAGGGCTCGTTGGAAGCCTCTCCGGAGAGATTATAATAAAAGAGAGAATTAGCGGCGAGCCGGAGAATGCCGGAGCGCTCGGCATAAGCCTTGCCAATACCTTGCTCGCAAAAGGCGCAGATAAGATATTAGCCGAAGTCTACGGAAAGAATTGAACGAGGCAAAGCAGACTACCCCTCAGATTAAAAAAGGGCTTTATCTTGTCGTTATACTCCTGCTTATTATCGCAGCCCTCCTTTTTGTAAAGGATTTTCGCAGAAGTTCCGGTTTTAAAACCGCGACAGTCCTCGACGTCCCCGTGCCCCTGCCTTATTTCACCCTGCTTGACCATAACGGCAATGAATTCGGCAGGTTCAGCATCGTAAGAAAATGGACATTCGCCTTCTTCGGCTACACCAACTGCCCCGACATCTGCCCGACGGCGCTCGTGGACATGAACGGCATATACAATATATTGACAAAAAGGAGTGAACTCGATAACACTCAATTTGTCTTTGTTTCAGTCGACCCCCATAGGGACACTGCCGGGCGCATGAAAGAGTATGTCACATATTTCAACAAAGATTTCATAGGGGTAACCGGCAGTGAAGAGGCGATAGCCGCAATCTCTGCCCCTCTCGGCGTGGCATATTCGCGCCGACCCGCAGTAGCGGGCGGAGATTATATGATCGACCACAGCGCATCCTTCCTTCTCATAGACCCTCTCGGAAGGCTCCGCGCTATCTTTATCCCTCCGCACTCACCCGAGGAGATAGCAGAAGATTTCCTCAGGATCCGTAAAAAATATGCCGAAGAGTGCTGTATAATCCGCTGAGGCCGGGATAACTTGCCCTTTAAAGCCCTTGTAAGCTATAGTATCTCTTGTTAAATTTGTCTTAATAATCTATCTGCACGAGGTTTGCCATGCTTAAGGTGATGCATAAAAACAAGTTGTTCAGCATCGTAGTGCTTTCGGGGATTATTTTCCTTATCACGGTATCATTTATATTCTGGGGAATCGGGCCCAAATCGAATGACGCTTCAGGCGCCCTTGCCACTGTCGAGGGGGAGAGGATACTCCTTACTGAATACTGGAAACAGTACGACGAGACTTATAACAGGATTAAGGATGTTTACAAATCAAAAGAGGAACTTGAAAAACTTAACCTTAAAGAGAGCGTTCTGCAGACCTTAATAGACAGAAGGGTTCTGCTGATAACCGCTGAAGAGGCAGGCATTGATGTCAGCAAAGAGGAGCTTAAGAAAGAGATTGTCAGCATCCCCTATTTCCAGAAGAACGGGGCATTTGACCCTTCGCTTTATGAAAGGGTCCTTTCCGCAAACCGGATGAATGTCCAGATGTTTGAAAAAGAGCTCAAAGAAGACCTTATTATAAAGAAGATGAAACACCTTATTGAAGAGACTGCCGAGCTTTCGGACTCTGAACTGAAGATCCTTGAAGCCATAAGTGAAGGCAGGGAACAGCTTACCGATACCTTCCTCTCATCAAAAAAGAATCAGGCTGTTCAGGCCTATATTGAAGCCCAAAAACGAAGCATGGAGATTAAGGTCAACAGAGAACTCCTGCCGTAACCCCTTTAAAAATCTAACATTTTTTGTTCGTGCCTCTCAGGCAATCCCTTTTATTCCCTGAATTAGCCGATAACCGGCAATTATCCAAAAATCGTTGGGCGGGAATTTTATGCTTGACAAAACTACCCCTTTTAACGTATTAATTAGATATGTCAATTTTCAGGACTATATATATATATATATGTATATTGCTATTAACAACGCTCTTGCCTTTGGCGTCTGTGCCCGCTTTCGCATGTATCCATATTAATGTAACGCCGCGGGTTTCGGAAAACCTGACATCAATAACTGACAGGCAGGCAGTTCCGGAAGGAGATTCAAGGGCGGGATTAAGCCGGGATGCCGAAACCGGTAACCTGAAAGAATCAGCCATAGAAAAGCTTTTTGAAAGATACGGCTTTAACAAGGTTGTCCAGAAAAGCATCAAATATTATTCGGAAAAGAAGAGGTCTTTCGGAAGCGCCCTAAGCCTTGCCGGCCGGTATATTGACAAACTGTCCGCGGTATTTACTGAAAAAGGCCTCCCGTCCGAACTTGCTTTCCTTCCCCTGATAGAGAGCGGGTACAGAAACCATGCCGCTTCAGACAAGAGCGCTGCCGGCATGTGGCAATTTATCCCTTCCACAGCCAGGAGATACGGCCTGAAGATCGATTCATGGGTAGACGAGAGGCGCGACCCGATAAAGTCAACCATTGCGGCTTCTGAATATCTCAAGGACATGTATGACAAGTTCGGCTCCTGGAACCTCGCGCTTGCCGCTTATAACGCCGGAGAAGGGAAGATAATGTCCGCGATTCAGAATCATAAAGACGATGACTACTGGAATATCAGTAAAACAGGGTTCATAGCAAACGAGACAAAGAACTTTGTGCCTTCTTTTGTCGCTGCCGCCGCGATCGCGACTTATCCGGAAAAATACGGGTTTGATAATCTTAATGACGCGGCTCCGTTTATATACGACGAAGTCCTCATAAAGACGCCTATGGACTTGGGAACGGTCGCCCTCTTTACGGGAGTGAGCCTTTCAGATATAAAAGAGCTGAATCCGGAACTTAAATACTGGTGCACCCCCCTTAATGTGAAAGAATACACGCTCAGGATACCCAATGGCACAAAAGAAGCCTTTGAGGAAAAGGTCGCGGAAGTCGGCGAGGACGAGCTTTTTTATGTTCAGCCTTACAAAGTAAAAAAGGGGGATACCATAGGAAGCATTGCCAAAAAGCTCAACTCATCAACCGAGGCCATCATACAGATGAACTCCCTCGGCAGCAATGCCGTAATCATTGCCGGCAAGGAGATACTCGTCCCCGTCAATATAACCGATCCTTACAAAGGCGGGAATGTCTTATCCCGGCAGTCGCTTATCAAGAGCAAGGAACTTTAATAACCATACCAGCCTGTTTCAACAATCAGCACGTTATTTTACAGCCGTATTTTCTGTCTGCGGGCTTGCCGATGCCCCTTCTTCAGCCTTATCTTTAGGCGCGGTTTTTGCGACAGCCTCCTGCGCCCATACTGAAGCCGGATACTCTTTAACCAGTTCCTCGTATTTTGCAATAGATGACGGGTTGTCCCCTGCAGCGGAATAGAGCCTCGCTTCAAGCACAAGCGCCGTATCTTTAAAGACGCCTTTATTAATTGAGGCTAAGTCAGCGAGGGATTTGAGCGCCTCATCTTTCTTCCCGGTCTTCAGGTAAGCGGAGGACATCTTCTGAAGAACCAACGGCAGTATCTCATCATGAGAAAACTTTTCTGCAAATCGCCTGTATTCCCTGAGCGCGTTATCATACTCGCCAAGATTGAAATATGTATTGCCGAGAGAATAGAGCGCGCTCGGCGTTGCCTTGACATCGACTGAACTTACGTAAAGCTCTTTTGCTTTCTTAAGCCTGTCGCTCTCGGAAAAGCCGGGAATATCGGAGGAACGGCCTGAATAGTATATGTTGTCGGCATCCGCTTCAAGGTTACGCGCCTTTTGTTCAACAGATGAAGAGTAGATCATAAAGATGATTATGGCTAACGCGGCCAAGCCGGCAACTGACCCCGCTGTTATCATCTCTCTCTTCCTCCGTGCGTATAACTCGCTGGAATAATCAAGCGCTTTTGACGCGATATTCTTCATGTCAGACTCATTTGCCGAGCTCTTTTTGGCAACCTTCTTTTTAATTGCTTTAGGCATCTTCAATCCTCCGGTATTGCGAACCCGTTACGGGCTCAGCGGTATTTATTAATTAATTTCTCTGAATTGACGAGGGCATCCCCGGCCTCCTTCAATTCAAGCCCTGCCCCGAGCAGGATATTCAAGGCAAAGCCCTTTGTAATAAAATCTTCAGGCGCGTGGAAATCGGTATTTATCACAAGCCCTGCCCCTGCCTTTAAAGCAGTCTTTGCGACATGGCCGTTTGAAAGGCTGTGCCCTTTTCTCGATGTTATCTCAAGCGCCACGCCTCTTATTGCCGCCTTCCTCGCATCATCTATTGATATAAGCCCCGGGTGTGAAAGTATGTCAGCGCCCGCCTCTATCCCTGCGGCATTGGTTCCCGGGATTACCGGCTCCGCAAGAGTTTCACCATGCACTATAACTATTTCTGCCCCCAAAGCCCGCGCCTTTTCAACTGTCTTTCCGATAAGCGCGGGCGGCACATGAGTAATCTCGGCCCCTGCCGCAATTTTTATGTCAGAGTGAGCCGAGAGGTCTTTTACGGCGTTGACTATCCTCGGAATGACAAAATCAATGTTGGACATGTCAACATGGTCTGTTATGGCGAGCCCCCTGTACCCCTTCACCTGAGCCCTCCGCACAAGCTCTGACGGCAGGAGTACTCCGTCGCTGAAGAGTGTGTGAGCATGAAGATCAATCATAACAATGTAAGATACAGAAATGCTCTTTGAATTGTCAAAAAAAAGAGGGCCGTCCAAACGGCCGGCCCCCGGTTATTTTAAAAACCTGTGTTTATTAAAGCCCTATCCTTACGCCTCCGATAAGCCTCCAGTCAGGAGCGCCGATGCCATCGACACCGCCGCCTATGCCGATAAGAAGCTGGGTATCCGGCCTCGCCTGGTAGCCGAGTGAAATGTCAGCCTCTTTGGGAGTCAGATAATCGTCAAATGAGTCAGAAGACGGGGTGCTCATATACGCCTCCCCAGAGATGAAGAGGGTATCATTGATATCATGCGATACGCCGATGCCGTAGGATATCGTGTCGCCTATCGCCTGTGTCGGCGTAAGGTCCTGTTTCTGTTTTATCTGATAACCGATATTGAACGTGGCCTTTGTCGCGCTGTCTATCTCCTTGTCAATAATAAGCCTTGCCCCGCCGTAAAAAGAACCGCTCCCAAACCACTCGTCTGACGCGCCAGATTCAATCGGAAAGACTATATACGGAGAAAGTGCAAAGGCAAGCCCGAGCCTGTTGCTTCCCGCATCTGCAAAGCGGTATTTCGCGGCCATCCTCAAATCCCCCAACTCGGTTGCGGAAACTTCTGACACAAGGTCGAGCCTCCTGCCGTCCTGAGCGAAAAGGGCAGGCAGGCTTATGCTCACCTGCAATACGTCGGAAAGGCCGTAACCCGCCGTAAACGTAGCGGCGGACTGCCTCTCTGAAAGCTCGGCGCCGTTAACGCTCCCCACAGGGTTTTCCGCATGGTCAATGAAGATGCCTATTTTCGTCTTCCCCATCCCGATGCTTCCAGTGGATTCCACATTTATAAACCTCTCCTCCCCAACCTTCGGGTCAATCGTATGCGCGTCAAAAGCATATGAATATCCGGCGGAAACAAGAGTTATAAGCAGAAGCAGAGAGAGTATCTTGCCTGCTTTTTTTCTCCTTACGACAGGAATCATTATTAAGCCTATCAATCCCAAAAGAGCAACCTGCGGATACTTTATCGCATAAACAACCGGCGTAAGCCCGAATCTCACGGCTGATTTAAGCCCCTCGCGCTCCCTTATGTAATCAGCAATCGGAGGCGATGTCCTGTAATAAAATTTAACCATAGCCTCTCCTATCCTGTTCGTCATCAAAACGCTGTCCCTGAAATCCCTGAGAACTTTCACATGCGGCTCAAAATAACTCCCGTACGCCGCAGTTGCTATGAAACATCCCTCTCTGCCGCCGAGGATCTCGCTTATGAGAGTCTCAGTCCTTATCTGGGCATAACAGGCATTTGCCGCGGCTATTGTTTCCTGAAGGTTTGCAAGCGCTTCGGCGCTTGTGCCTCCAGGCGCGGCAGCGGTGGCAAAAGCCACTATAGCGGATTGTCCCGGAGCAAGCGTTCCAATATTTGTGGCGATATCAACCTCAAAATCATCCGTTCCCCCGGCGTATTTATCTCCGTTAAAATCCGGGTCATCAGTGAAAAATGCCTGCTGGTCCGCGTAATCGCCCCATGTCAGGGTACAGCAATATTCCACAAACCAGTTTGAGACTGTCCTTCTGAGAAGGGCTGAACCCGCAATATATCCGCTGTCATCCCATTCCCATACGAGCTTGTTTGCAGCATCATAGCCTTCATCGTCGTCACTGCTTCCATCATCCACATCAAAATCATTAAAATGAGCCGCTTTGATATTTTTCGTAGTATCCGTATTATTGATTATCCTGTACTCGTGTATGGCAAATGGGGCATCCGCGCCGGCGTAAACAAACTGCTCCACGGTCAGGCCGGTATTGCCCCCTTCAAAGCTGACAGGCACCGATGGGTCGCCTCCGTCATCAGCAGCAACGTCGCCGACACACGCTGGCATTCCAGCAACAGGCGCAGGGTAACGCTCTATCCCGCTTTGATTATTTCCCCATGTATCTTCACGGTCATCATCTTCATCGCCTTTATAATCATAGGATCCAACATTGTCAATATCTTCTGAAACAGAATCATACACTGCAAAAGAGGTCGTCGAGGTATGGCTTGCGCCGTCCCATTCAAGTTCATTATACACATCGCATCCGCCGCAGTCGTCAACATCAATGTTGCCGTCTCCGCCGTCAAGATCCAGTGTAACATCTGCCGCAAACGCATTGCCGCCAAACAATAACATGGCGGAAATCAATATGAAGAAAAAAATCTTCAAACTTCCCTTACGCATAATCGAATCCTCCTTTATATTAAATATATTCTATAAAGACAAACAAAAGCTCTTAAGTTTTTATCATATACCACTGAACAAGTCAAGAAAAATTATATCTTGGTTATCTTAACTTTCTCTATCTTCTTGCTCTCCATCTCAAGGATGAGAAATCTTATATTCCTGTACCTTACCTGCTCCCCGGCTTTTGGAAGGTGGCCGAAGAGGCCGAAGAGGAAACCTCCGATGGTGTTGAACTCCCCGCTGTCAAGCTCAAGCCCGACAAGGCTGTTTATCTCATCAATGCTCGTCGAGCCTGAAACGACAAAGGTGCTTTCGTCAACTACCTCAACCTCTTTTTCAGCCTCGATCGCCTCAAACTCATCCTGAAGGCCGCCCACAATTTCTTCTATCATATCCTCAAGAGTGATAAGGCCTGCCGTGCCTCCGTACTCGTCTATAACGATCGCTATCTGAAACTTCTTCTTCTGCATCTCATCAAGGAGCGATGTCACCATCTTGCTCTCGGGAATATAATACGCATCCCTCACAAACCCCTTAATGCCCATAGTGGTGGAAATATCCTCTTTTGCCATGCTTCTCAATATGTCCTTCACGTACAATATACCGGTTATATTGTCCACCGTCTCCCTTATCACTGGGTATCTCGAGTATCCCTTCTCTGACACAAGTTCAAGCACATCAGCCACCTGAGCGTCCTCAGGCACCGCCACAATCTCCGTCCTCGGCACCATCGCCTCGGAAACGCTCTTGTCTCCGAACTCAAAGACATTGTGAAGCATCTTCTTCTCCTCGGTCTCGATAGCCCCCTCTTCCTCTCCTATGTTTATCATTGACCTCATCTCTTCTTCAGTGAGAAACTGGGGAGTTGAGCCGGCCTTGCCGCCGGTAAGCCTGATTATGAAGTTTGAGAGCTTGTTGAATATAAAGACAAGCGGCGAGATTATCCTGATGTAATGCTTTATCGGCCTCGCCATCATAAGGGCTATCTTTTCCGCATGGTTAACGGCAAAGGTCTTTGGCGCAAGCTCTCCGAATACGACCGTCAGCAAAGTCATTGTAACTGTCGCGACAGCAATCCCGGTATCCGCATTCCCGGGCCCGAAGAATTCCAGCGCAAAGACAGTTCCGACCGAGGTGGCAAGAACCGTGAAGAGGTTTCCTGAGAGTATCACCGCGCTGAAGAGGCGGTCGTGCTCTTCGCGTATGCCGAGAACAGTCTCGGCTTTTTTACTTCCCTTTTCAGAGAGGTGCTTGAGCTTTATCCTGTTTGCGGCGATAAAGGCCACTTCAGAGGCAGAGAGGATTGCTATGGCTATAAGGCATACAACAATGATGAAGAGGTTTAGGCCCATAGATTATGAATTCAGCCTTGAGATGACGGCGTCCGCAACCCCGGATGTCGTTTCAGCGGAAGGGTCGTCAGGGCTCGGCTTCATGTCATAAGTGACGTGTTTCCCTTCCCTTATGACCGACGCGATGGCATTGTCAACTCGTTCGGCAGCATCTGTCTCGCCCAGATGCCTGAGCATCATGACGCCGCTTAACATCACAGCCATTGGGTTTGCCTTATTGAGACCCTTGTATTTCGGCGCGCTCCCGTGAGTCGCTTCGAATACAGCATACCCGTCGCCGATATTTGCGCCCGGCGCAAGCCCGAGCCCGCCTATCAGGCCGGCGCCAAGGTCAGAGACAACGTCGCCGTAAAGGTTGGGAAGAACCAAGACGTCATAGAGTTCCGGCTTCTGTACAAGCTGCATACACATATTATCAATGATTTTATCTTCAAATTCTATGTCAGGATAATCTTTCGCAACCTCTCTCGAAACTTCGAGGAAGAGGCCGTCTGAGAACTTCATGATATTTGCCTTGTGGACGGCGGTTACCTTTTTCCGCCTGTTTTTCTTTGCGTATTCAAATGCATAGCGGACAATCCTCTCTGTCCCAAAGACAGATATCGGCTTCAGGCTTATGCCCGAGTCTTGCCGGATTTTCTTGTTAGAGAGCTTCTCGACGAGGCTTATAATTGACTTCGCGCCTTCAGAGCCTTTTTCATACTCAATGCCCGCGTAAAGGTCTTCGGTATTCTCCCTTATTATGACAAGATCGATATTGTCATACCGTGTCCTTGCGCCTTTATAGCTTTTGCACGGCCTCACGCAGCTGTAAAGGTCAAGCGCCTGCCTCAGCGTAACATTGACGCTTCTGAAACCCGTGCCGACGGGTGTTGTGACAGGCCCTTTTATGGCAATCCTGTTCTTTTTTATGGAATCAAGAACCCTGTCGGGAAGAGGGTTGCCCTCTTTTTCATAGACCTCTCCGCCGGCATTCTGGATTTCCCAGTTAAAGGAAATACCCGTCGCCTCCAAAACCCTGACCGCGGCTTCGGCGATTTCAGGCCCTACCCCGTCTCCGGGTATTAATGTAATGTTATATGCCATAAGAACCTTATCAAACAGGTGACGGAGTAGATGTTATACCATGTTAGCATTAAAAATCACAAGGTTATACTTCATTTCCATCTCTTAAAGAGGCTGTTAGCGGCGCCTGCGCGGTCAAGTATCTTGCCGACAGCAAAATCCACGATATCCATAATCTCTTTTGGATTGTGGTAAAAAGCCGGTATGGGAGGAACTATTCCCACGCCTATTCTTGAGAGCTTCAGCATATTCTCAAGGTGAATCGGGCTAAGGGGAGTTTCACGCGGGGAGAGTATCAGCATCCTTCCTTCTTTTAAGACAACATCAGCCGCCCTCTCTATCAATGAATTGGCATATCCGTTGGCAATTCCCGAAAGCGTCTTCATTGAACAGGGCACAACAAACATGCCGTCTGTGATAAAAGAGCCGCTTGAGACAGGGGCCGCAAGATTTGATTCGGCGAAGTATCTTACTTTATCGGAAGAAAAATGTTTCTGAACCTTTTTGCTGACTGCGGATTCCGTCTTTCCTGTAAGGTCAAGGCCGGTCTCGGTCTTTATGATAAGAAAAGCTGTTTCCGAGATTAAAAGATAAACTCTGTTGCCTGATTTGAGAAGTTCTTCAATAAGCCTAAGCCCCAATATTGAGCCGCTCGCTCCGGAGATCGCGACAATGTATGATTTCATTGAGGTATTTTAACACATCGAGGCGGCGGCGAATATTCCCCTCTATCAAGAGGGCCTGCCTGCCGGTAGGCAGGGTTCAGGGGTGTGACGATGTAATATCAACGACAATATATCACGAAGATGCTCCAGATAATCATAAATGGTGTTTGGTTACTTACAGAAATGTTACAAGATATATGGCTACCAGAGCAGATCATTTTGATACTGAGATAGAGGCATTAAATTATATGATGACTATAGAACCTACTGTCCCATTAATCAGCTTAGGTGGCAGATCACCCCTTACACCACTTCCATATGATCAATTTGTCAAATGGAAAGAAGAAAACAAATTCAAGGAATACGATTACAAGAAGATGTTTGAACCTGGTGGCACTAATCCCAGAGAGGTTATATATAAGAAAAGATATTGAATAGGAACACATAGAAATTCTATTGCATACGACGTCAGCTTTGCAGTTGACATATCCTTTATCGCACGTATACTATACGTATAAGAAAGGGGAACTTCAATGCAAAAGAAATTGACCATAACCGTAGATGAAGAAGTTTATAAAGGACTTCATAAGACCATCGGCCCCGGCAAGATCAGCAAATTTGTTGAAGGATTGGTTCGCCCTCATGTAGTCCGTCAAAACCTGGAATCAGCATACTCCCAAATGTCAAAAGACAAAAAACGGGAAGCGGAAGCTCTGGATTGGGCAGAGATATCTTTTAAGGACACTGCACATGAAAAGAGGTGAGGTCTGGTGGGTTAATTTCGATCCTTCTGTTGGAGGCGAGATCAGGAAAAAACGTCCCGCAGTGATTGTCAGTAACAATACATCAAACAAGTTCCTCAATCGAGTTCAGGTTATTCCTCTAACAAGCAAGACAGATCGTCTTTATCCAAGTGAGGCACTGGTTTTATTTGACGGGAAAGAAAGCAAGGCGATGGCCGATCAGTTGGCAACCGTAAGCAAATTACGAATGTATAAACGTGCGGGCCTTGTTTCAGAAGAAGATATGCTCAGGATAAATGAGGCGATCAAAATCCAACTGGATATTTACTGACAGTGGGTATGAATTTGAGAGGCGTAAGGCGTAGTGCCAAGCTTTTGGTATCACTTAATTAACCCACCCACACTGCTTAATATTCTTTTTGTTCATGATTAAAACTCCGGTGTTCTTGTCTAATAGTTTTAATTGTACTTAAAACTCATAAGTTGAGCAAGGGTGCGAAAATCTAAGGCGGGAATCAGTGGTTGCTTCTTGCATTATGCCTTCATCCCTAATTCTCTTCATCAGTAAAGACATCCCTCAGCTTCTCATACCTCTCCCCGAATTTCTCCTGGAAGATCGGGTTGAAGCGGGAGGCAAGCTTCATAAAATAAATATCGTGCCGAAGATAATCCTCTGCCATCATTACAAACGCTCTGTTCATGCTCCAGATGGCTTCTGTTTTATCCTTGCCCTCTATGCTTCCCGTAAGAACCTCTTTTGAATCGGCTATAAGCGTAAACCCCCTTGAATTCCTCTGTTCATAAATGGTATCAGTGAGCGGATGGCGGTAGAGCTTCTCTATCTGGATATTCGTAGCGCCGTAATGGATTACGGCTGTCTTAACCTTGCGGTTTTCCGCGTTCTTCAGGGCATAGAAAAGATTCTCCATCTCATTTGCCCATATTAATAAAAGGATGGACTCTCTTGCAGTATTAAGCATCCTCTTTGACCTCAAGATCAGGTTCTCGTATTTTTTTATATGCCAGGTATAACCTGTGTCAGCGCCTGTCTTGATCTCCTTAAGTTCTGAACTTACAGCCTCAAGGTTTTCATTCAGCGTTGACCTGAAGAAGTCAATGAACTCTCCGGGCGGAGCCGGTATAAAGAGCCTTCTTTTACTCTCCCCGTGAATTGACTGCACCATGCCCCTTGATTCAAGTTTGCTTATGACTTCATATATCTTTGAGGAGGGAATTCCTGATATTTTCGATATTTCATAAGCACTTGCAGGGTTTTCCTTTATCAGGGCGACATATGCCTTCGCCTCGTTTTCCGTAACCCCAAGCTTAATAAGGCTATTAATTGCGGCCTTCATGCTAATATATTAACTACCACGGTAGTTAATAATTGTCAAGCAATGGAAGATATTTTTCAATAACTGCTGTTAACCTAAAGAAAAATCAGGAAAGAGAACCTAAGCAGGCTGTCAGCCCTCATGGTAACGGCAGGCCGGAACAGGCCTCTTCTTAAATAGGGACAACGGAAGAAATATTTTAGGAACTTCATTAAACAATCAAACCTTTTTGATTTCATAACATTAAACACACGAGAACCGTTATACTGTGGTTACGATACAGAAAACAGGAAATTTCCCTTTTCAAAGCGCCCTCAATTATGTCAAAATTATAACGCGGTTAACTCTATAATGTTAATAAAGAGACAATACATGAATAAATTTTCTCGTGTAACAGCCGGTCTCTCCTCCCGACATCCGGGATCGGGAGTCATCAGTTGCGAGTCAATAGTTATAAGGAAGCATATATGAAAAAATTCATCGCGTTTGTTATATTCAGCTTCTTTATTATTGTGACAGCCGCATCTTCTGCCCAGCAAACTATCCCTCTTCTGCTAAAAGAGGTCCAGCCTTCGACAGTTCTCATAATGGGGTATGATTCACAAGGGAATGAAAGCCAGGGCAGCGGATTTTTTATTAATAAAGAGGGCGAGATTATTACTAATTTGCATGTAATTGATAACGCATCGGCAGCAATGGTCAAAACAGCAACCGGAGCAATTTATAACGTTAAGGGAGTCGTGGCAAAAGATGATAAAAGAGACCTTGTGAAAATAGTCCTTGAATCAAAAGATGTGGCCTTCCCTTACCTTAAGCTTTCTTCAACTATCCCTGATGTTGGCGAACAGATTATTGTTGTCGGCAGCCCTTACGGGTTGGAATCGACTGTTTCTGACGGTTTAATTTCCGCATTAAGAGAATTAGATGATATAGGGAAAATTATTCAAATATCAGCGCCCATTTCCCCGGGCTCAAGCGGAAGCCCTGTAATTAACCTCTCCGGACAGGTTGTCGGCATTGCAACCTTTCAATTTATCGAAGGCCAAAATTTAAATTTTGCGATTTCCGCAACTGATATAGCGAAATTAAGCAAAGTTACCGGAGAGGCAACGCCCCTTCACAAATTAGCGCTTGAAAGCAAAGAATACCCAACGCAGCTTAATCCGGAAGAAGTGAAAAACGATCAGGCTCTTTCTCCTTCCGCCAAATGCGCAGAGGGCAACTGCCAAAACGGAACCGGCACAAAGACATTTGAAAACGGCGATAAATATTCCGGCACCTTCAAAAACGGGCTTCGCGACGGCAGCGGCATTTTGACATACTCAAACGGCAGCGTTTATACAGGCGAATTCAGGAATGACCTTCCTGAAGGAAACGGGGAATACACATGGGCAGAAGGTTCTTCGTATGCAGGTGAAGTTAAAGGCGGGTCCATAAACGGGCAGGGAACTTACATATGGGCAGACGGAAGCAAATATACCGGAAGCTGGAAAGAAGGCCTTATGGATGGGCAGGGAACTCTTATATGGGGAAGTGGAAAGTGGAAAGGCGATAACTACACAGGCGAATGGAAAGATGACAAGAGAAACGGACAGGGAACCTATACATGGGTGAACGGGGATATGTATGTAGGCGAATGGAAAGATGGAGAGGCAAATGGGCAGGGAACGAAAACATGGGTAAGCGGCGAGTGGAAAGGCGATAAATACACGGGCGAATGGAAAAACGGCGCGTTTGACGGGCATGGGACTTACATGTGGGCAGACGGCGGCAAATACACGGGCGGATGGAAAAACGGCATGTTCGACGGACAAGGCACCAATATCTGGGCTGATGGAAGTAAATACACAGGCGGATGGAAAAATGACATGTTCGACGGACAAGGCACCAAAATCTGGGCGGATGGAAGTAAATACACAGGCGGATGGAAAAACGGCCTGCAAAACGGCCAGGGGACTTACGAGTGGATAAGCGGCGGCAAATATACCGGCGGATGGGAAAACGGCAAAAAAGACGGATATGGAACTTATGCTTATACTGACAACAGCACCTATATCGGTGAATGGAAGGCCGACTCTGAAGACGGGTACGGCACATACAACTACGCAGACGGCGGCAAGTATGTCGGCGAATGGAAGAATGGCATGCAGGACGGGCAGGGTTCGTATACATGGCCGGACGAGAGCAAATACATAGGGGAATTCAGAAATGATAACAGAGAAGGGCAAGGGACTTATATGTGGGCGAACGGAGATATTTACATTGGGGAGTGGAAGAACGGCATGCAGGACGGCTACGGCACTTATACATATTCGGACGGGACCCAATGGTCAGGCCAATGGAAAAACGGCGAACCGTTAAAATAATTATTCTTGCCTTAAATTTAAATTAAAAACCATAAGGAGGCGTTCATGAAAAGATTCTCTCTTATTATCTGTTTTATTTTTTTCAGCGTGTTAACTTTTGCGTCGTTTGCTTTTGCCTCATGCGCAGAGGGCAACTGCCAGAATGGAACCGGCAAGTTTAAATACAGCGACAACAGCGTTTATTCCGGTGAATTCAAAAACGGATTGCGCAACGGGAACGGGACATTCACATGGGCGGATGGGAAACAGGCTTCATGCACGGGCAGGGGACATATTCTTATGCAGACGGAAGCAAGTATATCGGTGAATGGAAAGACAGCATCCGCAACGGCCAGGGAATGCTCACATGGGCTGACGGAAGCAGATATGTAGGCGAATGGAAAGACGACAAAATAAACGGGCAGGGAACTTATAAATCAGCAAAGGGCGAGAACTTTTCCGGCAACTGGAAAGACAACAAAATAGAAGGGCAAAAGAGCGTTTCATCGCCTGCGCTTCCTAAAAATAAAGACGTGTTTTCTCTCCTTATCAAATACGGCACAGAGACGGCGGCATCGGGAAAAGAAGATGCGGATGCGATAAAGGCAGCCGCGGATGATCTATTATCAATTCTTACGGAGACGGCATCAGCAACAAAAGAGACCGCGCAGAAAAAAGAAGTGAAAAACGTCACCAAATGCGTAGAGGGCAATTGCCAGAACGGGACCGGCACAAAGACATTTGAAAACGGCAATAAATATTCCGGCACATTTCTTAACAGCCTTATGGACGGCAAAGGCACTCTTACATACGCAAACGGCAGTGTTTATACGGGTGAATTCAAAAGCGACTTAAAGAATGGAAACGGGAAACAAACATGGGTGGACGGAGATGTTTATACAGGGGAATATAAAGATGACCTCTTTAACGGGCAAGGCACTTACACTTGGGTAGAAGGCGATGTGTATTCAGGTAAATGGAAAGATGGTTTATATAACGGCCAGGGAACGATGATATGGGAAAACGGAGACAAATATACCGGGGAATGGAAAGATGACTACAAAACAGGACAAGGCACATTGACTTGGACAAGCGGAGATACCTATACAGGAGAATGGAAAGATGACCACAGAACAGGACAAGGCACATTGACTTGGACAAGCGGAGATGTTTACGCCGGGCAGTTCAAAAACGATGTGAAGGAAGGCTACGGCACTCTTACATATGCGGACGGCGGCAGATATACAGGCGAATGGAAGAACGACAATAGAGACGGGCAGGGAACCTACACCTGGTCTAATGGAAATGTTTTCATAGGAGAATGGAAAGACGGAAAGATGAATGGGCAAGGCACAATTACATGGAACATCGGCGAGTGGAGAGGCGACAAATATATCGGCGAATGGAAAGATGACAACAGAACCGGCCAGGGGACCTATACATGGTCTAACGGCGACGTCTATACCGGCCAATGGTTAAACGGCGCGGAAAATGGCTACGGCACTTATACATATATAGATGGCGGCAGATATACGGGGGAGTTCAGAAACGATACTCGAACCGGCCAAGGGACTTACACATGGCCGGACGGCGGAAGATATGTAGGTGAATGGAAGAACGGCGTGCAGGACGGTTACGGCACTCATACCTATTCGGACGGGACTCAATGGTCAGGGGAATGGAGAAACGGGGAGCCGCTGAGATAACTTTGATTTCTTTAACTGTTATATATATAAGGAGGGCAACATGAAAAGATTTTATTTCACTGTCTCATCTCTTGTTTTAAGCATATTGATGCTTGCATCATTTGCAAATGCCGAATGCATCGAGGGCGACTGCAAAAACGGGGCCGGCACAATGAATTATGCAAACGGGGACAAGTTCACAGGCACGTTCAGGAACGGGCTCCGCGACGGCAATGGCATGATGGCATACGCGAACGGCGATGTTTATATCGGCGAGTTCAGCAATGACACAAAGAATGGGGACGGAAAATACGCCTGGGGAAGCGGTGAATCAAACGGAGATACTTATACCGGCCAATGGGCAAATGACAAGATGAACGGGCAAGGCACCAAGAAATGGGCTAACGGCGACAGCTACACAGGGCAATGGAGCGACGGGCAAATGCGGGGAGAGGGGAAGATGACATATGGATCAGGCGAAACATATACAGGAGCGTGGAAAGATAATTTATTCAATGGAAAAGGAACTTATATGTATAACGGCGGCCGCAGTTATGTCGGGGAATGGGTAAACGGCAAACGCGAAGGCAAGGGGACCTTCATATTGCCCGACAGCGGAGAAAAATATACCGGCGAATGGAAGGATGACATGAGACACGGGCAGGGTACCTATACGTGGGGTGACGGGAAAGAATGGTCCGGCGAATGGGAAAATGATTACCAGACAGATAAACATTAACGAAGATCGCGGCCGAATTCTTAACTCTTAAGAAAGAGGCTCTACAATAAGGCGGTTCTTCCGTATGCCGAAATAAGCTTTGCTATTTCTTGTTCTATAAGAGAGAACTCGCCTGCATCGATCCGCTTCTTGCTGAAGACCCCTCCGCCGAATGCAACCGCGTCCGCGCCTGATGAGAAGAACGGGCCGATCGTTTCAGGCGTGATGCCTCCGCAGGCAAGAAGTTTAATATCCTGAAAAGGCCCCTTTATCTCCTTCATGTATGAGGGGCCGAAGAACTTCGCAGGAAAGACCTTTACCATTGCCGCCCCCGCATTCCACGCGTTATATATTTCCTGCGGAGTGAGTGCGCCGGGGAAGGCCGGGATGGAATTTTTTACGCAGTATTCCATAACCTCGGGAACATGTGTCGGCATCACAATAAATGTCGCGCCTGCCTCGAGAGCGTCATGAAGGGATTTAAGCGACAATACCGTTCCGGCGCCTATCGTGAGACGCCCTCCGGCAACATCGATCATCTGCCGGATCAATGCGGGCGCGTCATGGGTGTTCATCGTAATTTCGATCGTCCTGAGTCCGGAAGAGATTACAGCTTCGGTGAGCGGCTCCACGCTCTCTGACGTGATGCCACGCAGGATTCCTAAAATAGGCAGTTCGTTAAAGCGGTTTATGTCCATGATTTTACTCCGAAAGGGTTACGGCATTATCATGTGCAGGGACCTGACAATCTTATCAAATAGACCGTAACCTTACGCCTCCACAAGGCTCTCGTAAAACTCCCTGTAATTTTCCTTCTTGTCGCTCTCCCTCAGGGCTATAGCGTCCTTGGGATGTTCATTCAGCATTCCGGCTATAGCGTAAGGGATGATGTAGCCCCACTCCATCTTCTCCCTCAAAGGGATGAACTCATTTGAAATAAGATCGAGAATCGGCCGTATGTCATACTTCGGGTTCTTCAGAAAACCGATTAGGAGTTCGAGCGTGCAGTTGCCTGAGCCGCGGCCAATGCCGTAAACTGTGGCGTCAAGGTAATTGGCATTGTGAATTATCGCCTCGATGGTATTTGAGAAGGCTAACTGAAGCGAATTGTGCCCGTGAAAGCCGATCTCCTTGGTCTTGATGATGGACTTAAACTTTTTTACGAGATGCTCTATATTCTCCTGATAGAGCGAGCCGAAACTGTCAACGATGTTAACGACATTCGCCTTGCTCTCGTTTTCTATCTGATGAAGCGCCTCATCAAGCTCAGGCCCCCTGTCCCGCGAGATCGCCATGATATTAATGGCTGTCTCATAGCCCTTGTCCGCGAAATGATTGCACATGAATATCGCCTTGTCTATGTCTTTAACATAGGTGGCGGTTCTTATCACATCAACGGGGCTCTGGTCAGCAGGCTTAATGTCGTCAAGATTCACGCGCCCGACGTCAACCATGACCGATATCTTGGTATTGGATTCTATGCCGTCTATCGCCCTTTTGATGTCTTCGTCATCGCAGAACTTCCATGCCCCGTAATCCTTCACGGAGAAGAGCTCTCTGGAATTCTTATACCCTATCTCCATATAATCCACGCCCGCTTCGGAGACCGCCTTATATACCTCGCGCACAAAACGGAGGTCGAACTGATGCTTGTTGATAAGCCCTCCGTCGCGTATAGTGCAATCCAGTACCTTTATCTGCTCCCTGAACATACTCCCTCCTTAATAAAATAAAACTATTTTCCGGACTTTAAGTCTAATTTAATATCGCATGGATTGTAAAGTGCTCAGATACCTTATACTATCCATATGAAGAAGAAAGCAAAGGCCCCGGCTGTTCCTGCGGAAAGGCATGAGACAATCCGCCGGAGCATCATAACCATGCTCCAAGGCCGTACGCTCTCAGCAAAGGACATATCAGCGGATGTGAGAATTTCAGAGAAAGATGTGTATGAGCATCTTGAGCATATACAAAAAAAGAGAGACGTAAGCCTTGTTGTCCATCCTGCAGGATGCAGAAAATGCGGCTATCAATTTACAAAGAGGGAGAAGCTGAGAAAACCGGGCAGATGCCCTGAATGCAGAGGGGAATCAATAACCGAGCCTCGTTTTTCAGTTTCGGAGAAAATATGATATCCGCGAATTCAGGGCCTGCTTCCAATCTCCGTTTCGATATGCTCCAATAAAAAAGCTACTGCATTTGAAATATCATTCCCCTGCGGAAGATGCGCGGCCATTCTCTTAACGTAACCCCTCTCCTTAATAAGCAGGAGAGATTCCCTGAAGTTCAGGTCATATATCCACGAAAGCTGAAGCAGCTTGAAATCATTAAGGCTTTTTATATTCAGCAGTGATATCATCTCTTTCCCGTAAAAAGCCTTTAGCAATTCCTCCGAATAGCCCGTATCGGGAAGGCCGTGAGTTATCACGGAAGCTTCGTCCTTTTCGGGATTCTCATAATACTCAACGAATATCCGGAGTATGTCCAATTTATCGGCGTCGCGCAGAATCTTCAGAAAGGGCAAAACCTCCCTGTTTTTGAGTTCAGGCACTTTGAAAACATTATGGAATTTAACAGCCTCTGTTATAATCTCCTTCTCCCTCTCGGGCAGAATGGCGAGCGCGCCGCTTTCGGATAAAATCTCAGCGCCGCGCAGGGCGTGATTTATGGATACCCCGTCATTAAATGTCCTGAACTTTGCGTACTGAGAAAAACGCCCTATATCATGAAAGAGCGCCGCAGCCTCCGCGGTCAATTCATCTTCCGGCGAAAAGAAGAGGCTCTTTGCTATGAGAACTGCATTGGAGCAGACATTATAAGTATGCTCTTCTTTAAGTTTTATATGATGATTATCAGCCTCGTCGGAAGAGTAAAACTCTTTCACATATTCCGAAAACCATCTCTTCAGTGAACCGAGGCTGTTTGGGGTCATGGCAACGGCGTCCCTTCTTTCAGGATTATCACAAGATTTGGAAAGGAAAAGGAGCCTTCTGATATATTCTTTGGCGCTCCTTTTGTTATCTTCTCGTCCGGATACCCGAGGCGCTCGCAGACAAATATTGTTAAACCTGAGAGCCGGCCGCTGACTGCCGACAATTTATTTGCTATTACAACAGGGTTATTAACTTTATCTGTAAGAACGGCGATTTTGTCATACGCATCGAGAAGTTTCGGGATGTCATCGGCTTCATACTCAAGCTCCATTCTCTTATTAGGGTCAGGCCCTCCGTGAAGGCTCATGAGAAAGGCGTCTCCCCATGATTCCTTAATCCTTGAGAACGCCGCCTGCACGCAGGAGATGTCCGGGAATATCTCCACGGCTTCCCCGCCAAACTCTTTGACAGCCATCCTTCCGAAGCCGAAGAACATAGGGTCGCCGTCCGCGAGCACGGATATCTTCTTGTTTTTGTAATTGGCGCGGATATGCTCCATCGTCTCATGAATATCTTTCGCGACCTTCACCCTGTCTTTAACGTCGCTGAATTCGGCACAGCGCTTAAATACTTCAAAGAGCCTCTCGGTCGCGAGAATCGTATCAGACCTCCGGATGATGTAGGAAGCTTTTTCCGGAAGCGGCCTGTAGCCTATGCCTATGACAAAAAACTTATTCACCCTTTTCCCTTGCCGCCCTGACCCTCTCGGAAATTATTTCAATGAGCTTCGCGTGCGGCCCGAGCGGCTCTGTATAAATAAACTTCACATAAGGATATATATCTTCCGCTTCCCTGATTATTTTCGGAATGCTCTCTGTCACATGGATCCCGCTGCTTAAAAAGAACGGGTGAACAATTATCTTTTTCGCGCCGTCCATAACCGCATTTTTTATGGCATCCGCAATAGTAGGTTTATTGAACTGAATGTACGCAGTTCTCACACAATCTTTATCACACTTAGTATGTATCATAGCGTGCAAAGCGGACGCAATATGCTCAATACCGCTTGAAGTTATTAAAGGGCTTCCGTGCCCGATTAAAAGGATTATCTCCATAATTCTTGTCTCTCAGATAGTATAATTGATAAATTTGGTCACAGGGTAACTGTCATGAAACTCGACAAGGCTGATTGCCGCGAAGTCCTGCTCGATCCTGAAGATGTTCTCAAGCGGAATGCCTAAAAACTCGCAGAGCAATATTCTGTTTATTCCGCCGTGAGAGACAATCGCTATGGTAGAAATTCCACCCCCTCCCTTACCCACCCCCCTCAAGGGGGAGGGTTGGGTGGGGGGGATGTGTTCTGTGTTATGACTCAATATCTTTTCAAAAGCTCTCAATGCCCTATCTCGTAATTCGATGGTGCTTTCACCATTCATCGGGCTGAACTTCAACGGATTTGCCGCCCATGAGTTAAAGGCATCAGGCCACTTCGCTTTTATCTCGTCAAAAGACATCCCTTCCCACAGGCCGAAATTGCGCTCCCTCAGTTCAGGCATTATTATCGGCTTCAGGCCATGCGGCCCGGCAATAATCTCCGCGCTCTTTACCGCTCGGCTGAGATCCGAGCAGTAGACGGCATCAAGCATTTTTTGCCCCCTCTTAGATAAGAGGGGGATGGGGGAGTTATCTTGGTCTCCACGCAAATACTCCGCAACTCTCTTCATCTGTTCAATGCCTTTTTGGGACAGCGGCACGTCAATATGCCCTTTGTATCTTCTTGTCTCCGCGCCTTCCGTCTCTCCGTGCCTTATAAGGTAAAGTTTCGTGACCATATCACCGCCGTCATTAAAAATAATATCTCTGACAACTCAGATACCGCGCCGAATGTGTCGCCTGTCATGCCGCCGAAAGTTTTGCCGCAGAACCATACCGATGTCAGCACGAAAACATACAGCACAGGCAAAACAAATAAAAGCTGATAGCTGACGGCTGACAGTTGAAAGCTTTGTCTGACAGCAAAGATCGCAACAAGCGAAATAAAGAGCACAAAGCCGGCGGCCGTTAAGAGTTCCTTTACTCCGGTATGCGCAATGAATATCCTGCCGAGTCCGTCCCGCCTCGCCGGCTTGGCGTGAAAGAGCGCCGCGGCCATTGCCCACCGCGAGAAGAGCGGCATTAAAAACAGTGACGAGTAATAGGTAATGAGTAATGAGTTAGAAAAAAGCGCATTCAGCAGGAGATATTTTAAAAAAATAGAAAATAATATCGCCATTACTCCGAAAGGCCCGACAGCGCTGTCCTTCATGACCGCGAGTTTTTTCTCTTTATCCTTTCTCGACGCTATTGCGTCAAACGTATCCGCAAGCCCGTCAAGGTGAAGCCCGCCGTTGATAATTATCATCAGAAGAATAACGAGCACGTTTACGACTTCAGCAGGCAAAACCTTCAGCAGTAACACGGACGATATTACAAAAAATATTCCCTGAACCGCTCCTACAATAGGAAAGAACACGGACGTTCCTCCAATATCTTCCTCGGACATATTATCCGTCTTCCCAAAAGGAATGATTGTAAGAAAATGAAATGCAAGCAAAAGTTTTTTCATTATTTAACTCTTAACTCATCACTCCCAAACTCTCAACTCTTCTCCGACACCCCTGCCTCTCCGAATGTCGCCATCTCTTTATAAATCTTCAGGCCTGCCTCGATGACAAACATAGCCAGAGCCGCGCCCGTTCCCTCGCCGAGCCTGAGGTCAAGGTCAAGAACAGGCCTCAACCCTATCTTCTCTAACATCGCTTTGTGCCCGGCTTCCTGCGACATATGGGCCGAGAACATGCAGTCTCTTGTCTTGGGCTCAATGCAATACGCGATGAGCGCGCCTGCCGTCGAGATAAAACCGTCGACGACAACAGGTATCCTGTTTGCAGCCGCTCCGATAATCAGCCCGGCGATCCCGCCAATCTCGGCGCCGCCGATTTTCGCGAGCACGCTGACAGGATCAGCAGGGTCCGGCATATTATATGAAATGGCGTCTTTTATTACCTGAACCTTGTGTCTCCATGTATCGCCATTTATTCCGGTTCCTCTTCCGGTTATCTCTTCAACAGGCCTTCCCGTAAGCACTGCGGCGATTGCGCTCGAAGGCGTTGTGTTTGCGATGCCCATATCTCCGGTTCCGAAAATTTTGCAGCCCTTCTTCGCGTACTCATTTGCCAGATCAATCCCGACATTAATACACCTTAGAGCCTCGTCTCGCGTCATAGCAGGCTCTCTTCTCATGTTCTTTGTGCCGGAGACGATTTTGGGAGATACGAAAGAACCCCCTTTAATGAGGCGGGACACAGAGGGGTTACTGAAATCATAATCAACGCCCATGTCCACGACTACAACATCCGCGCCTGCGTGTCTCGCAAGGACATTTATTCCCGCGCCGCCGTTAAGAAAGTTCAGCACCATCTGCGGAGTAACAGCCTTTGGAAACGCGGATACTCCTTCGTCAGCGACGCCGTGGTCACCGGCAAAAGTGAAGACAACTTTTTTATCGAGAGAAGGCATCGGATTTTCTGTTATGGCAACAAGCTGTTTTGCAAACTCCTCAAGCCTGCCGAGGCTTCCCTGCGGTTTTGTCAGGCTGTCGAGCCGCTTCTGCGCCTGCTCTGCAAACTTGCTGTTAACATTTGTTATCCCGGCACATATTTTATTTAAGTCCATATCTTCTCCATTTATTTTATCTTTATCGGTATCCCTGCGGTTACGAGGTAAACCTCATCTGCTATTTCGGCAGCCTTCTGATTTAAAAATCCAGCCATGTCTCTGAACCTTCTCGCAAGCTCATTCTCAGGCACAATGCCCATCCCGACCTCGTTAGAAACGATTAAGAGACGTGATGCGTGATGCGTGACGCGTAATGCATTGAGAAATTTTTCAATTTCATTATTGACATCAGCATCAGCCATCATTAAATTCGACAACCATAATGTCAGGCAGTCAAGCACGATGACGCAGTATTCACCTTTAATTTTTCCAAGCAACTCAGAAACCTTCAGCGGCTCTTCAAAGGTATCCCAGCCGGCTCCGCGTTCTTCTTTATGTCTCCTGATTCGGCCCTTCATCTCTTCATCAAGCGCCTGAGCAGTGGCGATATACGCCTTTCTGCCTTCAAGTTTGTCCGCCTCTCTCAAAGCAAAAGAACTTTTTCCGCTCCGCGCCCCGCCTGTTATAAAGACTATCTTGTTTTTCATATCTTCCTGACTTTAACTGATGCAGATG
Source organism: Nitrospirota bacterium (assembly GCA_016213935.1). Taxonomy (GTDB): domain Bacteria; phylum Nitrospirota; class Thermodesulfovibrionia; order UBA6902; family UBA6902; genus JACQZG01. The sequence continues at coordinate 43,363 of JACQZG010000062.1, forward strand.
TTGTGAAAATTTGTTTTTCGATATCTCAAGGAGTTTTTGATTAATACAAACACAAGTTCAAGGCCATCTGCATAATTTAATAAACAGTTTATCGAATTAAACAAATTTTGATAAATGTCTGCATCAGTTTTTTAATCGCTCAGCCTGTAAGTCACAGGCACCTCTATGCTCTCCCTGACATAAGGATAAGGCGCGGCACTATTGACAACCTTTACCGTTGCCTCATCAAGAATCCTGTATCCCGAACTCTTGATAACCGTTATCTCCCGCGCATCGCCTTCAGCGCCAATGGAGAAGCTCACAAATACAGTGCCTTCAATGCCCCTCCTTCTCGCCATTGCCGGGTAAGACTTCGCATTGTCGATCATGCTTCCGATGAGTTGAATCATCTCTGGAGTCAACGCGCCAGCGCCTCCGCTTTTAATGTCTTCAGTCCTTTGGCTGAAAGTCTCTGTGGAAGAAGGCGTGTCCGTTTCTTCCCCGGCGCTTACTGACGCCGCGCTTTGAATTACGGGTATGCTCCCGGAAATATCCGGGAGCGCGCCGTTTTCACCGGATACGAATCTTTCTGCCGGAATTATTATTACGCCTTCGTTTCTACGTTCTCTTTCCACATGCTTCTCTGTCTTTGCTTCTTTCCGGACAGATATGTCCTTTTTCTCTACACTGACATAATCTTCAGCGCGCGGTTCAGAAGCCTCAGGCACAAGTTCTTTAAGCTCCACGAAAAAGGCCTTTTCAGCATGCCTCTCCCTTCCTCCTCCCAAAAATACCGCCGAGAAGAGAAAGAGGAGAGAGATATGCATCATCAGTGAAAGAAAGAATGTTCTTCCCATCTCCATCGTTTACGCCGGATAAATCATTTCCTGCTCAATCACGGCCCCTAAAAGTCAACCGTTACTCCGCCCGCAAAATTTCTCTTCGGAGAGGGGTAGTAAGCCTTCTCAAGCGGGTACCCGCCGAGAACGCCGTATTCAGAATATTCTTCATCCGTAATATTGTTTACATCAAGAAAGGCGGTAAAATTATTCAATCTGTATTTCAGTTTTCCGTTCAGCACAAAGTAATCCTCCTGATCGCTGAAGCTGTCTGCATAATCGCTGATAAACGGCCTCCCGCCGGCGTATATCCCGTTGAGCGCCGCGGTGAAGCCTCTCCCCATATCAATGAGAGCGCCGAGTGAAGCCTTGTGATTCGGCACATTTGGAATCCCATGCCCCTTGAACTGCCCCCCTTCTATGGAAGCATTCATATATGTATAACTCCCGCTTAAATCGAGCCGTTCATGAGGCTTCGCGCTGAAAGACACCTCAATTCCGTCCCTTTGCGTCCTGCCGTCCATATTCTCATTGGCGTAAGAAAAAGGATTGTAAAATATCTCGTCGGAGGTATCGATCCTGAAGAGATTTATCTGGGCATACATATCACCGGGCAGATAACATCTCACTCCTATTTCATAATCATCAGACCTTTGGGAAGTGAGTGTTGTGTCTACGGTGCTGGTGAAGAAACTGAAGAGCTCGTCAAGGACGGGATGCCTGAAACTCCTGGCGTAGCTGAAATAAAAGAACGCGTCTTTGCTCAATTCATAATTGGCGCCCAGCGTATAAACGCTTTCATCCATGCCCGCGCTCTCTGGCACGGCGGGGTTGAATTTATAATCAGCTTTGTCATAGCGGTAACCTGCCGAAAGCAGGAGGCCGTTGAGAAGGCTCAATTCGTCATGAAGATAATAGCCTCTGCTCTTTTTCTGCAGTTTGTAATCGCCCACTGTCCTTACCGAAAAGAAGAGAGAGTCGTTTATTATGTCTTCAGCCGCGCGCTGATAGTCATACCCTGCTATCAGGGTATTATCCGCCCTGCCTGCCTTATTCTTAAGGAGTATGTGGGGAGAGAAAGCAAAGGTATGTATTTGAGTATTGCTTGAGAACTCTCCGCCCGCGAAAGAGGCAAACGTTGACGCATCCCTTTCCCTCAAAGATATATCCATTTTTATGAAGCTTTCATTTAGAAAAGATATTTCAGGCCCCCCTTTGAAATAGAAATCATCAACCTTGGCGAAATCATAAGGGTTTATGCTGTCTGTCCTTACGGCTCCCGCCGCGAAATCGCTCTCTTTTAACGCTCCGGGAAGCCCCGTATTATCTGTGTGATAACCCGCGCTCAGGTTAAACGCGAGAAAATCATAAGGGTAGAAGTTGATATTCGTGCCGAGGTCCTTTGCTTCGGTGTCGCTGTTGTCCCTGTACCCTTCCGAAGAGAGATAACTGCCTGTGACAGAGTATGCAAGGGTATCCGTGCTGTTTGAATAATACGCGTTGCCCCTGTATGTCGCGTAGCTTGCCGCGCCCGCGCCTGCCCCGGCCTTAAAATGGCCTCCTTCTTTCGTGATAATATTAATGACGCCTCCCGCGGCATTGTCGCCGTAGAGTACGGACGCGCGCCCTCCCCTTATCACCTCTATCCTCTCCACCCTGTCAAGCGGAAGCTGCGTCCAGTCAACGCCGCTCAGGTCCGCCTGGTTTATTCTCCTGCCGTCAACCAATACGAGCGTATTCAGCGCGGAAGACTCGCCAAAACCCCTCAGGTCAACCGTGATATTGCGGCGGTTCCCTCCGATATCGTTTACCTGGATGCCCGGCTCGGCTCTGAGAAGGTCAGGAATGTTCTGAGCCGTGGAATTCTTAATCTCTTTTTCTGTTATAAGGCTTATGTTTGCCGGCACAGAGGCTATATCTTCTTCATATCTCGTTGCTGTCACAACAACCTCTCCTATCCTTACGGCATTATCGGCAGCCATAAGAGGCGCCGCTGTAAAAATAATAATTAACATCCATAAAATCAACTTCCTCATTATTTATTCTCCTCTATTTATTGTTTTGGTTTTTTATCTTTTGTGTTAGCCATTCATCATGATCTCTGTCATGAAGTATTCATTCTCATTATTGCCTCCTCTTCCCTCGAAGGGGTCTCTGTTTCCATGGTAACCAGGATCTCCTGACTCAGGTCGCGGCGACTCGTTTCCGAGGCCTCCTACTCGCCCGCCTTCCCATCCCGAAGCGTCGGGACAGTGGTTTTAAAACAGTTAAAAGTTTAAAGTTGTAAGTTAAAAGTTTTTAAACATTCGCTCTTAACTCTTGACTCTCAACTCATCACTGTTATGTTGGGCTTTCGCTCCCTTTACAGTTGCGGGGCAGTCTCTGTTTTTCACAGAATTCCCCTGCATTACCTTGTGCCGCTCAATACTTAATGTAAACCCCGCCCGAATCCTCTCTCTTTATCTCAACCTCGACGTCAAAGGCCTCTTTCAGAAGCTCCTTTGTCAATACGCTTTCAGGCCTGCCGCTTCCGAGAAGCCGCCCCTCTTTTATAACTATCAGCCTGTCAAACTGCATAGCCGTGTTAATGTCATGAAGCGCCATTATCAGCGATATGCCCCTCTTCTCCCTCAGATTCTTGAGAAGTTTTATAAGCTCGATCTGATATTTGATGTCAAGATTCGCAAGCGGCTCATCAAGAAGAAGAAGGCCTGCGCCCTGAAGAAGCGTCATTGCGATATAGGCTCTCCTTTTTTCTCCTCCGCTCAGGCTCGAGATATGGGCCCCGGACTTCTCTTTTAGGCCTGCCGCCTCAAGCGCGTCTTCTACAGAAATGCCGGGCATGATGTCATACGGATAAAGCCCCATGCTTGCAAGCTCCCTGACGGTAAACGGGATTCCCGTATCAAGCATCTGCGGCAGATAACTTAGGAGTTTTGCCCTGTCCCTGTTGCCGTATGACGCTATTGGTTTGCCCCAGAGCTTCACCTCTCCTGCCGATGCCTTAAGAATGCCGCCCGCGAGTTTAAGTATCGTTGACTTGCCCGAGCCGTTCGCGCCGAGAAGGCCTATGAACTCCCCGTTATCCACGGAAAAAGATACCCCCCGTATAAACGGCATATGCTTATCGTAAGAAAAGGCCGCGTCATTGAAATCAAGCATGTGAACTTCAGGCGCCGAGGACATCTCTCCTCCTGAGAAGGTAAAGAAAATACGGCGCGCCGAGGACGGCCGTGATTATTCCGGCGGGAAGTTCAACCGGGGACAAGACCGATTTTCCGATGAGATCGGCTATGCAGAGGAGCATCCCGCCCCCGAGCGCGGAAACGGGGATGAGCGCCCTGCTGTCAGAACCTGCAATGAACCTGCCTGTATGCGGAATCAGAAGCCCTATGAACCCCACCATTCCGCCCAAAGAGACGGACGCTGCGGTCATTAGCCCCACTGAGATAAAGAGAATAAACCTCTCTCTCTTGGGAGAGAATCCGAGGCTGTGCGCAAGGTCATCGCCAAGCATGAGAGCATTGAGCGCCTTTGCCTTTGACAATGAAACAGCAATCCCCGCGGCTATGAATATAAACCCGAATGGAATAATGCTCCAATCCGCAAGCGAAAGGTCTCCGAACATCCAGAGGGCGGCACGCTTGAGCTTCGCGTCGCTTGATATGCTGAGTATGAGCATCAACAAAGAGGAAAAGAGAAAACCGAGGCCCACGCCCGCAAGCAAAAGCCTCTCTGGCCAGAAGCCTCCGCGCTTCCAGCCCATGGCTCCCACGAAGATTCCGGCAATCACCGCTCCGATAAACGCGAGGAGCGGCACGGTAAATATGCCGAAGAGAGAGAGCCCTGTTATTATCCCGAATGCCGCCGTAAGCGCGGCGCCGCTTGATATGCCGAGAATGTAAGGGTCTGCGAGCGGATTTCTCAATATCCCCTGAAGCACCGCGCCTGACGCGCCGAGCGCCATTCCCATAAAGAGAGAGACGAGAACCCTCGGCAGCCTTATTGAAAAGATTATCTCTTTCTCGATTCCGCTCATATTGAACGGGCTCATCGGCTCAGGCCCTATAAAGAGAGCGAATAGAAAGACAGCCGCTGAAATGAATGTTATGAGTACTAATTTTAATTTCATGTTGTCAAACTGGTTACTGTCTTTTTATAAAATGTTGTCACTTTATAACTTAATTATTTGTTTAAATGCATCTCTAATTCCTCCAACCCCTTTATAACCCTCGGCCCGAGCCTGTAGAGGTGGTCGCTCACAAAAAAGACCTTCTTCTCCTTCACGGCCTTCAGGTTCGAAAGCCTGTTAAGCAGGCCGCCCGATACACTGTCCATGCCCTTGCCCGCTCCGATAAAAATGATATCCGGCGACTGCCTGATAATCTCTTCGAGAGAGTATTTCGGGTATTCAGTCACCGCGGTGCCTGCTATATTTTGTGCTCCGAGCATGTTAATGGCATCGTCAATTTCAGTGCGCGGGCCGGCCACTACCAATGGTTCAGGCCATATTATGAAGAGCACCTTCTCTTTCCTTGTCTTTCTCTCTGATTTTATCTTGTCTATGCCTGCCTCGATCTCTGCCGCAAGCGCATCGAAACGCTCTTTCTCATCAAGAGCCTCGCCCATATCCCGTATGCCTCCCGCAAGCTCGGGGATCGTCCGGGCGCGGAATATATATGTCTTTATGCCTATTGACCTGAGCCGCCTCTCAAACTCTTCGGGATTTCCGTCTGTGGTTACGATCACGATGTCAGGCTTCAGAGAGACTACCGCTTCAAGCGAGGGGTTTGACATGCCGCCTATTTTGTCCTTGAGCTTTGCCTCCTCTGGATAATCGCAGAATGTCGTTACTCCCGCGATATTGTCTCCAAGCCCTGCGGCAAAGAGTATCTCTGTGGTGCTTGGCGAGAGTGAGATGATGCGCTTTGGCGCCTCTGCGCCGACAGCAGTTAAGAATGAAAAGTTAAGAGTTAAGAGTGAAAGCATAAAAAACAGAAGCCTGGCTCTATTTTGTTTTATACCATGCACCCTAAACCCTATTACATTTGCTCTATAGTTCATAAAAAATCCCCTGCCTTCAGAAAGAAAGCAGGGGGATAAAAGCCAAAATAACCTTTATCCTCACAGCCTCTTGCCGCGAAGGCTTCATAAGTGAGGTATGTTCAGGCCGGTCTTCTGGCTCTCCCGGCCCCTGCCTGCCTTCCCTTCCCCGAAAGAGGAGAAAGTGGCGTAATAGGCAAAGGCATTTATTCCGGATCTGTCCGGAATCAGGATTACAGCGGCGGGTCCGCTCCAGCATCTCACTGGATTCCCCATTAAGCCCCTAAAGGGCGCCTGAACAACGTAGGTGATTATAACTTATAAGCTTTAAGAAAAGTCAAGAAAGGCGTTTTCAAATAATGTTTGCCCATAAAAGGCAAAAATGTTTATACTTCATAAATCCAAGGCCATGAAATCCATTGATTCATTCAATCTTCCGCCGGGATTCATAATCGCCGGCAAATACAGGATAATCTCAAAACTCGGAGAGGGGTGGGAAGGCGAGGCATACAAGATCGCCGAGATCCAGACGGGGATCGAGAGGACTGCGAAACTCTTTTACCCCAAGCGCAACCCGAGGAGAAAGACTTCAATGCGCTACGCGAAGAAGCTCCATAAGCTTCGCCACTGCCCGATGCTGATTAAGTATCACACCGGGGAGAGATTTACATACAAGAAGGCCTCGATCACTGCCCTGATATCCGAATATGTCGAAGGAGAGGTGCTTTCCGAATTCCTCAAGAAGCTCCCGGGCAAACGGCTCCACCCTTTTGAGGCGGTCCATCTCCTCCATATCCTCGCAAAGGGGATAGAGCAGATACATCAATACAATGAATATCACGGAGACCTCCATCTCGACAACATAATGATAAAGAGGTTTGGCCTCTCATTCGAAGTGAAGATACTGGACTTTTACCACTGGGAAGCGACCAAAAGCGAGAATAAGCAGAATGACATTATAGACCTTGTGCGGGTCCTTTATGACTCTTTAGGCGGGGCGAAACACTATGCGAAACAGCCGGACTTCATAAAATATATCTGCTGCGGGCTGAAGCGCTCGCTCATAATCGAGAAGTTCAGGACAGTATCCATCCTCCGCAAGCACCTTGAACTTATGGAGTGGTGATCATTCCCCGATTATCTTTACAAGCACGCGCTTCTTTCTCCTTCCGTCAAACTCGCCGTAGAAGATGCGCTCCCAAGTGCCGAAATCGAGTTTCCCGTCTGTAATTGCGACAACAACCTCTCTTCCCATCACCTGTCTTTTAAGATGGGCGTCGCCGTTGTCCTCGCCTGTTCGGTTATGCAGATATTGTGAGACCGGCTCATGCGGAGCGAGATGCTCAAGCCATTTCTCATAATCATGATGAAGGCCGGATTCATCGTCATTGATAAAGACAGATGCCGTTATGTGCATGGCGTTGCAGAGAAGCAGGCCTTCCTTAATCCCGCTCTCACGCAAACATTCTTCCACTTGAGAAGTAATATTTATAAACGCGCGCCTTGTTGGCACATTGAACCAGAGTTCCTTGCGATAGTGCTTCATCCTGCCCCCAATCCCTCCTTAAACAATCTGAAATAAACTTATCTCTCCCCTACAGCCTTGAGTATCCCATTGAGAATAGCAGCCGGAGTCGGCGGGCAGCCGGGAATATAAGCATCTACGGGGATGACTTTATCAACGCTGCCGATGGATGCATAGCTCTCTCCGAAAATGCCGCCGCTGCATCCGCAGTCACCGACAGCAACCACGAATTTTGGAGAGGGCGTTGAATTATAGGTTCTGTGGAGGGCTATCTCCATGTTCCTCGTCACAGGCCCTGTAACAAGGAGCATATCCGCAAACCTTGGCGAGGCGGTGAAGTGGATACCGAATCTCTCACAGTTGTAGATAGGATTATTTATCGCGTGTATCTCAAGCTCGCATCCGTTGCAGGAGCCTGCGTCTACCTGCCTTATCGTAAGGCTTCTTCTGAAACGCTTCTTTATGGCTTCTTCCAGTTTTGCCCCAGTCTCCGTAATCTCTGCATCAACCTCAGGCGGAAGCTCTTCTGTTACAATTCCAGTCCTAATTATCTGCTTAAGTATCCTTATCATTTCATGTCTGCTTGAAATCTCTTCATGATTTTTTTCACTAATCCCTATTCCCTAACTCCTGCTTCACAGATCATGTCCTGAATATGATTGATTGAAGCTCTTGTTGCAGAGCGGAAAGTCAGGCACGATGTTGCCGAGCACAGCCTGCTCAAGCCCCAGCCAGTTGACGCTCGAAGGGTCTCTTGCCATACATCTGTTGATCCCGCCATCCGGCCCTGCCTGAAGCCAGTAAATTATTTCTCCGCGCCATCCCTCAACAGCGGAAAAGCCTGACGCATCAGGCGAAGGAATGCCGCACTCAGCGGATATCCCGCCTGAAGGAAGTGTCTCAAGTATCCTGCGTATGATCCGTATTGATTCCCTCACTTCTTCGACACGCACCCATGCCCTCGCGTGCACATCGCCTGAGATCAGCACCGGCACATTCACCTCAACGCGGTCATAAGGCGGGAAAGGATTTTGCGTCCGGCAGTCGAGGTTCAATCCGCTTGCCCTTGCGACAATCCCGACAGCGCAGATATCTCTCGCTTTATCAGGGATGAGAATGCCCGTGTCGCGCACCCTGTCTTCAAGTGATGAATTTTCATCATAGATTATCACAAGCTTGTTAAACTCTTTCAAAAGTTTTCTTAATTCTTCAAGTATTAATTCTTTACCCTCTGAATCAATATCAACCGTCACACCTCCGGGAATTATCCTGTCCATCATAAACCTGTGCCCGAACAATTTGTGATTTGTGCGCAACATTATCTCCCTGAGCCTCGACATCTGATAAAGCATAAAGGCGAATGCCGCGTCATTGCATATAGCTCCTAAATCTCCGAGATGATTTGCGATACGCTCTCTTTCAAGAAAGAGGGCGCGAAGCCACTGCGCCCGTTCAGGCACTTTGCATCCTGTCATCGTCTCCAAAGCCATGCAATAAGCAAGACTGTGCGCAATGGTTGTGTCGCCGGAAACACGCCCCGCGAGCCTTGAGCCTTCATGCCATGAAAGCGATTCAAATCTCTTCTCTATCCCCTTGTGGACATATCCGAGCCTCTCTTCGAGATTGAGGATATCCTCTCCAACCGCCTGAAAACGGAAATGACCCGGCTCGATAATTCCCGCATGCACAGGGCCAACAGGTATTTCATAAACCCCTTCGCCCTCAGCCCTCACGAATTTATATTCGCCGAAGACGCGCGGCATGGGTTTTGAAGCGTCAAAGGATTTTCTGAGCGGCCATGCGTCTTCAGGCCAATCCTCAAATTTTATCCACGGCCTTAAATCGGGATGCCCGGCAGGGGTTACGCCCATTAGGCTGTGAATCTGTCTTTCAAAACGATACGCGGGCAAAAAATTCTTTGTAAGGCTTGGGAAATTCGCATCATCAAGCGGCGCTTCTGTCTTTATAATCAAATATTCCGCTCCCCATCTGTAACAGGCATATATCCCGAAGCCCCTGCCAAAGAGCGTCTCATCAGCCGCCCATTCAGCGGCAAGCAGAGCATGAGCCTTCTTCATCGCCTTTGAGGCTTCTGCAAATTTCTCCCTCGAAACAATATAGGAAACAATCGAAGACGGATGCAGTCCTTCATCGCGTCTGAAGTCAGAGCCGAGGACAGGTGTTATGGCATCTATAAGCACACTCATTTCAGAAGCTCCGCGGCAACATGAAGCCAGTTATTGAGAAACTCAGGCATATAAACTCCGAGCATAAGCACCAATGCCATATGCAGCATAACGGGAAGATGCGCCGCCTTTATCGGCCTTTGGTGAGGAGGTAAGCCGCCGGCAACCATAGGCTGAACCCTTCTGAAGAGAGCGGCGAATGCGACGCCAAGCCCCAAAAGCAAAAAAGGCGTCATCCAAGGCGCTTCTTTAATTGTCGCCGTCAATATAAGAAATTCGCTCATAAAGACCCCGAACGGCGGCATCCCTGCGATTGCCATCACGCCGAACATCAGCCCCCATCCCACAAGGGGGTTGCCTTTGAATAACCCCGTAATCTTATCCATATCCTGTGTCCGGTGCATCTGCGATGCATGGCCCGCCGTAAAGAATATGGCTGATTTTGCGAGGCTGTGCACGAGCATATGAAGAAGCGCGCCGAATGTGGCGATTGGCCCCCCGAGGCCGAAGGCAAAGGTTGCTATGCCCATGTGTTCGATGGATGAATAGGAGAACATCCGTTTTATATCCTTCTGCCGCAGGAGAGAGAATGCGGCAACGAGTATGGAAATGATGCCGAAGCCCATCATTATATTCCCCGCGTGATGCGTGCCTGTGGAGCCGTCAACGAGCACCTTGCACCTCACAAGGGCGTAAAGGGCTATGTTCAGCAAAAGTCCCGACAGCACCGCTGATATAGGCGTAGGCCCTTCGCTGTGCGCGTCAGGAAGCCAGTTATGAAGCGGCACAAGCCCCACCTTTGTGCCGTAGCCGACCATGAGAAATACGAATGCCAATGAAAGCACGGTGGGTTCAAGGCTCCCGCTTACTTTATTTAAGTTCGTCCACAGAAGCGCCTCTCCGCCTTCGCCGAGGACCTTCTCAGCGGCAAAGTAGAGAAGCACTGTGCCGAAGAGCGCCTGCGCAATACCTACGCCGCAGAGTATGAAATATTTCCATGCCGCCTCGATTGCAGAGGGAGTCCTGTAAAGCGAAACGAGAAGAACTGTTGAAAGCGTGGCAAGCTCCATTGCTATCCAGAGCACTCCGATATTATTAGTTAAAAGGCATAGGAGCATGGCAAAGATAAAGAGCTGGAACATGGCGTGATAGAACCGCATGCCTACATGCCCCACGCGGCCGTGCTCCCTCTCAAGCCTCATATATCTCCTGCTGAATATGGCTGTAGTCATTGAAACAAATGATGTCAGCACGGATAGATAGACATTGAAGGCGTCGACAAAAAAGAATTTCCCGCCTGCCAGCATCGGCCCCTGTTCATAGACTTGCAGCGAAAGCCCCGCGCCTGCCGCGAAAGTAGCCGCAGAGCCGATGATGTTTATCTCAGGCGCAAACTTTCTGTCTCCGACAAACGCCAGTATCACTGCGGCAAAAAGAGGGACGAGTAATAAAATTAACAGCATGAAACTATCTCTCCATGAACTGTCATGCCCGAAGGTCTTAATCGGGCATCCAGCACCTTTTCCTCTGGATTCCCGCTTTCGCGGGAATGACACATTGCCAATAAACGTATTTTGTAATGTGTGATGAATTGTTTTTTACTCATAACTCTTAACTGTCTTTTCAGTCCTCCTCCTTCAGCCTTGCCATCTGATCAACGTCAAGGCTGTCAAAGGTGGTATTTATATGAAAAAAGAATATGCCGAATA
>JACQZG010000023.1 GCA_016213935.1 Nitrospirota bacterium
CCCCGCCTCCTCCACTGCCTCCTGATGTTCCGGAAGTTCCGCCTCCGCCGCCTCCGCCGCCCCATGCCTCAACTGTAACGGATGTTACATCAGAAGGAGCTGTCCATGTTGTTGAAGAGTTATATGTGTCAACAACATTTGTCGTTGGATTACAACGGCCGGTTGTGTCGTAAAAACCGTCAGCAAACGGCCCGGTATAGGTATTCAGTCCCCTGTTGCCGTATCCGTAGTCTATCCCACCCGGCAGTCCCGGAGAGACAGGGTAATAATTCCCAGAGCCGTCTTTGTCAACTATCCAGGCGCCTATGACCTCGGCTCCGGGCGGAATGTAATCAGTCACATATCCGTTAACGCCCTCGACCGCGCCGTTTTCCACAGGTGAAAACTGAATAATATAACTTATTGTATCGCCCACAAATAGTCCCGGGGTTCCCTCGTTGGCGCGGTCTATAAGCATCTGCACGGTTTCGGGCGAGAAATATTTTGTGGTCTGTATCTGCGCCACGCTGTGAGCATAAACATAAGCTCTTATCCCGAATAATGCGGCGAACAGGGCAAACGCCGCCGCGATCCGCATTTTTACAGATGAGTTTTTAAGTTTTTGAATGATGATTTTCATTTGCGGATATCCGCCCTCATTCGTAATCAGCTCCGCCATTCTTTGATAAACCCTTTGCAATATCCTTCATGCTGTATTGATCAAACTTCAGGCGGAACTGTATGTAAGGCCCTTTCGCCGTGTATTTCCCGTTTGAAAAATCCCTGTCAATAAATCCGGTAAAGTTGTAACCGAGGCTTACCCATGCGTTTTTGACTATACTGCATCCTATGGAAGCGCCGGCGCCGTAATCGTACATATCTGAATTCCATGAATGAAGGAGGCTGCCGTGCGCTCCTATATCCCAGCGCCTCGTTACGTCATGGCGCGCTTCTATTCCGATAAGGTCAGTAAAACCGCTGTAAGAAATGCCGTCAAAAGTATCCCTGACATACTTTGCCCCGTAATGGAATGCTATCTGGTTCTCCCTGTCCGGCTTGTAGTTTGCGTTCATGTTATTCACTATCTTCCAGCTGCTGTAGTCAGTGTCAGGCCCGTCCTGCTCGTCAAAATAAAGGTCGAGCCTGTCAAGCACAATCCATCTCGTGTTGCGCGGGCGGTAGGCGGCGCCGAGGCGGATATCTCCTGAAAGAGTCTTGGACCCGTAATCCGTTTCCGATGTAAACATCTGCAGGCTTGCCGACATGCCGAGGCCTTTGCTCACCTCTCCGTAAATGCCTGTGAGCAGGCCGTACCTCTCTTCAGTGTCTGAATAGCGGGCTTCGCCGCGCCAGTTCCATGACCACTTTTCTTCGAGGTATGACGCGCCGAGCGAAACAGATGAGAAGTCTTCGCCCGATAACAATGAAGGCAGAGTCGCGCCGCCGTCATCCGCTATTGTTCTGCTGTGGTCAAACCCTCCGTCAAAGCTCCACTTCCCGTTATATTTCCATGTCTGCAGAAGGCCCATTGTCGCAAAGACGCGGGTGCCGTCTTTGGCATTTTGCCGCGTGAGCACTGTATTAAGGCTGCCTCCGTTCCACGGCCTTGCCCTCATGCCAGCCCTTGAATTTTCCGTATCAATGTTCTCTCCTTCTGTGAATTCATGTTCAGCAAAAAGCGTAACAGGGGGCGAGAGCAGGTAGTCAGCGCCAAGGATTGTCTTTGTCGGAAAGTCTATGCTCTCATCGTCTCCGCCAATCGACTGCTCCCGGTCAGCCCTCAGCATGAGTCTGCTGTTAAACATCGAAACGGTTCCGCCAAGCGCGGCCTGCACCAACCTGTTCGTGGTCCCGTCTGAAAGCCTGTCCTCCACCTGCCTGAGAGCGCTTCTTATTCCAAAAGTTGTTCCGGTATAATCCGAGCCGATCTCGGCAAAGTCGCGTTCGGTTCCCGACGCGCTCTCCTCCTGCCTGTATGCCTGTCCCCTGATGCTCAGCCTTTCGCTCAGCATATACCTTGCATCAGCGCCGAATTTTCTCGTGCCTATCTCTCCTCCGTTCTGCTGGTCAAGGCCGAAGCCTTCGCCCAATTCACGGTAATAGAGAGAGCCGTTTGCCTTGCCTGAAACATGCGTCAAACTGGCAAGGTACGCGTCAGCGGTTTTATCTGTGTCGAGATTTTCCGTGCGAGATGAAGCGTATTCCGCCTTTAAAACCGTATTCCGGGTAATATTGAGCGTCACGTCAGCGCCGTAAAGGTCGCCTTCGCTTCCCTCTTTTCCCTCATGGATGTATGTCGCGCCTGTCTCGATTTTTCCCTTTATGAACTTGAGCGCTCCCCTGCCGCCGTAATTGTAGCCGTTTCCTCTGTCAGGGTCGCTGTATTCATAATTAACGACAATATAAACCGGGTTCATGTTCTGATCTTTGCTGAAGACGGGCTCCTTGAAGAGGAGGGCGCCGGTTTCGTAGTCGATGTTATAGTCGATATGGCGGGAGAGCTGGCGCGTTTCAATTATAATCTCGCTCCTGAAGCGGTCGCGCGTCTCGATGATTATTTTTTCAGAATTATAGACAATGTCATTACGCGAGAGATGATAAAGCCCCGATGTGCCGTCCCCGGGTATCTCGTCCCTGATAAATCCCTGATTTGTGTCAGCGGCAAAAAGGCTTAACTCGTATCCTTCCGCCTGCATCTCGGTTTTTATGCCCGTGAAGCTCCTGCTGTACCTTGAAAGCTCGGTCACAGTGAGGCCGGTGTTATAGTCGCCGAAGAGGGCGTAGAATCTGTTGCGTTCAATTTTGAGATAGAGTTTTTCCGAGCTTGCGGCGTCATATCTCTGTTCAGTGGCATCGCCGTACAGAGTGTAGTAGGTGTCAGGGTCAATAGTGCTGAAAAGGCTGCCGCGCTTCTCATCCCTCTCTTTTTCTGAATCATACGCGATGGTAAGAAGCCAATTGCATTTTATCTTTCCTTTCGCGAAGAAGGCCACGCGGCCGTCTCTATACAGGTTGTCTTTAACGTCGGATTCTGTGAGGTTCTCCATGTTGCCCGAGACCGTGTTGTATCCGAGCGTTCCTTCCGCAAGGCCTACGAGTATCCAGTCGCGTTCTTCAGGAGAAAGCCACGCATTAACAACGTTTTCATCGCTGATAAAATTAAACCTGAGTGAAACCTCCCCGGTCTGAGATGTGGGCATAAGCTCAATAAGAGCAATTCCGTCTTCTCCAACCACAAAATTTAATCTCTCGTCATTGGACATCATAAGCGGATTCTTCTGCAGTTCATCCGTCTTCCGAAGGGGCATATAGGGCAGATCGATACTGTATTCGCCGACTACTCCCTCTCTTGCCGGATATCCATCCCTGTCTGTCAGGCGGACGGCTATTACAACAGGCTTAATCCCGTCAGCTGTGAGCCTGGATTTTTCCGAGACCAGTGCGGCCATTACCGGAGGGCCGGAATAATGTATCTTTCTTAATGTCCTGCTGCTTTCAGTTCCATCCGGATTATATTCCAACGCCTCAAACAGGTTCTCCCCGTCTATCAGGTTAATTCCTATCCACAGGCTTACGGCCACCTTGTTGTCGCTTCTCCTGGTCGTCCCGTCAAGATAAAGTGGTTCTACTTCTTTACCGTTTAAGAGAAGGGTAAGTTTTTTGCCGGGGTTATGTTTCACAGCAATCCTTATGCTTGGAATAGGTGGATGAAAATCTTCAGGCGGCCATATAAAGGACAGGCCGGGTTCCGCATTATTCAGCCACATCCAGTCAAATTCAGGCATGGCTTTTTTATCAATCTTTTTTTCATCTGCCGGAGTTGTATCCTGTTTCTCATATGGCGTCTTTTCATTTATATCAACCGTCTTCTCTCCGCTTCTGTCTTTTATATTTTTTAATTCATGCCATGTATTGCTTTTTTCAGCTTTAATATTGAGTTCGACACGCCTGTTCTGTGCCATCCCTTCACTGGTTTCATTGCCTGCAACAGGCTCATCAGGCCCCTTGCCGTCAATTATTACCTGTGAAGAAGAAAGTCCCATGTGCCGGGAGAGATATTCAGCGACGCTCTGCGCCCTGGCAAAAGAGAGTTTATAGTTGTCAGCGTATGTCTTAATGAGCCCCTTGCTTATCTGCTGTGAATCAGTATGTCCTGTGACATGCATGTTTATTATTTTGAAATCCCTGAGCTTGTTAATCAGTCCGTCCATCTGTGCTTTGTCCTCGTTGCTCAGGACAGCGCTTCCGGATTTAAAGTGCGGACGCAGGACAATGGGAGGCATGGCCATGTTTTCGCTTTTCATGACCCTTGTCAGAATGTTGTCCACTAAAGGCGTTCTGTTATTTTTTGTTCCCTGTGTATCAAAAGTCAGCAGCGCCTTTGTCGTAAACTCACCTTCGTTTTTCCCGGAGGGAATTTCCGCGCTGAGCTTTATCCTGCCTTCCCAGTTGGCATCCGCATCTCCCATGCGATACGTAAGAACATTTTCCATCTCAAAAGGGTCATGAAGAGGATTACCGCCAAGATGACTGGTTTCTTTTATGTAGTTGATATTGTCCGGGAGCATTACCGAGAGCCTCAGGTTCTTAAGGGGGATATTCCCTGTGCGGATGAGCACTTCATATTCCACCTTATCCTTGCATGGCTCATTCAGGGTTTCGCATTGGGCATCCGCCAATGCGCTCATTAATTCAATTGCTGCCTTTTCCCTCGGTTCGATAGGCGCCGGCTTGACCGCGAGATGGAAGTCAGCCCTCCACATGGTCCCGCCCCGCAGGTCAACAAACTGCGAGAAGGAGCGGCCCGCGAAACGGCTGTTCTCCTCGCACGGGACGACCCAGTATTTTTCAGGCAGGCTTTCGAGGTCAAGCTGGACCACATGCGCGCCCGGGTTAACTCCTTCGAAATGGAATTTACCTTCCTCATCAGTCAGAGCGTAAGTGCCGTCCTCGAGATATATCCTTATTCCCTGAACGCCGTCATTATCATCCTGCTTTTTGTCTTCGCAGTTATCGGCAATTACGCGCCCTATGATCAAACTCTTTCTCCTGAGAAGGTCTTCTTTCACCTGAACCTCTGCGGATGCCGTGTTTGAGGTGTATCCTGAGGCTGATTCCAAATAAGCATGGTTTACGGCCTTTCCTGGCCTTGCCCCGGCGGCGACCTCGACGACATATTTGATCTTCAGAGCAGAGGCGGAAGGGATATCGCCGGCATCTATCAAAAGAGTCCTTTCGTCAGATGAGATTTCCGGGTCGGCAACGCTTATCCCGTCAATGGTGAGAGAGCCGGGCTGATAGCGGAATCCGATGGGGAGATGGTCTTCGATGACAGCATCGTTTATGGGAGAAGAGATATTATTCTCAAAATCAATTATGTACTGGAGGAAGTCTCCAATGGAGACAACGCTCTTTGACGCCGATTTTACGAGCCAGAGCCCGCCTGAAGACGGGTCAAGCGGAATATCAATTTCAAGCGCGGGGCCCGGAGCGAGAGGGAATACTTCCCCGCGCGAGCCTGTGACGATATTAAACGGCGCGCCGGGAAGCGACTGGAGAATGATAGTCGCAACGGCTGACGGGAATGCGTACCCGGCAGGCGGAGTTACTTCAATGCGGTAGCTGCCCGGAGCTACTGACTGGAATCTGTATCCTCCCGAAAGAAATGACATTGCCGTGTCTCCGGATGTAACCGTGCTGGGGTAGGGAGTCACGCCGTCCTCATAAAATACGCTTGCCGGCAGGCCTGTCGAATTGTTAATCAGCGTTACGATTGCGCCGTCCACCGGCAGGCCGGTACCGCTGTCAAAGATTATTCCAAACGGGTCGACAAGCGCCGCATCCGCCGAGGTGTCTGACCCGTCCACTACATCGGTGTAAGAACCGCTGATTGATGAATTTACTGTTACAGAGAGCGAGCCGTTATTGAGGGTTGCCGAGGCATTTCCGTCAGAATAAATGTATCCCGCGAATATGCCCGTGCCCGGCCCTGTTTCGGTAAGGCGGATTAGTTCACTGTCGCCCGTGTCATCTATTGTTATCCTCACAAGTACGGTCTCTCTCACGAGGTTGTCGAGATTCTGGTCCCTGTCAGTGAGGCGGATAAAGAAAGGCTCCCCTATGTGGTAAACGTTGACTGGAACAAGCGGCACCGGCGTATTAAGGTCAACAGGCGTAACGCTTCCGAAAGGAACGGGCGGAGACAGAGGAGTGAAGGGGCCGGGATCGAGGCCGCTCGTGCTCAGGTCAGTCACTGCCGTATTGACATATTCAGCAGATGGATTATCAGGGGCGTATTTGAGAAATTCGAGCACTGACGGGGTACGCACGGCAACAGTAACCGTGGTTACTGTGTTTGACGGCGAGGTTATGTTGATCACACTCCCGACTCCGTAGGTTGCAAGGGCAGTATTAGTTATCTCTGTGCCGACTGGGACTGCATGAACGGCAATCGGAGCCAGAAGCATCAGGATAAACATGAGCATGGACGCAAGAATAATCCTCGCCTTTGTATGCCTTCTGCGCGGTTCTCTTTCAGGCGCGGAAGGCATGCAGAAACGGGCCGGCCGGGATGAACCGGCCAGCCTGTCCTGATCTGCGTACTCTGTCAGATGATGTATCAGCATAATAAAATCATTGAATCAAATCCGCGTAATGCAGATTCGTCTCTGCTGCCTTAATTGATCGTTGCCTGGAACTTTATCGTCACTAAGCCTGTAGTTGCGTCAAGCTGACCAACCGGGCAGGCTCCGGAATCCTCACTTGGAAGCACAGTTGCCATAGTGGCTGTTATTGTTGGCGATGCATACTCAATACCGTCAGCGTCACTTGCAGAGGTAAAGGCATATCCCGCTGATTCGCATGCCCTGGTGCCGCAGGCGGCAGAACAGGTAACAACAAACGCCTTGCCTGTTGAAGATGTTGGTGTAGCGGTGCCGAGGCCGCCATCTTTGAAAGCAGTCACCAGTGTGAGATTTGCTGTCTGAAGCGCGTCAGTGATAGTTGTGAGCGTTGCTACAGCGCCGCCGGTATTAGCGATTGCAATCGAATACTCAACAATTGCGCTCGGGAGGTATTTGGGAGTGCTGTTATAGTTGATCGGGTCCCAGATAACAGATTGGCTCTTTGTTACGTCAATGATGGCAGAGGATACTTCGTATGCGCCGTCATCAGAATGCGCGCCGTCCTTGTCTCCCTCACCGCCGGGGCCGTCTCCGTCTCCGGCAACTACAGAAATAGTCTTAGCGCCATTACATGAGCCGCCTGCCTGTGCAAAAGTTGGTGCTGTTCCACTGGCATAAGTAATGGCAGTATCATCGGCCCACTTGCTCGTGGCTGTAAGGATATAGGCTGCTATTGCTCCATTAGCCTCAGCCAGATCTGACGGGGTATAGACTATGTAGACAACTCTTGAGCCGCCATCAGCCGGAACATTATTAAGAACCGGAGTGGCTGTAATGTCAGCGTCAGTACCGTCAAAGCTGCCAACTGTGCCGCCTGTGTCATCGTAAATTGCTATTGTTGTACCGTTAAAAGTGTCAGTGCCGCCATAAGGGGCCGCGCCACCTACTTGAGCTGTATAAGTGAGGTCATAATCCTGCACTGCATTACCGTTATTTACAACTGTGAATTTCAGAGCTGTTTTGGTGGTGCCCGGAACAACAGTAACATGGGCGCCGTCATTATTTGTCACAACAACAATGACCTTGACGCCTACATTAAAAGTGGTTTCATTACTGTCTATAGCAGGCTGGCCTACTCCGCCTACTGAATAGTTGAGAGTTGCCTTGTTGGTGATCGTTGTACATGGCGCAGTTGATGCACCGGCCCACTGCGGCGCCATGACTGCAAATACTCCGATCAGGAGCATAAGCAGCAATCTTGTTGTTAGACCTGTTTTCATTTCGTTTGTTCCTCCTTTTAGTTTTTTGCTTCTCGTTGCAGTTTTTTGTTTCATTTTGCTGCTTTGGTCTTTTGATTCTTCGTTAACACCTCCCTATTTTATTTTTCTTTGTCTGCTCCATCAGCACCTCCTTACTATTTATGATTTAAAGTGTTTCTGTCTTAACGCTCGCAAGTATTATTTATTCGACTTTAGCCTTAAATACGACAAATCCCTCTTCACCGGGTTTTATATCTTTCTTCATGGCCCAGCGTATGTTTGTATATTCTGAAGGCTCTGCAGTTCTCTCTTTTCCGTCTTTACCGGTCACCTTTAATTTGTCAGGTGTGTTATATGTCTTGCCTTTGTCAATAGAGAATGTGATAACT
This sequence comes from Nitrospirota bacterium, assembly GCA_016213935.1. Taxonomy (GTDB): domain Bacteria; phylum Nitrospirota; class Thermodesulfovibrionia; order UBA6902; family UBA6902; genus JACQZG01. The sequence goes on from JACQZG010000023.1 coordinate 8,251, forward strand.
GTGTCTTTGCCTGATGCGCTGCCGCCTATGTAGAGCATGTTTTCAGGCATAGGGTTGTTAATTACTATGTCGGAAGCAGTTTCTTTCCCCTTGTTAGAGTAATATGTCGTGAAGATGACAGTGTCGCCCGGTTTGACTTCTGCCTCGGCCGCTGCCACCCGGATAACCTCTTCCTTACCCTGTTCGTTTTTGATGATCATGTCGACCTCGGACACTGCCTTAAGCTCAATGCCGTCTTTGTCGGCTGCTATCGCCTGAAAAGAGAGAAACAGCAGCAGCAGGGATAAAACAGTCAATACTTTTTTTGTCATTTTAATTACCTCCTTTGATGGGTTCCTTGTCATTAAAGCACCTCCTAATTATTTTAAATTCCCCTGATTTCGCTCCCTGTATGTACAGCAGAGTGGCTAATTTATCGTTACCTTAAAAGTTACTGTACGCTCAGGGGATGAAGAAGTAAGATCCCCAAGCCTTACTGTTACGGCGCCCGGTGTCGAGGCGCCCGCATCGCCTTCGTCAGCGTCAGATGCGTCAGTGAGAACCACTGTATCAAGCGTTAGAGAGCCGGGCTTGTAAGTCGTGTTTGCAGGTATGGAGTCAGTTATAACGACATTTTCTGCCGTTGCCGAGCCTGCCGCTGTGACAACGAGAATGTAGGTGAGCACAGCGCCGGGGACAGGCTCTGAGCCGCCGAGCGGATCCGTTACGGTTACTGACTTCACTGTCGAGACAGCGGCGCTGACAACCCTGAACGAATCAGTGTCAGAGTGCCTTCCGTCAAAATTTATGTCATTTCCCGCCTGGCATCCTCCCGGAGAGGTCGCAGTGGAGGGGCAGTTGCCGTCAGAGAAAACGTCCTCTACAACATTGGGATTGTTCGGGCTTCCGTTATCGTCGGTTGTGATGTCAGCGCCTCCCCCCCCCTCGGCAAATGATGCGATAAGCGTTACCGCGGCGATGTCTCCGTCCACTCTGCCCGACGGGATATCGCAGCTTACCCAAACCCTGACGGTCGCGCCCGGAGCAAGGCTTGTTATCTTCGTTATGACGGGGTCGCTTGCCGATGCTTCGCATACGCCGTCGCCGTCATCAAGGCGCATGTTGCAGTTTCCGAGCGCCGCAATATTAAAGTTGTCCGCGCCGCCAAACGGGTCTGTAACGCCTGTCTGGTTGAGAGTTAAGGGGAAGTCCTGAGCCGAATTGCCTTCGTTTGTGATATTGAACCCAAGCGCATTGCATCCTGAGGCAGTATCTCCGGGCAGTACCGCTGTCCTGCCTGAACTTGCTTCGTCAACAAGAACATCAAGCTTCCGGTCCACTTTAAAGTTTGTCGGAGGCGTGCTTATCGGAGGCTTCGGCTCTCCGGCAATATCATAATCAACGGAAGCCGTGTTGCTGATGACGGTGCCTGCCGGAGTTACCGCGGCTTCAATCCGCCCGGGTGCAAAAAGAAGAAACGCTGAAAAAGAGAAGAAAAAAAAACTGAAAGATGAAAAGTAACATTTCAATCTTATTTGCATATGATTACTATCCGGAAGTGATTAGACATAATTAAAGCAAATCAAATGCCATTTATATAATAGCAAATTGAAATTACATAAATATATAACTAATATCGTTAAATTATTTTGTACAATGCGCATCCTCCATGCAGTGCCGTCAGATTGCAACGCTGATGGTATGTTATTGAATAAATTTGTGTGAAATTTTACGCAATTAATAAATATGCGCTTATGTGCAACTTAATCAAGCATGGCAGGATGTTTTTTAGCCTTTTTGAATGGAAGAATCAGCGTAATTTCTTCAGAGATGAAAGGTGAGTGTGCCTGTCAGTGAGAAATGCTTCCGCATCGATAGTGCTCATAGGTTTTGCGAAGAGATATCCCTGTATGTGGTCACAGCCCATATTCCTGATCTTAACAAGTTGGCCGCTTGTCTCCACGCCTTCTGCCACAACATACAGGTTAAGGTTTTGCGCGAGAGTTATGATTGCCCTGATTATCTCTATCTTTTCATCGGCAGTGCCGATAGTGCTTATAAAGGAGCGGTCTATCTTCAGGCCGTCGAACGGGAAGTTATGGAGGTAGCTCAGCGATGAATAACCGGTTCCAAAATCATCTATAAGAAGCGTTACTCCTAAATCCTTGAGCTTCTTCAGAAGGGGCGCGTTTGCTTCGGTATTCTCCATCAGCAGGGTCTCGGTTATCTCAAGTATCACATTCTCAGCGTTAATGCCGGTAGTTATTATAATGCTCTTTATATCTCTTACGAGATCGGTGTTGAACTGCTTTCGCGAGATGTTTATTGTCACTGAAAGCGGCCTGCTCATCTTGAATTTCCTGTTCCACTCGGCGGCCTGCCTGCACGCCTCGGAGAGCACCCATTTGCCGATGGGCAGTATGAGGCCGGTCTCTTCGGCAATAGGAATGAATTCCGAAGGGAAGATTATCCCTCTTTCGGGATGGTTCCAGCGTATGAGCGCCTCCAACCCGTATATCCTGTCGTCCTTAAGCGAAAGAAGCGGCTGGTAGTATATGGTGAACTCATCCTTTGTAAGCGCCTTCCTTAAATCGCTTTCGATCTTCATCGAGGTGATAACGTCCTTCAGCATGCTTTCATTAAATGTCTCGGAGCGGTTGCGGCCGTTGGCCTTCGCGTGGTACATGGCAATGTCGGCATTGCGGATAAGATTTTCAGGCTCTATGTTATTTGTGTAGCTGAACGCGATGCCTATGCTGAGCGTGATGAATATCTGATTGCCGTTCACAAGATAGGGGATGGAGACCTTTTCGTGCATCCTTTTTATGAGTGTGTTGACGTCGTTGGTGTCGCTGATCTCTTCGATAAGAATGACGAATTCGTCGCCGCCGAAACGGGCTACTGTGTCGCTTGGGCGGAGGCATTCAAGAAAGGAGCGGCAAACGCTTAAAAGAAGCTGGTCGCCGGCAACATGCCCCAGGCTGTCATTTACGAACTTGAAGCGGTCAATGTCTATATATAATACGGCAATGAGATTTTCGCTCTTCCTCGTCTTCCTTCTGATTGCCTGAGCGAGTCGATCCATGAAAAGGGCGCGGTTCGGCAGTCCTGTAAGCGCGTCGTGAAAAGCATCATGCACAAGCTGCTCTTCCGCTATCTTGCGTTCCGTGATATCGGTCTGGGAACCCGCCATTCTGTACGCCTTTCCGGAGAGGTTCCTGACCGCAAGCCCTCTCGTGAGCATCCACCTGTATGAGCCGTCTTTATGCTTGACCCTGTGCTCGTTCTGGAACTGCCCGGACATGCCTTCAATGTGCGCGTTAAGCTCTGTCTGCACCTTTTCGCGGTCCTGCGGAATGATGCGGCTGAACCACTCGGTGTAACTCTCTCCGATCTCATTCTCCCCGTAACCCAACATGGATTTCCAGCGCGGGGAATAATATACTTTGTTCGTCATGAGGTCCCAGTCCCAGAGCCCGTCATTCGCGCCCTGGGCGGCGAGCATGTACCTCTCTTCGCTTTCGCGCAGTTTTTCCTCCGTTTTGATGCGTTCGGCGATTTCGGAATGAAGTTCGTCGTAGCTCGTTTTCAACCCTATGCTCATGGAGTTGAAGTTCTCCGCGAGCTCGCCGAACTCGGTTTTGTCCTCATGCGTTATTGTCGTGCCGATATTGCCCGACGCGATGCTTCTTGTCGCGTTCAGCAGTTTACTTACAGGCTTCGTTATGGAGCTTATAAGCTTGAAAGCGGCGATTATGCTGAAGAAGAGGGTTATGACGATCGTCAGGATGAGGGAGTTCTTCATCTTCTTTATCTTTTTGGTGCTGTTGTCAGTGAGCGCATCAAGCTTCTGGCTTGCGGTGTTTGACATGTCCATAAGGACTGAAAGGATGCGGTCTCCTATGAGAATGGACTCATCCTTAAACTTCACGATCTTCCCGCTTCTTGTCCTTCCGGTAATATAGTAGCTCACATGGCTTTCATAATCCTTTACGAGCGACTGGATGAGCATTATCCTGCTGTTTATGTTCGGCTCATGATGGCACGCCAAACACCCCTGTACCTTTCCATTAAGGCTAATAACTTCATATACGAGGTCATTCAGCTCTTTTGATGTGGGGCTGTCATAGATGTATATTTTTGACTGAACCGACTGCAGGTTTATGAGGAGCTCTTTTCTCAGGTCTCCGACCTGGTGCATTTTTATTATGCGCGTCATGTCGGACGCGCTGTCGGCAATGAAAAACATTGTTATTGACGCGCCCGCGAGGAAGATAAGAAAGAGTATAACGAGGTATAAAATGATCTTAAGTTTCATTAATTGGTGTAGTCGTATGTGGCGAGATTCAGCCCGGCCTTTTTCGCGATTTCAAATACCGGGAGATAATCATCTTCTGATGTTTTGATGAATTTGACCGCTCCGAATTCATCGAGGACTTTTTTCCCTTCGGGGCTATTCTCCATATCGAGCAGGACAGATTGAAGCTTTGCTCTCGTAGGCTGGTCAATATCATTTCTAAGCCCCATCCCGTTTGAAGGAAAGAAAGGAGATTTGGCTATTATCACAAGGTCATTCTTTACCGAGGGGTCTTCGGCGGCCAACCTCTCGAAGATTGTGTTTTTGGCGCATCCGACGTCAGCCTCTTTATTAAGGACAGCGTATATGGCCGCGTCGTGGCTCCCTGAGAAGAAGTGCTCCCTGAAGTATGTGTTGATATCGGTGACGCCGTTTTCCCTGAAGTATGCGATCGGGAATATGTAGCCCGCGCTCGTTGCCTTGTCCACGAATGCTATCACGGAATTTTTCATCGTCGCCACACTGTTTATCCTGCTCTCTTTCCTGACAAAGATATATCCCTGATACGCGGATTTGCCGTCAAACTCTACAGGCCGCGCGATAAAAACTATCCCGAGTTTCTTTATAGCCATGGCGCCGGTGAAACTTCCCCAGAAGGCTCCGTCGAGGTCCATGCTTTTAAAATTATCGATTATATTCCCGTATCGCGAGAGGACGACAAACCTGATCTTTATGCCCGTTTTGCTTTCTATGTATTTTCCAAGCGGCTCATAACGCTTCATCTGCTTAAATACATTTTGTTCGGGGATGAGGCCGATCTTCAATTCCTCGGCCGGTGAGGCGCTGGATAAAAAGAGCAGGGCCGCCGAAAGAGGGGCCACCCTGAGCATGAATAACTTCAACAGCCTGATAATACGCATGATTCTATCTTATCAGAAAATGGATGTTTTTTATATGGAGCGGTATGAGAGGGAGAGGCGCCTGCTGTAACATGGCGGTACGGTATATCAGTGGATGCCGTTAATTAATATTTTTCTTGTCGAGATATTTCAATCCAATGCGCAGCACCTTGCCGAGCGCTGGATCGGCGAATTCTTTATGCCATACCATTTCACAATTGAAGTTTGCTTTCTCGAGATGGAAGACGATAAACTCAACGATTATCCTGGCGCCTTCTCCTGCATCTTTCAGATATTCATTAGCACCGCACCGTATGCCGAGGCCGCCGTCTGAGAAATTCTCGATGACTCCTGCTGCGCGGTGCCCGTTGAAGATTATTTCCGCGTCTATATCCAGTTCGTATCGTTCTGATCTTCTTCTTTCCACGTTGCAATTAGATAAGCGTATGGTTAATTTTATGTATTCCTTTGACGACAAATTATATTAGATTTGTAAGTATAAATCAATAAGAAAAATACTACGGCAGGAAAGAGAGTGGAGTTTCTACTTAAAACTCTCTTTTTCAGAGGGGAATGCGCCGTCCTCGATCTCTGCTTTATATCTTGTTAGAGCTTCGAGGACATCATTTTTAATGTTTGCGTATCTCTTGACAAACTTTGGGACAAACCTTTCGAACAATCCAATAACATCATGAAGGACGAGAACTTGCCCGTCGCAGTGCGGGCCGGCGCCTATGCCGATCGTCGGAATCGTAATTTTTTCAGTTATCTTTTTGGCCAGCCCCATGGGTATCGCCTCGAGAAGGAGGGAGAACGCGCCGGAATCCTCAACAATCAATGCCTCTTCAATCAGCCTTTCTGCGGACTCCTCGGTCTTTCCCTGCACCTTGTATCCGCCCATTCTGTGAATGGACTGAGGAGTGAGGCCGATATGAGCCATCACGGGGATGTCCGATCTTGTCATCGCCTTTATCTGCTCCGCGACCTCGGAGCCGCCTTCTATCTTCACCGCGGAGGCGCCGGCCTCTTTGAGAAATCTCCCTGCATTGCGCACGGCGTCCGCTGTCCCGGCCTGATAAGACAAGAAGGGCATATCTCCTATCACCATGGCCCGTTGCGCACCCCTCGATACCATTTTCGTGTGGTATATCATCTCGTCCATTGTTACGGGCAGAGTGTTTTCAAGCCCCTGCACGACCATGCCGAGAGAATCGCCGACGAGAATAATATCTATGCCAGCCTCATCAACTATCCTTGCGAAAGGATAGTCATATGCCGTGAGCATTGTTATCTTTTTGCCGCTCTTCTTCTTGTTGATTATATCCGTGACAGTGACCGATGACATTTAATTATTCCTCGTTGCGGCTGGATACTATTTCAACAAGCTCGAGGTCGAATGTGAGGTCTTTTCCCGCAAGGGGGTGATTGGCATCCATCATATAGCCGTTCTTGGTCCTTTCAGTTATTGTCACAACGACGGGAGTCCCGTCTGCCCTGTGGAGCTTCACGCTCTGGCCGACCAAAGGGTCGAAGTTCGCGGGAGCTTTGCTTTTGTCAAATTCAAAGACCTTCTCTTTTTTCCACGGGCCGTAAGCATCCGCAAACGGGATATGAACTCTCTTTTTTTCGCCGATGCACATTCCGGTTACCCCGTTATCGAAACCTGTAATAACATGCCTGTCTCCAAGCGTGAATTTAAGGGGAACTGAATCATGCGTTGACTCTATCACTTCATCATTTACGTCTCTTAATATATAGTGTACCTTGACGGCATCGCCCTTTTTCGCGTTCATGAATTCTGTCTCCTGAGTTAACTAAAATATTTTCTGTAGATTTTTTTGATTATAACAGACATTTCAATGTTATGTCTTACGGCAGCGCCTTGTAAAATATATGGCCGCCCCGGATATTATCATGACAAAGCAGAGCGCCTGCCCCATACTGAGCGGGCCGAGGATGAATCCGAGCTGAGGGTCGGGCTCACGGAAGAACTCGATGAAGAACCTCACCATGCCGTAGCCGATGAGGTACATCGCAGAGAGAAAACCGTTGAATGAGCGTCTCCTCCTTAGCTTCCAAAGAAAGATGAATAGGAGAATCCCTTCGAAAAAAGCCTCATACAATTGAGAAGGATGTCTCAGAGATTTGCTCTCGTCCATTGGGAAATACATTCCCCATGGCATTGTTGTCGCGCGGCCGTAAAGTTCTCCGTTGATAAAATTGCCGATCCTTCCGAATGTATACCCGAGAGGAACAGTGGGCGCGATGAGGTCTGAGAAGAGCCAGAAGCTGATCTTCTTTTTGCGGCAGAAGAGGAACATTGCCGTAATCGCTCCGATAAGCCCTCCGTGATATGACATTCCCGCAAGCCCGGTGAACCTTACGCCGTTATTGAAGCTGAAGGGGAGGAATATCTCAAGAGGGTTTGAAATATAGTAGCTGAAATTGTAGAAGAGGACATAACCGAGCCTTCCGCCGAGCATTATTCCGAGGATCATCCAGACAAATGAGTCCTGAATCGTTTCTTTTGAGAAGCTTATGCCTTCTTCCCTGATTCTCTTCATTATGAGAATGTAGGCAATCGTGAAGGCAACGACATACATCAATCCGTAATAGCGGATCTGAAAATTGCCGATTCCGAATATTTTCGGGTCAATGTTTTCAGGAATGCGCTGCCAGAAGTCAGTGAAGTTGTTCATGCTTTCCAATTTCTTCCGTCATTCCGGCCTGCCTGCCGGCAGGCCCGGAATCTCTTGAATAACGCCATTGAATTAAAAGTCACGCGCTATTTTACGAAATAAGAGGCGCGGGTTACAAATATGAGCTCTTCCTTTAAAGTCAAGGGGAGGGCGGCTGGTTATCGGGGGACTGAAAAGCAAAATAAAAAAGGCCGGGGAATTCCCGGCCCTTTGATTTATTAATCTTATAAACCACCCCAATCCCCTCCTTAACCAAGAAGGGGAGTTGTTAATGCTTACAGCAGTCCGGCTCGTTCCATTATCTCAGGCACTTTGTCCTCCGCGCCTATGGCCATGATGTGCACGCCGTCGCAAATCTTCTCATCTCTAAGCTGTCTGATGTGCCTTGCCATTATATCTATTCCCGCGTCAAGGGCTTTCTCTTTGCCAGCGTTTTTAAGCTCGTCAATCAGGTTCTGGGGGACATTTATCCCCGGGACAAACTTGTTCATGAAGTTCGCCATGCCCGCGCTCTTTAGAAGAACTAATCCTGCAAGTATCTTCACCGGAAACTGACGGGCGTGCCCCATAAAGCTCTTGAACCTTTCGATATCGTATATCGCCTGCGTCTGAAAGAACTTCGCGCCCGCGGTCACCTTCTTTTCAAATTTGATAAGCTGCGGCTCAAGAGGGACAGACTCCGGAGTGACGACAGCGCCCTGATAAAAATCTGTCGCGCCCTTCAGTTCGTTCCCCATCATGTCCTTGCCGTTATTCAGCGAGTCTACTATCTCAAGAAGCTGGACAGACTCGATGTCATAAACAGCCTTTGCCTCTTTATGGTCGCCAGCGTTCGGGTGGTCGCCTGTCATGCAAAGCACATTCTTAATCCCCAAGATGCTCGCGCCTAACAGGTCTGACTGAAGCCCGATGCGGTTTCTGTCGCGGCATGTCATCTGGAGTATCGGTTCCTGCCCCATCTCAAGAAGGAGCTTGCAGAATGACACAGAGCTTATGCGCATCACTGCCGACTGATTGTCGGTTACATTCAAGGCATCAACCTTTCCTTTGAGCGCCTCTGCCTCATGGAGTATCTTCTTTATGTCAGTGCCCTTCGGAGGGCCCACTTCAGCGGTGACGACAAATTTTCCGGATTCAAGAGCGCTTTTAAAACTCACTTTTTTACCTCCTCTTTCTCGCGGGCGATTAGGGTAGCCGGTTTTCTGCTTGCCGCCCAGTTCTTTGGGCGGAGAGGCTTTTTCATGTCGTCAAGCCTGTTGAGCTTCTTCATCCTGTTATATATCCTTACCCATGCGCACTCGATATCCGGGCTCACTTCGCATTTGCCTTCATTGGTGCCGCCGCAAGGGCCGTTGAGCAGTCCCTTCGGACAGGCTGTAACAGGGCAGATGCCTCCGGTCTTGTCGAGAATGCACTGGCCGCATAATGAACATCTTTCGTCGAACATCTGAAACCTTGTCATGTTTCCTAAGAAGAGCGTGTCGTTGGAAGGGAAGACGGGTTTATCCGGGAATATCTCCACTGCGGACTGCGTGCCCGCCCCGCATGACATTACGATTATGGCTTCAGCCGCGGCGCAGGCCTCCTTATCCTTTTTAAGTTCTATTTTTGTTCCAAGCGTCTGGCAGCCTGTCTTTGGAAGCATCGTGCCTGTGACCTTCTTGCCTTCCGCCTCGAGAGCCTCTTTCATGGCCGCGAGTTCCGGCTCGCCCCCTGTGCCGCAGAGAGATGCGCATTCCGAACAGCCGATGAGAAAGAAGCTCTTGTAATCCCGGATGCTCTCGAGGAATTCTTTAAAATCCTTCTTCTTGGTGATTATCATATCATCGCTCCTTATGATAAGTTATGCTCTGTTCTTATTTATCCTGCTTAATAAGCTCCAGAAGCTCCAGCCTCGTTGAATCCTTTGTCCTGAAGATTCCTCTGACTGCCGATGTCACGGTCTTTGCCCCTGATTTTTTAACGCCCCTCATGGAGAGGCAGAGATGTTCCGCGTCTATTATGACCATCGCGCCTTTCGGCTTGAGCCTCTCCATTATAAGGTTTGCAAGCTGTGTCGTGAGCCGCTCCTGCACAGTCGGCCTTTTGGCAAAGAGTTCAACCGCTTTCGCGAGCTCGCTCAAGCCCACGATCTTTCCGCCAGAAGGAATATATGCCACATGCGCTTTGCCTATGAAAGGAAGGAGGTGATGTTCGCATACAGAGTAGAAAGGGATGTCTTTCAGCAGGACGAGCTCGTCATGGCTTTCGCCCTCTATCGGTTTGAGTATCTCTTCATTCGGCGTTGAGAGCCCGGCGAATATCTCCTCATAGAGTGTCGATATGCGCCTCGGCGTCTCCTTTAGCCCGGGCCTCTCGGCATCTTCGCCAATGCCCTCGAGGATAAGCCTTACGCCCTTTTCAATCTTCTTTTTATTCATTTAAAAAGTTTCACCCCTCTTTAACAAAGGGGGAATAAATTATTAGGTAATTGTAAAACTTTTGGCACCAAATTATACTGGTGTCAATGGATATAAAAACATTCGAGTCCCTATGTAAAACCGAGAATAAAGCGCGTCTTTATTTTAAGAAATACTGCTGGCAAAATCGCCATGTTTTTTGC